>NZ_JBIVHT010000011.1:0-165233 GCF_044749325.1 Pseudomonas sp. NPDC089428
CGATGGGCCGCGAAGCGGCCCCAACATTCTTGCGTTTGACATGGGTCGATAGCGATCGCTTATATACCGGGGCCGCTTCGCGGCCCATCGCCGGCAAGCGCGGCTCCCACATCGCGCCAGCTTTTGCAATCAAGCGAGACAGTTCTCAATGTCTGTAATCTGGCGCGATCCCTGTGGGAGCGGGCTTGCCCCGCGAAGAGGCCGGTCAATACTGCATCAGAGTTTCAGTGTCCGTAGCGGCCGACCAGGCTCTGCGCCCCGAGTGCATGCTCTTTCAGCAATTCCATCAGGCCGCCGCGATCCAGTTCCTCCGGCAGCGTACCCAGCGGCAGGTCGGTGGCAATAAGCGTTAGCGCATAATGGTGCGGTTTATCCCCGGCCGGTGGGCAAGGCCCGCGATAGGTCATGGTCCCGTGCGAATTGCGCCCGACGATCAGTGCCTTGCTGGTCTGCCAGCCCGCACCTTCCTCCAGCGCGCCGAGCGCCGGGTCGATGTTGTAGGCGAGCCAGTGCACCACGCCCAGGCCCTTGGCGCCGTCTGGGTCGAACATCACCAAGGCCAGCGACTGCGTGCCGTCGGGCAGGTTCTTCCAGCTCAACTGCGGCGTGCGCGCCTCACCGGCACCGCAGGCCGGGTCGGGCCCGACCTGCTGCAAGGCGATGACGCCACCATCGGTGAACGACGACGAGCTGATCGACAGCGCGGCGGAATCACCGCCAGCCCCCACTGCAGTGCAGGGCAGCAAGGCGGTGAGCAGCCAGGGTTTGAGGTTCATGGCGATGCCTCGGCAGGGCGTTTCGCCGCAGTGTAGACCAGCGGCCGGTCAGCGGCTGTCCTGGTCTTCTGCGGTGCCGCCGCTGGCGCCAGCGCCTGAACCCGTGGCCTCGCCGGTGCTGTTGGAGCCGCCAGCAGCGCCGTCGGCGGCGTCAGAATTGCTGCCGGTGTCGCTGCTGTCGTTGTCCTTGGCGCTGCCCGGGCTGTTGACGCTGCTGCCTTCACCCGCGGTCTTGCCGCCGTGCTGGTCGGTTATGGGTTTGCTGTCGGTATTGGTCGCATCGCTGGCCGCGTAACTGCTGGTAGCGGCGATACCCAAGGCGAGGGCGAGCAACAGCGAGTGAATGCGGATCATGGCACGTCTCCTGGATGGCTGATCTGTCATTCGTTTGGCTGGCGCAGGGTGGTGGGGTGCCGCATGGCCGACGGGCGGTAAATAAAAAGGGCCGCTATCGCAGCCCCTTCTTTCACTTGGCTTCTGGCTGCGCTGTCGGCGCAGCGCCGTCCACCGGTTCCAGCGGCGGGTGCTCCTGCGCCGCATGCATCAGGTCCTCGGTCACCCGCAGTTCCGCGCCGGTCGGCGAGAAGGTGGTCGACGCCGTGAACGGTGCCGGATGCTCCGCTGCCGGGCGCTTGCCGCGACGCCAGAGGAAGAACCACACCATGCCCAGGTTGACCACGGCAAAGGCCCAGAACAGCCCCACTTCACCAAATTCGCTCATGGCCGGCGAAATGGCCAGCGGCGCCATGGCCGAGCCCAACGAGTTGATCAACAGCAGGCCCTGGATCATCGGCACCAGGGCGTCGGATGGCGCCCGGTCGGCAGCATGGCTGACCGCTACCGGGTACAGCGCGAACACGCCGCCACCGAGCAGGAACAGCGTGGCCGGCAGCAGGGCCGAATCCGATGGCAGGAACACCGTGACCAGCGACAGTACCATGCACAGCGCAGCCAGGGCGATCAGCACATCCTGGCGGTCCTTGCGGTCGGACCAGCGCCCCACCGGGTACTGCAGCAGCATGGCGCCGAGGATCACCCAGGCCATCATGTTGCCGACTTCACCGACATCCAGGCCGATGCGCTGCAGGTACAGCGGCAGCAGGGCGTAGATGCCAGCAATCACCACACCGGAACCGAAGCAGCCGACCAGCCCCGACGGGGCCACGCCCAGCAGTTGGCGTGGCTTGAGCGGCTCGACCTGGTCGAGCAACGGCGACACCCGCGGCAGGATCACGATTGGTAATACCGACAGCGCGGCGAGCATGCCGGCAAGCATGAACGGGGCGCTGTCGCCCAGGTGGGTGATTTCGCCAAGGCCGGCCTGGGCGATCACGCCTGCGCCATAGAAGGCAATCATGTACAGCGCCAGCAGGCGCCCACGGATCTTCGCGTCACCGGCCAGCAGCAGCCAGCTTTCGATCACCAGGAACACGCCGACTGCGGCCCAGCCATTGATCAGGCGCAGCACCGACCACCAGGTGGCGTCGTAGAACAGCCCCTGCAGCAGAATGGTCGCGGCGATCAGCGAGGCGAAGCTGGTGTAGGCACGGATATGGCCGATGCGCAGGATCAGCCGGTCGTTGAAGATGGCGCCGAGGGTCAGGCCGATGAAGTAGGTCGACGAGACGATACCAATGGTCGTTGCCGATTCGCCGGCAGCGTCCAGGCGCAGGGTGGTAAGGGAAGACATGAAGCCGTTGCCCAGGGCAATGATGAACAGCCCGAGCAGGGGCGCCAGCGCCATGGCCAGCAAACGCGGAGACATAGGTACCTCAAGTTGGAGTGGCGATTCAAGGAGCGCCTCTTCGAACGCGCACGCCAAACGGACCCCTCGAGGGCCGATATAAGTGCACGGGTGTGCCTGGGCTGGATGCGACCTGGGCAAGACTCAACCGCTGGACCCTGGAAGAGCTGGGTCGGGCGGGGTGGGTTGAGCCTATTTCACATGGGCGCCATGTGTTCAGGCCTGGACTCTGTCGTTGCTGCCGGTTGCCACCGTTTCAAGGCGACGGGCGAAAAGGAAGCGCGATTCTACGGGTTGTGATCGATTTGCCCAAGAGGTCAAGGCCTGCGACGAGACGACGCAGGGCGGCATGCGACAGCCTTGTGCCCGGACCCGACATCGCCGGGGCTGCGTTGCAGCCCTTTCGCGGGTAAACCCGCACCCACAGGCAAGCTACTGGTCTCAGGCATTGTGTAGTATCCGTGGGAGCGGGTTTACCCGCGAAGAGGCCAGTGCAGGCACCTACTGAAACAGCCGATAATGCCGCCACCCTCAGCAAGGAAGACCCGCCCTATGCTCGCTTCGCTGTTCGCCGTCCTCGCCCCGGTCTTCATCGTCGCCGGCATCGGCTACGCCTGGGCCCGCAAGGGCCTCGATTACCCCACTGAATTCATCGCCCGCATGGTCATGACCGTCGGCACACCGTCGCTGGTGCTGTCGACCCTGAGCCGCACCGAACTGGATGCCACGGCGTTCACCAGCATGGCCCTGGCTTGCCTGCTGTGCGCCGTGGGCATGGCCGTGGCCGGGCTGCTGGTGTGCCGCATCTCGGGTCAGCACTGGCGGGTATTGTTGCCGGCATTCATGTTCCCCAACACCGGCAACATGGGCCTGCCGATCAGCCTGTATGCCTTCGGCGAGCATGGCCTGGCCCTGGCCGTGGCGTTCTTCCTGACCCTGTCGATCGTGCAGTTCACCCTGGGCATGGCCATCTCCGGCACGGTTGCCTCGTTCAAGGCATTGCTGCGCAACCCCATCGTCATCAGCCTGGCCGGTGCCATGCCGATCATCTTCCTCGACTTCGAATTGCCGCGCTGGCTGGCCAATACCGCCGACCTGCTGGGTGGCATGACGATCCCGCTGATGCTGCTGACCCTGGGCGTGTCGCTGGCCAGCATTCGCCCGCAGCATATCGGCGGCGGCCTGCTGCTCGGCGGCGCGCGCATCGTGCTGGGGGCGGCGGTCGGTTGGGCGGTGGGCGCTGCGCTGGGCATGCAAACGATGGAGCGGGCGGTGCTGATGGTGCAGTCGGCGATGCCGGTGGCGGTGTTCAATTACCTGATGGCGGTCAGGGCCAACCGGCAGCCGGAGCAGGTGGCCAACCTGGTGATGTGTTCGACCGTGCTGTCGTTCGTCTGGCTGCCGGTGGTACTGGCCTGGTGGATGTGAACCTGCACCGGCCGTTTCGCGGTTTCGCCCGCGAAAGGGCCGCTACAGGGCAATATTATTTCTCGAACAGTCGCTCGTGCACCCAACCCTGGTTGGTCAGCACCATCACCCGCTTCTCCCTGGCCGGCGTGTCATTGGTCGCCACGGCTTTGCCCAGGTCACGGATATTGGCCCTGACTTCGTCATTGGCCGCCCAATCCGGCAAGCCGGTGACTTTGTAGGCGTAGGTCACATCGGCAACGGTGCGCCCCATCATCTGCCCCGGTTCGCTGAACTGCTCGATCGCTGTCACCTCGGCCTTGCCGAAGCACAGCCCGCCGCGGGTCTGGCCGTTGAGCAGCTTCTGGGCATCGGCCTTGTAGTACTTGCGACCCTCATCGGTGAGGTCGTAGGCGTAGTAGATGTCGGTGCGCGCCGGTTGCCACAGGCGCTCCGGCACCTCGACGCGGGAGATTTCCTTCTCGCTGACGATGCCGACCCTGGCCAGCGCATGCAGCGCCTTGTTGCTGCCGGTGACGTCGAAGTCCTTGGTCTTGGCAGGGAAGTCGGCGACCACGAAACAGTGCGGGTACTGCGTGTCGAGGTAGGCCTGGGCCGCCTTGTGGAAATTGGCCTCGCTGGCGTCCTTGGTGTCCGAGCAGCCTGCCAGGGTGGCCAGCAACGCCAGCGGTACGATCTTCCTGTACATGATGAAACGTCCTTGGATTGCGAAGTTAAGCCGGTGGGCGGCATTAAAACCCACGGGTTAGAGCGGCGCAATCGTGGCAGTACGGCATCTGGACAGGGTTCACAAAGCGCCAGTCAATGGTGCCCCTGCGGCTCCCGGGTATCGATGCTCACCACCACCGACATCCCCGGGCGCAAGCGCGCCGCTGCGGGCTGATCGGGGTCCACGGTGATGCGCACCGGAATGCGCTGGGCGATCTTGACGAAGTTGCCGGTGGCATTGTCGGCCTGCAGCAAGGCGAACTCCGAGCCGGTGGCCGGCGAAATCTGCTGCACATGGCCATACAGTTTGAGGTGGTTCAAGGCATCGACGGTGAAGGTCGCCGGCTGGCCGATGCGCACGTCGGCCATCTGGGTTTCCTTCATGTTGGCGATCACCCACAGGGTATCGGGCACCAGCGCCATCAGCTGTGCACCGGAATTGACGTACGCGCCCAGCCGCGTGCCGATCTGCCCCAACTGGCCGTCACGCGGGGCGGTGACGCGGGTGTTGTCGAGGTCGATGCGGGCCAGTTCGACGGCGGCCTTGGCGTTCTCTACCGAGGCCTCCAGCGAGGCGCGGTTGACGATGACCGTCTCACGGTCCTGGCGGGCGATTTCCAGCGCGGCCTTGGCCTGGGCCAGGCTGGCGACGGCAGCGGCCTCGCTGGCGCGGGCCAGGTCGAGCGAGCTGCGCGACACCGAACCATCGCTGACCAGCGCCTGGTTGCGGCTGAGGTCGGCCTTGGCTTTGGTCGCCTGGGCCGAGGCATCGCCGATGGCTGCCTGGCGTTGGGCAATGGTGGCCTCGGCGCTGTTGCGCTGCTGCAGGTTGTTGGCCAGCGCCGCCTGCTGCTGTTGCAGCTGGGCGATGGCCTGGGCCAGGCGCTGCTTGTATATGCGGTCGTCCAGCTGCACCAGCAGGTCGCCGGCCTTGACGAACTGGAAGTCATGCACCGGCACGTCGACGACATAGCCACTGAGCTGCGGGCCGATGATCGTCACCTGGCCGCGCACCAGGGCGTTTTCGGTGCTTTCGATGGTGCTGCTGAACGGCGGCAGGTTCCAGGCGTAGAGCACCAGCAGGATGCCGGCCAGGGCCACGCAGGCAAAGCTGATCGAAGACAGGATGCGCACCCGCCGCGTGCGCACCGGGCTGGTCGGTTCGCTGGGTGGCGTGCTGCCTTCCGGGGTTTCGGCAATGGCGGTGGTGGTTGTGCTGCGGGTTTCTTCGGTCATCGGCTGGCAGTACCGCTGGTGGAGTCGGATGAAGCAGCCTGGCGGGCGACATACCACAGCCAGGAGCCGCGAATGGTAATCCAGATCATGGTCAGCACGGCGATGCTGCCGATCAGCACGAACACGTCGTTGTAGGCCATCACGTTGGCCTCGCGGGTGGCGGCGCTGGCCAGCACGCGCAGGCCCGCCTCGCTGCGCAATGCCGGGTCGGCGAGAAGCCCGGCGTAACCGGCGCCGCCACTTTGCACACGGGCATTGACCAGCGGTTCGAGGTAGCTGAGGCGGTCCATCAGGTGGCTGGAATGGAATTTCTCGCGCCAGGTCTGGAAGGTGCCCAGCAGCGCCGCGCCGATCAGCCCGCCGAGGTTGTTGCAGATGCCGAATAGCACCGAGAAGCTCACCAGGTTGCGCGGGTTGGCGCGCACGTGGCTGATGCCCAGGGCCATCGACGGGCCGAGGAAGAAGGTGCTGCCGAAGGCCAGCAGGAACTGGCTGAGGTACATCTGCGCGGGGCGCGTGAGGTTGCTCGAACTGCTGTCCATGAACGCCCCGGTGGCCATCGCCAGCAGCGAGATGAACAGCGGGATCACCAGGTGCTTGGGGTCGATGGTCAGCGCACTGCTGGCCAGGCCCGCCACGGCGCCGAGCAGCATGATCCAGTACAGCGAGCGCATCTGCTCGCTGCCCATGTTCAACACTTGCAGAAAGCCCACCGCGCCGGTGGATTGTTCCGAGGTGACCATGCGGATCAGTATCACGCACAGGCCCAGGCGGATGATCGCGCCACTGCCCAGCCAGCGTGTCATCAGCAGCGGGTTCTGGCGGTTGTGCTCGATGGCCAGGCCGGTGAGTATCAAGGCAATGGAACAGGCCAGGGCGATGCCGATCCAGGGGGCTTCCAGCCACCAGTCGATGCGCCCAAGCGACAGTGCGGCGCAGAGCAGGGCGACGCCGCTGGCCATCAGGGTAAAGGTGAGAAAGTCCAGCGGCTCGAAGGTCTTGAAGCGGTCACCAGGGGGCAGCTTGAGCAGCAGCACGCAGCCCAGTGCGGCCAGCGCCAGGCCCAGTTCGAACAGGTACAGGCCGCGCCATTCGGCGATCTGCAGCAGGTCTTCGGAGAATATCCGCGCCAGCGGCAGGGCCAGTTGCGAAGCGCCAAGGCCCAGCACCATGGCCTTGAGCCGCCAACGTTCGGGGAATGCCTGGATCATGTAGTACAGGCCCAGCGAGCTGAGCGCCGCGCCGACCATGCCGTGGGCAGCGCGCACGGCGATGGCCGAGTTGAGGTCGTTGACCAGCAGGTGGGCGAAGGTGACCAGGGCATACAGCACCAGGAACACTTCGGTGAAGGCGCGCAGGCCGAACTGCTGGCGGAACTTGACCAGCAGCAGGTTGATCGACACGTTGGTCATCACATAGGCCGCCGGCAGCCAGGCCATCTCGGCGCTGGTCGCGCCCAGCGCGCCCTGCAGGAACACCAGGTTGGCGGTGACCAGTGCGTTACCCAGGCCACCGGTTATCGCCACCAGCAGGCCGACCACGCCATACGCCAGGCGCTTGGCCGGCGTATGCAGGGGCGTGGAAGGGGAGCCGGGGAGGCTGGGCTTCTCGTGCGGGAGCCACTGGCGCGGGGTGTATTTGTCCATGGGGCTGACTGTACTTCAGGGTTTGCGGCTGTGGGAACAGGTGTTCGCCTTGAGATTTATTGTGCCTGTGAGATCGAGCGCCGCCCGTGCGGCGCTCGATCTCCCAGGCGCTGACAAACTCAAGACCTACCCTAATGGCCCACCACCATCGCAGTGAAGGGCGCTACATAGGCCTGCAAGGTCACCAGCCCACCCACCAGCACCGCCAACACGATCGAATGGAAGAACACATAACGCAGGATCTCACCCTCGTGCCCATACCAGCGGGTCGCGGTAGAGGCCACGACGATCGACTGCGCATCGACCATCTTGCCCATCACCCCGCCCGAACTGTTGGCCGCCGCCATCAGCACCGGGCTCAGCCCCAGCTGCTCCGCCGTCACCCGCTGCAACCCGCCAAACAGCACGTTGGAAGCCGTGTCCGAGCCGGTCAGCGCCACGCCCAGCCAGCCGAGCAAGGTGCCGAACATCGGGTAGAAGATACCCGTGGCGGCGAACGCCAGGCCCATGGTCGCGTCCAGCCCCGAGTAACGCGTGAGAAAGCCCAGCGCCAGCATCGCGACGATGGTGATCAGCGAGTAGCGCACCACCCACAGCGTACGCAGGTACTGCCGGCCCAGCTCCAGTGGCGAATAGCCCATCAGCAACCCGCCGAGGATTGCCGCAAGGAAGATGCCGCTGCCGGTGGCGGTGAACCAGGTGAACTTGTACTGGGCGTCCTCTTTCTTCGGCGCCGGGACAACGGGCGGTACTTTCTCGATCTGCTGGTGGATCGCGTCGAAGGTGAACACCGGGGCGAACACCGGGTTGCCTTCACGCAGCGGCTTGCCCTGCGGGTCGAGCATGGCCGCGCCGCTGGCCGGGTCCAGCGCCGGGCGTGTGTCGAACAGGTTCTTGAAGCCCGCCGTGCCCCAGGCGAACACGAACACGGTGAGGATGATCCACGGCAACCAGGCCTTGAACACGCTGCGCTGGTCACGCTGGGCGAAGGAGGCTGCGGCGCCCGCCTTGCCGTCGTCCTCGACCTTGGAGTCGTCCACCCGCCCGGTGAGCGCCGCCGAGGTGTGCACCGTGGCCGGCTTCCACACCCGCAGGAAGGCTGTCAGGCAGGCCATTGAGATCAGTGCGGCGATCACGTCCACCAGCATCGGCCCGTGGAAGTTCGACACCAAAAACTGCGGCACCGCGAAGGTGACCCCGGCCACCAGGATCGCAGGCCACACCTCGAGCATCTTGCGCCAGCCGGCAAAGGCCCAGATCAGCCAGAAGGGCACGATCACCGAGAAGAACGGCAATTGCCGGCCGACCATGGCCGACAGCTCCATTTCATCCAGCCCGGTGACCTTGGCCAGGGTGATGATTGGCGTGCCCAGGGCGCCGAACGCCACCGGTGCGGTGTTGGCGATCAGCGCCAGCCCGGACGCCGCCAGCGGCGAGAAGCCCAGGCCGATCAGGATTGCACCGGTCACCGCCACCGGTGTACCGAAGCCCGCTGCGCCCTCGAAGAAGGCGCCGAAACAGAAGGCGATCAGCAGCAGTTGCAGGCGGCGGTCGTCGGTGATGCGGGCCAGCGAGTCCTGCAGCACCTTGAACGAGCCGTTCTCGGTGGTCAGCCGGTGCAGGAAGATGATGTTCAGCACGATCCAGCCAATTGGCAGCAGGCCGTTGGCCGCGCCGTACAGCGCGGCGGAGCCTGCCATGTTGGCCGGCATGCCGAAGGCGAAGATCGAGATCAGCAGCGCCGAACCCAGGGCCAGCAGGGCGGCGATGTGCGCTTTTATATGGAAGAAAGCCAGTGCTGCCAGCATCACCACCACCGGCACCGCGGCCATGAGCGTGGAGAGCAGGGGGCTTGCGAACGGGTCGTAAATTTGCTGCCAGACCATTTGCCACCTCGTTTGTTGTTCTGTGAGGTATCGCGTTTTTGGGCAGACGGCATGCAGGGATGCCAGGGGGAGTATAGGAAGGATTCATTAACCTGTGCCGGCCTCTTCGCGGGACAAGCCCGCTCCCACAGGGATTACGCAGGCCTTCAGACCTGTGCCGTACTTGTGGGAGCGGGCTTGCCCCGCGAAGAGGCCGGTACTGGCGCTACAAGGCCCGGGCGAGAAACGCGGCAGTGCGGCGTACGCAGCCCTTCAGACCTGTGCCGTACTTGTGGGAGCGGGCTTGCCCCGCGAAGAGGCCGGTACTGGCGCTACAAAGCCCGGGCGAGAAACGCGGCAGTGCGGCTGTCAGCACACCCAGCAACTACCTGCGGCGTGCCACTGACCACTACCCGGCCGCCAGCGTCTCCAGCCCCCGGCCCGATGTCGATCACCCAATCACTCTGCGCCACCACGCGCATGTCATGCTCGACCACCACCACACTGTGCCCAGCCTCGACCAACCGGTTCAGTTGCACCAGCAAGCGGTCGATGTCCTGTGGATGCAGCCCGTTGGTAGGCTCGTCCAGCACATACAAGGTTGCGCCACGGGCCACGCGCTGCAGCTCGGTGGCCAGCTTGATCCGCTGCGCCTCGCCACCGGACAGCTCGGTAGCCGGCTGGCCCAGGCGCAGGTAGCCCAGGCCGATGTCCTGCAATACCTGCAGGCAACGCCGCGCCGCCGGCTGCTCGGCGAACACCGCAAGCGCCTGTTCGACCGTCAGCTGCAGCACCTGGGCGATGTTCATGCCCTGCCAGGTCACCGCCAGCGTCTGCGGGTTGTAGCGGGCACCATGGCAGGTCGGGCAGGGCGCATAGACGCTGGGCATGAACAGCAGCTCGACGCTGACGAAGCCTTCGCCCTCGCAGTTGTCGCAACGGCCCTTGGCCACGTTGAACGAGAACCGCCCGGCATCGAAACCGCTGGCCTTGGCCTGCTCGGTGGCGGCGAACAGCTTGCGCACATGGTCGAACAAGCCGGTGTAGGTCGCGAGGTTGGAACGCGGCGTACGGCCGATCGGCTTCTGGTCCACCTGCACCAGCCGCTTGATGCTGTCGAGCCCCGCGCTGACACGCCCGCTGCTGAGCTGTTCGGGTTCGTCCTCAAGGCTCTGCTCTTCAGGTTCGGCCTGTTGCTCGGCATGGCCGAGATGGGCACCGACCAGCTCCAGCAAGGCCTGGCTGACCAGGCTCGACTTGCCCGAACCGGAAATTCCGGTGACCGAGGTGAAGCAACCCAGCGGAAAGCGCGCGCTGAGGTTGTCGAGGTTGTTGCGGGTGATGCCTTCGAGTGCCAGCCAGTCGTGCGGCTGGCGTGGCGTGTGTGCGTGACGCTGCTGCTCGGCGAACAGGTAGGCGGCGGTACGCGAGGCTTCGACCTGCGCCAGTCCAGCCGGCGGGCCGCTGTAGAGGATCTGCCCGCCGTGCTCGCCGGCTGCAGGGCCGACGTCCACCAGCCAGTCGGCGCGGCGCATGGTGTCCAGGTCGTGCTCTACCACATACACCGAGTTGCCGGCCTGCTTGAGCCGCTGCAAGGCATCGAACAACGCTTCGCTGTCGGCCGGGTGCAAGCCCGCCGAGGGTTCGTCGAGCACGTAGATCACCCCGAACAGCTGCGAATTGAGCTGGGTGGCCAGGCGCAGCCGTTGCAGTTCGCCAAACGACAGCGTCGGCGTGCTGCGTTCCAGCGCCAGGTAGCCCAGGCCCAGGTCGATCAGGGTGTCGATGCGCTCCAGCAGTTCATTGGCGATGCGTTGCGCGGCCAGGCGCTTTTCCAGGGTCAGGTTGTCATCGTGCTGCTCCAGGTAGCCTGGCGCCGCGACCTGGCGGAACACCTCGGCCAGCGCCTGCAATGGCAGCCGCGACAGCTCGCCGATGTCGCGCCCGGCAAAGGTCACGTCCAGCGCTGCACGCTTGAGCCGCTTGCCCTGGCACGACGGGCACGGGCTGGGGCGCATGTACTGCGACACGCGCTTGCGCATCTGCGCGCTCTGCGAGTGCATGAAGGTATGCAGCACGTAGCGCCGGGCACCGCTGAAAGTGCCCTGGTAACTCGGTTCCAGTTTGCGCTTGAGCGCGGCGCGGGTCTGCGCCGGGGTCAGGCCGGCATACACCGGCACGGTGGGCGTCTCTTCGGTGTAGAGGATCCAGTCGCGCTGTTCCTGGGGCAGGTCACGCCACGGGATGTCGACGTCATAGCCCAAGGTCACGAGGATGTCGCGCAGGTTCTGCCCCTGCCAGGCCATCGGCCAGGCCGCCACGGCGCGTTCACGGATGGTCAGCGACGGGTCGGGGACCATGGTCGCCTCGGTCACCTCATAGACCCGCCCCAACCCATGGCACTCCGGGCAGGCACCTTGCGGGGTGTTGGGCGAGAAGTCCTCGGCGTACAGCATCGGTTGCCCGGCCGGGTAGCTGCCGGCGCGGGAGTAGAGCATGCGGATTGAACTGGACAAGGTGGTGACGCTGCCCACCGACGAGCGTGCGCTGGGCGTGCCGCGTTGCTGCTGCAGCGCCACGGCCGGGGGCAGGCCTTCGATGGCATCGACGTCCGGCACGCCGACCTGGTCGATCAGGCGCCGGGCATAGGGCGCGACCGACTCGAAATAGCGGCGCTGGGCCTCGGCGTAGACGGTGGAGAAGGCCAGGGAGGACTTGCCCGAGCCTGACACACCGGTGAACACCACCAGCGCGTCGCGGGGGATGTCGACGTCGATGTTCTTCAGGTTGTGCTCGCGGGCGCCACGGACGCGGATGAAGCCGGTTGGAGTATGCGGCATGAGGCGGTCCTTGGCAGCGTAGAGCGCTAAAGGTAGCAGTATTTGGGTTGGCTGTGCGGGCCTCTTCGCGGGACAAGCCCGCTCCCACAGGAATTTCGCCACCCCCTGGAAATGTGCAGAACCTGTGGGAGCGGGCTTGTCCCGCGAAGAGGCCGGTGAGTCCAGTACAGGATCACGACCTTGGCTCGCGAGTCCCCAGCACATCGCGAATGTTGTCGACCACATTGCTGTCTTTGATCACATCGCTCAGCCAGCCTTCCAGCGGCATGTTGCCCCACTTGATGGCGCGTTCGATCAGGTACGGCACTGGGCTCTGCGGTTCGCTCTGCTTGAAGAACTGGGCAATGCCCGCGAGCATGGTGAAGGCCTCGTCGCGGGTCAGTGGCGTGGTGCGCAGGGGCGCAGGCGCGGTGGCCTGGGCGGGCGTATTCATCGGTTCACCTGCTTCGCGGGAGGGGGTAACGGTGGCGACGGGTTCAGCGACCGGCACGACCGCCGGGTGCAGTTCGACGCCGCGGTCCTTGAGCAGTTTCTCGGCCAGCTGGCTGGCGCGCGACAGCATGTCGGCAAGGCTGGCGAAGCTCGGCGCTTCGTCGCCGAACAGGCGGTCGGTACTGGCTTGCAGGCGGTTGCAGGCCTGCAGGCTGGCGGCAATCTGCAAGGCCTTGGTGCGCAGGTGCTCGGTGTCGCTCAGGGCCACCGAACGCTGGAAGATCTCGGCGTTGATCTTGCCTTCGTTCAACGCGGTCTGCATCGCCTTGGGGTTCTGCAAGGCGAGGTTTTCTACATGGCGTGATTCGTCATAGCGCAGCACGCCGAAATTCTGCCCTTGGGTAATGGGCAAGCCACCGGCAATGTCGGTGAGCGTTGTCTTGAGCCAGGAAAGGCGCGCGGCGCGCTCGTCCAGGCCGTCTTCGAGCGACGGGTAGGCGCTTTCCCAGAACGTGTCGAGGATCCGTTCGGTCAGTTCGAGGCCGAAGCTGATACCTTCGAAATGCTCGCGCTGGGCCAGGCCTTCGCTCAGCCAGGCGACCAGCATCAAGTCCTTGCTCTGTTGTGCCAGCCCCTGTGCCGAAAGCTGGATTACCTGCTCCCAGTCGGCGGTTTTCAGGTCGGTCTGCCAGTCGCCTTGGGTCAGGTAGTCAGGGTCTGCCCGGCGCGCCTCCTTGATCTGGTCGAACAAGGCAGAGAAGCTCAAGTCTTCGCCACTGCCACCGTCGATCGGTGCGGCCAGCTCGGCCAGCGAAAGGTCGTTGAGGATTTCAGGCATATCACACTCTGATCAGTGAAGGGGAGCAGCGTGCCGGGCTAGCCGGCACGCTGCGGAACATGGGCCGCCTGCGCGGCCCATGGGCAAGCAAGTGCTTAGGCGAACACTTTGTTCGCGGTGCGGTCCCAGCCACCGACGATGTTGCCGCCAGCCTGGCCGTCGGTGCGGTTCTGCTGGGTGTAGGTGGTCTTGATGCGGGCGAAGTTGAAGCTGATTTCTTCAACCGGCAGGTCGCTCACGGCCTTGTCTTCACCGTTCTGGTTGCCACCGGCAACGAACTTGACCGAAGACACCACGACTTCTTCCATGTCGATGGTCAGGTAGGTGACCTTGTCACCACCGGCACGGTTGACGTTCAGCTTCAGCTTGGCGATGTGCTTGCCGGTGCAGCAGTGTTCGAACAGCTTGGCCGAAGCCTTGTCGACTGCCTTGCGGATCTTGAAGTCGCTCAGGGCAACACGCTCGGAGGATGCACCGCCCGAGGAGCTGGCGGTAGCCGAGGTAGCTTGGGTGGCGCCGTACTCGTAGCCCAGCACTTCGATCCAGTCCTTGTGCTTGTCGTCCAGTACTTCGCCTGGGATGCCGTCGATTTGGATATACGCGTCAAAAGCCATTGTGAAACTCTCCATTAACATCATTTGAAGGGTTGCTCATGCACCCTTTGGTTTTGACCTCGCCGAACACGTCGGCCGAGGTAGCTTGCCGCCCGTCGGGCCTCCTCCTGTGAGGCCCGGCTGGCCGGTTCTTGCAGCGCGGCCTCAGTTGAGCCCGCGCACTTCGATTTCCACCCGTCGATTGGGCTCCAGGCACTTGATCAGTTGCGCCCGCGGCTGCTGCATGTCGCAGTTGACCAGCGGCTTGCGGCTGCCTTCGCCCTGGGCGACCACCAGTTCGGCGGGCACGCCCTTGCCGACCAGATAGGTGCGGATGGTCTGCGCCCGCTGTTTCGACACCTGCAGGTTGCCCTGGCTGTCGCCGAGCTGGTCGGCGTGGCCAGAGATGACGATCTTGCCGATATTGGGCGTGTTCAACAGTTTGCTGGCGATCGCGCTCAACTGGGTCTGGCCCTCGTTCCTCAGGCTCTGGAAGTCGGCACGGCCGAACGCGAACAGCGTGTCGGACTCCAGCGTGATGGTCTCGATCGAGCGCAGCGACTGGGCGCGCAGGCTGTCGATGTAATTGCGCGAGCTGGACATCAGGAACGCGTTGTCGAGGATGCGTGGCACGTCCGGCTCACGGATCTGGTCGCTGTAGAAGGTGATCTGGCGGCTCGCGTACAGGTAGTCCTGGTTGCCACCCTCGCTGCCGGCCGCAGCCAGGCTCTTGCCGGTTTGGCGGGCGATGGCCGGGTACCAGTAGTCCGGCAGGCGTGCCTTGAGCAACGCCGGGTCGGCCTTTTCGCGCTGGGCCGGGGAAAGCATCACGTAGGTGTCCAGGGCAGCCTTGCCGAAGTCGGCGATAGACTGCGCGCGGTTGTCATGGGGCAGGGCCTCGGCCTGGACGCTGTCGACACCGCTCACCGGCTGCAGCTCGCGGGCGTTGCGCTGGTAGACCTTGAGCGTGGTCAGCAGGTACAGGGTGCGGGTCAGGTTGTCGGCCGTGGGCTTGAGCATCACGTTCTGCAGGGTGGCGAAGTAGCGATTGCGCAACATCGGCTCCACCTCGTGGCCCTGGTACAGGCCCAGGCGCATGCCCAGCGGCACGCCTTGCTCGTGGTGCTGCTGATAGTAGTGCGCAGTCCAGAAGCGCAGGCGGTCAAGGCTGTGCCAGGCGGTGTACTGGCCGCTGGCGGCCTTGTCTTCGGCCTTGGCCTGGGCCAGTTCACTGGCAATGCTGGCCAGGGTCGCGCGGTTGTTCAGGTACGACCAGCCCCACAGGCTGCACAGCACCAGGCCCGCCAGGCTGGCAGCGGCCACCCAGGCGCCCTTGCGCCGGCGTTCGCGGCGGTTGCTGGTGTACAGCGCCACCAGATGCTGGTCGGGGATGATCACCTTGCGGAACAGGCTGTTGATGAACAGCGGCGCCGGTTGGCTGCCGGCACCTGCGGCGTCGGCGTCCTGTTCGAGGGCGAAGCGTTCGGCCACATGCTGGCCGTGGCTACCCCATTGGGCCTCGTCAGCCTCCAGCGCAGCGGTGAAATAGAAGCCACGCAGCATCTCGGCATGCTGATAGGGGTTGGCCCGCAGCAGGCTGTCGACGAACTGCTGCAGGCGCGGTTTGAGCGCTGCCAGCTCCAGCGGGAAGCGGTAGGCGGCGTCGTTCTGCCGGGTTACCTGGATATCCTGCTGCACCAGTTGCTGGCTCGCCACCTGCTGCCAGTAGCCGGTCAGCTCGTCCATCGCCTTGCCGAAGCGCTGGCCCCAGTCGGCCTGCTCAAAGCCCTTGTGCGAGAAGGTCTTGCCCATCACCTCGCCGCGTGCGGCATCATCCAGCTGGCGGTAGAACGGAGTGAAGCCGGGGATCAGGTCGCACTTGGTGAATACCAGGTAGATCGGCAGGCGCACTTCCAGCAGCGCGCAGCTTTCCTGGATGCGTTCGCGCAGGCGCTTGGCCACGCGCGCCTGGTCTTCGGCCGAGCCGTGCAGGATGTCGGTGATGCTGACACTGACGATCAGGCCATTGAGCGGGCGGCGCTGGCGGTGCTGGCGCAGCAGTTGCAGGAAGCCGCGCCATTTGCCGGCTTCTTCGGGGCTGTTCATGTAGCGCCCGGCGGTGTCCAGCAATACCGCTTCGGAGCTGAAGAACCAGTCGCAGTTGCGCGTGCCGCCCAGGCCCGACACCCGTGCGCCCTCACGCTCGGCATAGGGGAAGTTCAGGCCCGATTGCAGGATCATGGTGCTTTTGCCTGCGGCCGGCTGGCCGATCACCAGGTACCAGGGCAGGGCGTAGAGTGCATCCTTGGCGGCGGTGCCGCGCTGTTTGTTGCTGTGCAGGCGCTCGATGCTCTGCAGCAGGCGCTCGCGCAGCAGGCTGATTTCCTCACGGTCGGCCGGTGCCGCGTTGAGCACGGCCTGGTCGGCATCGTCGCGCAACAGGCCTTCAAGGTTGTGGTGCTGGCCGGCACCGCGGTACAGCAGCAGTACATAGCCCGCCGACAGCAGCAGGAACACACCAATGCCCGCCAGCAGGCTATGCAGCGAAGCGAAGCCCAGGGCGCGGCCGATGGCCCATACCAGGAAGATCGCCAGGAAGAACGCCACCCCCAGCAGGTAGGGTTGGTAGCGCAGGCAGTAGTACTTGATCTTGTTCATACAGGCGTCGCATCCAGCGCATCGACGAACTGGTCGATGACGTGTTCAAGAGGTCGGTCGTAATCGGGTGCGCACGGCACCGCTGCCAGCGGGCTGAGCAGCTCCAGGTGCTGCTGGGCTTCGGCGCTGCCACTGAGCAGGCGATAGGCGCTGTTGCCGTGGCGCGACGGGAAGCAGTAAAGCCGCGGGTGCATGAAGTCGTCGGCCAACAGGCTCACCGCCGGCACGTTTGGCTGCCTGCTCATGCGCGTCAGCCAGGTCAGCCAGAGGTCGGCCGTGGGGTTTTTCAGGCCGCGTTCGGCCGGTAGCGGCAGTTCGATGCCGCCTTCGAAGTCGCTGTGCAGCAGGCTCCAGCTACCCCGCAGCCGCGCCAGCGCGGTGCCACTGTCGAAGCTCGGCCAGGAACCGTGCAGGGCGCGGGCGACGTCGGCGAAGCTGAAGTCGTGGAGGAATTTGGCGTGCACCCGGCGGAACAAGTCGAGGTCCTGCGCCTGCAGCGGGCGCAGGGCCTTGATCCGTTCGAACAGGCTGGCGCAGTCGGCGCCTTGCACGGCCTGGTGCAGCAACGGCTTGATCTGCGCGCTGAACAGCTCACCGAGGGTGAACGGGTTGACCAGCGCCGCACCTTCCTCACCCTTGAGCAGCTGGAAGATGAAGAACGGGTAGCGCCGCTGGCTGGCGTCACGCGAGCTGAGCAGCCCACCGAGCAGCCAGTTGCCGTTGCGCGCACGGTAGTTGAAGAAGCACATCGGCAGCGCGTCGAACAACGCCTGCCAGTCTTCGCGGTGGCGCATGGCCGCCAGCGAAGACTGCAACCAGGCGTCGAACTCGCAGACTTCTTCCGCCGCGCCATGCAGGCTGACGAAGTCTGCGCTCGACGGCAGCTTGCCGAAGCAACCGATCATTGCGCGCCCCTGTCGTTGAGGGCGCTGAGGGCCTTGACGTCACCCAGGTCGGTCAGCTTGACCCCACCGAAGTTACGCACCACCAGGCTCACACGGCCGTTGGCGGTGTTCCAGCTGAAGCGCTGCTGGATGCCGTCGAGGTCTTCGACCCGGGCGCTTTCGTTCATGCGCAGCAGGCCCCAGCGCCCCGGGAAGTCGAACACGGTAACCCGTGCGCCACTCAAAGTGACCACGTCCAGGCGGGCGCCCGGGGCATTGCTGGTGCCCGGCCAGGCAAAACGGTTCCAGCTGCTGCGGCCGTTGCGATAGTGCTGTTCCTGGCCGTCGAGGGTGAACACGATGTCGGTGAAGTTGGCCGATGGCTCGAGCATGATCTCGAAACCGTTGTCGCGGTCCGACAGGCTGGCGATCACCTGGCCCACCGAGCTTGCCTTGTCGATGCTGTTGAGCATGCGCGGGTTGACCAGCGCCGGTCCCTTGCCGTCGCCGGCGCCCAGGCCTTCACCGCCGGCCAGGTTGCCGATTTCGTTGCGCTTGAAGGCCGGCAGCAGGCCGCTGTCGGGGTCGACGAAGCGCTGCAGGTCTTTCACCGACGCTTCGTTGCGGCTACCGCCGGCAATCGGGTAGCGGTGCGCCATGACCTGTTCCCAAGGCTTGGCGATCTGCTGTGCCCAGGCCTTGGCGATCTGCTGGCCGGCCGGGTCGCGCAGGGTCGCCCAGGCGTACTGGATCGGCAGGCTGAACAGCCCCTGCAGCGAGCGCGACAGGCCGTCCTGGCTGGTGTCGACGCTGCTTTCCACATAGTTGCGTACGTTGGTGACTTCGCTCGGCTGGCCTTCCAGGGTTTCGCTGATCAGTTGCTTGCTGCTCTTGCCGACATCCTGCGAGCGCTGGATGTTGTTCATGCGCACCTTGAGCTTGCGCAGCGCGGCGAGGTAGCGGTCCATGATGGTGCTGTCGGCGCCTTCGGCGTTGTTCTCGGCGAACACCCGCGCCACCGGCTCGAAGCGCTTGGCCAGGCTGCCATCATCGACCGCCGGCAGGGCCGGGGCGACGTTGACGGGGAGGGCGTCTTTGCTGTCGAGCAGGCCGGAGACCTTGCTCCAGAAGCCGTCCTCGCGGGGGGTACCCGGGGTGGGGATGGCGTGCTTTGCCGGCAGGTCCCACTGGGTGTTGTCGTTGACCGCCGCCAGCAGGTTCTTCACCGGCGAGTTCTGCACGTCGCTGAGCAGGCCCAGTTGCTGGGTGGCCGAGGCCAGGTCGGCAAAATGACGCACGCCGACGCTGCTGACCATCTTGTACCAGGCCTGGGTGTAGTCGCGCTTGTAGCGGGTCATGAACTCGCGAACGAAATTGGCCTTCTGCACGATGGCATCACCACCTTCGCCGTCCAGTACCCAGTCCGACTCGTGGCGCAGGTTGCCCGACACCAGCTTGATCAGCTCGGGCTTGACGAAGGTGTCCCAGCCCTGACGGGTGTAGATCGCCGGCACGCCCGCGGAGCCATACAGCAGCGCGCGGCCTGGTTGTGGCACCAGGTCGTTGAGGCTCAGCGCCGGGAACTGGCGGCTCGATTCGAGCTGCAGGCGCAGGTATTCGCGATCGACCAGCGAGCTGGAAATCATGAACGCCTTGAGGTTTTCCCGGGTTTCGTTGATCAGTTGCTCGTTGCGTGGCAACGACGGTGCTTCGCCTTGTTCCAGCAACTGTACGTAAAGCGGGGCGTTCTCTTCGATTACGCCGGCATCGGCCGGGGTGCCTTCACCGGCCGCACTGGCCCAGGCCTGGGGCAGGTTGGCGGCGACGAAAGCCGCGTCCGGATGGGCCTTGGGCTCGGTCAGCAGCAGGTACAGCTTGAGGGTGTTGTAGGCATCGATGATCGACGCCACTTGCTGTTCGTCCAGGCGCCCGAGCATTTCCTCGGACAGCGACAGGCCACCGGTGGTGGCCGACAGCTCGGCGGCATCACTGGCGGTGGCCAGGTTGACCTTGGCTGCGTAGGCGCCAGCGCGGGTATTGCCCAGCGCGGCCTGGGCCCGGGCGGCAACGGCGGGTGCCAGTGGCTTGCTGTTGCGCTTCTTCGGTTGCGGCGCCGGGGTGAACTCCAGTTCCTGGTTGATGCCGCTGGCGAAGGTGTTGAAGGCACGCATCTGCACTTGCAGGCTGCGGGCGATCGGCTCCAGCGCCTGGCTACGCAGTTGCGCCAGGTAAGCCGTGCGGGTCACCTGGTGGATCGCCTCGCCATGGTACAGGCCGGCGCTCAATGGCAGCGGCACACCTTGCAGGCGATGGGCCTCGACGGCGGCCATCTGTTCGCGCAGCACTTCCAGGCCCTTGCCGGCGGCCAGCAGCTGCTCGCGGTCTTCGGCCTGCTCGATCTGCGCCAGTTGCCCGCGCAGGCTGTGCAGCCATTGGCGGTTGTTGGCGAACGACAGCGCCTGCCAGCCGATGAACAGCACGCCGGTGGCTGCCGCCAGGCCCAGCAGCAGCGGGCTGAATGCACGCTGGCGGCCCACGCGCGACTGGAACAGGGTCAGGTCACGGTCGGGGAAGATCACCCGGCGGAAGGTATCGGTAATGAAGTAGCTGCGGTTGCCCGCGGCCTTGCTGGCGTTTTCAGTGCCGTCATCATAGGCGGCCTTCAGGGCGAACTCGTCGGCGATGGCATCTTCGTAGACCTGCCCAAGGTGCTGGTCGGTCTGCAGGGCACTGGTGAAGTACAGGCCGCGCAGCAGCAGTGGGGCGCCGCCGCGGTGGCCGTGGGTGAAGTGTTCGAGGAACTGTTCGAGCACGCCGCTCAGTTCGGCGAAGTACTGTGGGAAGTTCAGCAGGGTGCTGTCGGCCTCGGCGCCAAGGGCGATGATCTGCGCGTCGACGTGCTGGCGAACATGGCCCTGGAGGTTCTTCAGGCGCGTCTGCAGCACGGCATGCAGGCCATTGTTGCGGATTTCCGAAAGGCCGAAGGTCATGCCCAGCGGCTGCTGGCGTTCGTGCAGGTCGAGGCCGTCGAAGGCCTGGTTGAAGCCCGGCAGCTGGTCGGTCTTGCTCAGCATGAGGTAGATCGGCGGGTTGGCGCCAAGGCACTCGGCGTACTCTTCCACCCGCGCCGCCAGTTGGGCGGCCCAGGCAGTGCGCTGTTCGCTATTGGCAGCCAGCAGTTCGGGCAGGCTGACTACCAGCACCAGGCCGTTGATCGCAGCCTTGCCACGCTGCTTGCGCAGCATGCGCAGGAACGCCGAGAACTCGCTGGCCGACTGGTCATCGCGCAGGTAGCGGCCGGCGGTGTCGATCATTACCGCTTCAGGGCTGAAGTACCAGTCGCAGTGCTGGGTGCCGCTCTCACTGTCGCTGGCCGTGGCGATGCTGGCCGACAGGCCCGAATGGGTCAGCAGCGAGGTCTTGCCGGCAGCCGACATGCCGATCACCAGGTACCAGGGCAGGTCAGACAGCGCCGCCTTGCCGCCACCGCCGGCGGAGCGGTCGGTGCGCAGCATGGCGATGGCGTGCTTGAGGCGCTCGCGCAGCACCTGCTGGTCACGGAACTCGCCGGTGGCATTCCACGAGCGGTCGACCTCCATCTGCAGGAGGTTCTCCAGGTTGTGCTCGGCGCGGATGCGCTGGTACTGGCGCAATACGATCACCAGCAGGAAGCAGGCACTGATGATCGCCAGCGCTTCGGGCACGTGATGGCGCAGCCACGGCACCAGCGGCGCGACCAGCCAGCAGATCAACAGGCTCGCCAGCCACAGCAGTGGCAGGAGAATCCAGAAACTTTTCAACAGACGCAGTAATGTTTTCATGTCTTCCTGACTCGGCTACCTGAGGTGTGCTCAGGCACTGAACAGCTGGCGGATTTGTTCGGAAAGCGCGGCGACGTCCTTGTCCAGCAACCAGTCGAGCGTCAGGTACACGGCGACGCAGACCAGCGCGATCAGCGCCAGGTAAACCCACAGTGGCACCTCGTGGCGCAGCATCTGCGACACCTGGTCGGGCAGCGCCCAGTCCGGCGACAGGGCCTTGGGCGCCTTGCGGTAGCGGGCGATGTCCTGGCCGAGGGTGTTGGCCAGGTAGCGCAGCTGGTCCTTCTGGCCGACGCTGAACTTGCCTTCGAAGCCCAGCGCCAGGCACAGGTGGTAGACCTCGAGCACGTCGATGTTCTGCTTGACGTCGGCACGCAGCGCGTCGACCTTCTCGTAGAAGCCTTCGCCGGCCAGGTGCACGCCGAAGTAGCGGAACTGCAGCGGCTGCAGCTCGAAATGCCGGCGCAGTTCGTTGTCACCCGAGCGCAGCACGCTTTCGTCGAGGAACGCGCACAGGGCGTACTGGGTGTCCTTGACCTGCTCGACGCTGTAGTTGGCGGCACGGGCATCGCGTTCGAGGTTGGCGAAGAAGCGCTCGACGCTGCCTTCGAAGGCCTGCACCGAGGTGACCTGGCGGCCACGGCGCACGATCAGCGCCATGCTGATGAAGTCCTGGACCAGGTCCTTGAGCGTCGGTTTGTCGTTGGCGGCCGCGACGGCGCCCTGTTGCAGTACGGCTTCGGTCATTTGAGCACCGCCATCAGTTCAAGCTTGAGGTTGGTAAAGGCGCTGGGCGCGTAGAAGCAGATGGTCTGGGCATTCATCATTCGCTCATACACATGGCCGTGCGGCTCGATGGCGAAGTACTGGTTGTCCAGGCGCACCGGGATCGCGTTCGGCAGGCGTGCGGCGTGGTTGAGGGTGACGCCAGGCATGGCGCTGTTGACCACCACCTCGATGTCTTCCGGCGAGCCGACCTTGAAGGCCCGTGGCACCAGCTCCAGCAGGCTGGCACCGGGCATGTCGGCGTGCACCGCAATATAGAAGTCCGCTTCGACCAGGCGCGGGTCGCGCAGCTTGCCCTGCCAGTGCCCCGGTTTGGTCAGGGTCAGGTCGATGACGATGCACTGGTTGGGCACGACGTTGTCGAGCATCACCCGGATCATCTCGTCGAGCTTGACCAGCGACGCCGCCGGGTCGTGATGATCGTACTCGGGGATATCGCTGAGCTGGGTGTCCAGGCTGAAGGTCAGCAGGCCGCCGGCCAGGTCGGCGAGGAACAGGTACAGGCGCTCCGGGTGCAGGCGCGGGTGGGCCAGCAGGTGAGCGAGCTGCGGGTGGGCCCGGTTGACGGTGTTCAGCAACCAGAACAGGGTGACGTCGCTGGAACCGAACTCGGCGATCTGGTCGGCACGCTCGCGGCGCCGGCCCGACAGCGCCTTGCTCTTGGCCTGCAACGCGCCCAGCAAGCGCTTGCCGATGCCGGCCAAAGTCTCATGGCTGCCCAGGTGCAGGGTCGGGTGAACGAAATGCGGGTCGAGGCTGAAACCGCCCATGCTGTTGCGCGTTAGCTGGGCCAGCGGGCAATGGCTGTAGCCGTCCAGGTTGTCACCGTCGACCAGCAGCACCACGTTCAGGCGCAGGCTGGTGATCTCGTTTTCCAGCTCGCCTTCGTTGAGGTCGGGCAGGGTGTCGAACTGTTTGCGAAAGCGCCGGGCGGCCTTGTGCTCATGGCCATCCTCGACGTAGTTGAGGCCGAACGGCTCGGGCAGCTTGAGCGCGGCATAGACCTTCAGGTCGTTGGCCTTGAGCAGGTCCTTGAGGTCACGCGCGGCCGGCAGCGGGTCATGCTGCGGTGCGTCGTACAGGCTGCCGTCGGGAAACACCAGCTTCAGGCGCTTGAGCTGCAGCGAGCCGTTGGCCAAGGCGTCCTCGTCCACCTGCAACAGCTGCACACCCCAATGGAACGGGGTGCCGCGCAGGGTCGCCTCGGCCAGCTGGTGCTGGTGGAACTCATCCTGGTACTGGAAGTGCTGGGGCAGCAGGAACATGCCTTCCGACCACATCACCCGGCTCTGCTTGCTCATTTGACGCTATCCACTAATGAATTGAGGGTTTTATCTGCAGCGTTCTGCGCCGACTGGCCGGCAACATCAGTGGCCTTGTCGAGTACCGCGTCCTGCACCTTGTCGGTGAGGGTCGGTGTGGCTTGCTTGGCCTTCTCTGCGGCCGCCAGCTGGTCCGCGGTCGGCGGTTTGTTCAGCACGTCGACGCCGCGCATGGCGCTGATTTCGGTCTTGTCCACCAGCACCCGCAGGCCGTCGGAGGAGAACCAGATGCCGTCCTTGCGCAGCGAGTTGGCGTCGAAGGCGACTTTCCAGCGCGCGCCCTGTTCGTCACGGAAGAACGCCGCCACACCCACGTAGCGTGCACTCTTGGCCAGCGGCCACTGGTCGATCTGGCCGATGCCCGGCAGCAGGGTGATCTCGCGGGCTTCCACCAGGGTGTTGCCCAGGGCCTTTTCCGGGGTGTCCCAGAGGGTCTCGGCATCGCTGGCGGCGAAGCGTTCGAGGTCGGTCAGCTGGTACACGCGCATCACCACCGACAGCGGTTTGCCCTCGGCGTCGGGGTTGAGCTGGTTGCCGCCGTCGGACGTCAGGATGACCTTCTCGCTGTCGGTCAGCATGTCGGCCGCCCAGCTGTCATCCATGCGTTTGCCGATGCGGTCGGTGACCCCGCAGCCGGCCAACGCCAGCAGCAGGGCGGCGGTGGTCAGGCGCTTGAGGGCGGTGTGCTTGTGGTGCATGACGGCTAAACCTCCTTGTACGGCTCAGGCCAGGCGATAGGCGAAATCGCCATCGCTGCCCAGCTCGATCACCAGGCGCTCGATCGGCGCATCCTGGGCCATGCGCTCGAGCACGCGCTGGGCGAGTTCGGGCATCAGGGTCTGGGACAGAATGTTGTCGATGTTGCGCGCACCGCTGTCGACCTCGGTGCAGCGCGCGGCAATGGCCTTGACCAGCGCCTCGTCGTAACTCAGTTCGGCCTGGTGGTTGCGGGCGAAGCGCTTGGCGATGCGTTCGAGCTTGAGGGCGACGATGCGCTCGAGGATCTGGTCCTGCACCGGGTAGAACGGCACGATGCTCAGGCGGCCGAGGAAGGCGGGCTTGAACACCTGGTTGAGCTCGTCGCGCAGGCCTTCGACGATGGCTGCCGGCGTCGGCAGTTCGGCCGCGTTCAGGCAGGTCTGCATGATGCGCTCGGTACCGGTGTTGGAGGTGAGGATGATCACCGTGTTGCGGAAGTTGATCTCGCGGCCCTCGCCGTCGTCCAGCACGCCCTTGTCGAACACCTGGAAGAACAGTTCGAGCACGTCGGGGTGGGCCTTTTCCACCTCGTCGAGCAGCACCACGCTGTACGGCTTGCGGCGCACGGCTTCGGTCAGCACACCGCCTTCGCCGTAGCCGACGTAGCCGGGTGGCGAGCCCTTGAGGCTCGACACGGTATGCGCCTCCTGGTACTCGGACATGTTGATGGTGATCAGGTTGCGTTCACCGCCATACAGGGTGTCGGCCAGGGCCAGGGCGGTTTCAGTCTTGCCGACGCCGCTGGGGCCGAGCAGCAGGAACACGCCGATCGGCTTGTTCGGGTCTTCCATGCGCGCGCGGGAAATCTTGATGCGCTTGCCGATCTCGTGCAGGGCGTGGTCCTGGCCCAGCACGCGCTCGCCGAGCAGGGCCGGCAGGCGCTGCACGGTGTCGATCTCGTCACGCAGCATCTTGCCCAGCGGGATACCGGTCCAGCCGCTGATGACCTGGGCGATGGCGCCGCTGTCGACCAGTGCGTGGACCAGTGGCTGGTCGCCTTGCACCCGGGCAAGCTCGCTGCGCAGGGCGTTGAGCTGCGCGGCATCGGCGTCGTTGGCGGCATCCAGCGCCTTGAGTTGTTCGACCAGCGCCAGCTCCTGCTGCCACTGCTCGTTCAGTTGCTGTTCCTGCTGCTGCTCGGCTTGCAGGGCTGCCTGCAGCTCACCGAGGCGGCGGGCGTGGTCGTGGCCCTTGCCGGCTTCGTGGCCGAGCACGGCGATTTCGGCCTGCAGGTTGTCGATCTGCCGGCGGCAGTCTTCCAGCGCACCGGGCTGCGACGACTGCGCCAGGGCGATGCGCGCGCAGGCGGTGTCGAGCACGCTGACGGCCTTGTCGGGCAGCTGGCGGCCGGTGATGTAGCGGTTGGACAGGCGCACCGCCTGCACCAGCGCTTCGTCCATCACCGCCACCTTGTGGTGCTCGCGCATCTTGCCGAGCAGGCCACGGAGCATGTGGATGGCCTTGTCTTCGTCAGGCTCTTCGACCTTGACCACCTGGAAGCGGCGGGCGAGGGCGGCGTCCTTCTCGAAGTACTTCTTGTATTCGGCCCAGGTGGTGGCCGCGATGGTGCGCAGCTCGCCACGGGCCAGGGCCGGTTTGAGCAGGTTGGCGGCATCGTTCTGCCCGGCCTGGCCGCCGGAGCCGATCAGGGTGTGGGCTTCGTCGATGAACAGGATGATCGGGTGCAGGCTGCGCTTGACCTCTTCGATCACGGACTTCAGGCGGTTTTCGAACTCGCCCTTGACCCCGGCACCGGCCTGCAGCAGGCCCAGGTCGAGGGTGTGCAGGGCGACGCCCTTGAGTACCGCTGGCACGTCACCCTGGGCGATGCGCAGGGCCAGGCCTTCGACCACGGCGGTTTTACCGACCCCGGCTTCACCGGTGAGGATCGGGTTGTTCTGCCGGCGGCGGGTGAGGATGTCGACCATCTGCCGCACTTCGAACTCGCGGCCCAGCACCGGGTCGATGCGGCCTTCACGGGCGCTCTGGGTGAGGTTGACGGTGTACTGGTCCAGCGCCGGGGTCTTGCCGCCGGCCTTGGTGTTGCTGGCCACCGGTGCTGCCGGGCTGGCAAGGGCGCTGGCCTGTTTCGATTCGGCGCTGCCTTCGACCAGGGCGGCGAGGTTCAGGCGCAGGTCGTCGGCGTTGATCTTCTCAAGCTCAGGTGCCGAAGCGACCACCACGCGGCGCAGTTCGGCGTCGTCGAGCAGGGCCTGCAGCAGGTGCGCGCTGCGCACCTGGCCGACGCCGTATTCAATCGAGGCCAGCAGCCAGGCCTGTTCGATCATGCGGGTGATGTGCGGCGACAGCGCCGGGGTGCGGGTGTTGCCTTTCTTGAAGGTGCCCAGGGCGGTGACCAGCTGCGCCTGCAGGCGCTCGGCGACCACGTCGTAGTGGCGCAGGATCGGTGCCAGGTCGCTGTCGTCGTTGTCGAGCAGCTGCAGCAGCAGGTGCTCCACCTCGACGTCGTAGTGGTGCTCCGACAGGCACAGGGCCGCCGCGCTTTCGGTGGCCGTGCGGCTGGTTTCGTTGAGCTTGGCGAACAGAGACTTCAGGTTCACAAGGCGACCCCATCGTAAGGAATGTGGAAAACGGCGCAACGCGAAGGCTCCGCGTCACGGCCAGGGCGTTTGAGCCAGCCCAGCCAGCCCAGCGCGACATTGCCGCTGCGGCCCAGCTGGGCGCGTGGCACGGCCTCGCGCTTGAGGCGCGGGGCGATTTCGAAGTCCAGCTCGGCGCCTATATAGAAGCGCACCAGCTCGACAAGCTTGCGGTAGCACGCGGTACCCGGCTGGAAACGCTGGTAATCGGCAAGGCTCAGCGGGCCCAGTTCGATACGGATGCTCGACTGGTAGTCCCAGACCCGGTTGCCGGCGACCGCACTGTGGCCCAGCTGCGCGTTCTTGCGCCCCAGCTGGGTGCATTGCTCGGGCTGCAGGTTCAGCCAGCGCCCGGCGAACTGCTTGACCTTGATCGGCAGCGAGAAATAGAAGCCGAGCATCACTTCAAGGTTGAGCGCGTTGCGTGGCTTCTGACTGAGCAGCCCGGCAAAGTAGCTGAACAGTTCGCGGCGCAGCGCCGACGGTTGTTCTTCGAACTTGAGCTTCTGCGCACGCGGGCCCAGGCCGACCAGGTTGAGCAGGTAGCCATCGAAGCCCGAGGTGCCGTTGCGCTCGTGCTCGATATGGAATTTGTACTTCTGCCAGGCCTCGTAGAACAGCGTGGTCATGCGGTGCGAGAAGATGTCGAGAAACGCATGGGCAGCATCGTCGCGGTACTGCACGTGGCGCTCGAGCAGCAGCTCGGTGTACGGGCGCGGCAGCACGCCCGACGGCCCGACCAGGCCCATGAAGGTGACTTGCACCTCCGACAGTGGCAGGCCGGCCGCAGATACCTTGCCTTCGCGCTCGAAGTGCAGGTCGCTGACCTCGCTGGCCGGGAACGCCAGCGACAGCTGGGTGCGAAAACGCAGCGGGTCTTCGTGCGGCCGGGTTGCCAGGTCCATGCGCCCGGTACGGCTGTAGTGCAGGCGGAGCAGGCGCACCAATTGAAAGAATTCGAATCGGTGCGGTTCGGCTCGGGCCTGATCGATCAGACCAGGGGCTGATCGCCAGTGCGTGCTGGCCATTGGACGATTCTCTTTTCTCGTTGTTGGGAGCGCAGGCTCAGTTGGGTGAAGCTGTTCATCGAGCAGTACTGGCCGAAGAAGTGGTCCAGCACCATGCCGAACAGGAACACGCCGCTGCCGGTGAACTGGTTTTCGTCGAGGGTCAGGGTGATGCCCACGCCCCGCACGAAGTTCGGCCGTGGGTGGCCGATGCGCGCGACCACCGGCTCGCTGCTGATCGCCTTGATGCCGTTGATCTGTTTGCGAATGGCCGAGACGTTGCGGTAGTTGTACAGCGACAGCAGTTCGAGCAGCACTTCGCGGCCCTGGCTGACCAGCGACAGGTGGTTCAGCGACAGGTGCGCGATCAGCCGCCAGATCAGGCCCTTGCCCAGCGGCACGCGTACCGTGGCGGTGGGTTTGCGCAGGCAGCGGATATCCTTGATCACCGAGTTGGCCGGGAAGTTGAATTCGCCCCGGTCGCCACCGAACGGCAGCATCAAGGGCACATCGCGGTTGCTGCAGGTGAGGCCGATGCTGAGGGTGTCGCTGCTGCCGTCGATCAGTTCCAGGTCGCGGTCAACCACGCGGATGCTCATGGCCGTGGCGTCGCCCTGGTTGCGCCGCCGGGCGATCCAGAAGCTGGTGTGCGGGTCTTGCTCGCCACGCGGCTCGAAGAACGGCTGGCAGGTGGCGACCTGGTCGATGCCGCCGATCTTGCGCACCCGCCGCACGCGGTCGATCGACACCACTTCGGCAGCATTGTGCAGCCGGGTGTCGGGGATGACCGGGTATTCGTGCTGAGTGTGGGTCAGCTTGATCGGTTCGGCCTGCTGGCGGAACAGGTTGATGATCGGCGTGCAGTTGAGCTTGAAGTTGTTGCGCCCGATGTTCTGTGTCAGCCGCGCCAGGCGCTCGCTGAGGTCGTAGTCGCAGAAGTAGAAGTTGATCTCGACCTCTTCGATGGCCTTGCCCTGCAGGATGCGGGCAAAACCACTGAGGTCGAAGAACATGAATTTGTCGGGGAAGGTGAAGTACTCATGCAGCAGGCGGTAGCCCAGGAACGAGCGCTCGGAGTAGTCCACCAGGCCTTCGTCGCGGGCATAGCCCACGGCTTTCAGGGCTGTGGCCGGCAGCGCAACTTCGCGGCTGCGGCCTTCGTCCTGGAAGCACAGGGTGGCTTTGGCCAGGTTGTTGAACAGCAGCTCGTACAGGTGCAGCATCAACGTCGCTTCGCCGTCGAGGAAGAACCGCAGGCGGTCGATTTCCATCTGGCCGAACAACGCGTCACCGTTTGCTTGCAGGCGGATGCGCAGGCGCGCCACCAGGTCGGCGCTGTGGCCGTTGAACGCCGAACGTTCCATTTCTGCGAACGAGGCCTGTTGCACGCTGATCGGCCACAGTTCTACCGGGTAGCAGGTGCGGAACTTGCACACCACGCCTTCCACGGCATTGGCCTGCATCTCGGTGTGGCGCGCCACACGGTAGGCCTCGGTGACCTTCTCATGCTTGCCCAGGCTCAGCTCGGCGATCGACATCGACGGCGTGGGGCGCAGGTAATGCGGATACAGCACCTCAAGGAAGGATTCGACGATTTCCGGAAACTCGTCATCGAGCTTCTTGTGCACCCGCGCAGACAGGAACGAGAACGCCTCGATCAGGCGCTCGGTGTGCGGGTCTTCGCAGTTGTCACCCTCGATCAGCAGCCGCGAAGCAATCTTCGGGTACTGCGCGGCAAACTCCTGGCCGAGGAAGCGCAGGTGCGACAGTTCCTTTTCGTAGTAGGGCAGCAGTTCGTCGAGCATCAGTTGAGGTTCTGCACTTTGTATTCCTGGGTGTTGACCTGCAGCACGGCGTCAAACGACACCTGGCGGCTGATGTCTTGCAGACGCAGCACGGCGTCCACGCGGAAGGTCAACATGCGGTGGCCGTTTTCCTGGGCCAGCAGTTGCACCCGCACCCGGCGGAAACGCCGGTCGCCGGTGCTGATCGCCCGCTCCAGCTGTTGCTGGATGAGCCGGCGATCATGGGGGTCGAGCACGCTGCGGCTGATGAAGTCGGGCATGCCGTATTCAAGGATGGAACCACCGAGCTGCTTGAAGCCGTCGAGTTCCTCGGCGACCAGGGACTGGCGGGTGTTCACCAGCACCTCAAGGTCGCGGACGATGCTCGCCTTGTACTCGGCCAGCGAACAGGTGCGCTGCGCAGCCGCTTCGGCCGACTGGTACGGACGGTCGTCCAGCAGTCGGTCGAGCAGCGAGGGCAGCAGGCGGGCCTGATTACTCATGTGTCATCCCTGTACACAGCAGCCGGTCAGCCGCGGGCGCCTTGCGGCAGTTCGGCGACCAGGCGCAGCGAGGCGGTCAGTTCGTCGAGCTGGTAATGCGGGCGCAGGTAAGTCACGGCCTTGTACACGCCAGGCTTGCCGGGCACTTCGAACACCTCGGCGCGGGCTTCGCGCAGTGGGAACTTGGCCTTGGCCTCCTGGCTGGCGGTGTCGTCGAGCAGCACGTAGCTGGCCAGCCACTGGTTGAGGAAGCGTTCCACATCCATGCGCGAGGCGAAGCTGCCGATCTTGTCGCGCATGATCGCCTTCATGTAGTGGGCGATGCGCGAAGTGGCGAAGATGTACTGCAGCTGCGCCGACAGGCGTGCGTTGGCGTTGGCGATGTCGGTGTTGTACTGCTTCTGCTTCTGCGCCGACTGGGTGCCGAAGAACGCGGCGTAGTCGGTGCCCTTGCAGTGCACCAGGGGAATGAAGCCGAGGTCCGACAGCTCTTTCTCGCGGCGGTCGGTGATGGCGATTTCGGTCGGGCACTTGAGGGCGATTTCGCCGTCGTCGGTCTTGAAGGTGTGGGTCGGCAGGCCTTCGACCAGGCCGCCACCTTCCACGCCACGAATGGCCACGCACCAGCCGTAGCGGGAGAAGGCATCGGTGACGCGGGTGCCGAGGGCGTAGGCGGCGTTCATCCACAGGTACTTGTTGTGGTCGCGGCCGTCGACGCTTTCGACGAAGTTGAATTCCTCCACCGGCGTGGTATCCGGGCCATAGGGCAGGCGGCCGAGCACGTGGGGCAGGGTGAGGCCGACGTAGCGCGAGTCTTCCGAGGCGCGGAACGACTTCCACTTGGCGTATTCGACGGTGTCGAAGATTTTCGCCAGGTCACGTGGGCCGGACATCTCGGTGAACGAGTCCCAGCCGAACAGCTCGGGCGAGGCAGCCGAAATGAACGGCGCGTGGGCTGCGGCGGCCACGTGCGAGATCTCTTCGAGCAGGTACATGTCTTCGGGGCTGCGCTTGAACTCGTAGTCGCCGATCAGCATGCCGAACGGGGCGCCGCCGAATGTGCCGTACTCTTCTTCGTAGACCTTCTTGAACAGCGCGCTCTGGTCGAATTCGCTGGCGGCCTTGAGGTCGCGTACCAGGTCCTTCTTCGAGGCGTTGAGCAGGTGGATCTTCAGCGTGGTGCTGGTTTCGGTCTGGTCGACCTGGTACTTCAGGCCGCGCCAGGAGGCTTCCAGCTGCTGGAACTCACGGGCGTGCATGATCTCGTTCATCTGCTCGGAGAGCATCGAATCGATTTCGGCAATGCGTGCGTCGAGCACGGCGATCAGGTCTTTGCTCGGGGTCATTTCGCCCTCGAGCACCTGGTTCACCAGCTCGCCGATCAGGTCGCGGGTGCGGTTGCGCTCGGTGTCGGAACGCGCCACGCGGCTTTGCGAAATGATGCTGTCGAGCAGCGAAGGCTGAGGGGCGAAGTTTTCCACTTCGACCAGGTCGCCGGCCTGTTGCGGTGCGGTTTGCTTGTCAGTCATGTTCGGGCTCCTGCTCAGGCGCGATCGTCGCTGGACGGGTCTTTCACTTCGGCTTCACGGCCGAATTCCTGGCCCAGGGTCTTGAGCTTTTCGGTGTTCTGCAGCACGTCCATCAGCAGCTCTTCGAGCTTGTCGTTGCCGCCCATCTTGTTGCGCAGGTCGGCCAGCTTGTTGCGCACTTCCAGCAGCTTGCGCAGCGGTTCGACCTGCTTGACCACGTTCTGTGGCTCGAAGTCTTCAAGGCTGTTGAAGTTCAGTTCGACGCCCAGCTGGGTGCCGTTCTTGGCCAGGGTGTTGTCGACGCGGTAGGTCAGGCGCGGCTTGATGCCCTTGAGCACGCCGTTGAAGTTGTCGCGGTCGATGAAGACGAACTTGCGGTCCTTGAGCTTGGGCAGCGGCTCCAGCGGGTTGCCGGAGAAATCGCCCAGCACGCCGACGACAAAGGGCAGCTCTTTCTTCTCGATGGCATCGCCGATGTCCACGTCGTAGGTGATATGGACCCGAGGCGCGCGAACGCGGTCGAGTTTGTGCTGGGTGCTTTCCTTCTTCGCCATCGTGTTCTCCAGTGCGAGCAATTCGCTGCGAATCATTGCGCGGCCCGCGAGCGGGCGCTGCGCGTTACAGTCCTTCGATCGTCAGCAGCAGGCGCTGACGGATGTCGTCGTTCATTTCCAGAATGTTGTCGCGCCCCACCAGCTCTTCGAAGCTGGTGTTGCCGGCAATTTGCGTGCTGCTGCGGATCACCGAGTCGTCAGGCAGTTGCGAACGCACCGGCGAGCTGATGACGCAGAACGGCAGGTCGCCAAAGCCCTTGAGGCGCTCGAAGCTGAGCCCGTAGCGCAGGCCTTCGAACAGCCGGCCAAGGCCTGGCGATTTGCTCAGGCAGTAGAACAGCACCAGGTAGTGCACCACGAAGCGGTACAGCTCGGCGCTGCTGCGGTTGGGGTCTTTGATGACGGTGCGAAACTGCGCCAGATCAAAGGCGTGGAAGCCCACCACCCAGCGCGTCGGGCTGGTGATACGAATGACCTGGCCGCTCTGTTCGAGGACCTTGTCGTATTCCAGCGGGAACAGTTCAGGGGTGGTGCTGATCAGGTTCAGCGGCACTTCCAGCTCGCTGACCAGCTGGAACGGCGCGGCCGAGCCGATGCGCTCGTAGAGTTCGATCAACGACTGGAAGTGGCCCTGGGTTTCGCGCCCGCTGCTGCGCTGGGCGCCTTGCAGGTATTCGCCAAACAGGGTTTGCGGACGGATCAGCGGTGCCACGGTGGCAAGGTAATCCGCCGCCTGCGCCTTCAGCGCATCGGAGATCGCCCGCGTCTGGCTACGCAGCTTGATCAGTGCTTCGACATCGAATGTCTGTGTCATCGGTACATCGTCCATGAGCCTGCTTGATCGTCCTGAAACGCCAATGGCGTGGACCTGAAAATCGCGCCTCTCGGCTGCGGCAAATTTGAGTGCTGGCACATGAATATCGTGTTGCCAGCAATGCCGAGTAGGGCACCCCGCTGCGGAAGAAGTTCCGGCGAGGGGCGCGATTTTTTCCCTGTTTTGTGAAGTTGCGCAATGATGGCTGGATGGTGGCTCTGTATGGTTTTGTCTACTGAAAATGGGGCCTTGGCCCCTAAACTCAGGGGGCGAAAGTGCTAATGGGCCGGAAAAAATGACCGTAAAAAGTTTTTGTAAAAAAGTGAAGCCGGTCTCATTTTTGTGCGCGGAGCCGTTAGCAGTCGGCTGCCATCGCGGCCCGTTTCAATGATGGCAACGCGACGAAATATGCCGCGCCAAAGCGGTTTCGCAGGGATTGCTAGAGCGGCTTTGAACCGGCCATGCGACCCTCGATTCCCCACTCCCGCAACCACCCGAGCAAGGCGTGTAATTCATCAGTGGCCTCGACCGACAGCGTGCCGTTTTCATGCAGGGCGGCATCACTGAGCGTGCCCATGCCGCAGGGCATAGCAAACACGCTCAAACGAACCTGTTCGGGGTCGCTGTGCAGCCGTGAGTGGTAGCCCAGGAGCGTGTTGGCCCAGCTTGGGTAGCCGCCATCGCGCAGCAGCAAGGTTGCTGTTCGCGCCAGTACCGCCGAGATCTCCGCCAGCTCCCAGGTGCAGGGGGCAGCCGTGCCGCGCTGGGTGCCAGGTTGCGTCATCAAGAGGTGGTCCAGTTCGCGGCGGCGGCAGCGAACGACCATGGGCAGCGCTGCCGAAGATTCTTTTAGCCAGGCATCGTATTGGGCCCTGTCGATGCGGTAGTACTCTTCGTAATCGACCAGAGCATTGCTCACCGGGATGGACAGGTAGCACTGCTGTGAAGTCAGTTCTACTCCAAGCGAGAAGCGATGCTTGCAGCTTGTGTAGGTATCTTTGAATTTCATGCTGAGAAGCGCCTTGGAGGTGGACTCTAGCGGCCATCCAGATGGTCTCGGCTTTCCGCCAGTACGAGTCGTTGCCAGTGAGCAGCAGGTTCAGCAGAATGTTCGCATGGATGAGCGCAACCCACAGCAAGGAATGAGCATGATCGACCTGAGAAGCCCGGATGCAACGCTGCGTGAGTACGCGCAGCGTTATGCCAGTCTGCTACCCGAGTGTTCGCCGCAGTTGCAGCAGCGCATGAGCTATACGCTGGAGCCTGATGCCCCCAGACTGCCGCGTATCAAGCCGGGCTGGTTGAGCGACAGGCCCTGCACATTGTCACCGGAGCAGGCCCTGGACCGCGCGCAAGGAGCACTGTTGGGGCTGGCGATTGGTGATGCGGTTGGCACGACCCTGGAGTTTCAGCGGCGCGATCAGGGGCATGTTACCGACATGGTCGGCGGTGGTCCTTTCCGCCTTGCGCCGGGTGAGTGGACCGACGATACCAGCATGGCGCTCTGCCTGGCGGATACCTACGCAAGCCAAGGCAAGTTCGATTACGCGACCTTTGCCGATGCGATGGTGCGCTGGTACCGGCAAGGTGAGAACAGCGTCAATGGGCGCTGCTTCGACATCGGCAATGTTACCCGTCGAGCCCTGGAAGGGTGGGAGGCCCAAGGGCTTGCGTGGATGGGTAATCTCGAGGCCTCGACAGCGGGCAACGGTTCGTTGATACGGCTCGCGCCCACGGCCATTTTCCGACGCCATTCACTGTCGGCAACCTGGTGGCAGAGCGTAACGCAGAGCAGTGTGACTCACCGCGCGATTGAGGTATCGGAGTGCTGCAAGTTATTTGGTGCGCAGTTGCATTTGGCGCTCAATGGCGCGGACAAGGATGAGGCATTGTCGCCGAAGGTGCGCCCCCTGCAGCCCCGGGCCTTGATCATCAATGCCGGCGAGTACAAGCACAAAACCCGTGAGCAGATTCGCTCGTCCGGGTATGTGGTCGATACCTTGGAAGCAGCGCTCTGGGCCGTATGGAATACGGACAATTTCAGGGATGCGATTCTGTTGGCGGCCAACCTTGCCGATGATGCCGACAGTGTGGCGGCGACGGCGGGGCAGATTGCCGGAGCATTGTATGGCGTGTCGGGCATGCCGCCGGAGTGGGTGGCTAAAGTTGCCTGGTCGCAACACATTCGTGATTTGGCTAGCCGACTATTTGAACTTGCGCCACCGGGTGATGAGTTAGATGAGCTAACTTACGATCGGCGCTGAAAGTTTTGCAGGTTGATTGCGTGCTCTCTGGTCTTGACACTCAGGTCGGCACGATTGGGGTCAAACATGCGCTCGATGATGTTGCGCTGTCGGTATTTGAGCCGGTCAAACAGTCTTGGTAAGCCAGGCTTGGGCTTGCGCTTCATCGAGCGCAACGGGATGACGGGCTGCATTCGATATTGGTCGCAGTAGTAGCGTAGTGCTTCGGCGTCGTAACCCTTGTCGGCGAGCAGCCATTTGCAGCGTTTGCGCGGGCGGCCACGTTGGGTCGATGGAATGCTGACCTCGTCCAACAATGGTTGTGCGTAGCTGATGTCACTGGCTTGCCCGCCAGAGAGGAGAAAGCGCAGCGGTGTTCCGTTGGCGTCGCAAAGCATGTGGATTTTGGTAGTCAGGCCGCCGCGACTGCGACCTAGAGCATGATCGCAGGCTCGTCAGGCCCCCTTTTTTTCCCGGCGCCAGATGAGGCTCGGGTCGCGCGTACTGCGGTTGAGTCGATCATCCAGGTTTGCAGATCGATCAAGCCTTGCTCATTCAATCTCAGGTGCAGACGTTTGAGCATCTGCTCGAAAGTCACTTGGTTTCGCCAGCCCCGAAACCGTTGATACACCGTTTACGATGGGCCGAAGCGCTCAGGCATATCTCGCCATGCAACACCCGAGCAGAGCACCCACAGCACGCCATCGAGCATTAGGCGGTCGCTTAGTCGGGGCCGGCCTCGGCCATGGGTTTCGATGAAGAGTCCGGAGATCATATCCCAGGCCTCGTCCGTGAGTTCGTAGCGCCTTGCCATCACAGAATTCCTTTCCGTTAATGGCGCTCTACAAAATTCCCAGCGCTGGAGGAGCGACGATTAGGTTTCTCGGGATTTCGTACAGAGCGTAATTCTCTCAATACAAGCATGAGTCTGCGGATGGGTCAAAGTTTCTGACGGTTTAGGCACTCTTTAGTCAAGTACCGTCATCGCTCGATGAAGGCTCTCGCTGCTTCGTGTGGCGTAATGACATCATCTGATCCCGCGTAGAGCAATCTACTCTCTTGATGTCAAAACGATATTGCGAGACCTCATGCAAGTTGACAAAAGCCCGCTTTCCGGTGTTTTCTCTCCGGCTCAGGCAAGACTGGCTACGAATTGTGACGCAGTTGGCATTTTTCTTTTTTTAAGGGAACTTAACTGCGGTGCTTTGGTCGCACTGGCGTATTGCGTGATATCACCGCGCTAGCCGTTTGGGCAGCCTGAAACAGGAATCTAGTGAGCATGGAGCTATGTATGTTGCCAGGTAACCACGCTGTCTTCATCGGGTTTGCCCTAAACGCATCGTTATCAGTTGCGCGGAGGGCGGTGTGAACAGCTTTTATCCGTGTACCGCAGCTGACCCAATGGGTGTTGGCCCAGAGGACGGGTTGTTAGGTGACGGGGCCTTGCCTTGGCCGAGAGACGTTGCAGCTCGTGCGTTCCCATCTCTGGTGGACATCGGGGGCTCTTACGCAATTGATACTATCAGCGGTGCGGAATTTCTGATTGCCGAGCTCAGTAACCCCGAAAGTGATCTGAGCGAAACGGAGGCCGAAGAATATCTTGCGCTGCTCTGCTCTGTACTCGGCAAAATAAAATCTACAGGTGCAGCGGGCGGGGAGCAGTTTTTAGCCCTAAAGAAAAAGGCCGAGTTGATCCCAGTAGTTGGGCCCTTGTTATTCTCTACTACGAACTTGCCTGGCACGCTTACCAGCGTAGGGGTCATTGTTCACTCAGGTACTCAGGCCACCAAGGTGGAGAACTTACTGGACTTAAGCGATGCCACTAAAAAGCAATTGAAGCGATGGGCATCTTCACGCGGCAAGCCGGGAAGCGTTTCTCCACGCCGTGCATTTCGTGGGCGTATAAAGCTTGTCACCAAAGGCGGTAACCTTTTTTTTGAAATTCCTGCTACAGAAAAAGCCAAAATTTATCGTGTAGCGGGGAAGGTCGCTGGCGATGTTATTCACCTTCCCGCATTTGGCACCTCAAAAGAACTCAGTCGATTGGCTCACGTCGACAATAATGGCTATGGGCAACGCGGTGTCGGGAAAGTACTGGGCAAAGCAGGGCCCGCCTTGGCGTTTGGTCCGCAATTCGTGATGGATGTTCATGATGCAACCAGCGTCGAAGACTTTTTCAAAAGGTCTGCTTATAATCAGCCGACGAATGCGGCGGCATTTGCGGCCGGTTGGGCCATTGGTACTTTCGTGGGTGGGCCCGCCATCGTTGTGCTAGCTGTGGGCTGGGTCGCCGGTGTACTGGTGCAGCTAGTCATGAGCGATGAACAAACGGGCGCGGGCAACGCCATTGGCAATTTCTTGACTGGAAAAGACTAGAGCATGTTGGCAGTTGAACTTGACAGGTTTTTTGCAAAAATCCTGGCCGCAGGGTTCTTTTATTCTATGTTTGCGGCTTTTGCCGCCGGCATCATGCCGCAGGTATTTTTCGTGCCGGCGATAATTACCCTGTTGGTTTGTGTCTATTGGTCTATGGTCTGTGCCTATCGCACCGAGCGGTTCACAACCTATGCCAGTTTTCGGTTGCTCACTAATTTATTTGTGGCGCCCATGCTGGCATTTGTCTTGATACTGGCCGTGAGTTACAAGCGTGCAAAGCTGGATCCGGTTAGTGCTGTTGCGCTGAGTTGTGTGCCATTCGTCATTGTTGGATTCGCCTATGTTGTGCTGCGCCAGCGACCCGTCGAGCGTCAAGTTCTCGAGGTAGTAGGAGGGCGCGTTGATGTACTGGAAGAGGCGTCTTCACACAGCCCATGGATGGCAGGGGTAAGTGCAACTGTAGGTGGCTTGGTGTACTCCGCTTTTCGGCAATACGATTCCCTGTATATGGGGGTGATTGTTTTGGCGATTTCAATATCTATCTATATGGTTTTTTACTGTCGCCATAGTATTTCCTCGTTGCGTGCACTCAGGCAGCAAGAAGCAAGTGAGGGGTGCCAGTACACCTTCATGGATATTGAGGGTGTGCGGGAAAAGCGCGCAGGCTCACTGCTCGGTAGGCTCTTCGCGATTAAGCATAGCCAATGAGGCTTGCCACTCATAAGCTTGGAGGAAGATCATGCTAATGGAAAATTTTTCAATCGATTCCCTGTTGAACCCCCAGAACAGGCGCTTGTTCAAACTTAACATTCAAGCGGCGTCGGGCATGGAAAGCTTTGTGCTTGAAAATTTTTCAGGTAACGAAGGGCTGTCGCGACTGTATCAATTCGATCTGGCATTGTTAAGCGATACGGCCAACGTCAAGTTGAAAACGCTAATCGGCCGTCCTGCCACTCTTGAAATCGAGCTTGCCGATGGCACTGTTCGTCATGTAAATGGCTATATTAACAGGTTCAGTTCCCAAGGCAGCGATGGGGGCTATGTACGCTATGCTGCGGTGCTTAGCCCTTGGCTGTGGATGTTGACCTGCCGATACGACTCGCGCATCTTTCAGGGCAAGACCGTAGAGGATGTCGTCAGTGAAGTATTCGCGGGTTTCGGCACGCTGCCAAAATATGAGTTTCGCCTTGGCAAGGCGCTCAAGCAACATAGTTATATCACACAATATCGTGAGAGTGATTTCAACTTCGTCCAGCGCTTACTCGAGAACGAAGGGTTGTTTTATTATTTCGAGCATACGGCTGACTCGCACACATTGATCATCACTGATGATTCCCGCACGTTGCTACCATTGCCCGAGCAACCGCAGATTCGTTTCCACAGCGCTTCGGTAACGGAGACCGCAGATTCGATCATGCAGTGGCGTGCAACGCGCCAGCTTCAGTCTGGCAAAATCGCCGTACGGACCTTTGACTACCGTCAGCCTCGTAACTTTCTCCCGGTGACCATGCAGAGCCTTAACGAGCAAGGTGATGTAGAGCGTTTTGAAATCTATGACTTCCCCGGGCAATACACGCATGGCACCTACGAAGATGGCGAATCCATGGTGCGCAATCGTGTGGAGGCGCTTGAGTTACTCGGTAAGACGTTCTATGGCGACAGCAATTGCCGCGCAATGAAGCCTGGTTATACCTTTGAGTTGACCCAGCACTACGAGCACGATCTGGGTGACGCTGAGAGCCGGCAGTTTTTGTTGATAAGCGTTGAGCACCGCGGCAGCAATAATTACATGACCGGCGACCAAGCCGGTTACTTCAACAAATTTGTATGCGTCCGAAAAAAAATTCCTTACCGGCCTCAGTTGAGCACCCGCAAACCTTCAATCAATGGGCCACAAACCGCCATTGTTGTCGGCCCACCTGGTGAGGAAATTTACACGGATGAATTGGGTAGGGTGAAATTGCAGTTCCATTGGGATCGGCAAGGCCAGTTCAACGACCAAAGTTCCTGCTGGGTACGCGTCGCCCAGTCCGGTGCCAGCGGCGGCTTCGGCAGCATCCAGATCCCCCGTGTGGGCGACGAAGTGGTGGTGGTGTTCCTCGATGGCAACCCCGACCGCCCGCTGATCATGGGCAGCCTGTACAACAGCACCAACACCCCGCCATGGTCGCTGCCGGCGAACAAGACCCAGAGCGGTTTCCTGACCCGTTCGATGAAGGGTGATGGCGGTACTGCCAACTTCTTCCGCTTCGAGGACAAGGCCGGCGCCGAGCAGATCATCATGCATGCCGAGCGCAACATGGACACCGAGATCGAGCTCGATGAAACCCATGATGTGGGGAACAATCGCACGATCACGGTTGGCGGCACGCACACCGAGACGGTCAAGAAAGACACCGTGGTGAAAGTGACCGAGGGCTCCTACACCCTGCAGGTCGACAACCAGTTCATCCAGGTGGCTGCCAAGCAGCACATCATCCTGCAGGTTGGCGACAGCAGCATCACGTTGACCCCGGAAGGCATCGAAATCAAGGGCAAGGTCATTACCACGACCAGCTCCGACATCACCAAGATCACAGGCGCCCCGGTGCGGATCAACGACTGAGGCCAGGCTCATGTACAAACCCTCGATCTACGACCGGATCTCCGCCAGGCGCGAAGCGCTGGAGGAGGAGGCGCGCCTGGCCAAACTGGCGGAAGAAGCCAAGGCCGCCGAACCTTTGCCCGAGCCGGAACCGGTACCCGTGGCGCTGCAGGAGGTGGCCAGCAGTTTCACCTTTGGCGGGTTCAACCTGCAGTTTCCGGGCGGCTTTCGTTTTCGCGATATCCAGACCACCCTCGAACACGAAGGTGAGCCAGTCACCTTGCATATTCGCCGCCGTGAGGTGCGTGCCAGGCAGACCCTGGAGCAGCTGTTCGACGCTGCGATCCAGGCCCTGCGTGAAACCAACCCGCAACTGCGGGTAATCCGCCAGCGTGATTGCCATGTGGCGGGCAGTGCGGCCAAGGCGCTGGATTTCCACTTCAATGCCGGCCATGCGCCTCGACATGGCCGACTGGTTGGTGCGCTGGTTCCGGTCGAAGGAAGCGACATGCCACAGTGGCTGGATATCGCCTGCGTGGTGGACCCGAGCAGTCCAGGCCTGAGCCATTGGCTGGCCGAATTTGACCGCATGCTCGATGGCATGGCGCTGCGCTGACACCCCTTATTTTTGCTATCAGGAATTTTCATCGCATGGATTACGAGTTGCAGGAAGGCAGCATCGCGCTGCCGGCAGGTTTCGAGGACCGCACGGTCAACATGTTCGTCCTCGGTACCAGTGTCCCGGCACCCTTGAGCATCACCATCTCGCGTGACACCTTGCTACCCGACGAAGCGCTGCAGGCGTATGTCGACCGCCAGATCAAGATGCTCACCTCCAAGCTGCGTGGATACACCCGCATGGGCAACAAGGCCGTCTCGCTCGGCGCGACGGCACCTGTCGCCGGCATCCAGATCGACGCCTACTACATGAACCAGGGCCGCCCGCTGTACCAGCGCCAGGCCGCGTTCATCATCAGCCCCGGGCGTGCATTGATTTTCTCCACCACCGCGCAAGCCGACTTCAGTGCCCAGCAGAACCAGGACTGGGACAACCTGCTGGCCAGCTTCACCCCGCGCAACCCGGCCATGGCCAACGCCGAGCCCGGCGAACAGGAGTAACCCCTCATGTTCGAAGCGGCCAGGTTCGGCGACGACATATCGCACACCAGCGCGCTAGGGGGCTTCCTGATCGGGGCTGCCTTGGGTATCGCACTGGTGGCCACGGTGGCCATCGCCACCTTCACTTGCGGGTTCGGCGTGGCCTTGCTGGCCGGCCTCGCAGCCGGTATCGGAGGCAGCTTGCTGACCGCCGCCGGAGAGGCGATAGGCAGTATGTTCTCGTCCCCCTCAGGGACGATAACCACTGCCTCACCCAACGTCTTCATCAACAGCCGTAAGGCCGCCCGGGTCGAGAAGAGCATCGGTGCTTGCGACAAGCACCCAGGGCCGGTGCAGATCGCCGAGGGCTCGACCAACGTCTTCATCAACAGCGTTGCCGCTGCGCGCAAGGGCGACAAGCTGACTTGCGGCGCGACCATTTCTGGTGGTTCCGATAACGTCATCGTTGGCGGCGGCACCTATCGCTACCTGCCGGTGGACGACGAGATTCCGCAGTGGCTGCGTACCACCGTGGACGTACTGATGGCCATCGCCGGTGCCGCCGGTGGTATCGCCCAGTTGATCAAGGCCGGCACCCAGGCCGGCATGAAAGCGATCATGCCCTGCGCCCTGAAATTCACTGCAGGCTTCGTTGCAGGGGAGGTGGCAAGCCGCTACGTGGTCGAACCCGTGGCACGCCGAGCCATCGGCGGCCTGGTTGGCAACCCGGTCGACCTCACCACCGGGCGCAAACTGATCCCTGATGAAATCGACTTCAGCCTGCCCGGCCTGATGCCCATCGAATGGTCGCGCTTCTACGCCAGCGACCTCACCGTCGACAGCGTGCTCGGCCGCGGCTGGGTGCTGCCTTGGGAACAAAGCCTGCGCCGCCAGGGCTCATTCATCTACCTCACCGACAACCAGGGCCGCGAAGTTCCATTCGTGACCCTGCAACCGGGCGAACGCATCTACAACCCGCATGAGCAGGTGTACCTGGTCTGCACCGAAGGTGGTCACTACCTGCTGCAGACCCTCGACAACCTGTTCTTCTATTTCGGTGAAGTCCCCGACAGCAACACCGAAGTGCCGCTGCAGCGCATCGAAAACGCCCTCGGCCACTTCCTGCACTTCACCCGCACGCCCGACGGCACCCTGACCGACATCAGCGCCACCGGCGGCACCCGCATCCACCTGCACTACGACAACCCCCTGGGCCGCCTGACCGACATCAAGCGCGTGGTCGACAACCAGGCCGTCGAAACCCTCACCCAGTACCGCTACGACGAACACGGCCAGCTGAGCGCGGTGATCAACCGCAACGGCGACACCGTGCGCAACTTCAGCTACGCCGAAGGCCTGATGGTCACCCACAGCAACGCCCTGGGCCTGGGCTGCCACTACCGTTGGGAAACCCTGGGCGGCCAACCACGCGTGGTCGAGCACTGGACCAGCGATGGCGAGCACTACCATTTCCGCTACGACCTCGATGCCCGCACCAGCTGGGCCACCGATGTGCTCGGCCGCGAGCTGGAAGTGCAGTACAACGCCGACCACCGTGTCATCGCCAGCCGTGACTACGGTGGCGAGCGTTACGCCATCGAGCTGGACGAGCAGGGCAACATGGTCGGCCTCGACCTGCCGGACGGCAACCGGCTCGCCTTCCAGTACGACGAATTCGCCCGCCTGCTGGAAGAAACTGATCCGCTGGGCCGCAAGACCACCTACGAATATCACCACCTGACCACGCTGGTGACCCAGGTCAGCTATCCGGATGGCAGCACCTGGCGAGCGCGCTACGACGACAAGGGCAACCTGCTCGCCGAATTCGATGCCCTCGGCCAGATGACCGAGTACCTCAACAGCGACGATGGCCTGCCGCACACCATCATCGATGCCACCTACAAGTCCAAGTACCTGTGGTGGAACACCCTGGCCCAGGTCGAGCGCTATCAGGATTGCTCGGGCAAGAGCACTTACTACCGCTACGACGAGCGTCAGCACCTGGTAGCGGTGACGGATGCGCTGAACCAGACCACCACCCTGGAGCGCAAGCCGGACGGTGAGGTGCTGCGCATCATTCATCCGGACGGCACGAAGGAAACCTTCAGCTACAACGTCTACGGCCAGGTGCTCAGCCATACCGACGGCAAGGGCCAGACCACCCGCCTGATGCGCACCGCCCGTGGCCTGCCCAGCAGCCGCGAGGATGCCAAAGGCCAGCGGGTGCGTTACGAGTACGACAAGGCCATCCGCCTGACCGCGCTGGTCAACGAGAACAACGCGACCTACAGCTTTGCCTATGACGCCTCGGACCGACTGAGTGAAGAAGTGCGGGTGGACAACCTGACCCGGCGCTTCAGCTACAACGTCGGTGGCCATCTGACCCGACTGGATGAAATCGGCTACGGCGAAAATGCCGAGCGGCCCGAGCGTCACACGCTGTTCGAGCGCGACAGCATTGGCCGCTTGATCGCCAAGCTGAACCGCGATTCACAGCAGCAGTTCACCTACGACGAAGGCGACCGGCTGCTGAGCATCGAGCGGCACCCGAGTGGCCTCGGCAAACAGCTGGGGGTGACCGAGGAAAAGCTGGCGTACACCTACGATGCGCTGGGGCGGCTGACACAAGAAATCACGCCCGAAGGCACGCTGGGCTACGAGTACGACCCGCTCAGTAACCTGACCACCCTGACTCTGCCGGATGGCCGCAAGGTCAACCACCTGTACTACGGTAGCGGCCACCTGCACCAGCTGAACCTGGATGGCCAAGTCATCAGCGACATGGAGCGCGACGACCTGCACCGCGAGGTGTACCGGACCCAGGGCAAGCTCACCAGTTGCTTTGGCTATGACGCCATGGGCCGCAAGGCTTGGCAATACGCCTCGATGCTGCCCGCCGACAAGCTGTCGCAGGTGCACAACACCGGCATCAATACCTCGCTGCTGGTGGAGCATGCCTACAACCCGATTCATCGCCGTTACCAGTACGACCCGGCCGGAGAGCTGGTGCGCACGCTCGACAAGCTGCGAGGCGAGATCAAGTACGAGTACGAAGCCAACGGGCAGTTACGCAGCCGCGATACCGGCTCGCTGGTGGGCAGTGAAGAGTTCCGCTACGACGCCGCCGCGAACCGTCTGGACTTCAATGCGCGGCAGTTCGACAAGGTCAAGGACAACCGGATCAAGCAGTGGCGCGATCAGGAGTACCGCTACGACCCGTGGGGCAACCTGATCGAGAAGCGCTCGGGGCACAGCAAGCTGCAATACTTTGCCTATGACTGCGAGAACCGGCTGGTTAAAGCTGAAACGTATGTCGGTGGCAGGCTGGAGAGCACCGGGCAGTACCGGTATGACAGCCTGGGACGGCGGGTGGCCAAGCAGGCGGAGATCAACGGCGAAGTCAAGCAGAAGCGATTCTTCTGGCAAGGGCTGAGGATGTTGCGCGAGGAGACGCCAGGACAAAGCATCTTGTACCTGTACGAGCCGGGTAGCTATGCGCCGTTGGCGCGGGTCGATCAGACAGAGGGTGAAGAGCAGAAACTTTACTACTTCCATACGGACCAGATTGGTACGCCGCTGGAGCTGACGGACAGTGATGGCAAGATCGTCTGGCAGGCGACGTATCGCTCGTGGGGTTCCGTAGAGGAGTTGGCCGTTAATGAGGTCGAGCAGAATTTGAGGCTTCAGGGGCAGTATCTCGATTTTGAAATTGGGCTGCATTATAATTTATTTAGATATTATGATCCTGAGGTGGGAAGGTTCGTTACTCAGGATCCGATAGGTCTTCAAGGTGGCTACAATCTTTATGATTATGCCCCAAACTCTGTTAGCTGGATTGATCCTTTTGGTTTATGCAAGAGCGCTGCAAGTGGTGACAAAGGTCGCTCCAAAGCCATGCATGATTTGGAGCGGAACGGATTCAAAATCGTCGCCGAAGAAGTCACAATGAAAGTCAATGGAAGTAGAGTTAGAGCGGACTTTGTTGCAAGAGATGCTCAGGGGAACTTGCACGTGTTCGAAGTTAAGCATGGTTCTGGGGCGCTTACGAAAAATCAAAAAGCGTCTGGTGTTTTCGATATGAGTAATCCTGCGAACACAACTCAGCACCTAGGGGGAGGCGTTATTACGCCATCCAGTGGTACTGCGGCCAAGCTGAAGGTTGATACTAAAAGTGCGCGCGGCAAGCTGCTTGGGGGCAAAGGAGCTGTGCATGAAGCTATATTCAATGTTCTTAAATATCGGTGATTTATGAGCTCTGAAAATCGATTGCATTTTGAGGCTGAACTGTTGAAAGAATTGAAAGCTGTTGCCTCAAATTTTGAGGGTGTGTCGGCCTCTAAGAATAAGCTGAAATTTAAATATAATAAAAAATATGTGGCTGAGATTTTTCTGGATCACCTAGCTCGTATAGATTCTTACGTGCTTTGCGGGATGGTATATGGTGGTGAGATATATGAATGCTCATTGAGTTATGCGCCGCCTTATAAAAGCAATCTGTTTAACGAGGGGTGCTTTTCATTCATCTCTTCGGGTGAGCAGAATAAGCGGTTCAGTGGTGACCTTGGTGGGGCGATAAAAACTCCATCGCCTACAACTGCTCGGGGCGTCTGTACACATATTCGGACTGTGTTGGAAGAGTTCTATGTTCCGAAAATTCTTGCCTGTATTAAGCCGGCGGGGCGGACAATTAGTGATGTTGTATCTACGCCTGATCAGTATGCCTACCCTGCCGTATTCATACATTGCGCTGCGAAAATAGGCGGAGCGGGTGAGACTAAAGGCCAAATTGAAGAGGCCTTGAAGTCAAAGAAAATCGTCAAGGACAAATCTTACGATGCTCCATTGCTTATGGAGGTTTTGTGAGGTTTTTGCGGCTTTCTTTGTGTTAAGTGGTTGCGGTTGATGAAATTTTACTTTTTATTCTAGAGTGTTGATTTTACGCCACTTGTCGGCAGCATTGCCCTCGCACTAGCTGCTACTACGAAAAGTATGTTTTCGGCGTGTATGCCGGCGCTTGGTTTTTTAGGTTGTATGCGTTGGTTTTTGACCCTGCGGCAAAGGGGAAAGGAGAGCTTTGGTATGTTCAGCTTAAGCATGTAGGTTTGGATCGCATTGGGCTAATTAAAGGAGTTGATGGATGGTTGACGATGGCGGTTTGTTGGCGGAGCGTATAGTTGGATCGCCTGTTTATAAGAAATTGCTCTCGAATCTCATTGGTGTTTTACATATTGAGGTTGAGTCGGAATACGCGGAGGTATTTGCTCGGCTTGACTCTGCTAAGATTGCAAAAGCAAACATCGATATTAAAGAGTTAATGTTAGTGTTAACTGATAGCGTCGATCAGATACGGGAATATTCTATTTCTAAATTCCGGGCATTATCCGCTGAAGAAGAGGATGAGGAGGAATACCCCGCTGGAGCAGAACCTTCCGAGGACGAAAAAAGCAAGACCCTTTCAGTTGGAAAGTACTCGCAAGGGTTTCTGTTGACAAATCTCATTGAGTATGTATTGGCGAGGTCTAGTCGCGAGCAACTACTAGAATATCTTAAGCTTTCGAGAATCCCTCAAGCGAAAAAATATGCTGACCAGCTGTTTAAGTTGGCAAAATTCGTGTGATGTAGATTATTTAACTGGCACTTATTGCTCGGAGTGCTTCATAGTTGTTTTTTTTGGTGCGAGTTGGTGGCTCTCTAAAAATTTACTAGCTTGGATTTCGGGGTTAAACCCCCGAAATACCTATTCTGCAAGTCGTCTGGATTTCTATGTGGTCGATGTACTTGTGTGGCATAGCTAATTTGGAGTAATGCGCACCTCGCATGGCAGGTGAGTCTGGAGGAGATCTGTTGCAGATCCTAGAAAAACTATTTTCTAATTTGGTGAAGTGCCAAGCAGCAACATTGAGGTGCATCGATATCGCCTCGGCCACTTCCTGCACTTCACCCGCACGCCCGGCGGCACCCTGACCGACATCAGCGCCACCGGCGGCACCCGCATCCACCTGCACTACGACAACCCCCTGGGCCGCCTGACCGACATCAAGCGTGTGGTCGACAACCAGGCCGTCGAAACCCTCACCCAGTACCGCTACGACGAACACGGCCAGCTGAGCGCGGTGATCAACCGCAACGGCGACACCGTGCGCAACTTCAGCTACGCCGAAGGCCTGATGGTCACCCACAGCAACGCCCTGGGCCTGGGCTGCCACTACCGTTGGGAAACCCTCGGCGATAAACCACGCGTGGTCGAGCACTGGACCAGCGATGGCGAGCACTACCATTTCCGCTACGACCTCGACGCCCGCACCAGCTGGGCCACCGACGTGCTCGGCCGCGAGCTGGAAGTGCAGTACAACGCCGACCATCGTGTCATCGCCAGCCGTGACTACGGTGGCGAGCGTTACGCTATCGAGCTGGACGAGCAGGGCAACATGGTCGGCCTGGACCTGCCGGACGGCAACCGGCTCGCCTTCCAGTACGACGAATTCGCCCGCCTGCTGGAAGAAACCGACCCGCTGGGCCGCAAGACCACCTACGAATATCACCACCTGACCACGCTGGTGACCCAGGTCAGCTATCCGGATGGCAGCACCTGGCGAGCGCGCTACGACGACAAGGGCAACCTGCTCGCCGAATTCGATGCCCTCGGCCAGATGACCGAGTACCTCAACAGCGACGACGGCCTGCCGCACACCATCATCGATGCCACCTACAAGTCCAAGTACCTGTGGTGGAACACCCTGGCCCAGGTCGAGCGTTATCAGGATTGCTCGGGCAAGAGCACCTACTACCGCTACGACGAGCGTCAGCACCTGGTAGCGGTGACCGATGCGCTGAACCAGACCACCACCCTGGAGCGCAAGCCGGACGGTGAGGTGCTGCGCATCATTCATCCGGACGGCACGAAGGAAACCTTCAGCTACAACGTCTACGGCCAGGTGCTCAGCCATACCGATGGCAAGGGCCAGACCACTCGCCTGATGCGCACCGCACGTGGCCTGCCCAGCAGCCGCGAGGATGCCAAGGGCCAGCGGGTGCGTTACGAGTACGACAAGGCCATCCGCCTGACCGCGCTGGTCAACGAGAACAATGCGACCTACAGCTTTGCCTACGACGCCTCAGACCGACTGAGCGAAGAAGTACGGGTGGACAACCTGACCCGGCGCTTCAGCTACAACGTCGGTGGCCATCTGACCCGACTGGATGAAATCGGCTACGGCGAAAATGCCGAGCGGCCCGAGCGTCACACGCTGTTCGAGCGCGACAGCATTGGCCGCTTGATCGCCAAGCTGAACCACGATTCACAGCAGCTGTTCACCTACGACGACGGCGACCGGCTGCTGAGCATCGAGCGGCATCCGAGCGGGCTCGGTAAGCAGCTTGGGGTGACCGAGGAAAAGCTGACGTACACCTACGATGTGCTGGGGCGGCTGACGCAAGAAATTACGTTGGAAGGTGCAGTTACCTATGACTATGACCCGCTCAGCAACCTGACCACCCTGACTGTGCCGGATGGGCGCAAGCTCAACTATTTGTATTACGGTAGTGGGCACCTTCACCAGCTGAACCTGGACGGCCAGGTCATCAGCGATATGGAGCGCGACGACCTGCACCGCGAGGTGTACCGCACCCAAGGCAAACTCACCAGTTGTTTCGGTTACGACGCCATGGGGCGCAAGGCCTGGCAGTTTGCTTCGACCTTGCCCGCCGACAAGCTGTCGCAGGTGCACAATACCGGCATCAATACTTCACTGCTGGTGGAGCATGCCTACAATCCGATTCACCGCCGCTACCAGTACGACCCGGCCGGAGAGCTGGTGCGCACACTCGACAAGCTGCGTGGCGAGATCAAGTACGAGTACGAAGCCAACGGGCAGTTACGCAGCCGCGATACCGGCTCGCTGGTGGGCAGCGAAGAGTTCCGCTACGACGCCGCCGCGAACCGTCTGGACTTCAGCGCTCGGCAGTTCGACAAGGTCAAGGACAACCGGATCAAGCAGTGGCGCGATCAGGAGTATCGCTACGACCCTTGGGGCAACCTGATCGAGAAGCGCTCGGGGCACAGCAAGCTGCAGTACTTTGCCTATGACTGCGAGAACCGGCTGGTTAAAGCTGAATCGTATGTCGGTGGCAGGCTGGAGAGCACCGGGCAGTACCGGTATGACAGCCTGGGACGGCGGGTGGCCAAGCAGGCGGAAATCAACGGCGAAGTCGAGCACAAGCGCTTCCTCTGGCAGGGTTTGAGGATGCTGCGCGAAGAGACGCCAGGGCAAAGCATCTTGTACCTGTACGAGCCGGGAAGCTATGCGCCGTTGGCGCGGGTCGATCAGACAGAGGGTGAAGAGCAGAAACTTTACTACTTCCATACGGACCAGATTGGTACGCCGCTGGAGCTGACGGACAGTGATGGCAAGATCGTCTGGCAGGCGACGTATCGCTCGTGGGGTTCCGTAGAGGAGCTGGCCGTTAGTGAAGTCGAACAGAACCTACGCTTTCAAGGTCAGTACTTCGATGGCGAAACTGGGCTGCACTACAATACGTTCCGTTTCTACGATGCTGAGGTAGGAAGGTTTCAGTCGCAGGATCCCATAGGGCTTGCAGGTGGGATTAATATCTATTTATACGCTGCAAATCCTGCTCAGGAAATCGACCCGCTGGGATGGTGTTCGACTAAGCTAGGCCAAAACATGGGGCATAGAACAGGTGATGGGATGGCTAATCACCATCTCATACCTGAGCAATTGATGAATAAGCCTATATTTGGATCTATGTTTAAGCGTTTGAAGGGTTTGGGTTTTGATGGTGGTGGCGCATCAAACGGAATTTTCTTGCCGGACAAGAAAAACGTTCAGTATATAGATCTGCCTGGGCATTGGACAAGTCATGACTCGTATACGACGGCAGTAGGTCAAAAGCTACTTGAGCTAAACAAAGTGGCTCCTCAATTGAGCGATGCGCAACTAATTTTAGGTATAAAGAATAATATTCAGGATTGGGCAAGATCAGGGCTTCAGAATGGCCTATTTAAAGTTGATCCTGTTTCGGGTGGATTGTTGTGAGGTGTTATGAAAGAATTTTATGTAATTAATGCTGCTGAGGTTCATGGTGTTCCGCTTTTTTTTGATGTTGAGTGGGCGCCTCAATTGCCAGAATTTAATCAGGTTTTAGAAAATCCTAACAGTGATATTTTTGGTAGTTCATACCACGCCAAAATCGATCTGGATGAATTTTATGGAGATGCGTTTTTTGAACAGTATATCGTGTCTTCGGATTTCGTGAGTCTTTGCGAGTTATATAGCTGCAAGTATTTTAGTGTGCCCTTGACGGTTGAGTTGCGGAAAGGAGTTGGGGCTAGTAAGGCTTATAATCTATTTATTGTCCAGGGTAGACGTTCAATACTAGACTTGGATAAATCCAAGTTTATTCTCATGGATGAGGGACTCTTAAGGCCTGTGGGAGAGCGCCAAGGTATGTCTGCGGCCTATGACCGGATCGAAAAGTTTGTTATAAGGGGCGGTGTTGATGAGGATCTTTTTTATTGTGAAGAGCTAAAGCAAATTGTCTGCTCTTCAGAATTCAGGCGCGGTTACTTGGATAGAAATCTTATCGGGCTAGAATTCAAGAAAATTGATGGCGATTTTATTTATGCTCCTTGGGGGTGATCCTTGGTTGAGTTGCATTTTGTATTTGCGCCTTGTAATGCTTGGCTAAAAACCACCTTAATAGCATAAGGTTCTTTATTGGTCCGATTTGAGACGGCTATCTCCTTGCCACAGTCGTCTCACTACCACCTGATCGAACTGGCCAACCGGAAGAGCGCTTCTATCTGCGCCCGCTGTTCAACGTAAATCGTTTATCCGAAGGCAACCTGATCGCCGAGCATGATCCGCTAGGTCTGAGGGCCTAGTATCCCAACATTGACAATGGTTTCAGGTATGCAGTGATTTGGTTGGGCTTATTAAGGGGCTTCAAATATGGTAGTTGCTGAAGATGTTCGTGCCTGGATCAACAGTAATGTATATGTTGACTTGCTGAGGCTTGTAGTCGAGCAGCTAAAGTTGTCAGTTAATTTTGATCCTGTTCCTGATGTAGTTCTTCAGCTTGATGCTAATAAGTTAAATCTGGCAAAACTGGAGCCGGCTGCACTGGTTGCTGTTGCAGAGAATTCTGGTCTGGCTTTTCGTTATATTGCCAGGAAGCTTAAATTGCTTAGTGAGTTGCCTGATGAACAAGAAGGAAAAAACTCGGAAGATGAAGATGATGTAGTCATGGAAACGCATGCATTTTATCAGGGTTTCCTAAATATATATTTAATTGAGCTGTATTTCTTAAGCTTCGATTCGGATGCGTTGGAGGGCTACTTGAAGTCAATTCGAATCCCTGGGGTTAAGAAATACGCGGCACAGTTGAAAGGAATATATAAGGCAATATCTGTGTGATGTGTCACGCTCTGGGGCGACATGCTGAAGGGCTGTGTTTGCGGTAACTCAAAGTTTTTTAGTGTCATTTTTAATGATGAGGAGTAGCTTCAATTATTTCTAGGCGGCCCCCGATCTTTAAAAACTGAGCCTTTAAGGGTGGTCATCTACAATTGTGACCACCTCGTCGCAGTGACCGACGCGCTGAACCAGACCACTACGCTGGAGCGCGAACCTGACGGTGAAGTGCTGCGCATCAATCACCCGGACGGCACGGCGGAAACCTTCACCTACAACACCCTCGGCCAGGTGCTGACGCACACCGATGGCAAAGGCCAGACCACGCGCCTGCAGCGTACCTCGCGCGGCCTGCCGAGAAGCCGCCAGGACGCCAAGGGCGAATGGATTCGCTACGAGTACGACAAGGCGCTGCGCCTGACCGCGCTGGTCAATGAGAAGAGCGCGGCCTACCGCTTTGCCTATGACGCGTCGGACCGACTGAGCGAAGAAGTGCGGGTGGACAACCTGACCCGGCGCTTCAGCTACGACACGGGTGGCAATCTGATTCGCCTGGACGAAATCGGCTACGGCGAAAACGGTGAGCGCCCGGAGCGCCACACGCTGTTCGAACGTGATGCCATTGGCCGGCTGATGGCCAAGGTCAACGATGATGCCCGGCAAGCTTTCGCGTACGACGATGGCGACCGGCTGCTGAGCATCGAGCGGCAGCCGACCAGTGCCGGCAAAAAGCTGGGAATCACTGAGGAAAAGCTGGGCTACAGCTACGACCTGCTGGGGCGACTGACGCAGGAACTGAGCCCGAGTGGTGCGCTGGACTACGAGTACGACCGGCTCAGCAACCTGACCACCTTGACCCTACCGGATGGCCGTAAGCTCAATCACCTGTACTACGGCAGTGGGCACTTGCACCAGCTGAACCTGGACGGCCAGGTGATCAGCGACATGGAGCGCGACGACCTGCACCGTGAGGTCTACCGGACCCAGGGCAAGCTCACCAGTTGCTTTGGCTACGACGCCATGGGGCGCAAGGCTTGGCAATACGCTTCGATGCTGCCAGCCGACAAGCTGTCGCAGGTGCACAACACCGGCATCAATACCTCGCTGCTGGTGGAGCATGCCTATAACCCGATCCACCGTCGCTACCAGTATGACCCGGCGGGTGAGCTGGTGCGCACCCTCGACAAGCTGCGGGGCGAGGTCAAGTACGAGTACGAAGCCAACGGGCAGTTGCGCAGCCGCGATACTGGCTCGCTGGTGGGCAGTGAAGAGTTCCGCTACGACGCAGCCGCGAACCGTCTGGACTTCAATGCGCGGCAGTTCGACAAGGTCAAGGACAACCGGATCAAGCAGTGGCGCGATCAGGAGTATCGCTACGACCCGTGGGGCAACCTGATCGAGAAGCGCTCGGGGCACAGCAAGCTGCAGTACTTTGCCTATGACTGCGAGAACCGGCTGGTTAAAGCTGAAACGTATGTCGGTGGCAGGCTGGAGAGTATCGGGCAATACCGGTATGACAGCCTGGGACGGCGGGTGGCCAAGCAGGCGGAGATCAACGGCGAAGTCGAGCACAAGCGATTCCTCTGGCAAGGCTTGAGGATGCTGCGCGAGGAAACGCCAGGGCAAAGCATCTTGTACCTGTATGAGCCGGTTAGCTATGCACCATTGGCGCGGGTTGATCAGGCAGAAGGGGAAGAGCAGAAGCTTTACTACTTCCCCACGGATCAGATTGGCACGCCGCTGGAGCTGACCGATAGCGATGGCAAGATCGTCTGGCAGGCGACGTATCGCTCGTGGGGTTCGGTAGAGCAGCTGGCCGTTAACGAAATCGAGCAGAATCTGCGGTTTAAAGGGCAGTATCTCGATAACGAAACGGGACTGCACTACAACACGTTCAGATTCTATGATTCCGAGAATGGGCGTTTCATTACCCAAGACCCCATAGGGTTGAGTGGTGGCATTAATGTTTATTCGTATGCTACAAGTCCAATTCAAGAAATTGACCCGCTAGGATGGTGCTCGACAAAGCTGGGCAACAATATGGGGGCCAGGAAGGGTGATGGCATGGCGAATCATCACCTCATCCCTGAAGAAATCATGAAGAAGCCACGTTATGCAAAAATGTTTAACAAGCTTCGATCGATGGGCTTTAGCGATGACGGCGCATCCAATGGAATATTCTTGCCTGGTAGTAAAAACTGACGGAGAAAATTGACCTCCCAGGGCACTGGTCGAATCATGCTAAATATACAAAAGTAGTGAAGACTAAAGTCTCGGCGCTGAATGATGCATTTAGGGCTGGCAAAGTCTCTGATACTCAGTTGGTGCTGGGTATTGGGAAGATTCAGAATTTTGCAAGAGAAAATCTCATGAATAATAATTTTGTAGCTGATGCTGTCACTGGGAGGCTTTTGTGAGTAATTCCAAATATTACGCTATGCGATACTGTTCGCAGGATAGTGGTTGTCCTATTGTATTGTCTGGCTTTTTCAATTGTGATGAGTTTGAGTGGGATTCTTTCGAGCTCAATCCGATGGCGTTAAACATAGAGAACAGATATTCTTTAGAGCTGTCTGGTTTGGAAATGACGCTTGATGATCTGGATTTTGACTATTACCAGTTGGGTGAGACTTTTGTCTCCAAAAAGTTTTTGGGTGTCTGCGATAAGCTGGGAGCAAAGTATAAGGCTATTCCATTGGAGATTTCCTTTAAGGGGGATTCTCGGAAAGATGAGTTTTTCATATTTCTTCCTGGTGAAAGCCTGGCGGCACTAGATAAAGCCAAATCGGTATTTGAAACATCTAAAGACATGGAGAGTGGCGTCGAAGTTCAAAGTCCGATCTATCCAGGTTCCGTGAGTATTGATAATATTAAAAAATTTGTTATCTCTCCGGGGCTCGAGGCGGATATTTTTAGATGTCAGGAAACTTTAGAATTATTCTGCAGTGAGAGGTTTAAGTCTGCTGCAGGCGATTTGAAGGGTCTTGCATTTGAGGGTATTGATGAACATTATAAATACGACGCATGGGCAGAATTAAATGATATTTGATTGTATTTGAGGTGCTTGTAAATTCAGTGTGAGTTGCGGTTTTCAGATAGTTAGGAAGGCTCTTTAAAAGTGTGAAGCAACGTTGGTGCTATCTAAGTGCAGCTAGCACCATTGTCCTACTAGGCCTCACTGGAAAATTAGTGCAACGAGCACAGCTCCGTCGCATCCAGTCGTGGAGCTTGGCAGTTTAAGTCATCCCATAGATATAGGCGAACACGGCAACATTGGTCGGCCTGAGCCTGCCAGACGGCAACCGGCTCGCGTTCAAGTACGACCAGTTCGCCCGCCTGCTCGAAGAGACCGATTCAATAAGAAAACTACTGCATTGAAAGGGGTTTGTGGATGAATTCATTCAAGATTTATGGTTGGGATAAAAAAGCTAAAACGAGTTTGAGAAATATCAAGGTTGGAGATGTTTTTTGCTTTGCATTGGGTGAGCAAAAGTATGGTGTTGGGCGTATCATGACCCGGAATAGTCTTGGTCATGTGGCCGAAATATTTAATCAAGTTCTTAATTCGCCTATGGTGAGCTCAATATCTTTTGATCGATTAGGTGATCCTATTATTTTGGATCCGTATTCTCTCTTTGATCGTAAGGCTGAAGGTGATTGGAGGGTGGTTGCTCACCAAGAAAATTATAGTCCTTCAGCTGAAGAGCCTGTAAGGTTTGTATATGGTGTTGCGGATAACGTAAAGCTTGTTGATATTTTTGATAATGAAACTTCTTGCTCGGGGGAGGGGCGTGATTATCCTTTGTATTCGCCAATGGGAGATGAGGAAGTGAGAGAGCACTTTAAGCTCTAATGGGCTTGTAGAGTTATATTGGGATGTGCTCTTTAAAAAAGTGTGGTTTCTTCTGGCTCTGCTGCGTATAAAGCAGAGCCATTGAAGGCATCAGTTACACAAGCTGTTTCAATTGAAGGTCGTATTCTCCACTGAGACTCTGGCGCGAAGTCCCGCTGCAGCGCATCGAAAACGTCTTCGGGGATTTTCTGCACTTCAATCTCACGCCCGACGGCACCCTGACCGACATCAGCGCCACCGGCGGCACCCGCATCCACCTGCACTACGACAACCCACTGGGTCGCCTGACCGACATCAAGCGCGTGGTCGACAACCAGGCCGTCGAAACCCTCACCCAGTACCGCTACGACGAACACGGCCAGCTGAGCGCGGTGATCAACCGTAACGGCGACACCGTGCGCAGTTTCAGCTACGCCGACGGCCTGAGCTTGCCGGACGACAACGTAGGGCGTCTCGATCAGGACAGATGAGGCCAAACGCGTTTTGTTCTGTGAGCAAGCAGCCAAGGCTGTGATAATGGAGGGCAATCACAAGGGCCATGCCATGCTGACCATCTCTAACACCGTGCATCTGCCCGATGCCGACATCGAACTGACCTACATCCGCGCGCAAGGCGCCGGTGGGCAGAACGTCAACAAGGTGTCCAGCGCCGTGCACCTGCGCTTCGACATTCCCGCCTCGTCGTTGCCCGCGTTTTACAAGGAGCGGCTGCTGGAACTGCGTGACAGTCGCATCACCGGCGACGGCGTGCTGATCATCAAGGCCCAGCAGTACCGCACCCAGGAGCAGAACCGCACTGACGCACTGGCGCGTCTTGCCGAGTTGATCATCGCTGCCGGCAAGACCGAGAAAAAACGCCGCCCCACCAAGCCGACCCTCGGCTCGAAGACTCGCCGCCTCGAAGGAAAAGCCAGGCGCAGCTCGGTAAAGGCGGGGCGGGGCAAGGTGGAGTTCTAGGACTCTGTGAAATCCCGAAAAACCAACCGTCGCTTTCCCGGTTGATCGGAGCGCATGGAGGCACCGGTACAGTGAATTCAAACGGAGTTTCAAATGCCCTCAAGGACGACCAAGCGCAAGAAAAAACCACCGCCCCCCGGCGGTGAGGTACACGATTACCTGGTAGAAATGGATTTCTGGGTCAAGTGCGCCTACCTGTTCACACCGGCCTTCCTGGCGCTTTTTGTCGGCCTCGATGCTGTGGGAATAGCCCTCTTCATCTACCCCGTGATCAGCATCGTCTACTTCATCATCCGCCACCGTTACTTGAAAAGCGTACCACCTGAAAAGCTGGTCCATGTGGTGCCCTGGAGTCATATCTACGAGGGGCGGAGCATATCCATGATCATCCTGAACCTCTGGGTACTGGCGGGTGGATACGCAATCTACAATCACTTTTTCTAAGTGGTTCCACTGCGTGGAACCACATTCGTTTGTACTCCCTCGCCACTCGCGCTTATCTGTCGCCAAGCACGACCTGCCTTACCCGTCGTGATCTCAAGCGAACAACAAGAACGGGACCCACCCGCGCGAGGAGATTCCCCATGCAGCAACACCAGCACATCCTGGCCTGGCTCAACGACGTGGCCAGCGACCTGCACGCCATCCGCCACGATATCCACGCTCACCCTGAACTCGGTTTCGAAGAAAGCCGCACCTCGGCCCTGGTCGCCACGCTGCTGCAGCAGTGGGGCTACGAGGTGCACACCGGTATCGGCAAGACCGGTGTGGTCGGTGTACTGCGCAATGGCAGCAGCCCGCGCAAGCTGGGCCTGCGTGCCGACATGGACGCGCTGCCGATCCATGAGGCCACCGGTGCTGCCTACAGCAGCCGACACCAGGGCTGCATGCATGCCTGCGGCCACGATGGCCACACCACCATGCTGTTGGGCGCGGCGCGCTACCTGGCGGCGACGCGCCAGTTCGATGGCACGCTGACGCTGATCTTCCAGCCGGCCGAGGAGGGCCAGGGCGGTGCCGAGGCGATGCTGGCCGATGGGCTGCTGGAGCGCTTCCCCTGTGATGCGCTGTTCGGCATGCACAACATGCCGGGGCTGCCGGCCGGGCATCTGGGTTTTCGCGAGGGGCCGATGATGGCCTCGCAGGACCTGCTGACGGTCACCCTCGAGGGCGTCGGCGGGCATGGTTCGATGCCGCACCTGACGGTCGACCCGCTGGTGGCAGCGGCCAGTGTGGTGATGGCGCTGCAGACGGTGGTGGCGCGCAACATCGATGCCCAGGAAGCGGCGGTGGTCACGGTCGGCGCGCTGCAGGCGGGCGAGGCGGCCAACGTGATTCCGCAGCAAGCGCTGCTGCGCCTGAGCCTGCGCGCGCTGGATGCCCAGGTGCGGGCACAGACCCTGGAGCGAGTGCGGGCGATCATCGTCAGCCAGGCCGAAAGCTTTGGCTGCACAGCCCGTATCGAGCACCGCCCGGCGTACCCGGTGCTGGTCAACCATGCCAAGGAAAACGCCTTTGCCCAGCAGGTGGGTGAGGCGTTGCTGGGCGCCGACAAGGTCGATGGCAACACCCGTAAGCTGATGGGCAGCGAGGACTTTGCCTGGATGCTGCAGCGCTGCCCGGGCGCCTACCTGTTCATCGGCAACGGCGTGCAGCGGCCGATGGTGCACAACCCGGCCTACGACTTCAACGACGACATCCTGCTGACCGGCGCCGCCTACTGGTGCGCGCTGACCGAGAGCTGGCTCAAGCCTGCCTGACTGCCCTGTATTGACGACTGCCGCTGGAGCCCGGGCGCGGCTGCGCCTGGTGATCACTTGAACAGAAGATGGAGTGTTCCGCATGCAGATTTCCAATACAGGCGCGTCGCGTACCCGGCAAGTGGTCGCGGCGGTCATCGGCAATGCGCTGGAGTGGTATGACTTTATCGTGTACGGCTTTCTGGCGAGCATCATCGCCCGCCAGTTCTTCCCCTCGGATGACGAATACGCCTCGCTGCTGATGGCCCTGGCCACCTTTGGCGTGGGCTTTTTCATGCGCCCGGTGGGCGGGGTGCTGCTGGGCGTGTATTCCGACCGCAAGGGGCGCAAGGCGGCGATGCAGCTGATCATCCGCCTGATGACCGTGTCGATCGCCATGATCGCCTTCGCCCCCAACTACCTGGCCATCGGCATGGGCGCGCCGCTGCTGATCGTGGTCGCGCGCATGCTGCAGGGCTTTGCCACCGGCGGCGAGTACGCCAGCGCCACGGCGTTTCTGGTGGAGAGCGCGCCGGCCAACCGCAAGGGCCTGTATGGTTCGTGGCAGCTGGTGGGGCAGTGCCTGGCGGTGTTTTCCGGGGCGGCGATGGTCGCGCTGGTCACCCACCTGTGCACGCCCGAGGCGCTGGACAGCTGGGGCTGGCGGATTCCGTTCGTGCTCGGCCTGCTGATCGGCCCGGTGGGGCTGTGGATTCGCAAGCACATGGAAGAGCCCGAGGAGTTTCTGCAGGCGCGCAAGCAGGCCAAGGGCCAGGCGCCGAGCCTGTGGCAGGTGCTGCGTGAGCACCGCCGCAGCCTGCTGGTGTCGATGGGCCTGGCCTGTGGCGCGACGGTGTCGTTCTACGTGGTGCTGGTGAACATGCCGACCTTCGCCCACAAGAACCTCGGCCTGCCGCTGGACCAGGTGCTGCTGGTGCAGATGCTCGCGGTGGGCCTGATGACCGTGGTGATTCCGCTGTCCGGCGCGCTGTCGGACCGGCTCGGCCGGCGGCCGGTGCTGATGGCCTTCACCCTGGCGTTCTTTGTCATGGTCTACCCGCTGTATGTGTGGGTGGCTGCGGCGCCCTCGATCGAGCGCCTGCTGGTGATGCAGCTGCTGCTGTGCAGCGCCATCGGCGGCTTCTTCGGCCCTGCGCCGACCGCGCTGGCCGAGCAGTTCCCGGTCGAGGTGCGCTCAACCGGCGTGTCGGTGGCCTACAACGTGGCGGTGATGGTGTTCGGTGGCTTTGCCCCGCTGATCGTCACCTGGCTGAGCAAGGTGCTCGGCACCCCGGTGGCGCCATCGTTCTACGTGCTGTTCGCCTGCCTGCTGACTTTGCTCGGCACCTATTGCCTGAAAGAAGCACCGCGCGCCGGCAAGGCCGTCGCCTACAACCTTGGAGTAAAACCGTGAACGCGTTAGCTATCGACCCAATCGTCGCCCTCGACGCCGAGGCCCTGTCCCGGGCCATTCATGCCCGCCAGGTGGCGTGCCGCGAGGTGATGCAGGCTTACCTGGGCCATATCGAGCGTTGCAATCCGCAGGTCAACGCGCTGGTGTCGCTGCGCGCAGGGGAGGAGTTGCTGGCCGAGGCCGAGGCCTGCGACCGCGAACTGGCGCGCGGCCAGTCCCGTGGCTGGATGCATGGCATGCCCCAGGCGATCAAGGACCTGGCCGCCACGGCCGGGCTGCGTACCACGCTGGGTTCGCCGCTGTTCGCCGAGCAGGTGCCGGCACACGACGCCATCAGCGTGGCGCGGGTGCGGGCGAGCGGGGCGATCATCATCGGCAAGAGCAATGTGCCGGAATTCGGCCTGGGTTCGCAGAGCTACAACACGCTGTTCGGCACCACCACCAATGCCTACGACCACAGCCGCGTGGCCGGGGGTAGCAGCGGTGGCGCCGCGGCGGCGCTGGCCATGCGCTTGCTGCCAGTGGCCGATGGCAGCGACATGATGGGCTCGCTGCGCAACCCGGCGGCGTTCAACAACGTGTTCGGCCTGCGCCCGTCGCTGGGGCGGGTGCCCTATGGGCCGACGCCTGAGTTGTTCGTCCAGCAACTGGCCACCGAGGGGCCGATGGGGCGCAGCGTGACCGATGTCGCTCGCCTGCTGACGGTGCAGGCCGGCCATGATGCGCGGGTGCCCTTGTCGCTCAATGACGGCGGGCGGGATTTCGCGGCGGGGCTGCAGCGTGACTTCAAGGGGGCGCGCATCGGCTGGCTAGGCGACTACGACGGTTACCTGCCGATGGAAGATGGGGTGCTGGGCCTGTGCGAAGCCGCCCTGGCCGATTTCGCCGAGCTGGGCTGCGTGGTCGAAGCTTGCCAGCCCGCCTTTGATCTGGCGCGGTTATGGCAATGCTGGCTGACGCACCGCCACTTCCTGGTGCACGGCAACCTGGCGGCGGCCTATGCCGACCCAGCCAAGCGGGCGCTGCTCAAGCCCGAGGCGCAATGGGAAGTGGAGGGTGGCCTGCAGCTCAGCGCCGCTGCTGTGTATCAGGCGTCGCTGGACCGCAGCGCGTGGTACCTGGCAATGGGCAAATTGTTCGAGCGTTACGATTTCTTGCTGCTGCCTGCGGCCCAGGTGTTCCCTTTCGACGCAGCCGAGGCGTGGCCGAAGGTGGTCGGGGGGCGGACCATGGACACCTACCACCGCTGGATGGAGGTGGTGATCGGGCCGACCCTGGCTGGCTTGCCGAGCATGAGCGTGCCGGTCGGTTTCAATGCCGCCGGGCTGCCCACGGGCCTGCAGATCATAGGCCCGGCCCAGGCCGACCATGCCGTGCTGCAGCTGGCCTATGCACATGAACAGCTGACCCGCTGGGTGGAACGGCGCCCGCCGCCGAGCCTGTTGCCACGTTGAGGGGGCTGGCCCGGCCCGTATCTTGCTGGGCATGATGACCATCCACGCACAGACAGGGAGGTCGGAAACATGGGCACAGCGACAGACAGCGGCGGCGTGCGCTCGGTGGAGCGTGCGCTGGCCATCGTCGAACTGCTTGGCGAGCATCAGGCCCTCGGCCTGGAAGAGCTGCATTACCTCACCGGGCTGCCCAAGGCCACGGCTTCGCGCATGCTCGCCACCTTGCAGGAGCAGGGCTGGGTCTACCGTGGGCTCAGCGACCGGCGCTACCGCCTGTGCGCCCGCCGCCTGTTCGGCGACCGCCAGCAGCGCTTCAAGCGCCAGCTGGTGGAAAGCGCCGCGCCGCTGTTGCTGGATCTTAGCGAGCGCACCGGGCTGGTGGTCGACCTGTCGTGCTTCGATGGGGAGCGGCTGGAGGTGATGGAAAGCGCGATTCCCCAGGTACTGCGCAAACGTTACCCGAACAACTGCCAGATCGTCGGCCAGCATGCCAGCCTGTTCCATTCGGCGATGGGCCGGGCGTGCCTGAAGGAGTTGGCGGTAGATGAAGTGCAGCGCCTGGCCCAGCATGAGCGGGTAGGCGGTGAAGCGCTGCTGCGTGACCTGGAAGGGGACGCGCAGAAGGGCTTCGGGCAGCGTACCGAGGGGTATTGGGAGTATCCGGTGCGCTTGCCGTTCCTGATCCGGGCGATTGCCTTGCCGGTGCGGGTGCAGGGGCAACTGGCCGGGAGCATTGCCTTGCACTGGCCGCTGGACCAGGCGCCGGTGGAGCAGGTGTTGAGTTTGCACCTGAACAGCTTGGCGGCGACCGTGGGGGAGGTTCAGCATGCGTTGGTGAACTAGGTCGCCTGTGCCAGCCTCTTCGCGGGTAAACCCGCTCCAACAGGTACCGCACGGACTTCAAGACTGTGGTGATCCTGTGGGAGCGGGTTTACCCGCGAAGAGGCCAGAACAGGCGACCTATGTATTTGCCAGCAAGCGCTATTTGCAGCTATGCCTTAGGTCTGACCTCACCAAAAGGCCAAAGCCCCCATGTTGGTCATCGAGCAATTGCAAAAATCTTTCCCTACCGCCCAGGGCCCGCTCCAGGTCCTGCGCGGCGTCGACCTGACGCTCTCCCACGGCAGCAGCCTGGCGCTGATGGGTGAATCCGGCAGCGGCAAGAGCACCTTGCTGCACCTGGTCGCCGGCCTCGACCGCGCCGACAGCGGGCGCATCCTCATCGACGGCACCCCCCTGCATGGCCAAGGCGAAGCCGCCCTGGCCCGCTGGCGACGCGAGGGCATCGGCCTGGTATTCCAGCAGTACAACCTGATCAGCAGCCTCGACGTGGCAGCCAACCTGGCCTTCCAGGCGCGCCTGGCCAAGCGCCACGACCCGCAGTGGCTGGCCTACCTGGCCGAGCGCCTGGGGCTGACCGCCTTGCTCGAGCGCTACCCGGAGCAGCTGTCCGGCGGCCAGCAGCAACGGGTCGCCATCGGCCGGGCACTGGCCAGCCGACCAGCGTTGTTGCTCGCCGACGAGCCCACCGGCAGCCTCGACGAAGCCAGCAGCGACGAGGTGCTGGCCTTGCTCCTGCAACTGGTCGGCGACGCCGGCAGCAGCGTGCTGATGGTGACCCACAGCCCGCGCCTGGCCGCTTGCCTGCAGCGCCGCTGCGTGCTGCACCAGGGCCGGGTGCAAGGCTGATGAACAACCTGCTGCTCACCCTGCAGGCACTGGGCAGCCACTGGGGGCGCCACCGCTTGCAGTGCATCAGCGTCTTTACCGGCCTGTGGCTGGCCACGGCGTTGTGGACCGGTGTACAGGCCCTCAACGCCCAGGCGCGCAGCGACTATGCCCAGGCCAGCGCCGTATTGAGCGGGCCGGCGCAGCGGCAGATCGTTGCCCGCGACGGGCAGCGTTTCGACCAGGCGCTGTATGTGCAGCTGCGCAGGCAAGGCTGGCACGTGACGCCGGTGCTGGAGGGGCGCTTGCGCCTGGCCGGTGAGCCAGCCGTTGCCATCAGGCTGATCGGCATCGAGCCACTGAGCCTGCTGCCCGGCATGGCCGTCGCAGGTGCCGACCCGGCGAGCTTCGATCTGCAGGCTTTCATCGGCATACCAGGGCAAGCCTGGGTCGGGCCGGATACCCTGCGCCAATTGGCGGGCAAGCGGCGCACGGCGGATGGCCAGGCGTTGCCGCCACTGGCCCTGAATGAGCAATTGGCGCCGGGTGTGCTGCTGGTGGATATCGGCGTGGCCCAGGCCTTGCTCGATGCGCCGGGCCAGCTGTCGCGGCTGATCAGCGACACCGACCGGCCGTTGCCACAGGCCTTCGCCGAGCGTTTGAAGGTCCAGCCGCCGGACGATGACAGCGACCTGCAACGCCTGACCGCGAGCTTTCATCTCAACCTGACGGCCCTCGGTTTGCTGGCCTTCGTGGTCGGGCTGTTCATTGCCCATGCCGCCATCGGTTTGGCGCTGGAGCAGCGGCGCGGCCTGATGCGCACCTTGCGAGCTTGCGGCGTGAGCCTCAAGGTGCTGCTGGCGGCGTTGGCCCTGGAGCTGGGAGCATTCGCCGTGGTCGGCGGCCTGGCGGGCGTGGCGGCGGGTTACCTGCTGGCCGCGCTGTTGCTGCCCGACTTCGCCTCCAGCCTGCGCGGCCTGTATGGTGCCCAGGTCTCCGGGCAGCTGCATCTGCCGCTGTACTGGTGGCTGGTGGGCATCGCCGTGAGCCTGCTCGGCGCCTTGCTGGCGGGCATCGACAGCCTGTTGCGTGCAGCGCGGTTGCCGTTGCTGGCGTTGGCTCAACCGCAAGCCTGGCGGTTGGCCCAGCGGCCCTGGTTGCAGCGCCAGGCGTGGGTTGCCGCAGCCCTGGCGTTGCTGGCCTTGGGCTGCGGCGCCTTCGGCAACAGCCTGCCGAGTGCCTTCACCCTGCTGGCCGCCCTGTTGCTGGCGGCCGCATTGCTGTTGCCGGGCACGCTGGCCCTGTTGCTGGCTGGCCTGGCGCGGCATGCCCGGCGGCCGCTGGCGCAGTGGTTCGTCGCCGACAGCCGCCAGCAGTTGCCGGCGCTGAGCCTGGCGCTGATGGCGCTGCTGTTGGCATTGGCCGCCAGCGTCGGGGTGGGTGGCATGACCGAAGGTTTCCGCCGCACCTTCGTCGGCTGGCTCGACCAGCGCCTGGCTGCGGACCTGTATGTCACACCCCGCGACAGCACGCAGGCGCTGCAGATGTACCAACACTTGCAGCAGGCCCCCGACATCGATGCCGTGCTGCCAAGCTGGCGAGTGGAGTGGCGCCTGCAGCGGTGGCCGGTGCAGATGCAAGGGGTGAGTGATCATCCGTTCTACCGCAGCCACTGGCCGCTGCTGGAGCAGGCTCCGGACGCCTGGGCGCAGGTGGCCAACGGGCAGGGCGCCATGCTCAGCGAACAATTGGCGCGGCGCCTAGGTGTAGGCATCGGCGATACCGTGCAACTGCCGGGCGAACCGCCACAGGCTATGCGGGTGGTGGGCATTCACGCCGACTACGGCAACCCGAAAGGGCATGTACTGGTCAATGCCGACTGGCTGCGCCAGCACGCGGCGACGGCCAGCCTGAGCGGTCTGAGCCTGCTGATCCGGCCTGGGCAGGTTGCCAAGGTCAAGGACGCGTTGCAGCAGCGCTATGGCCTGGACGAATCGCAATTGGTCGAGCAGGCCAGCCTCAAAGCCTGGTCGACGCAGATATTCAGCCGTACCTTCGCCGTCACCGCAGCCCTGAACAGCCTCACCCTCGGTGTGGCTGGCGTGGCGCTGTTCATCAGCCAGCTGACCCTGGGCCAGCAGCGCCTGGGGCAGCTGGCACCGCTGTGGGCGCTGGGCGTGCCGCGCCGCTGGCTGGCCTGGCTGAGCCTGGGCCAGACGCTGATGCTCAGTGCCTTCACCGTGCTGCTGGCCATCCCCCTCGGGTTGCTGCTGGCCTGGTGCCTGGTGGCGGTGGTGAACGTTCAGGCATTCGGTTGGCGGCTGCCCTGGCACGTGTTTGCCAGCCAGCTGCTGCAACTGGCCGCGCTTGGCGTGCTGACCAGCCTGCTGGCCAGCGCCTGGCCGTTGTGGCAACTGACGCGGCGCCAGCCGAGTGAGTTGTTGCGGCGGTTTGCCGATGAAGGTTGAAACCTGGCTGTTGCTGGCCTGCCTGCTGCTGGCCGGGTGTGACACGCCTGCGCCGCCGGCCAGCGGTTATGCCGGCCTCGGCGCGCAGGCGGCGGCGTTCAAGCAGGTCACGCGTGACACCGCGCTGGTGTTCCCCCGCGACCACGGCGCCCACGACGGCTATCGCATCGAATGGTGGTATGTCACCGCCAACCTGCGCGATGCCCAGGGCCGCGACTGGGGCGTGCAATGGACGCTGTTCCGGTCAGCCCTGCGCCCCGGCCCCGAAACCCACGGCTGGAACAGCCCCAACCTGTGGATGGGCCATGCCGCCCTGACCGACCCGGGCGGCCACCAGGTGAGTGAAACCCTGGCCCGTGGCGGCATCGGCCAGGCTGGCGTCGAGACCGGGCTGTTCCGGGCGTGGATCAACGACTGGTCGCTGCAAGGTGACGACAACCTCCAGCGCTTGCAGATGCGTGCTGGCGGCCAGGGCTTTGGCTATGACCTGACCCTGGCGAGTGACAAGCCGCTGGTGCTGCACGGCGACCGGGGTTACAGCGAAAAGTCCGGCAAGGGCCAGGCTTCGTACTATTACAGCCAGCCGTTCTACCAGGTCAGCGGCGAGGTCGAGCGGGACGGGCAGCGCATTCCGGTAAGCGGCCAGGCCTGGCTGGACCGGGAGTGGAGCAGCCAGCCGTTGGCGGCAGGGCAACGCGGCTGGGACTGGTTTTCGCTGCACCTGGGCAGTGGCGCCAAGCTGATGCTGTTTCAGGTGCGTGAGGACCAGGGGCAGCCGTACCGGGCGGGTACCTGGGTTGGGCCTGACGGGGAGGTACGGGCGTTACAGGGGGCTGAGGTCGAGCTGACGCCTCTGGACTGGACAAGCCAGGCCAACGGTAAGCGCGTACCGACCCGCTGGCGGGTTCAGCTGCCCGCGGTGCAGCTGGATGTGCAAGTCGAGGCGTTGCAGCCCAAGGCCTGGATGGGCACCCGATTTCCTTACTGGGAAGGGCCGGTGCGGGTGAGTGGCAGCGCACAAGGGCGGGGGTATCTGGAGATGACCGGGTACTAGCGCCGAAGAATCGACGAAGACGAATGTAGGGTTCATTTCGCGGTTATGCTGGAAAGTCTGTCAGCACCTGGTAAATCTGCCAGTAGCGCGCTTTTGCACCTGTGAGCAAATTAAGCCATCACCTGATACAGCGCAGCAATGCGCTGAATGGCTTACTCACTCGAAGAGACGGTGCTCGATAATGCGTTTGCTAATGTGCCTGTTGTTTGTCATCGCAAGCTGTTTGACGGGATATTGGATTCTGCTGCGCCCTTCCGTACCTGTACGCCCTGTTGCAGAAACCCAAGTTCTTTTGCTGGCAACAGCAAAGTCGCCATTGCTGGTCGAACTGAACCAACGCGGCGCACGAGCAGTAGAGCAACTCAAACGCTGGTATGACTCCACCACCGATGATTGTGGCGGGCCAGACAAGCCGAGCTACCTGTGCAGCGGTATCGCTCTGCGCGCCACCGCCACCAGCCCGGATTCGCTGCCATGGGATCCCAGTGAGAAGCATATCGACAAAGGCAGCATCGCGTTTTCCTGGGTCCGCCGTGACAGCAACTTTGGCCGCCCCTTTGATAGGGCGAACGGGTTCTTGTTGCCACCCCCTCAGGGCGTGCCGGAAGGCAAGATCAACAACCTTGAAGTACTGTGTACCTTTCCCACCGACGGCAATACGGACGTGCGCGAAGCTGCACAGGGGTGCGGCCCTCGCGAAGGGCTCGAAAGTACAACTGATGCCTGCCAGAAGGTGAGCATAACGAGTGCGGACGATTGGCTGAGAAGGTACAGCGTTGAGGATGTGAAGAGGGCGTGGATTTGCGGTTGGGACCTTCGCGAAAAACCGGCAAACATGAGAGCCGAATGGTTTGACATGGCAATTGAAGTAAGAGCAGGCCTGGTGGGTGAGACGTGGATGGGGTTCAACGAGATATTATTGCCCGTCTGGCCATCGGGCAGCGGGGCCAAGCTACCAGTGCAGGCATTCTTCTATGTCGAAGGTGATCAACAAGCGCAGGTGAAGGCGCAGTATGACCAGATTCGCTACGAACGGTATGCCCAGTCAATCCCTGTCATTCGCACGAAGTTTCCAACTGACGAGGATCAGGTCATGGTGTTTACCTACGCCGAAGAGGATCAGGCCGTGGGGCGACCTGTTCCCGAACCTAACATTGATTTCGAATCCGAACCGGTGGGTGAACGTAATGATTTTGTTGTTGACGGTGTCACGTTCTTAATGGCTAACCGCGGTGGCATCAGCGATGATAAGTATGTGGGCCAAGAGCTGATTAAGCTTAAGCACTTAGCGTTCGAGCATTACATTCATTTTTTATTGCCGGGCAAGGGGCGGCGTAAAGTACGATATAACTGGGGTTGCAACGATTACTGTATGAGATATACGACCATTGCGGAAAATCAGAAAGTCCTTTCGGTGGAGCCCGAACTGCGCTATGGGACCGATGAGTTTATTATCGACGGCCCAGAAATAGTGACGGTTTATATTGATGACGGAGGTGAAGACAAGCGCATGGTGCTGGACAATCTCGAGGTAAGCGCACTGCCAGTCGAATAGCCAGTACCAGCAGCCGTGACTGGACATGTGAGCCTCGTCGCTGGCAAGCCCGCTCTAACAGGTACCACGCGTCTCAAGTGTGAGACCGTCGTTGTGGGAGCGGGCTTGCCCGCGAAGAGGCCGGCACAGGCAGCGGACTACCCGGGCTTTTTACCGCGAAACTCACTTGGGCTCACGCCGCACTGCTTGCGAAAGAACCGGCTGAAATACCCCACATCGGCAAACCCCAGTTCATGGGCAATCGCCTTCACACTCGCATCCGAATGCCCCAGCACCCGCTTGGCCTCCAGCACCAGCCGGGCATTGATCACAGTCATCGGGGTCATCCCCAGGTGCTCCTGGCACAGGCGCCCCAGCGTCGCCAAGGTCATGCCCAGTTCACTGGCATAGAAGCCCAATGGCCGGTGCTCGCGGTAATGCCTGTCCACCAGCTCGCGAAACCCGGTCAGTTGCTGGCTGCGCCGTGACGCGGGGCGATGTGCCGGGTCGAGTGCCTGCTGGGCATGGCGCAAGGCCTGGATCAGCAGGGTGAGCAGCAGCGCCATGCTGCTGGCCACGTGCTCACGGGCGCGGTTGTGGTATTCCTCGCGCAGGGCAAAGCACAGCGGCAGCAACGGGTCGTCTTCGGTGGGCCAATGGGGCAGGGCGATGACCTGGGGTCTGTGCAGTGGCGCCAGCAGATTGGGGGCGAGCACCTGGGCGATGCTCTCCAGCGGTGGCTGGGCGGCGGTGATCACCTGGCCTTCGACCTCGCCGGCCCAGTGAAAGCCGTGCACCACCTGCGCCGGCACATACACCACACAGGGTGCGCAGACTTGCACGCGCTCGCTGTCGAACAGCACTTCGCCGCTGCCGCTCTGCAGGTACAGCAGCTGCAGCAGGCCGTCGTGGCGGTGCGCGGCGATTTCCCAGTTGTACGCGCCGGAGCGCTGGGAGATCTGCTCCACATGCAGGGATTCGTGCCACACCGGCTGTGCGGTTTCGCCGTACAGGGCGTAGTTGGGGATCTTGTTCATGTTGTTGTAATTGTTCTGATCGCTACCCGGCCACTGTGCCACAGCCAGGCACAGGCTTCAGGTGCCGGTCACAAAATTGACCGGAATGTGGCGACGCTTGCAGGTTTTGTCCATTCTGCCGGCCTGCCCCTCGGCCCTAGGCTGTTCGCCAGATCAAGCGACACTCTGGAGAGCGGCATGCATAACAACAAGATTTCCTCCAACTGGCTGGGCCTGGATTCAGCCGTTTGCGTGGTCACCGGCGCGGCCGGTGGCATCGGTGCGGCGCTGGCCGCGGCACTGGTCGAGCAGCAGGCCCATGTGGTGCTGCTGGACCGTGACGTTGACAAGTGCCGCGAGCTGGCTGCCAGCCTGGGCGAGCACAGTGTCGGTGAAGTCAGTGCGCTGGCCTGCGATATCGCCGACCCGGCCAGCGTCGAGCAGGCTGCCGCCCAGGTGCAGGCGCTGCATGGCCGCTGCGACGTATTGGTGAACAATGCCAGCGTGCTGCGCCCAGGGGCGCTGGAAACACTGAGCCTGGAGCAGTGGAACCAGGTGCTGGCGGTCAACCTCAGCGGCTACCTGCTGTGCGCACAAGGCTTCGGCCGCGCGATGCTTGCCCGTGGCCAGGGGCGTATCGTGCATGTGGCGTCGATTGCGGCGCATTACCCGCAACCCAACAGCGGTGCCTATAGCGCAGCCAAGGCCGGGGTCAGCATGCTGTCGCGGCAGATCGCCGTCGAGTGGGGGCCGCGCGGGGTGCGCAGCAACGCCGTGTGCCCGGGGCTGATTCGCACGCCGCTGTCAGCGGCGTTCTATGCCGACCCGCAGGTCGAACGCCAGCGCAGCGCGATGACCGCCAACCAGCGCATCGGCGAGCCACAGGATATCGCCGATGCCGTGCTGTTCCTCGCCAGCCCGCGCGCCGACTACATCAATGGCGCCGAACTGACCGTGGATGGTGGCCTGGAGAGCATGCCCATGGCGCTGATCCCGCGCCCCGGCTTCGAGGGGGTCAAGGCATGAACACGCGCAGCTGCGATGTGCTGGTGATCGGTGCCGGGGCTGGTGGCCTGGCGACGGCGATCACGGCGAAAAAGCACGGTTTGGACGTGCTGGTGATCGAGAAGGACGACTGCTTCGGCGGCACCACGGCGTTTTCCGGTGGCGTGCTGTGGGTGCCAGGCAACCGGCATGACCAGAATCACAGCCATGAGCAGGCGTTGACCTACTTGCGCAATGAAACCGGCGCCTGTTTCGATGCGGCTGGGGTCGAAGCGTTCTTGCGACATGGGCCGCAGATGGTGGAGTTTTTCGAGCGCGAGACCACGGTCAAGTTCGTCCCCACGCTGTACCCGGATTACCACCCGCAGGCCGAGGGCGGTGCCGATATCGGCCGCTCGATCCTGGCCGCACCGTATGATATCCGCGGCCTTGGGGCGGACATGGCACGGCTGCGCCCGCCGCTGAAAACCATCACCTTCATCGGCATGATGTTCAATTCGTCGAACGCCGACCTCAAGCACTTCTTCAACGTCACCCGTTCGCTGACCTCGTTCGGCTACGTGGCCAAACGGCTGCTGACCCACTTCAAGGAACTGCTGCTGTACCGCCGCGGCACCCAGGTCACCAGTGGCAATGCCCTGGCGGCGCGGCTGGTGAAGTCGGCGCTGGACCTGGGCATCCCGATCCTTACCGGCACCCCGGCGCGGCAGCTGCTGCGCGAAGGCGGGCGGGTGAGCGGGGCACTGGCCCAGCAGCAGGCGGGCGAGTTGCGCATCGAGGCGCGCCGGGGCGTGGTGCTGGCGTGCGGGGGGTTCTCCCATGACCTGCAGCGCCTGAAACAGGCTTACCCGCATGTGCGCCGGGGCGGCGAGCACTTTTCGCCGGTGCCAGCGGGCAACACCGGCGACGGTGCACGCATGGCCGAGGCCCTGGGTGGCAAGGTGGACATCCGCCTGCAGGCAGCGGCGGCGTGGATGCCGGTCTCGAAGGTGCCGATGGCAGGTGGCAAGCAGGTGGCCTTTCCGCACCTGCTCGATCGCTACAAGCCTGGGGTGATTGGCGTGCTGCGCAGCGGCAAGCGCTTCACCAATGAATCCAACTCGTATCACGATGTCGGCGCGGCGCTGATCGAGGCCTGTGCCGAGCAGCCGGAAACTGCCATGTGGCTGGTCTGCGACCGGCGCACCCTGGCCAAGTACGGCCTGGGCTACGCCAAGCCTGCGCCGATGCCGCTGGGGCCACTGTTGCGTAACGGTTATCTGCTCAAGGGCAACACCCTCGCCGAGCTGGCGGCCAAGGCGGGTATCGATGGCCAAGGCCTGGAGCGTACGGTGCGCGAGTACAACCTGGGTGCGGTGCACGGCGAGGACCGGCAATTCGGCCGTGGCAGCACCACGTTCAACCGCTACCTGGCCGACCCACAACAACAGCCCAACCCGTGCGTGGCGCCGCTGGGTGACGGGCCGTACTTTGCGGTGAAGGTGGTGATGGGCGACCTGGGCACGTTCGATGGTATCCGTACCAGTGTGGTCGGCGAGGTGCTCGATGGCGAACGGCGCGCCATCACCGGGCTGTACGCGGTGGGCAACGACCGCGCCAGCATCATGGGCGGCAATTACCCCGGCGCTGGCATCACCCTGGGGCCGATCATGACCTTCGGCTACATTACCGGGCGGCACCTGGCCGGGGTCGAGCAGGGGCTGGCCAGTGCCGATCAGACGCGGGAGGTGGCGTGATGGACAAGGCGATTGTCGACCACCGTATCTACACCATCCGGCCGCGCGGCATGGCCGCGTTTCTCGAAGCTTTCGAGCAGCTGGCGATGCCCATCCTGCGCCGGCACCTGGGGACACCGCTGGGGTTCTACGTCAGCAGCATCGGGCCGCTGAACCAGGTGGTGCACCTGTGGGGGTATGACAGCCTGGCGGATTTCGAGCGGCGTAGCGCGGCGCGCGATGCCGACCCGGATTTTGCCGCGTACCTGCAGGCCACCCGCGACCTGGTGGTGGCGCAGGAGACGCGGATCATCAAGCCAGTGCGCTTGCGCAATAGCTTGATGAGTTGACTGGGCCCCTGTGGGAGCGGGTTTACCCGCGAAAGCGGTGGTGGATTCAACGACGCATTCGCGGGTGAACCCGCTCCCACAAATACCGCGCATTACCCCCAATAAAAACAACAAGAGGTCAGGTAAATGAACCATCCCATCGACATACGTCAATTGATCGACCAGCAACCCATCGGCGCCTACCAGAAATGGGTAGTCTTCCTCGGTTTCCTGATCATCGCCCTGGACGGTCTGGACGTCGCCATCATCGGTTTCATCGCCCCCCAGCTGAAAAGCGAATGGCAGCTAGGCGCCCAGGCCCTCGGCCCGGTGCTCAGTGCCGCGCTGATCGGCCTGGCCCTCGGCGCCCTGGTCGCAGGCCCCTTGGCCGACCGTTACGGGCGCAAGGCGGTGCTGCTTGGCAGCGTGCTGCTGTTCGGCCTGTGGACCCTGGCCTCGGCCTTTTCCCCCGACCTGGAAACCCTGGTGGCGCTGCGCTTTCTGACTGGCCTGGGTCTGGGCGCGGCGATGCCCAACGCCAGTACCCTGGTCAGCGAATACGCCCCGGCGCGCAGCCGCTCGCTGCTGATCACCCTGGCCTTCTGCGGTTTCTCGCTGGGGGCGGCGCTGGGTGGCTTCGTCAGCGCCTGGATGATCCCCAACCTGGGCTGGCGCAGCGTGCTGGCGCTGGGCGGGGTGTTGCCGCTGCTGGTCTTGCCATTGCTGTGCTGGCGCCTGCCCGAGTCGGTGACCTTCCTGGTCAGCCAAGGCGCCGACCCGCAGCGTGTCCGGCGCATCGTCCAGCGCCTGGCACCGGCACACTGCGGCCCCGACAGCACCTTCGTGGTACCCGCCATCAGCGCGCACAAGGGCGGCGCCATCGGCACCATCCTCTCTCCCCGCTATCGCTTCGGCACACTGATGCTGTGGACGGGCTACGTGCTGGCGCTGTTCCTGGTCTACCTGTTCAGCGGCTGGCTGCCGACCCTGGTGAAGGAGGGTGGTGGTTTTTCGGTGTCGCAAGCGGCCATCGTCACGGCCTGCTTCCAGATCGGCGGGCCGGTCGGCGCGATTTCGGTGGGCTGGGCCATGGACCGCTGCCACCCGCAGCGGGTGCTGATGTTGACCTTCTTGTTCAGTGGGGCGGTGATTTTCGCGATTGGCCAGGTGGCCGGCGATTTCGCCTGGCTGTGCGCCATCGCCTGGGCCGTGGGCTTTGGCCTGAACGGCGCGAGCGTGGGCATGAATGCGCTGGCGGCGTTCTACCCAACCGAGGCGCGCGCTACCGGCGCCAGCTGGATGAGTGGCATTGGCCGCTTCGGTGCCATTCTCAGTGCCTTTGCCGGTGCGCAGATGCTGGCGCTGGGCTGGAGTTTCGCCCAGGTGTTCGCCTCGCTGCTGCTGCCGGCGGGGCTGGCGGCACTGGCGGTGTTGCTGCAGGGTTGGCGCGCAAATTCAGCAAGGAGTACAGATGTACTCCATTCGTCGCGAGGATAATCAGAGTCAGATCGGCAGCGCTGTATGGCTGTGCGGGCCTCTTCGCGGGTAAACCCGCTCCCACAGGATCACCACAAAGCTGAAGATGATGCGGTCCTTGTGGGAGCGGGTTCACCCGCGAAGAGGCCAGTGCAGGCTTACTTGAACCCTGTCACTGCATGCGGCACATAGGGCGCTTCCAGCCGGGCGATTTCCGCGTCGCTCAGCTGGAACGCCAACGCCGCAATCGCATCATCCAGCTGTGCCACCTTCGAGGCCCCGACAATCGGCGCCGACACCCCGCGCTTGCCCAGCACCCAGGCCAGCGCCACCTGCGCCATCGGCACGCCGCGCTCACCGGCGATCTGCTCGACCACATCGATCACCCGGCCATCTTCCACTTCGGTCTTCTCGTAGAACGACTGCCCGGAAATATCGGTACGGGTACGTGCGGTCTGCTGCCCATGCGGCCGGGTCAGCCGGCCGCGGGCCATCGGGCTCCAGGGCATCAGGCCGACACCCTGGTCGAGGCACAGCGGGATCATCTCGCGCTCTTCCTCGCGATAGATCAGGTTGAGGTAGTTCTGCATCGACACGAAGCGGCTCCAGCCGTTGCTGGCCGCCACTTGCTGGGCCTTGGCGAACTGCCAGGCATACATCGACGACGCGCCGATGTAGCGCGCCTTGCCGGCCTTGACCACGTCGTGCAGGGCTTCCATGGTCTCTTCGATGGGCGTGTGGTAGTCCCAGCGGTGGATCTGGTACAGGTCGACATAATCGGTGCCCAAGCGGGCCAGGCTGGCGTCGATGTTGGCCATGATCGCCTTGCGCGACAGGCCCTGCTCGTTGGGGCGGGTGCTGCCTTCCCACATGTTGGCGGGGAAGAACACCTTGGTGGCGATCACCGTTTCCTCGCGGCGGGTGAATTCCTTGAGCGCCTTGCCGAGGATGATCTCCGAGGTGCCGGCCGAGTAGCTGTTGGCGGTGTCGAAGAAGTTGATGCCTTGCTCGACGGCGTGGCGGATGATCGGGCGGCTGTCGGCTTCGCCCAGGGTCCAGGGGTGGGTACCGGCATCCGGTTCGCCAAAGGTCATGCAGCCCAGGCACAGTTTCGAGATGTCCAGGCCGGTGTTGCCCAGTTTGACGTATTGCATCCGCTGCTCCTCAGTGATCGGTTGTGCGATGCAGGGAAGCTTAGCGGTGGTGGCCAGCTGCGAAAATCCCGAATCGGTGCAGGCGTAATCCGCAAAAAATCACAAGCGCAGCAGCGGCTTGACCTGTTGCTGCAGGAAGTCGGTGACGGCCTTGATGCGCGGGGTGTTGCGAACGTCCTCGTGCACGGCCAGCCAGATCTCGATGCTCATCTGCTGTTGGTCCTGACCGGCGACCTCCAGGCCATGCTCCTGCGCCATGAATGCCGGCAGGCAGGCGATGCCAACCCCGCCGGCAGCCGCCTGGGCCTGGATGCGCAGGTCGTTGCTCTGCAGCACCAAGGGCGGGTTGCCGGTCTGGCTGAGCAGCCACTGCTGCTGCGGCGACTTGGCCTGGGATTCGTCATAGCCGATGTAGCGGGGCGCGCCCGTGCTGCGCAGGTAGGCGGGCGCGGCGTACAAGCGGTAATCCAGATACCCCAGCAGGCTGGCCACCAGCGTCGGCTCGGTGGGCCTGGCCAGGGTGATACTGATATCGGCTTCACGGCGGGCCAGCGAGGCCCGCGACTTGCTGCCGACCAGTTTCAGGTGCAGTTGCGGGTAGCGCTGCAACAGCGTACCCAGGCGCCGGGCAATGATGCTACCGAGCAACGCAGGCGGCGCGGCCAGCACCACTTCGCCTTCCACTTGCTGTTGCCCGGCATTGGCGAAGTGCTCCAGGGCGAACGACGACTGGCTCATCCGTTCGGCGTATTCGCCGACGCGGCGGCCTTCCTCGGTCAGCGCGTAGGCCCTGGGGCGGCGGTCGACCAGCTTGAGGTTCAAGGCGGCCTCCAGCGCGGCGATGCGCCGGGCCACGGTGGCGTGGTCGACAGCCAGCTGCCTGGCCGCAGCCGACAGCGAACCGGTGTTGATGAAGGCGGAAAAATGGCGCAGGTCTTCCCAATCGAACATGGCGGGCCTCTGAAGTAGAGGGGGCATGATACGGCCTTATGCCGCCCGGCAGGTGCTAGGATGACTGCCATTTGCGCAATGGGTACCGCCATGCAGCCCCTCGATCACCTGTCGTTGCACCTGTTCATCGTGGTCTGCGAAGCCGGCACCATCGCCCGTGCCAGCGAGCGGGCATTCATGGCGCCATCGGCGGTCAGCAAGCGGATTTCGGATATCGAAGCGCGTTTTGGCACGGCGTTGCTCAAGCGCAGCAAGCGCGGCGTCGAGCCGACCCCTGCGGGCCTTGCGCTGTTGCGCCATGCCCGTGGCCTGACCCGGGCCATGGAGCGCCTGGACAGCGAGTTGAGCGAGTACGCAGAAGGCGCCCGCGGGCATGTGCGGGTGCTGGCCAACGTGTCGTCGATCATGGAGTTCCTGCCTGAAGAGTTGTCGGCGTTCATGCTCGACAACCCGCTGATCCAGGCCGATATCGAAGAACGTTTCAGCCCTGATGTGGTACGTGGGGTGGCTGAAGGCAGTGCCGACCTGGGCATCTGCCGCAAGTCGATGGCCGTCGGCGATCTGGAGTTCGTGCCGTACCGGCAGGATCATCTGGCCGTGGTGGTTGGCGTCGATCACCCGCTGGCCGGGCGGGCCAGCATCGCGTTCGAAGAGACGCTGGATTACGAACACCTGGGTTTGTCGGCATTCGCCACGCTCAACACGTTCATGCGCAACAGCGCCGAGGCGGCGGGCAAGGAACTGCGCTTTCGCTCGTACGTGTCGTCGTTCGATGCGGCCTATCGCCTGGTGCAGTTTGGCCTGGGCCTGGCGGTGTTTCCGCAGGAGGCGGTGGCGCGCTATGCGCAGCTGTTCGACCTGCGGGTGATTCCACTGACCGATGACTGGGCGCTGGGCGAGTTCGTCATCTGCATGCGCGACCGTCATGCCTTGAGCCTGTCTGCGCGCCGCTTGCTGGACCATTTGCTGCTGCGCGCGCCGGCCTGGCAAACAGGCAATTGATCCATCGTGGCTGGCGATGGATCAGCCCGTGAAACACGTCTTTTCTGCCCGCCGTGCTGCTCTTAGTCTGGCCCCACGCTTCAGACAGAGAGACCCCGATGACAACAATAACCCTCAATGAAGTCGGTATGCGCGATGGCCTGCAGAGCCTGCACACGGTGATGCCGACCGCCGCCAAGCTGCGCTGGATCGACAGCGCCTATGCCGCCGGCGTGCGCCATATGGAAGTCGCCTCGTTCGTGCCGGCCCGGTTGCTGCCGCAGATGGCCGACGCCAGGCAGGTGGTGGCCCACGCCCTGACTTACCCCGACCTGCTGGTGACAGTGCTGGCGCCCAATCTGCGCGGTGCGCAGGATGCGCTGGAGTCCGGCGCCCAGCGTATCGTCGCGCCGGTATCGGTCAGTACCGCCCACAGCCTGGCCAACGTGCGCCGCACGCCGCAGGAAATGGTCGAGGAACTGGGGCGCATGTGCCAGCTGCGCAGCGAGCTGGGGCGTCACGATGTGCAGATGATCGCCGGCATGTCGGTGGCCTTTGGTTGCACCCGCCAGGGTGATGTGCCATTGGCCGATTTGTGCGAGCTGACTCGCCAGGTGATCGAGGCGGGCTGCGACCTGGTCTCGCTGGGCGACACTACCGGCTACGCCAACCCCGGCCAGGTGGCAACGGTGATCCAGGCCGTGCGAGGCATTGCCGGTGAGCGCCTGCGCGCCGCGCACTTCCACGACACCCGTGGCCTGGCCCTGGCCAACAGCCTGGTGGCGGTGCAGCAGGGTATTCGCGAGCTGGATGCATCGCTTGCCGGCCTTGGCGGTTGCCCGTTCGCACCGGGAGCGTCGGGTAACACGGTGACCGAAGACCTGGTGTTCATGCTGCACAGCATGGGCCTGGACACCGGTATCGACTTGCCAGCGCTGATCGCCACACGCCAGTTGCTGCGTGAGGCCTTGCCGGATGAACCGCTCTACGGCGCTATCGCCCGCGCCGGGTTGCCGCTCAATTACCCAGGAATCGCATAATGTCCAGACTCCCCTTGGACGGCATTCGTGTCGTCGAGATTTCGCACATGGTCATGGGCCCCACCTGCGGCATGATCCTCGGTGACCTGGGTGCCGAAGTGATCAAGATCGAACCCACCCGGGGTGACGGTACGCGCCGGTTGCTGGGGGCGGGGGCAGGGTTCTTCCGCACCTTCAACCGCAACAAGCAATGCATCGCCGTCGATCTCGACACGCCCCAGGGCCGTGAGGCGGTGCTGGCGCTGATCGACACCGCTGACGTGTTCATCGAGAACTTCAAGCCCGGGCGCATGCTCAAGCTGGGCCTGGACCATGCCGCGTTGCGCCAGCGCAACCCGCGGCTGATCTACGCCTCGCACAAGGGCTTCCTCAGTGGCCCGTACGACAACCGCCTGGCCCTGGACGAGGTGGTGCAGATGATGGCCGGCCTGGCCTACATGACCGGCCCGGTGGGCCGCCCGCTGCGCGCCGGCAGTTCGGTGAACGACATCATGGGCGGCATGTTCGGCGCCATTGGTGTACTGGCCGCGCTCAACGAGCGCAACACCACGGGGCTTGGCCGTGAAGTGCAGAGCGCGCTGTACGAGAACTGCGTGCTGCTCGCGGCCCAGCACATGCAGCAGTACGTGGTGACGGGCCAGGCGGCGGCGCCGATGCCCAACCGCATCAGCGCCTGGGCCATCTACGATGTGTTCACGTTTGCGGGTGGCGAGCAGATGTTCGTTGCCGCCACGGGTGAGGGCCAGTGGCATGCCCTGTGCCAGCTGCTGGGCCAGACCGCCTTGCTCGATGACCCGACGTTGGCCAGCAACAATGACCGGGTATTGCAGCGGCCGCGGCTGCTGGCGCACCTTGCCGAGGTGTTCGCCAACCTCGATGCCCGGCAATTGGCTGTGGAACTGGAGGCCAATGACATTCCGTTCGCGCCGATCCGCCGCCCGGAAGAGCTGTTCGATGACCCGCACCTGACCCAGAGCGGTGGCCTGGCTGACCAGCTGCTGGAGGATGGCAGCAGCACGCCGATGCCTTTGCTGCCGTTGTCGCTGGACGGCCAGCGCCTGCAGCCGCGCCGGCCGATCCCGCGCATTGGCGAACACACGTACAAGGTCATGCGCGAGCTGGGTTACAGCGATGAGCACATCGCCGAACTGTGCGCGGCTGGCGTGCTGAAAACCGACGATCAGGACCAGGGAGTGCGCTGAATGGCGATCTATCGATACGACACGCTGGCGCCGGCCATTCACCCGCAAACCTTCATTGCCGAGGAGGCCACAGTGATTGGCGACGTCACCCTGGAGCAGGGCGTCAGTGTGTGGCCGCAGGCGGTGCTGCGCGGTGACAACGCGCCAATCCGCATCGGCCAGCACAGCAACGTCCAGGAAGGGGCGGTGCTGCATGCCGACCCGGGCTTTGCCCTGACCGTGGGCGGCAACGTCACCATCGGCCACCAGGCCATGCTGCACGGCTGCAGCATCGGCGATGGCGCGCTGGTCGGGATCCAGGCGGTGATACTCAACGGTGCGGTCATCGGCCGCAACTGCCTGGTCGGTGCCGGCGCTATCGTCACCGAGGGCAAGGTGTTCCCCGACAACTCGCTGATCCTCGGGGCGCCGGCCAAGGTGGTACGGGAGCTGAGCCCAGAAGCCATCGCTGGCCTGCAGGCCAATGCCGCCGAGTACGCGCGCAAGGGCCAGGCCTTCAAGGACAAGCTCGTGCGCATTGCCTGACGCGTTGCACGCGGTGCCCACCTGGGGCGCCGTCGCTCTCCAATAATTACAAGAATGGAGATCCACCATGGTTGCCCTGACCGGCGAAGTGGCGCGCGAGCGCGCCGACAGCCACATCGATGAACTGCTGCTGTACCGCCGTGTGGCCTGGCGCATCATGCCGCTGGCCATCATCTGCTTTCTGTTTTCCTACTTTGACCGCATCAACATCAGCTTTGCCAAGACCCAGATGCAGGCTGAGCTGGGCCTGAGCGATGCCGCCTATGGCCTGGCCGCCAGCATGTTCTTCATCGGCTACGTGCTGTTCGAAGTGCCGAGCAGCCTGGGCCTCAAGCGCTACGGAACGCCGGCGTGGATCTGCCGGATCATGGTGTCCTGGGGCTTGGCCACGGCGGCACTGGTGTTTGCCTACACCCAGTACACGCTGTACTTCCTGCGCTTTCTGATCGGGGTGATGGAGGCCGGGTTCGGGCCGGCGATCCTGTTCTACCTGGCCTGCTGGTTCCCCAGGAAACACCTGGCGAAGATGAACGGCCTGTGGTTCCTCGCCGTGCCCCTGGCAGGTGCCGTGGGCGGGCCGGCAGCGGGCTTTCTGCTGGGGACGATGGATGGCGTGCTGGGCCTGGCCGGCTGGCACTGGCTGTTCCTCATGTCGGGGTTGCCGTGCGTGCTGCTGGGCGGGCTGGTGCTGTGGAAACTGGACCGCGACATCGAGTCGGCCAAATGGCTGAGCCGCCAGGAGAAAGACCTGCTGGCAGAGAACCTGGCCCAGGACCGACGCGTGCAGAAGCCGGTGCTGGGGTCGATCTGGCGGGTACTGCTGACCCGTGAAGTGGCGATCATGGCGTTCATCTACTACGTGGTGAAAACCGCTTCCTACGGCCTGAACTTCTGGATGCCGCACCTGATCAAGTCGTCCGGCGTGCAGGACATGCTCTGGGTCGGTGTGCTGTCGGCACTGCCCTATGCGGTGGCCTGCATCGGCATGGTGCTGCTGACCCGGCGCTCCGACCGCACCGGCGAACGCAAGCGTTACCTGGTGTACTGCCTGCTGGCGTCGGCGCTGGGTTACCTGTTGGCGTGCCTGTACGCGGACTCGTCCTGGGCGATGATGGCGGCGCTGGTGCTGGCCACCGCCGGCACCTTCATCGCCATCCCGATCTTCTGGACCATCCCGCAGTCGACCTTCTCGGGCCTGGCCATTGCCACTGGCACGGCGGCGATCAACTCGGTCGGCCAGTTGAGCGGCATCGTCGCGCCGGTGATGGTCGGCAAGATCAACGACCTTACCGGCAGCAGCTACATGGGCATGTTGTCGATTGCGCCGCTGATCCTGATCGCCTGCCTGGTGGTGATGCGCTACGTCAGGAACCCCAAAGCCTGAGTTCCCCTGCTGTCCAACAAGAACAATAACAAGGCGAAACCATGAACATTTCTCACTCCCAGCGGGCATCGCTGATGCTCGCGGCGCTTGGCTGCGCGTGCCAGGCAGCCCAGGCTGGCTGGGCCGATGACGGCAAGGGCAGCCTGGAGCTGCGCAACTTCTACTTCGACCGCGATTTCCATGGTGATACGGCCAACCAGTCGCGGCGCGGCGAGTGGGCCCAGGGTTTCATGCTCAAGTGGCAGTCCGGCTATACCGACGGGGTTATCGGCTTGGGCCTGGACGCGGCCGGCATGCTGGGCGTCAAGCTCGACTCTGCGCCCGACCGCAGCGGCACCGGGCTGTTGCCGCGAGGCAGTGACAAGCGTGCTGCGGACAACTATGGCAAGGCGGTCGTCACCTTCAAGGCGAAGCTGTCACGGACCGAGCTGCAGGCGGGTGGGTTGAGCCCCCAACTGCCGCTGCTGGCGTCGAATTACAGCCGCCTGTTCCCGCAATGGTTCAATGGGGTGCAGGTGGTCAGCAAGGACCTGGATGATTTCACCTTCACCGTGTTGCAGGTGGATGCTACCAAGCTGCGCGATTCCACCGACTTCGAAGACCTGACGGCGATGGCGCAACAAGGCGCCTATTCAGCGACGGTGAGCAGTGACCGGTTGTATTACGCCGGGGCCGATTACCAACCCTTGAACAACCTGACTTTGAGCGTGCACAGCAGTGAACTCGAAGACCTGTTCCGCCGCGATTTTGCTGGTTTCAAGTACCGCATCGCCCTGGGTCCGGGTGAGGCGTTCACCGAGTGGCGCTGGTTCAACGCCAAGGAACAGGGCCGGGCGTTGCTGGGGGAGGTCGACAACCGCACCTTGAGCACCAACTTCGGCTACAGCCTGCACGGCCACACCTTCAGCGGCGGCTACCAGAAGGTCAGCGGCGCCACCGCCTACGCCTATGTGGGCGGTACTGATACCTACCTGTTCAGTGAACAGCAGGTCAGCACTTTCGCCCTGGCCAACGAGCGTGCCTGGATGCTGCGCTATGACTACAACTTTGCCGCCCTCGGCATCCCTGGGCTGGCATTTAACGTGCGTTATGTGAAGGGTGACCAGGTCGACCCGCAGCGTATCGCCACGGCCAAGGGCAGGGCGCTCGCGGTACAGGACGGCGAGGGTAAGGAGTGGGAGCGGACCACGGACATCACTTATGTGGTGCAATCGGGGCCATTCAGGAACGTGTCGCTGCGCTGGCGTAACGCGAGCATGCGCTCGAATTTTGCCGATGCGGCGGACGAGAACCGGTTGATTGTCGGCTATACCTTCGATTTCTGAGGTGCGGCAGTTCTTCTGTGGGAGCTGCGCTTGGCGGCGATGGGCCGCACAGCGGCCCCAGGGTTGTCGGGGCTTCAAAAATCCTGCAGGTAACAGGCGAGGGCTTTGCCCTCGATCGCCGGCAAGCGCGGCTCCCACAGGGGGCGTGTCAAGGTGCAAGATGTCGCAGGTTCTGAAACCGGTTTCAAAAGATGTCCAAACCAGCTAGATTACGCCGTTTTTCCGGCCTGACCGGACACCAGATGGCGCAACCCAAGGCCGCCCCAATGCCGATGAGGACTCGAAATGCCTGAGCATGCCCCCGATAACCCGCGCCGGGACTTCCTGCGCAAGACCCTGACCTTGATCCCGGTGGTCACCGTGGCCAGTACCGGCCTCGGTGCCAGTCAGTTGCTGGCCGAGCCTGTGCGCGAACCCAAGGTGCCGGCCACACCCTCGGCTGGCAACTATCAGCCGACCTTCTTCACCGCCGAAGAGTGGGCGTTCCTGCAAGCGGCCGTGTCGCGCATCATTCCCGCCGACGAACTCGGCCCCGGAGCACTGGAAGCTGGCGCCGCCGAATTCATCGACCGCCAGATGAACACCCCTTACGCCACCGGCGCCCAGTGGTACATGCAAGGCCCGTTCAAGGCCGACGCCGCCCCGGAGCTCGGCTACCAGTTGCAACTCAGCCCGCAACAGATCTACCGCTTAGGGATAGCCGCCACGGAGGCCTGGAGCAAAAACGCCAGCGGTAAAACCTTTGCCGAGCAAGATAGCGCTACCCGAGACAGGATTCTCGGCAAGATCGAAGCCGGTGAGATCGTTTTCGAGCAGGTGCCGGCCAAGGTGTTCTTCAGCCTGCTGGTACAGAACACCCGCGAAGGCTTCTTCTGCGACCCGATTCACGGCGGCAACAAAGGCATGGTCGGCTGGACGCAGATTGGCTTCCCGGGTGCCCGGGCAGATTTCATGGACTGGGTCGAGCGCAACGCGCCATACCCGTTCCCGGCCGTTTCGATTCGTGGCGAGAGGGCGTAAGGCATGGCCAATGCAATGAAAAAGGCTGACGTGGTGATTGTCGGCTTCGGCTGGGCCGGCGCAATCATGGCCAAGGAACTCACCGAAGCCGGGCTGCAGGTGGTGGCGCTGGAGCGCGGGCCGATGCAGGACACCTACCCGGACGGCAGCTACCCGCAGGTGATCGACGAGCTGACCTACAGCGTGCGCAAGAAGCTGTTCGTCGATGTGTCGAAAGAAACCGTCACCATCCGCCACAGCGTCAACGATGTTGCGCTGCCCAACCGCCAGCTCGGCGCCTTCCTGCCGGGCAAGGGCGTTGGCGGTGCGGGCCTGCACTGGTCGGGCGTGCACTTTCGGGTCGACCCGATGGAGCTGCGCATGCGCAGCCACTACGAGGAGCGCTACGGCAAGCGCTTCATCCCCGAAGACATGACCATCCAGGACTTCGGCGTCAGCTACGAGGAGCTCGAGCCGCATTTCGACTTCGCCGAGAAGGTCTTCGGCACTTCGGGCCAGGCCTGGACCGTCAAGGGCAAGCGGGTGGGCGAAGGGAAGGGCGGCAACCCCTACGCGCCTGACCGCTCCAACCCGTTCCCGCTGGAATCGCAAAAGAACGTGGTGTCGGCCAAGCTGTTCGAAAAGGCCGCCGCCAGCCTCGGCTACAAACCCTACAACTTGCCGTCGGCCAACACCTCCGGGCCGTACACCAACCCGTACGGCGCGCAGATGGGCCCGTGCAACTTCTGCGGCTTCTGCAGCGGCTACGTCTGCTACATGTACTCCAAGGCCTCGCCGAACGTGAACATCCTGCCGGCGCTGCGCCAGGTGCCGAACTTCGAACTGCGCGCCAACGCCCACGTGCTGCGGGTGAACCTTGACGACAGCAAGCGCAAGGCCACCGGTGTGACCTACATCGATGCCCAGGGCCGCGAAGTGGAGCAACCGGCGGACATCGTCATCCTTGCCGCCTTCCAGTTCAACAACGTGCGCCTGATGCTGCTGTCCGGCATCGGCAAGCCTTACGACCCGGTCAAGAACGAAGGGGTGGTCGGGCGCAACTTTGCCTACCAGAACATGGGCACGGTCAAGGCGTTCTTCGACAAGGACACCTACACCAACAACTTCATCGGTGCTGGCGGCAACGGCGTGGCCATCGACGACTTCAACGCCGACAACTTCGACCATGGGCCGCACGGCTTCGTCGGTGGCTCGCCGATGTGGGTCAACCAGGCCGGCAGCCGGCCGATCGCCGGGGTCGCCAACCCGCCGGGCACCCCGGCCTGGGGCAGCGCCTGGAAGAAGGCCACCGCCGACTACTACACCCACCAGGTGTCGATGGACGCCCACGGTGCGCACCAGTCGTACCGCGGTAACTACCTTGACCTCGATCCGACCTACCGCGATGCCTACGGCCAGCCGCTGCTGCGCATGACCTTCGACTGGCAAGAGAACGACATCAGGATGAACCAGTTCATGGTCGACAAGCTGAGCAAGATCGCCCAGGCGATGAACCCCAAGTCCATCGCCATTCTCGGCAAGAAGGTCAAGGAGCACTTCAACACCGCCAGCTACCAGACCACCCACCTCAACGGTGGCGCGATCATGGGCAGCGACCCTGCAACCAGCGCCCTGAACCGCTACCTGCAGAGCTGGGACGTGCACAACGTGTTCGTCCCCGGTGCTTCGGCGTTCCCCCAGGGCCTGGGCTACAACCCCACGGGCCTGGTAGCCGCGCTGACCTACTGGTCGGCCCGGGCGATCCGCGAGCAGTACCTGAAGAACCCCGGCCCGCTGGTTCAGGCTTGAGGAGCGATGAACATGAAGAACCTGTTGATCGCAACCCTGCTGCTGGGCGCCACCGCCGCAGCCCAGGCCGACGATGCCTTGGTGAAGAAGGGCGAATACCTGGCCCGCGCGGGTGACTGCGTGGCCTGCCATACCGCCAAGGGCGGCCAGCCCTTTGCCGGTGGGTTACCGATGGAGACCCCGATCGGCACGGTGTATTCCACCAACATAACGCCCCACGCCAGCGGCATCGGCCAGTACAGCTTCGCCGACTTCGACCAGGCCGTGCGCAAAGGCATCGCCAAGGACGGCAGCACCTTGTACCCGGCCATGCCGTACCCGTCCTATGCGCGGGTCAGCGACGACGACATGCAGGCGCTGTATGCGTACTTCATGCACGGCGTCGAGCCGGTCGCGCAGGCCAACAAGCCGACCGATATCCCCTGGCCGTTGAGCATGCGCTGGCCGCTGTCGATCTGGCGCGGGCTGTTCGCCCCCGAGGTGCAAGCCTGGCAGGCGCCGGCCGCTGCAGACCCGGTGGTCAGCCGTGGCGCCTACCTGGTCGAAGGCCTGGGCCACTGTGGCGCCTGCCACACCCCGCGCGCCCTGACCATGCAGGAAAAGGCACTGAGCCCGGCGGACGGCGAGCAGTTCCTGGCTGGCAGTGCGCCGTTGGAAGGCTGGATCGCCAAGAACCTGCGCGGCGACTACAAGGACGGCCTGGGCAGCTGGAGCGAGGCGCAGCTGGTGCAGTTCCTCAAGACGGGGCGCAGCGACCGCAGCGCGGTGTTCGGCGGCATGAGCGATGTGGTCGAACACAGCATGCAGCACCTGAGCGACGCCGACCTGACCGCCATCGCCCGCTACCTGAAGACCCTGCCGCCGAGCGATCCGAACGACAAGCCGCATGTGTATGACAAGCAGGTGGCCGATGCCTTGTGGCAGGGCGACGACAGCAAGCCGGGGGCGTCGGTGTACATCGACAACTGCGCGGCTTGCCACCGTACCGATGGCCACGGCTATACCCGGGTGTTCCCGGCCCTGGCGGGCAACCCGGTGGTGCAGACGGCGGATGCCACCTCGCTGATCCATGTGGTGCTGGCGGGCGGCACGGTGCCGGCGACCCATACAGCGCCGTCGAACTTCACCATGCCGGCGTTCGGCTGGCGCCTGAGCGACCAGGAAGTGGCGGATGTGGTCAATTTCATTCGCACCAGCTGGGGTAACCAGGGCAGTGCAGTCAGCGCCGCTGATGTGAAGCAGCTGCGGTAACTGCAGCGCTGTAACTCTGTGGGGGCGGGTTTACCCGCGAATGCGTTGTTGAACCCGACATCGCATTCGCGGGTGAACCCGCTCCCACACCGTCTGGCTTAAACCTTGTATTTATATCAATAGGTTATTGCACACACTTCTTGCCTTACCTCACTCTCCTTGTGACACTCCCGGCAAAAGTCAGGTTGACGAACGCGCAAGGTTTTGCTGTATTGAAACCGGTTTCATTCGCCGTCACCCAAAACAATCACAAGGGACCCGCAATGACCGATTCACCTTCCAATGCCCGCGAGCGGGTGACCATCAGTGAAGTGGCACGTGTGGCCGGTGTGTCCAAGGCCACGGTCTCGCGCTACATCGGCGGCGATCGCCAGCTGCTGGCCGAAGCCACCGCCAAGCGCCTGGAACAGGTCATCGAACGCCTGGGCTACCGGCCCAACCAAATGGCCCGCGGCCTCAAGCGTGGGCAGACACGCCTGATCGGCATGCTCGTGGCTGACATTCTCAACCCCTATTCAGTGGCCGTGATGCATGGCGTGGAAACCGCATGCCGCCAGCACGGCTACAGCCTGGTGGTGTGCAACACCAACCGCGACGACGAGCAGGAGCGCCACCACCTGACGGCCTTGCAGTCCTACAACGTCGAAGGGCTGATCGTGAACACCCTCGGCCGCCATCCCGGCGAACTGCTCAACCTGCAGCGCGACATCCCCATGGTGCTGGTCGACCGGCAACTGCCGGAGCTCAAGGTCGACCTGGTCGGCCTGGACAACGCCGATGCCATCGAGCAGGCGCTGGACCACCTGCAGGCGCAAGGCTACCGCGATATTCTCGCGGTCACCGAACCGCTCGACGGCACCAGCTCGCGCCTGGAGCGGGTACAGGCGTTCACCGCATCGATCAGCAACCGCAATGGCATGCGCCAGCAACTGCTGGAAGTCGACGCCGGCCTGCCGGCCAAGCTCGGCGCCTTTCTTGCCAGCAAGGGCCACGGGCCGCAGGCGATCTTCACCTTCAACGGCGTGGCCACCCTGGCGGTTACCCGCGTGTTGCACGATTCGGGCTGCAAGCTGTTCAGCGAGGTGGGCCTGATCGCCCTCGATGAACTGGACTGGTACCCCTTGGTCGGCAGCGGCATCACGGCACTGGCCCAGCCCACCGAGCGCATCGGCGTGGCCGCTTTCGAGTGCCTGCTCGAACGCCTGCGCGGCAGCCACGACGCGCCTCGACGCATTGATTTCAAGGCCACGCTGATCACCCGAGGTTCTACCCAGGCACATCAATAACCTGCGGGCAGCAGGGCTGCCCGTGTTACTGCAGCTAAAAAATGAAACCGGTTTCATAAGGACAACAACAATGCACGCGAACCCCGTTTCCATCAGCCTCTCCAGCTACGGCGCCGACCTTGTGCGGCAACGCGGCCAGTTGAGTTTTGTCGAACTGCTGGCGGCTGCCGGCGCCAGGCGCATCGAACTGCGCGAAGAGTTGTTTGACGCAGCGCCGGACACTGTCGCGCTTTCGGCAGCGATCGCCGGGGCAGGGCTGGAGTGTCTGTATTCCTCGCCACTGGAACTGTGGACGGCGCAAGGCCAGCCAGACCCACGCCTGCCTGCGAAACTGGCGCTGGCAAGGGCGCTGGGCGCCGTGGCGCTGAAGGTTTCACTGGGGCATTACCATGAGCAATGCGATGTCAGTGCGTTGCAGGCACTGCTGCACGAGGGGGACCCTGTGTTGCTGGTGGAGAATGACCAGACCCCACAAGGTGGGCGTATCGAGCCGCTGCTGCGTTTCTTCCAGCAAGCGCAGGGTTGGGGGCTGCCGCTGGGCATGACCTTCGACATCGGCAACTGGCGGTGGCAGGGCGAGTCCGCGTTGCAAGCCGCCCGCCAGCTTGGCCGCTGGGTGCGTTACGTGCACTGCAAGGCGGTGCAGCAAGGCGCAGATGGCCGCTTGCACGCTACGGCGCCGAAGGCTGCCGACCTGCTGGCCTGGGCGGCGCTGTTCGATGAATTCAGCCCCGGCCTGGTGCGTGCGGTCGAGTACCCGTTGGTCAGCGATGACCTGCTGGCGCTGACCCGCGCCCAGGTGCACAACCTGGCAAGACTGGGGTTGGGGGTGAACGAGGAGGTGAGCCATGCTTGAGCATGACGTGCTGTGTTTCGGCGAGACCATGGCCATGTTCGTCGCCGAACAGGCCGGCGACCTGGCCAGCGTCGACAGCTTCGGCAAACGCATCGCCGGCGCCGACAGCAACGTTGCCATTGGCCTGGCCCGGCTGGGTTTTCGCGTGCGCTGGCTGAGCCGGGTAGGCGATGACTCGCTGGGGCGTTTCGTGCTCGCCAGCCTGCGCCAGGAAGGCCTCGATTGCAGCCGCGTCGAGGTCGATGGCAGCCGCCCGACCGGCTTTCAGCTGAAAAGCCGTTGCGATGATGGCAGCGACCCGGCCGTGGAGTACTTCCGCACCGACTCGGCCGCCAGCCGCCTCTCCACCGCGCTGCTCGACCCGGCACTGCTGCAGGCCCGCCATCTGCATGCCACGGGCATTCCGCCGGCGCTGTCGGCCAGCTGCCGGGCACTGTCCCATGCCCTGATCGACGGCATGCGGGCGGCGGGGCGGAGTGTGTCATTCGACCCGAACCTGCGCCCGTCGCTGTGGCCCGACCGCACGACCATGGTCCGTGAAATCAACGCCCTGGCGGTGAAAGCCCACTGGGTCTTGCCCGGCCTGGAAGAGGGCCGCCTGCTGACTGGCCAGCATACACCCGCCGACATCGCGTCCTTCTACCTCGACCAGGGCGTGGAACACGTGGTGATCAAGCTCGGCGATGCAGGGGCCTACTACCGCGATGGCCGAGGCTCGGGGCAGGTCGCCCCGGTACCGGTGGCCAAGGTGGTGGACACCGTGGGCGCCGGTGATGCCTTTGCCGTCGGTGTGGTCAGCGCGCTGCTCGAAGGCCGCCCGCTGGCCGACGCGGTGGCGCGCGGCAACTGGTGCGGCAGCCGCGCCGTGCAATCACGTGGCGACATGGAAGGCCTACCACACCGCTTTGAGCTGCAAGCGCACGAACTGCGCAGAAGTGCCTGAACCGCTGAACGCCGGCATGCCGGCCCTGTTGCGACAAAAACAACAAGCTCAGGAGAACGTTTCATGCAATCGACTCGCCTCGCACCACGTCGCTGGTGGTACATCATTCCGATCGTCTTCATCACCTACAGCCTGGCCTACCTGGACCGCGCCAACTACGGCTTTGCTGCTGCCTCGGGCATGGCCGACGACCTTAAGATCACGCCCGTGCTGTCTTCGCTGTTGGGGGCGCTGTTCTTCCTTGGCTACTTCTTCTTCCAGGTGCCCGGCGCGATCTACGCGCAAAAGCGCAGCGTGAAGAAACTGATTTTCGTCAGCCTGATCCTCTGGGGCGGCCTGGCGACCCTGACCGGGATGATCAGCAACGTCTACCTGCTGATCGCCATCCGCTTCCTGCTTGGGGTGGTGGAAGCGGCGGTGATGCCGGCCATGCTGGTGTACCTGTGCCACTGGTTCACCCGCGACGAGCGGTCGCGGGCCAACACCTTCCTGATGCTCGGCAACCCGGTGACCATCCTGTGGATGTCGGTGGTGTCGGGGTACTTGATCAAGCATTTCGACTGGCGCTGGATGTTCATCATCGAGGGCCTGCCGGCGGTGCTCTGGGCCTTCATCTGGTGGCGCCTGGTGGATGACCGCCCGGCCCAGGTGACGTGGCTGAGCGAACAGGAAAAGGCCAGCCTGGAGCAGGCCCTGGCTGCCGAGCAGCAAGGTATCAAACCGGTGAAGAATTACCGCGAGGCGTTCCGATCGCCACAGGTGATCGTGCTGTCACTGCAGTATTTCTGCTGGAGCATCGGTGTGTATGGCTTCGTGCTGTGGTTGCCGTCGATTCTCAAGCAGGCGGCCAATGTCGATATCGTCGAGGCCGGCTGGTTGGCCTCGGTGCCCTACATGGCGGCCGTGCTGGGCATGATCGGTGTGTCGTGGGCCTCGGACCGGCTGCAGAAGCGCAAGCGCTTCGTCTGGCCGCCGCTGCTGATCGCTGCGGTGGCGTTCTACGGCTCCTATGCCTTGGGCACCGAGCACTTCTGGTTGTCCTACGCGCTGCTGGTGATTGCCGGTGCCTGCATGTACGCGCCATATGGCCCGTTCTTCGCCATCGTGCCGGAGATTCTGCCGAGCAACGTGGCCGGCGGGGCGATGGCGCTGATCAACAGCATGGGCGCGCTGGGATCGTTCGGAGGCTCGTGGCTGGTGGGCTATCTCAACGGCGCCACGGGCGGCCCGGGCGCCTCTTACCTGTTCATGTCGGGGGCGCTGCTGACTGCTGTCGCCCTGACCGCCGTACTGAAAACCTCACAGACCTCAGCCCGGGCCAAGCGCGGCGGCCCACGACTGGCCATGAGCCAATAGGAAGCTGCAATGAAAAAACGCATCGTCTTGTACAAACGCCTGTCCGACGCCTTGCAGGCAAAGCTTGAGCAACAGGTGGAGGTGACCTGGGTGGACACCAGCGCCGCGGATGGCCTGGCGCGTCTGCGCGACGCCTTGCCCGGCGCGCATGGCCTGCTGGGCGCCAGTCTGCGCCTGGACAGCGACTTGCTCGACCTGGCGCCGCAGCTGGAGGTGATTTCCAGTGTGTCGGTTGGGGTCGACAATTACGACATCGCCGACCTGACACGGCGTGGCGTGATGCTCACCAACACCCCTGACGTGCTCACCGAAACCACGGCCGATACCGGTTTTGCCTTGATCCTGGCCACTGCGCGGCGGGTGGTCGAGCTGGCCGGTTGGGTTCGCCAGGGGAAATGGCAGGCGAGCCTTGGGCCAGCGCACTTCGGCACCGATGTGCATGGCAAGACCCTGGGCATCGTTGGCATGGGCCGCATCGGTGAAGCGCTGGCGCGGCGTGGCGCGGCCGGGTTCGGGATGCGCGTGCTGTACCACAGTTCGCGGCCAAAGCCCGACGTGGATGCGCGTTATGCCGCGCGTTACTGCAGCCTGGACACGCTGTTGGCCGAGGCCGATTACCTGTGCCTGACGGTGCCGCTCAGTGCCAGCACCGAGGGCCTGATCGGCGCCCGTGAGCTGGCGCTGATGAAGCCCGAGGCGATCCTGGTGAACATTGCCCGTGGGCGGGTGGTGGATGAGGCAGCGTTGATCGAGGCGCTGCAGCACAAGCGGATTCGCGGGGCCGGGCTGGATGTGTTCGTGCAGGAGCCGCTGGCTGCCGATTCGCCGCTGTTGCAGCTCGACAACGTGGTGGCGACGCCGCATATCGGTTCAGCGACCCATGAGACGCGGGAAGCCATGGCCAGTTGTGCGGTGGACAACCTGTTGAGTGCCTTGTCGGGCCACAGACCGCCAAATCTGGTCAACGACCGCTAATTAAGCATGGTCAACGCTTCTCTGTGGGAGCGGGTTTACCGCGAACACCGGCGAAGCCGGTGCCATGCACCGAGTCGCCTTCTTCGCGGGTAAACCCGCTCCCACAGGGCGAGTGTCAAGCCTTGAGGTATGGACCTACTTGAAATCCCACTGCATCTGAGTAGCGATGCTCACCCCGCTGGATGACTTCACGCAGACATCCAGGTAATCCGTGAAGCGTGGCGGCATGGCGATGCCTTCTTCGAGCAGGCGGCTGTTGTCGAACAGGTAGTTGAGGTCGGCAAAGCCGCTGTACAGGCGCAGGGCGCGCAGTACCAGGCGCGGGTTGGCCGGGCCGATGCGCGCTTCAAAGTCCTGCGCCAGGCTTTTCAGGTCATCGACATCGACCTTGCGGTAGCGCTCGCCAACCGGCTGCGCGCCGTTGGCATGGGCGAAGGCCTGGTCGATCTCGCCAAAGGTGCAGGCGGCCTGGTGGCCGGCGGAGATGTGGTACAGGTTGTGCTCCAGGCGTGGCTTGAGCGTCAGGCCGATCAGCGCTTCGGCGCAGTAATCGACCGGGATCACATCGATCTGCTCGTTCAGCTCGCAGGTGAAGCTCTCCAGCGCGAAGCCCATGCGGAACACCCAGAAGATGCTGGCCGAAGCCTGGCAACCGAGGGTGCGGTGCCCGACCACGATGGACGGGCGCGCCACCACCAGCGGCAGTTGCGGCAGCTGCTCGCTCATGCGCCGTTCGATCTCGGCCTTGGAGGCGGTGTAGTCGACCAGCTGTTGCTCGGCAGCGGGGAAGTCCCACGACTCGCTGATCGGCGACTCACGCTGCGGGCCGCAGCTCATGGCCGTGCCCACGTGCAGGAAGCGCTTGAGGCGCGTCGAGCGGCTCATCACCTCGGCGAAGGCGTAGGTGCCTTCGACATTGACCGGCCAGATGTTCGGGTTCTTCGAGAACGACGCCACCGCCGCGCAGTTGATCACCCGGTCGATCTGCATCAGCCGGGGCGTGGCCTCGGCCAGCCAGCGGGTATCGAGGAAGTCGCCGCAAATGATCTGGTCGGCGCGCAAGGCCAGGCAGTCACGTTCGCCAACGCCGTGTTGGCGAAGGTTGTCGCGCAGGCGTTCGAGGCCTTGCTCTCGGCTGTCGGCACGGACCAGGAAACATAAGTTGGCACTGCGGCCATTGGCGATCAGTTGGGCCGTGACCGAACCACCGAGAAAACCGGTGGCGCCGGTCAGCAGCAGATGTTCGTGAAGAGCGAAGTTGATGTGTGGGGCAGGCGCGTTCATAAACTTCCTCTGAAAAGTTTATTGGCGGGTATCGAGGGTTGAGCTCGTGCCTGGAGCGCGCAGGGACTGGCGTTCAGCTCGGAGCGGAGCCGATTGTCAGGGCGTTTGGAGGGAAGTTGCAATTAACGAAATGCGGGTTTCATATGAAACAAAAGTTAATGAAAGTATTAGCCTTTATTAATTAAATGATGCGCTGTGCAAACATGACATAGGCGTTGTTATGAGCAAGTGAGTTAAACGTGAAAAATACCTTCAGGCTCTGAGGGCGCCGGGAAACTCGCGCGCAGAGACCATTATCCGGGGCGATAAGCCGGGGCTGGGCGGCGCACTGACCTGACGCCTATCCTGTTGGCATTGGACGACAATCAGGAGCGGGCATGAATCGAAACGAACTGCGCAAGGCGGACATCAACCTCATGGTGGTGTTCGAAGCCTTGATGCAAGAGCGCAACCTCACCCGCGCCGCCGAGAAGCTGTTTCTCGCCCAGCCCACGGTCAGCGCGGCCCTGGCCAGGCTGCGCACGATGTTCAACGATCCGTTGCTGGTCCGTGTCGGCAACCGCATGGAGCCATCTGCCCGGGCGGCGGAGGTGATCAAGCACCTTACCCCGGCACTGGACGCGATGTCGGCTGCCCTGAGCCTGACCCATGATTTCGACCCGCCGACCAGTACGATGACCTTCAGGATCGGCTTGTCCGATGATGTCGAATCGGGGCTGCTGCCGCCGTTGCTGCGGGCGCTGCGCACCGAGGCGCCGCATGTGGTGGTGGTCGTGCAGCATGTCGACTACTGGCGTATCCCCGACCTGCTGGCGTCGGGGGAGGTCACGGTGGGCATCAGCCAGACCCGCGGCTTGCCGGCCAATGCCAAGCGTAAAGTATTACGTACCATGCAGGCGCGGGTGCTCAGGGCCGACAAGTCCGCGCAAGCGCTGACCCTGGAGCAGTTTTGCCAGCGCCCCCACGTGCAGGTGTCGCCAACGGCAAACACCCAGGGAGTGGTCGATGACTGGCTGAAGGAAATCGGCCATTCGCGCAATGTGGTGTTGTCGGTGCCGCAGTTCAGTTCATTGCCGGCCATTTTGGCCGACACCGACCTGCTTGCCTGCTGCCCGGACTACGCTGCCGAGGCCATGGCCAGCTGGGGCAACCTGCAGGCAGAAACCTTGCCGTTCGATACCGTGCCGCTGGAACTGGCCATGGTCTGGCTGAGCACTACCGACAGCGACCCGGCAGAGCGCTGGCTGCGTGGGCGGTTGGAGTACTACATGAGTGGCAATCGTGAGATACGGGTCGGGTAGGGGATGAGGTGTTCGGCGGGGGATTTTCAGTGTTTGTGCGATCGAGCGCCGCCCGCGCGGCGCATCGCGGATAAATCCGCTCCTACATTTGTTGCAACGTGGCCATGCCTGTGAGGCCATGGTTGTCAGCCGGTTTGCACGACTCAAGTCATGCGCCAAAGGCAGGCAACCATGGCGTAACAGGTTCGGCACGTTGCAACAAATGTAGGAGCGGATTTATCCGCGATGCGCCGCGCGGGCGGCGCTCGATCTCACCGGCGACACAAATTTATCGGCCTACACTCCAAGCCCCACTCGCCTTTATAACAGATCGATCTAAAACTCCCACAAACCGCACAGGTCAGTTCCTTACAGGGTGCCCTAATCCGGGGCACTCATTCCCCAACGGAAAAACCGGTAAGGACCTATGTGCGGATTAGCAGGAGAGTTGCGTTTCACCCCCATCGATCAAGCCCCTCGCCCAGCCGACCTGGCTGCGGTAGAGCGCATCACCCATCACCTGGCGCCCCGCGGCCCCGACGCCTGGGGCTTCCATAGCCAGGGGCCGATCGCCCTCGGCCATCGCCGGCTGAAGATCATGGACCTGTCCGACGGTTCGGCGCAGCCGATGGTCGACAATACCCTGGGCCTCTCGCTGGCCTTCAACGGTGCCATCTACAACTTCCCCGAACTGCGCCAGGAGCTGCAGGATCTGGGCTATAGCTTCTGGTCCGACGGCGACACCGAAGTGTTGCTCAAGGGCTATCACGCCTGGGGCGCGGCCTTGCTGCCCAAGCTCAATGGCATGTTCGCCCTGGCCATCTGGGAGCGCGACAACCAGCGCCTGTTCCTGGCCCGCGACCGCCTCGGAGTCAAGCCGCTGTACCTGTCGCGCAACGGCGAGCGCCTGCGCTTCGCCTCGACCCTGCCGGCGCTGCTCAAGGGTGGCGACATCGACCCGATGCTCGACCCGGTGGCACTCAACCACTACCTCAACTTCCATGCCGTGGTGCCGGCGCCACGCACGTTGCTGGCCAATGTGCAGAAGCTCGAGCCCGGCACCTGGATGCGTGTCGACCGCCACGGTGAAGTCGAGCGCCAGACCTGGTGGCAGCTGCACTATGGCCCCAACCCGGACGAACGCGACCTCGACCTGGAAGGCTGGACCACCCGCGTGCTCGACGGCACCCGCGAGGCGGTGGCGATCCGCCAGCGCGCCGCCGTGGACGTCGGAGTGCTGCTGTCTGGCGGTGTCGATTCCAGCCTGCTGGTCGGCCTGCTGCGCGACGTCGGCGTGGACGACCTGTCGACCTTCTCCATCGGTTTCGAGGATGCCGGGGGCGAACGCGGTAACGAGTTCCAGTACTCCGACCTCATCGCCAAGCATTACGGTACCCGCCACCACCAGCTGCGCATTGCCGAGCACGAGATCATCGAACAGCTGCCGGCGGCCTTCCGCGCCATGAGCGAGCCGATGGTCAGCCACGACTGCATCGCCTTCTACCTGCTGTCGCGGGAGGTGGCCAAGCATTGCAAGGGCGTGCAGAGCGGCCAGGGCGCCGACGAACTGTTCGCCGGCTACCACTGGTACCCGAAGTTGGACGGTGCCGAGGATGCCTTCACGGCCTACCGTGACGCCTTCTTCGACCGCAGCCATGACGAGTACCGCGATACGGTCCAGGCCCCTTGGTTGCTGGAAACCGACGCTGCCGGCGACTTCGTCCGCGAGCACTTCGCCCGCCCCGGCGCACCCGATGCCGTGGACAAGGCATTGCGCCTGGACAGCACGGTGATGCTGGTCGACGACCCGGTCAAACGGGTCGACAACATGACCATGGCCTGGGGCCTGGAGGCGCGTACGCCGTTCCTCGATTACCGCCTGGTCGAACTGTCGGCGCGCATTCCGGCACGCTTCAAGCTGCCCGACGGCGGCAAGCAGGTGCTCAAGCAGGCCGCACGGCGGGTGATCCCCCACGAGGTGATCGACCGCAAAAAGGGTTACTTCCCGGTGCCCGGCCTCAAGCACCTGGAAGGCGCGACCTTGGGCTGGGTGCGCGACCTGCTGACCGACCCGAGCCAGGACCGCGGCCTGTTCAAGCCGGCGATGATCGACCGCCTGCTGAGCAACCCGCACGGCCAACTCACCCCGCTGCGCGGCTCCAAGCTGTGGCAACTGGCGGCCCTTAACCTGTGGCTCAGCGAACAAGGAATCTGACCGATGAAAGCCCACGAAATCGCTTACGGTCAGCGCCTGCTGCGCGGCCAGGCGCCGTCCTACGAGCGCCTGCAGGCGCGCCTGGCCGGCGACGGCAGCGAGCCCCACGACCAGCCGCGAGCCTTGCACTGTGGCTGGGGGCGCCTGCTGATCGGCCACACCTACCCGGACGCCGCCAGCCTGGCGGCCGCGCTGCAGGACGAACGCCCCGGCGAGCGCGACATCGCCTTGTACGTGGCGGCGCCACAGCAGCTGCTGGCCCAGGCACCGCAGCAACTGTTCCTCGACCCGTCCGACACCTTGCGCCTGTGGTTTACCGATTACCGACCGGCGCAGCGGGTGTTCCGCGGCTTCCGCGTGCGCCGGGCGCAAAACCCCGGCGACTGGCAGGCGATCAACACCCTGTACCAGGCCCGCGGCATGCTGCCGGTCGACCCTGAATTGGTCACCCCGCGCCACCTCGGTGGCCCGGTGTACTGGCTGGCCGAAGATGAAGACAGCGGCGCGGTGATCGGCAGTGTCATGGGCCTGAACCACAGCAAGGCGTTCGACGACCCGGAACACGGCAGCAGCCTGTGGTGCCTGGCGGTGGACCCGCAGTGCACCCGCCCAGGCGTCGGCGAGGTGCTGGTGCGCCACCTGATCGAGCACTTCATGAGCCGCGGCCTGGCGTATCTCGACCTGTCGGTGCTGCACGACAACCGTCAGGCCAAGCGCCTGTACGACAAACTAGGCTTCCGCAACCTGCCAACCTTCGCGGTCAAACGCAGGAACGGCATCAACCAGCAGCTGTTCCTCGGTCCAGGCCCGGAAGCCACCCTGAACCCCTACGCTCGCATCATCGTCGACGAAGCCTTGCGCCGTGGTATCGAGGTACAGGTGGATGATGCTGCCGCTGGGCTGTTCACCCTGAGCCTGGGCGGGCGGCGCATCCGCTGCCGTGAGTCGTTGAGCGACCTGACCAGCGCCGTGACCATGACCCTGTGCCAGGACAAGCGCCTGACCCAGCATGCCCTGCACGCCGCCGGGCTGCAGGTGCCGGCGCAGCAGCTGGCCGGCAATGCCGACGACAACCTGGCGTTTCTCGACGAGCATGGCGCGGTGGTGGTCAAACCGGTGGATGGCGAACAGGGCCAGGGCGTGGCAGTCAATCTCACCTGCATCGAGGACGTGACCCAGGCCGTGGAAAACGCCCGCCGCTTCGACAGCCGTGTGCTGCTGGAAAGCTTCCATGCCGGCTGCGACCTGCGCATCCTGGTGATTGGCTATGAGGTGGTGGCAGCAGCGATTCGCCACCCGGCCCAGGTGATCGGTGATGGCACGCACAGCGTCCGCCAGCTCATCGAGGCACAGAGCCGTCGGCGCCAGGCAGCAACTGGTGGCGAAAGCCGCATCCCGCTGGATGACGAAACCGAGCGCACCCTGAGTGGCGCGGGTCTGGGCTACGACGATGTGCTGCCGGCAGGCCAGCGTCTGGCTGTGCGGCGCACGGCCAACCTGCATACCGGAGGCACTCTGGAAGACGTCACCGAGCGCCTGCACCCGGTGCTTGCCGATGCCGCCGTGCGGGCGGCGCGGGCGCTGGAAATCCCTGTGGTAGGCCTGGATTTCATGGTTCGCGATGCCGAACACCCGGATTACGTGATCATCGAAGCCAACGAACGCGCCGGCCTGGCCAACCATGAACCGCAGCCGACGGCTGAACGGTTTGTCGACCTGCTGTTCCCGCATAGCCGAGCATTGGCGTAACCCAGTGATGGCCCTTTCGCGGGGCAAGCCCGCGCCCACAATGACCGCGCACACGGCCCCTGTGGGCGCGGGCTTGTCCCGCGAAAGGGCCAGCATAGGAAAAGAGGACCCCCTCATGACCGAACGACTCCCCGAACCCGACCTCGATTACATGAAGCGCGTCCTGCTGGAGATGCTCGCCATCCCCAGCCCAACCGGCTTCACCGACACCATCGTGCGCTACGTGGCCGAACGCCTGGACGAACTGGGCATCCCCTTTGAACTGACCCGCCGCGGCACCATTCGCGCCACCCTCAAGGGCCGGCAGAGTTCGCCAGACCGCGCTGTCTCGGCCCACCTCGACACCATCGGCGCCAGCGTGCGCCAGTTGCAGGACAACGGCCGCCTGGCCCTGGCCCCGGTGGGCTGCTGGTCGAGCCGCTTCGCCGAGGGCAGCCGGGTCAGCGTGTTCACCGACACCGGTGTTTTCCGCGGCAGCGTGTTGCCGCTGATGGCCAGCGGGCACGCCTTCAACACCGCGATCGACCAGATGCCGATCAGCTGGGAACACGTGGAGGTGCGCCTGGACGCCTATTGCACCACCCGCGCCGATTGCGAGGCGCTGGGCATTGCCATCGGTGACTTCGTTGCCTTCGATCCACTGCCGGAGTTCACCGAAAGCGGCCACATCAGCGCCCGCCACCTCGACGACAAGGCCGGCGTCGCGGCCCTGCTGGCCGCACTCAAGGCAGTGGTGGAAAGCGGCCGCCAGCCACTGATCGACTGCCACCCGCTGTTTACCATCACCGAGGAAACCGGCTCTGGCGCGGCCGCCGCCCTGCCCTGGGACGTCAGCGAGTTCGTCGGCATCGACATCGCCCCGGTCGCCCCCGGCCAGGCCTCCAGCGAGCATGCCGTGAGCGTGGCCATGCAGGATTCTTCCGGGCCGTACGATTACCACCTGTCACGCCACCTGCTGAAGCTGGCCGGCGACCAGGATGTGCCGGTACGCCGCGACCTGTTCCGCTATTACTTCAGCGATGCGCACTCGGCCGTGACCGCCGGGCATGACATTCGCACCGCTTTGGTGGCGTTCGGCTGCGATGCCACCCATGGCTACGAGCGTACCCATATCGACAGCCTGGCCGCGCTCAGCCGGCTGCTTTCGGCCTACCTGCTCAGCCCACCGGTGTTCGCCAGCGATTCGCAACCGGCCAATGCCTCGCTCGAGCGCTTCAGCCACCAGTTGGAGCACGATGCGCAGATGGAGAGCGACACCCGGGTGCCGGCTGTGGACAGCCTGGTAGGAAACAAAAGCTGATGGCCGTGGAATCGCGTAGCATGCAGCCATTCATGAACAAGACCGTGCGCTGCCCATGCTGATCCCCTACGACCAACTGCAAGCCGAAACCCTGACCCGCCTGATCGAGGACTTCGTCACCCGCGACGGTACCGACAACGGCGACGACACCCCGCTGGAAACCCGTGTGCTGCGGGTACGCCAGGCATTGGCCAAGGGCCAGGCGTTCATCCTGTTCGACCTGGAGAGCCAACAGTGCCAGTTGCTGGCCAAGCACGACGTGCCCCGCGAGCTGCTCGACTGACAGGGCCGGCCTTTTCGCGGCTCAAGCCGCTCCCACAGGGATCACCTTGAGCCTTAGACCTGCTCAGTACCTGTGGGAGCGGCTTCAGCCGCGAAGAGGCCGGAGCAGGCTGGTCAGGGCTGATCAGCCTTGCACGCCTGCGCTGCCTTGATCCGCCGATACACCTCGGCCCGGTGCACCGGCACCTTGCGCGGTGCTTCCACGCCAAAGCGCACCATGCCATTGCGCGACTCCACTACCTTGATCCGAATATCGTCACCAATGGTGATGACTTCGCCGACTTCACGCCCGATCACCAACATGCTCCGGTCCTCTCGCAACAGGAAAAAACCGCAGCGTGCTTGGGGATATTCGTCTGGACAATACTTCGCCAGCAATTCAGAGCAAACCTACAAGGGTTGGTAATTTCTCCTACAGACAACTCCTACAATCAGCGCGACTGCGCCTTGGCCCGCATCTTGACCGCCATGTCTGCCATCTCGTCATACAGCCGCTCCGGCGCCTGACGCTTGAGCTGCCAGGCCTGGCGCCCGGCCTCATGGGGCAGGATCAGAAACTCGCCCGCCGCGACCTGCTGGTGGATGTAGTCGGCGATATCCGCCGCGCTGATCGGCGAGCCTTCCAGCAGCTTGCCGACTTGGGCCTTCATCGCTGGGTTCGGCCCGCGGAACGATTCGAGCAGGTTGGTCTGGAAGAACGACGGGCACACGCAGTGCACCGCCACTTCCAGCTGGCGCAATTCCACCAGCAGGCTTTCCGACAGCGCCAGCACACCGGCCTTGGCCACGTTGTAGTTGCTCATCCCCGGCCCCTGCATCAGCGCCGCCATGGAGGCGACGTTGATGATTCGCCCCTTGCTGCGCTCAAGCTGTGGCAGGAACGCCTTGCAACCTTTGACCACGCCCATCAGGTTGACCGCGATCTGCCAGTCCCAGTCTTCCAGCGACAGCTCGGCGAAGAAGCCGCCCGAGGCGACGCCGGCGTTGTTGACGATCACATCGATGCCGCCGAATTTTTCTTCGCAGGCCTGGGCCAGGGCGGTGAGCTGGCTGTAGTCGCGCACGTCGCAGCGCTGGACGAAGCCCTCGCCGCCCGCAGCCCGCACCAGCGCCAGGGTTTCGCGCAGGCCCGCCTCGTTGACATCGGCCAGCGCCAGGCGCCAGCCCTCGCGCGCCCAGCGCAGGGCGATCTCGCGGCCCAGGCCCGAGCCGGCGCCAGTGATCATGATGCGGTTTTGCATGGTGGCACGCCTTGTTCTGACAGATTGTGCAACGAGTCTAATCAAGGCCTTGGTGGGAGGCAGGGTTCATCAGGATAGTGAATGGGCGGGCATGACTGCGTGGTCAGTACCGGCCTCTTCGCGGCTTAAGCCGCGAAGAGACCGGCACAGGCAACCATCCAGATTGAATCTTTCACAAGCGGCAACAGTCCGAATTTACAAGAGGCCAGCAGTCCGAGGCCCTTGACCCTAAACCACGCAAGGACTCCGTCATGACCACGATTCTCATCATCATCCTGATCCTTCTGCTGATTGGTGGCTTACCGGTCTTCCCGCACTCGCGCAGCTGGGGCTACGGCCCGTCCGGCATCGTGGGCGTGGTGCTGGTGATTCTGCTGGTGCTATTGCTGCTAGGCATGATCTAGCGGCACAACATGAAAAAACCGCGCCGAGGCGCGGTTTTTTCATGGGCGAGGGCTATCAGTGTGAGACAGCGCCAGAAGCACCCAGGCCAGTCTGCGAACGGACGAACTGCGGGTAGAACAGCGCACGCTCGTCATCGGCAGCCTTGGACTTGTCGGTGACCGAGAAGAACCAGATACCGACGAAGGCGATGATCATCGAGAACAGCGCTGGGTATTCGTACGGGTAGATGGCTTTTTCATGGCCGAGGATCTGCACCCAGATGGTCGGGCCAAGGATCATCAGCGTCACCGCGCTTACCAGGCCCAGCCAGCCGCCGATCATGGCGCCGCGGGTGGTCAGCTTCTTCCAGTACATCGAGAGCAGCAGCACCGGGAAGTTGCAGCTGGCGGCAATGGAGAACGCCAGGCCGACCATGAAGGCGATGTTCTGCTTCTCGAACAGGATGCCCAGGCCGATCGCCAGCACGCCAAGGGCGATGGTGGTGATCTTCGACACACGGATCTCGTCCTTGTCGTTGGCCTTGCCCTTGCGCCAGACGCTGGCGTACAGGTCGTGGGACACCGCCGAGGCACCGGCCAGGGTCAGGCCGGCCACCACCGCCAGGATGGTGGCGAAGGCCACGGCCGAGATGAAGCCGAGGAACACGCTGCCACCCACGGCATCGGCCAGGTGCACCGCCGCCATGTTGTTGCCGCCGATCAGGGCGCCAGCGGCGTCCTTGAAGTCCGGGTTGGTGCTGACCAGCAGGATCGCGCCGAAACCGATGATGAAGGTCAGGATGTAGAAGTAGCCGATGAAGCCAGTGGCGTACAGCACGCTCTTGCGCGCTTCCTTGGCATCACTGACGGTGAAGAAGCGCATCAGGATGTGTGGCAGGCCAGCGGTACCGAACATCAGCGCCAGGCCCAGGGAGAACGCCGAGATCGGGTCCTTGACCAGGCCGCCCGGGCTCATGATCGCCTCGCCCTTGGCATGCACCTTGATCGCTTCGGAGAACAGGGTGTTGAAGTCAAAGCCCACGTGCTTCATCACCATCAGCGCCATGAAGCTGGCACCAGACAGCAGCAGCACGGCCTTGATGATCTGTACCCAGGTGGTGGCCAGCATGCCGCCGAACAGCACGTACAGGCACATCAGGATACCCACCAGGATCACCGCGACGTGGTAGTCGAGGCCGAACAGCAGCTCGATCAGCTTGCCCGCGCCGACCATCTGCGCGATCAGGTAGAACGCCACCACCACCAGCGAACCGGAGGCCGACAGGGTACGGATTTCCTTCTGCCCGAGGCGGTACGAGGCAACGTCGGCAAAGGTGTACTTGCCAAGGTTGCGCAGGCGCTCGGCAATCAGGAAGAGAATGATCGGCCAGCCGACCAGGAAGCCGATCGAGTAGATCAGGCCATCGTAGCCGGAGGTGAACACCAGGGCGGAAATACCCAGGAACGAGGCCGCCGACATGTAGTCACCGGCAATCGCCAGGCCGTTCTGGAAGCCTGTGATCTTGCCACCGGCAGCGTAGTAGTCGGCCGCCGACTTGTTGCGTTTGGAGGCCCAGTAGGTGATGCCGAGGGTGAAGGCGACGAAGGCCACGAACATGGCGATCGCCGGAACGTTCAGCGGTTGTTTCTGCACCTCGCCGGTCAGGGCATCGGCGGCCCACACGGCGGGTGCGAAGGCTCCGCAGGCCAGTACGGCCAGGGCTTTGGCGTGGCGAATCATTGTTGCGCCTCCTTCAGGATGGCCTTGTTCAGCTCATCGAACTCGCCGTTGGCGCGGCGCACGTAGATGGCGGTCAGGACGAATGCCGACACGATCAGGCCGACGCCCAGGGGAATGCCCCAGGTAATCGACGAGTCAGGGCTGAGCTTGGTGCCCAGAATCTGAGGACCGTAGGCGATCAGAAGGATGAAAGCGCAGTAGAGGCCGAGCATGATCGCCGAGAGAATCCAGGCGAACCGTTCACGTTTGCTGACCAGCTCCTTGAAGCGCGGGCTGTTTTGTATCGAGAGGTAAATGCTGTCGTTCATTGTTTTTGTCCTAGCAGCACAGGTAGGGGATGGAACCCACACCCTTACTTTATGCAGCTGTTGGACGCCAACCAGACGACCTTAGTCTTAGATGCAACGGTGTTTTACCGATTGCGTAACAAAGTGATGGCCCTTTCGCGGATAAATCCGCTCCTACAGGGATCTCTGTAGGAGCGGATTCATCCGCGATGAATCAAAACTGGCCAAAAAGGGTTGTTACTTACCAGTCCACTCCTTAACACGGTCCGGGTGCTTGGCCACCCAGTCCTTGGCCGCCGCTTCAGGCTTGGCACCTTCCTGGATCGCCAGCATGACCTCGCCGATCTCATCCTTGGACTGCCACTGGAACTTCTTCAGGAACTCCGCCACTTCCGGCGCCTTGGTCGCCAGTTCCTTGCTGCCGATGCTGTTCACGGTCTCAGCCGCGCCGTACACGCCTTTCGGGTCTTCGAGGAACTTCAGCTTCCACTTGGCGAACATCCAGTGCGGCACCCAGCCGGTCACTGCAATCGACTGCTGCTTGGCATACGCGCGGCCCAGTTCGGCGGTCATAGCCGCGCCGGAACTGGCCTGCAGCTTGTAGCCGGTCAGGTCGTAGTCCTTGATTGCCTGGTCGGTCTTGAGCATCACCCCGGAGCCTGCATCGATACCGACAATCTTCTGCTTGAAGCTGCTGTCGGTCTTGAGGTCGGCAATGCTCACGGCCTTGACGTATTCGGGGACGATCAGGCCGATCTTGGCGTCCTTGAAGTTCGGGCCGTAGTCGACCACGTTGTCCTTGTTCTTGGCCCAGTATTCACCGTGGGTGACCGGCAGCCAGGCCGAGAGCATGGCGTCGAGCTTGCCGGTGGCAACACCCTGCCACATGATGCCGGTGGCCACGGCCTGCAGTTTCACGTCATAGCCGAGCTTCTGCTTGATCACTTCTGCGGCGACGTTGGTGGTCGCCACACTGTCGGACCAACCATCAACGTAACCAATGCTTACTTCTTTGGCCATGGCCTGTGCAGCGCTCATGGTCAATACCAGGGCGGTGCCCACACCCAGGAAACGGCGCATTCTTGTAAAAGTAGCCATCAAAGCATCCCCTCGTCAGGTCTTGGAGACTGCATCATCTTCCTGCAACACAGGTCGACCTGCTCCCACTGCGACCTGTACCCGCCCATATGCGACAGCACTATGCCATTAGCGGCATCGGCCTACGGCAGCCTGCGCGATCCTTGCATGCCAAAGGTTTGGCGCCGGGCTACTATCTAGCGTTTTGTGCCTGACGATGGACCGCCCGATGCCTGAAGCTTCCCGCCTGCTGCTGCCGATGTACCTGCTTGCCTGCCTGCTCGCCCTGCTCGGGCTGGGGGCGCTCTGGTACGGGCTGGGCAAGCCCGTCGTGCTGCCCGACGCAGCCAGCCCCACGCACAAACTGCAGTGCGCGTCGTACACGCCGTTCGACAAGGACCAGTCGCCGTTCGACCAGCCTTTTCGCCTGCGCCCGGCGCGCATGGATGCCGACCTGGCGCTGCTGGCCGAGCGATTCCAGTGCATCCGTACCTATTCGATGAGCGGTCTTGAGGCAATCCCGGCGCTGGCGCGCAAGCATGGGCTGAAGGTGATGCTCGGCGCCTGGGTCAACGCCAACCCGGTCGACACCGAGAAGGAAGTGGACGCGCTGATCGCCGCTGCCAACGCCAACCCGGACGTGGTCAGCGCGGTGATCGTCGGTAACGAGGCGCTGCTGCGCAAGGAAGTGACTGGCGAGCAGTTGGCCACGCTGATCAACAAAGTGAAAAGCCAGGTCAAGGTGCCGGTGACCTATGCCGATGTCTGGGAGTTCTGGCTGCAGCACCCGCAGGTGGCGCCAGCGGTGGACTTCCTGACCATCCACCTGCTGCCCTACTGGGAAGACGACCCGCGCGGCATCGACGATGCCCTGGCCCACGTCGCCGACGTGCGCCGGGTGTTCGGCAACCGTTTCGCGCCCAAGGACATCTTCATCGGCGAAACCGGCTGGCCCAGCGAAGGCCGTCAACGCGAGACCGCCGTGCCCAGCCGCGCCAACGAGGCGCGGTTCATTCGTGGCTTCGTCGGCATGGCCGAGGCCAATGGCTGGCACTACAACCTGATCGAAGCATTCGACCAGCCATGGAAGCGTGCCAGTGAAGGCGCCGTGGGCGGTTACTGGGGGCTGTACGATGCCGACCGGCAAGACAAGGGGGTGCTCGAAGGGCCGGTCAGCAACCTGCATTACTGGCCGCAGTGGTTGCTGGCGAGCGTGCTGTTGATGGCACTCACGCTGCTGATGGCCGGGCGCCCCGCCACACCGCTGGCGGCCTTGCTGCTGCCGCTGCTGGCCGCGTTTGGCGCAGGCTGCCTGGGGCTGTGGGGCGAGTTGATGCGTACCCATGCACGGTTTGCCGGGGAATGGGTGTGGGCGGTGGTGCTGGCCGGGTTGAACCTGCTGGTGCTGATGCATGCAGCCCTTGCCCTGGTCCGCCGCAACGGCTGGCGCGAGCGGTTGTTCGGTTACCTGCAGGCGCGTGCGGGGTGGCTGTTGCTGGCCGCCGGCTTTGCCGCAGCGGTGAGCATGCTGGCGATGGTGTTCGACCCGCGCTACCGCAGCTTCCCGAGCGTGGCGCTGGCCCTGCCGGCGCTGGTGTACCTGCTGAGGCCGGTGGCTGCACGGCGCGCGGAAGTGGCGTTGCTGGCGTTTATCGTCGGGGCCGGGGTGTTGCCGCAGCTGTATCGGGAAGGGCTGGAGAATCAGCAGGCCTGGGGCTGGGCGCTGGTCAGTGTGTTGATGACTGCAGCCTTGTGGAGAAGCTTGCGGTTGCGCCTGGCTTGATACCCTGGGGCCGCTTTGCGGCCCATCGCCGGCAAGCGCGGCTCCCACAAGGGACTGCACAAGCCCGCGGGCTTACACGGTCGGTGGACTGCACAAGCCTGCGGGCTTGCACAGTCCCTTGTGGGAGCCGCGCTTGCCGGCGATGGGCTGCACAGCAGCCCCTGTCAGCCCCGGCGCGGTTGCCGGACCAACCGCAACCCCGCCAGCACCACCACGAACACGGCAATGCTGGCGGTGTACAGCACCAGGGCGGGAATGCCGAACACCAATGCCAACACCGCCAGCCACCACCCGGCGCGCCCCGAAACCAGCTGCGCGAGCAAGGCCATGCCCAACCCGGCCCAGGCCATCACCTGAAAGTGAATGCCCAACCCCAGCAACGAACGCACCTGGCACTGCCAGTGGTCGCCTGGCACCACGCACAGCCCGACCCACTGCCCATCCTCCATCAGCCCGTAGCGCACGCCATAACTGGCGGCGAGCCAGAGTGCCAGAAACATCAGCAGTAGAGCGGCCGGCAGCGATCGAGACATCCCATTCTCCAATAGCGGTAATCGAAATCATCCATGATCGCCCAAGCCCGGTTGTAAGGCAAAATCACAACCCTGCAGCTATGTTGCAGATAACAAGCACACCAAAGGCCACCGCACCAGGCAACTTTGCCCAGGCAACCGTGGTCCTAGCCTGCGTACTGCACGACCTTGATCCTTCTGGGGGAATACATGCTTCGATCTTGGCGCCTCGCCGCCCTTCTTGGCGGCCTGCTCATGGCTGCGGCCGCTTCGGCGCGGGATATCGACGCCGCGAGCTACGGCTACCCCTTGACCAACCCGTTCGAGGCGACCATCGCCACCACGCCACCGGAGCAGCGCCCGACCCTGCCCAGCGACGATGACATCGACCAGTCCGACTACAGCCTGAACCTGCGCCCGGAGCGCGAGTTCAGCTTGCCCGACAACTTCTGGGCGGTGAAGAAGCTCAAATATCGCCTGGCACGCCAGGACCACGAGGCACCGCTGATCTTCCTCATCGCCGGTACCGGTGCGCCCTACTCCAGCAGCATCAACGAATACCTCAAGAAGCTGTTCTACCAGGCCGGCTTCCACGTGGTGCAACTGTCGTCGCCGACCAGCTACGACTTCATGAGCGCAGCTTCACGCTTCGCCACTCCCGGGGTCAGCCAGGAAGACGCCGAAGACATGTACCGGGTGATGCAGGCCGTGCGTGCCCAGCACCCGCGTCTGCCCGTCAGCGAGTACTACCTCACCGGCTACAGCCTGGGCGCGCTGGACGCTGCATTCGTCAGCCACCTCGACGAAACTCGTCGCAGCTTCAACTTCAAGCGCGTGCTGCTGCTCAATCCACCGGTCAACCTGTATACCTCGATCAACAACCTCGACAAACTGGTACAGACCCAGGTCAAGGGCATCGACCGCAGCACCACCTTCTACGAGCTGATGCTGGAGAAGCTCACCCGCTACTTCCAGGACAAGGGCTACATCGACCTCAACGATGCCCTGCTGTACGACTTCCAGCAGTCGAAGCAACACCTGTCCAACGAACAGATGGCCATGCTCATCGGCACCTCGTTCCGCTTCTCGGCGGCCGACATCGCCTTCACCTCCGACCTGATCAACCGCCGCGGCCTGATCATTCCGCCGAAGTTCCCGATTACCGAGGGCAGCAGCCTGACGCCGTTCTTCAAGCGTGCCCTGCAGTGCGACTTCGACTGCTACATGACCGAGCAGGTGATCCCGATGTGGCGCGCCCGCACCGATGGCAACAGCATCCTGCAACTGGTCAACCAGGTCAGCCTATATGCACTGGAGGACTACCTGCACAACAGCGACAAGATCGCCGTGATGCACAACGCCGACGACGTCATCCTCGGCCCCGGCGATATCGGTTTCCTGCGCAAGGTGTTCGGTGATCGTCTGACCCTTTACCCCCATGGCGGCCATTGCGGCAACCTCAACTACCGCGTCAACAGCGACGCCATGCTGGAGTTCTTCCGTGGCTAACAAATTCCTCCTCGCCACCGCCCTGCTGATTGCCGGCAATGCCCTGGCCGCGGAAACCGCGCCCCGGGCCAGCGTGGTCGAAGCCGACCCACAAGTCACCCAGGCGCCACTGGCGCCGGAGGCTGACGGCTTCATCGACCCGCTGCGCGCACTGAAATTCAACCCCGGGCTCGACCAGCGCGAATTCGAACGCTCGACCCTGGAGGCGCTGAACGTGTACGACCCGCTGGAGTCGCTGAACCGGCGCATCTACCACTTCAACTACCGGCTCGACCAATGGGTGCTGCTGCCGCTGGTCAGTGGCTACCAGTACGTCACGCCCAGCTTCGTGCGTACCGGCGTGAGCAATTTCTTCAACAACCTCGGTGACGTGCCGAACCTGTTCAACAGCGTGCTGCAACTCAAGGCCAAGCGCTCGGCAGAAATCACCGCGCGGCTGATGTTCAACACCATCATCGGCGTGGGTGGCTTGTGGGACCCGGCAACCAGCATGGGCCTGCCGCGCCAGAGCGAGGACTTTGGCCAGACCCTGGGCTTCTATGGCGTGCCGGAGGGGCCGTACCTGATGCTGCCGGTACTCGGCCCGTCGAACCTGCGCGACACCACCGGGCTGGCGGTGGACTACGCCGGCGAGCAGGCGGTGAACTACCTGAACGTGGCCGAGGCCAGCGAAAACCACCCAGAGATCTTCGCCTTGCGCGTGGTGGACAAGCGCTACACCACCAAATTCCGCTACGGGCAGCTCAACTCGCCGTTCGAGTACGAGAAGGTGCGCTATGTGTATACCCAGGCGCGCAAGCTGCAAATAGCTGAATAAGCAGGCCCGGCCTCTTCGCGGGACAAGCCCGCTCCCACAGGATTTGTGTCTACGCGGTCATTGTGGGAGCAACTGTCTTGTGCTGCTTGTGCCGGCCTCTTCGCGGGTGAACCCGCTCCCACAGGTTCAATGCTTACCTCGAGGCATGCGCAATCCCTGTGGGAGCGGCGGTTCGGCGCCCCGACTTGTCCCGCGAAGAGGCCGGTGCAGGCAACATCAAATCCCCAGGAACTGACACAGCTCGCGCTTCTTGGCCAAGGCATCGCGCCGTCCCAGTTCGATCAGCTCGCTGCAATAGCTGGCCTCGAACAGCAGATAGCTCAACACCCCCGCCCCGCTCGTGCGCGTCGCCCCCGGCCCGCGCAGGAACAACCTTAACGCCGCCGGCAATTCCCGCCGGTGGCGCGCGGCTATCTCATCCAACGGTTGGCTCGGCGCAACCACCAGCACCTCGATCGGCGCCAGGCCCAGGCGCCGTGCATCCAGGTGCGCCGGCAGCAGCCGGCTGAGGTGGTTGAGCCGCTGCAGCAGCTCGATGTCGTCCTCAAGGCTGTCGATGAAGGTGCTGTTGAGCATGTGCGCGCCGATCTGCGCCAGGCTCGGCTGCTGGCCGCTGAACACGCGCTGGGTCGGCAACGGTGCCGCCGGGCGCTGCGGGTTGCCGCTGACCCCGACCACCAGCACCCGGCTGGCGCCCAGGTGCAGGGCCGGGCTGATCGGTGCCGACTGGCGCACCGCGCCGTCGCCGTAGTACTCGTCGCCCAGGCGTACCGGGGCGAACAGCAGCGGAATCGCCGCGCTGGCCAGCAGGTGATCGATGGTCAACGGCGTGGGCACACCGATGCGGCGGTGGCGCAGCCAGGCGTCGATGGTGCCGCGCCCCTGGTAGAACGTCACCGCCTGGCCGCTTTCGTAGCCGAATGCGGTCACGGCGACTGCCCGGAGTTGCTCGGCGGCGATGGCGTGACCAATGCCATCCAGGTCCAGATGCGACTCCAACAGGCCACGCAAGGGGCGGCTATCGAGCAAGGCCACCGGCACCGGCCCGCCCAGCCCCAGCAGGCTGTGGCCGACGAAGCGACTGGCCTGGTGCACCACCCCGGGCCAGTCGCTGCGGATGACCAGGCGGCTGCGGAAGTTTTGCCAGAACGCGGTAAGGCGCTGCACGGCGTCATGGAAGCGGGTGGCGCCACTGGCCAGGGTCACGGCGTTGATGGCACCGGCCGAGGTGCCGACGATGACCGGGAACGGGTTGTGCGCGCCGGGCGGCAGCAGCTCGGCGATGCCGGCGAGAACACCGACCTGATAGGCGGCACGGGCGCCGCCGCCAGAAAGGATGAGACCGGTTACCGGGGGTGGCGCCATGGATTCCTTCCTGGATCAGCTGTTTTCAGGCCCGGCCTCTTCGCAGGACAAACCCGCTCCCACAGAGCCAGCCTTTACGCGGTCATTGTGGAAGCGGGCTTGCCCCGCGAAAGGGCCGGTACAGGCAATACAAAAATCAGCGTTTTTTCTTGTCATACAGCCGCGGCGCACCCTCGGGCCGCGACTTGAAGCGCCGATGCGCCCACAGGTACTGCTCGGGGCATTCGCGCAGCACGCCTTCGACCCACTGGTTGATCCGCAGGCAATCGGCTTCTTCGCTCTCACCGGGGAAACCCTCCAGCGGCGGGTGAATCACCAGACGATAGCCGCTGCCGTCCTCCAGGCGCTTCTGGGTGAACGGAATCACCTGCGCCTTGCCCAGGCGGGCGAACTTGGTGGTTGCGGTGACCGTGGCCGCCGGGATACCGAACAACGGCACGAAGATGCTCTGCTTGGCGCCGTAATCCTGGTCCGGTGCGTACCAGATCGCCCGGCCCGAGCGCAGCAACTTGAGCATGCCACGGACGTCATCACGCTCCACCGCCAGCGAATCGAGGTTGTGCCGCTCACGGCCACTGCGCTGGATGAAGTCGAACAGCGGGTTGCCGTGCTCGCGGTACATGCCGTCGATGGTATGGGCCTGGCCGAGCAGTGCGGCGCCGATTTCCAGGGTGGTGAAGTGCACCGCCATCAGAATGGCGCCCTGCCCGGCCTGCTGCGCTGCCTGCAGGTGCTCGAGGCCTTCGATGTGGGCCAGGGGCGCCAGGCGGGCCTTGGGCCACCACCAGCTCATGGCCATTTCGAAGAAGGCGATACCGGTGGAGGCGAAGTTGGCCTTGAGCAGGCGCCGCCGTTCGTCGTCGGACAGCTCCGGGAAGCACAGTTCGAGGTTACGCGCGGCAATGCGCCGGCGCTCGCCGGCCACACGGTACATCAGCGCACCCAGGGCACTGCCGAGCCACAGCAGGGCTCGGTATGGCAACTGCACCACCAGCCACAGCAGGCCCAGGCCAAGCCACAGGCCCCAGAATCGCGGGTGAAGGAAGTAGGGTCGAAAACGCGGGCGTTCCATTGAAGCTTCCGGCAAGACAAAGGCCGAGCATTCTACATCGGATCGGCACCGGTTGCGGCCAACCGGTCTTATCGTTATAAGTCAGGGCACTTTTTTCGCAACAAGCCGTCTATGCAGACCATGAGCCCAAACCACACACCCGACACCGCCTCCGTGTTCCAGCTCAAGGGCAGCATGCTCGCCATCACTGTGCTGGAACTGGGGCGCAACGACCTGGAAGCCCTCGACCGCCAGCTGGCGGCGAAAGTGGCCCAGGCCCCGAATTTCTTCAGCAACACGCCGCTGGTGCTGGCGCTGGACAAACTGCCAGCCGACGAAGGGGCGATCGACCTGCCCGGGCTGATGCGTATTTGCCGCCATCATGGCCTGCGAACCCTGGCGATCCGCGCCAACCGCATCGAGGACATCGCCGCGGCGATCGCCATCGACCTGCCGGTGTTGCCGCCATCCGGCGCCCGCGAGCGGCCGCTGGAGCCCGAGCCGGAGGTGAAGAAGGCCGAACCGGCCCCGCCCCCAGCGCCGGCTCCCGCTCCCGAGCCAGAGGTGCGCCCGACCCGCATCATCACCTCGCCCGTACGAGGCGGCCAGCAGATATACGCCCAGGGTGGCGATCTGATCGTCACCGCCTCGGTCAGCCCAGGTGCGGAACTTCTCGCCGATGGCAACATCCATGTGTACGGCGCCATGCGCGGCCGCGCCCTGGCCGGGATCAAGGGTAATACCAAGGCGCGTATCTTCTGCCAGCAGATGACCGCCGAAATGGTCTCGATCGCCGGCCAGTACAAGGTGTGCGAAGACCTGCGCCGCGACCCGCTGTGGGGCGCCGGCGTGCAAGTCAGCCTGTCCGGTGACGTGTTGAACATCACCCGTCTTTAACGGATACTTGCCGTCATTTTTAGAGCAACTTTTTTATCTGTTGCCGTTTTTTGCATTTTGCTGGGACACCTGTCCCGACTTATTTAGGGGTGAAACACCTTGGCCAAGATTCTCGTCGTTACTTCCGGCAAGGGGGGTGTGGGCAAGACCACCACCAGCGCCGCCATCGGCACCGGCCTCGCACTGCGCGGCCACAAGACTGTCATCGTCGACTTCGACGTGGGCCTGCGTAACCTCGACCTGATCATGGGCTGCGAGCGCCGCGTGGTGTACGACTTCGTCAACGTGGTCAACGGCGAAGCCAACCTGCAGCAGGCCCTGATCAAGGACAAGCGCCTCGAGAACCTGTTCGTGCTGGCCGCCAGCCAGACCCGCGACAAGGACGCGCTGACCCAGGAAGGCGTCGAAAAGGTGCTGATGGAGCTGAAAGAACAGTTCGATTACGTCATCTGCGACTCGCCGGCCGGTATCGAGAAAGGCGCGCACCTGGCGATGTACTTCGCCGACGAAGCCATTGTCGTGACCAACCCTGAAGTGTCCTCGGTACGTGACTCGGACCGCATGCTGGGCATCCTGTCGAGCAAGTCGCGCCGCTCCGAGAACGGCGAGGAGCCGATCAAGGAACACCTGCTGATCACCCGTTACCACCCAGAGCGCGTCGAAAAGGGCGAAATGCTCAGCATCGCCGACGTCGAAGAGATCCTGGCGATCAAGCTCAAGGGTGTGATCCCCGAGTCGCAGGCCGTGCTCAAGGCCTCCAACCAAGGTATCCCGGTCATCCTCGACGACCAGAGCGATGCCGGCCAGGCGTACAGCGACACTGTTGACCGCCTCCTGGGCAAAGAGAAACCCCTGCGTTTCATCGAAGTGCCGAAGCAAGGATTCTTCGCGCGCCTGTTTGGAGGCAAGTAAACCATGAACCTTTTTGACTTCTTTCGTGGCAGACAGAAACAGACCAGCGCGTCGGTAGCGAAAGAGCGTCTACAGATCATCGTGGCGCATGAGCGCGGCCAGCGCAGCGAACCGGACTACCTGCCGGCGCTGCAGAAAGAACTGCTGGAAGTGATCCGCAAGTATGTGAACATCGGCAACGATGATGTGCATATCGAGCTGGAAAACCAGGGCAGCTGCTCGATTCTGGAGCTGAACATCACCTTGCCTGATCGCTGATCCGGCTGAAAGCTGGGGCTGCCGTGCAGCCCTTCGCGGCGGTTCGGCGCCCCGACAAGCCCGCTCCCACAGGATAAGCACAGCACTGTGGGAGCGGGCTTGTCGGGGCGCCGAACCGCCGCGAAGGGCCGCAAGGCGGCCCCAATGCTTTCCCCCTTTTTCACAGAGACTCCGCAATGCCGCTGTCGAACATCCAGATCCTCCATGAAGACGCCGCCATCCTGGTGATCAACAAGCCGACCCTGCTGCTGTCGGTACCTGGCCGTGCCGAGGACAACAAGGACTGCCTGATCACCCGCCTGCAGGAAAACGGCTACCCGGACGCACTGATCGTGCACCGCCTGGACTGGGAAACCTCCGGCATCATCCTGCTGGCCCGCGATGCCGACAGCCACCGCGAGCTGTCGCGCCAGTTTCACGACCGTGAGACCGAAAAGGCCTACACCGCGTTGTGCTGGGGCCAGCCGGCGCTGGACAGCGGCAGCATCGACCTGCCGCTGCGCTACGACCCGCCCACCAAACCGCGGCACGTGGTGGACCACGAGCAGGGCAAGCATGCCCTGACCTTCTGGCGTATCGTCGAGCGCTGCGGGGACCACTGCCGCGTCGAACTGACGCCGATCACCGGCCGCTCGCACCAGCTGCGCGTGCACATGCTGTCGATCGGCCATCCGTTGCTGGGTGACCGCCTGTATGCCAACCCAGAGGCGCTGGCGGCCCATGAACGGCTGTGCCTGCATGCCTCGATGTTGAGCTTCACCCACCCGGTCAGCGGTGAGCGCCTGAAGTTCGAGTGCCCTGCCCCCTTCTGATCTTGCTAGGCCTGTACCGGCCTCTTCGCGGCTGAAGCCGCGCCCACAGGTATTGCGCAGCCTTGAGAGCAGTGCGGTCCCAGTGGGAGCGGCTTTAGCCGCGAAGAGGCCGACACAAATTTTCGACTCAATAGGCTAAACTCGCGCCACTGCTGTCTGGAGTGAGTTATGCGCGAAGCACTGAATACCGGCCTGATCGAATTCCTCAAGGCCTCCCCGACGCCCTTCCATGCCACCGCCAGCCTGGCCCAGCGCCTGGAAGCGGCCGGCTACCAGCGCCTGGACGAGCGTGACAGCTGGGCCACGGTGCCCGGTGGCCGCTACTACGTTACCCGCAACGACTCCTCGATCATCGCCATCAAGCTGGGCAAGCAACCGCCGCTGCTGAACGGCATCCGCATGGTCGGCGCGCACACCGACAGCCCGTGCCTGCGGGTCAAGCCGCAGCCCGAGCTGCAGCGCCAGGGCTTCTTGCAACTGGGCGTTGAAGTGTACGGCGGCGCGCTGCTGGCGCCGTGGTTCGACCGCGACCTGTCGCTGGCCGGGCGGGTCACCTTCCGCCGTGACGGCAAGGTCGAAAGCCAACTGATCGACTTCAAACTGCCGATCGCGATCATCCCCAACCTGGCGATCCACCTGAACCGCACCGCCAACGAAGGCTGGCAGATCAACCCGCAGAACGAGCTGCCGCCGATTCTGGCGCAGGTGGCCGGTGACGAGCGCATCGACTTCCGCGCCGTGCTCACCGAGCAGCTGGCACGCGAGCACGACCTCAACGCCGACGTGGTGCTGGATTACGAGCTGAGCTTCTACGATACCCAGGACGCCGCACTGATCGGCCTCAATGGCGACTTCATCGCCGGCGCCCGCCTGGACAACCTGCTGTCGTGCTACGCCGGCCTGCAGGCGCTGCTGGGTGCCGACAGCGACGAGACCTGCGTGCTGGTGTGCAACGACCATGAAGAAGTCGGCAGCTGCTCGGCCTGCGGTGCCGACGGCCCGATGCTCGAACAGACCCTGCAGCGCCTGCTGCCGGACGGCGACGCCTACGTGCGCACCATCCAGCGCTCGCTGATGGTCTCGGCCGACAACGCCCACGGCGTGCACCCCAACTACGCCGACAAGCACGACGGCAACCACGGGCCCAAGCTCAACGCCGGGCCGGTGATCAAGGTCAACAACAACCAGCGCTACGCCACCAACAGCGAAACCGCCGGGTTCTTCCGCCACCTGTGCATGGCCGAGGAAGTGCCGGTGCAGAGTTTCGTGGTACGCAGCGACATGGGCTGTGGTTCGACCATCGGGCCGATTACCGCCAGCCACCTGGGTGTGCGGACGGTGGATATCGGCTTGCCGACCTTTGCCATGCATTCGATTCGTGAACTGTGCGGCAGCCATGACCTGGCGCATCTGGTGAAGGTACTGAGTGCCTTCTACCGTAGCCGCGAGCTGCCTTGAGATTGATGTAGGCAGGCCCGGACTTTTCGCGGGACAAGCCCGCTCCCACAGTGACCGCGCAGGGCTTGAGCCCTGTGGAGGGCCTGTAGGAGCGGGCTTGCCCCGCGACGAGGCCGGGCCTGAAAACAACTGTCCAGGATCAATCCCCCTTCTGCCCAACCCGCTATGCTTGTTATATGGCCCCCAAGCAGAAGGACTGCTGCCCATGTCCCCCTTCCTCTCACTGTTCGTGCCGGTGTTCCTGTTCCTGATGCTGCTGACCATCGGCTTCAGCCTGCGCGAGCGCAACATCGGCGTGCTGATGATGTGGATCGGCACACTGGGCATCTTTGGCCTCACCTGCTGGACGATCCTGGAGAAACTGCCGACATAAACCTCTACACTCGGTCAATCGTTTGACCTGAGGTAGATTTCCCGGTGCCAGCCTTTCTGCGTTGCCTAGCCCTGCTGCTGTTCATCTTCATGTCCCCGGTCCAGGCGGCGGGCTTGCCCAGCCTGCTGGGCTCCAGCGCCCCCGCCCAGCCCGAAGCCACCGAGCCCCTGGGCAAATCGCTGGACGAGGTGATCAAGAACCTCGAGAACGACCAGCAACGTGCCAAGCTGCTGGCCGACCTGAAGAAACTGCGCGACGCCACCAAGCAATCGCAACCTACCGTCGAACAGGGTGTTCTGGGCCTGATCGGCGGCGCCCTGCACGACTTCGAAAAACAGTTCAGCGGTGACTCCAGCCCGTTCTACCGCTGGTCGCAGGAAATAGAACAGGCCCAGGTCGAACTGACCGAACTGATCGTTCCGGTACATCAGTGGCCGGCTATCCTGTTCGGCTTTGCCGCAGTCATCGCGGTGTGGAGCTTGCTGGCCTATGCCTTCAACTGGGTCGGCCACCGCGTGCGGGTGCGTTTCGGCCTGACCGAGGAGCTGCCCCAACACCCGCGCACCTGGGACTTGGTGCGCTTTGCCCTGCGCAAGCTGGGGCCATGGCTGGTGGCACTGGTCTTCACCATCTACCTGAGCTTCGCCCTGCCGCCCTCGCTGGGCAAGTCGCTGGCCATGGTGCTGGCCTATGCACTGGTGGTCGGCACCTGCTTCTCGGCCATCTGCGTGATCGCCTTCTCGCTGCTCGACGGCCCCCATCGTCACCGTGCCCTGCATATCCTGCGCCACCAGGCTTTCCGCCCGCTGTGGCTGATCGGCAGCTTCGCCGCCTTTGGCGAGGCCATGAGCGACCCGCGCATGCTGGTCGCTCTGGGTACCCACCTGGCCCATGCCCTGGCGACATTGGCCAATGTCATCGCGGCACTGTCGTCGGGCCTGTTCATCCTGCGCTTCCGCCGGCCGATCGCCCACCTGATCCGCAACCAGCCCCTGGCCCGGCGCCTGACCCGGCGCACCCTGAGCGACACCATCGAGATCCTCGGCAGCTTCTGGTTCGTGCCGGCGCTGATCCTGGTGGCCGTATCGCTGTTCGCCACCTTCATTTCCGCCGGCGACACCAGCACCGCCCTGCGCCAGTCGCTGATGTGCACCGTGCTGGTGGTGGTGTGCATGGTGCTCAACGGCCTGGTGCGCCGCCACGCCGCCAACCCGAAACGCGCCAGCAAGCGCCAGGCGGTGTACGCCGAGCGCCTGCGCAACTTCGGCTACCTGCTGGTGCACCTGTTCATCTGGCTGGTGTTCATCGAACTGGGGCTGCGCGTGTGGGGCCTGTCGATGATCGGCTTCGCCGAAGGCGAGGGCCATGAAGTGAGTGTGCGCCTGCTGGGCCTGGCCGGCACGCTGATCGTTGCCTGGCTGGTATGGATCCTCGCCGATACCGCCGTGCACCATGCCCTGGTGCGGTCGCGCCGCGGCCTGGCCAACGCCCGCGCGCAGACCATGATGCCGCTGATCCGCAACGTGATGTTCGTGGTCATCTTCATCATCGCGGTGATCGTCGCCCTGGCCAACATGGGCATGAACGTCACGCCGCTGCTGGCCGGTGCCGGTGTGATCGGCCTGGCCATCGGTTTTGGCGCGCAGTCGCTGGTGGCCGACCTGATCACTGGCTTGTTCATCATCATCGAAGACTCGCTGGCAATCGATGACTATGTCGATGTCGGCGGCCACCTGGGCACGGTCGAGGGCCTGACTATCCGTACCGTCCGCCTGCGTGACATCGACGGCATCGTGCATACCATCCCGTTCAGCGAGATCAAGAGCATCAAGAACTACTCCCGCGAGTTCGGCTACGCGATCTTCCGCGTGGCGATTCCGCACAGCATGAACATCGACCAGGCGATCACGCTGATCCGCGAAGTGGGGCAGAAACTGCGCAACGACCCGCTGATGCGCCGCAACATCTGGTCGCCGCTGGAGTTGCAGGGGGTGGAGAGTTTCGAGTCGGGCTCGGCGATCCTGCGGGCACGCTTCAAGACCGCGCCGATCAAGCAGTGGGAAGTGTCGCGGGCTTTCAACCTGGCGCTCAAGCGCCAGCTTGACGAGGCCGGGCTGGACCTGGCCACGCCGCGCCTGTCGGTGCAGGTAGTCACGGCCGGGGGTGGCAAGATGGCAGAATCAGGTTCCTCCAGTTAGAACCCTTTCGCGGGGCAAGCCCGCGAAGAATCCAGCACCTCAGCCAGCCAGGGCGCGGATGCGGATGGCATCGTGCCGCCAGTACTCCAGGTCACAATCGATCAAGTGCCCATGCTGGTCGCTGTTGACCCGGGTGATGTGCAACCCCGGGCTACCCACCGATACTTTCAACGCCCCCGCAGCCTCCAGCGGCAGGGCGGTCGGCAGGATCTCGAAGCACACCTGCCCGTACTGGATGCCATACACCCGCCCGTAGATCTCGGTCAGCGACTGCGCCAGGTCCTGATCGAGGATCCCCGGGAAGTACCTCGGGTTCAGATAGTGCTCGGCATACAGCACTGCCCGCCCATCGATGCGCCGCAAGCGGCAGATCCGCACCACACTGGACAGCGCCGGCAGCTGCAGGCGCGCGCAGATTGCCGCCGAAGCCGGCTGCAGGCGCGCCGAGAGCAGTTCGGTGCTGGCCACCCGCCCCTGATCACGCACCATCGCATGGAAGTGGCTACGCTCGATCAGGTCGTAGGTCAGGCGCTGCGGTGCGACGAACCAGCCCCGCCGCTCTTCGCGGTAGATCAAGCCCTGGGCCTCCAGCTGTACCAGCGCTTCACGCAGGGTGATACGGGTAGTGGCGAACACTTCGCTGAGCTTGCGTTCAGCCGGCAGTTTGCCGCCCGGCGCCAGCAGGCCGTGCTCGATCTGCTCCTGCAGGGCATGGCAGATGGCTGTTACCGCGCGCGGTGGCGTCGACTGCATCAAAAGGTTACCTATCTGGACTAGTCCAGCCCCATGATGGGGCCTTTGGAGAATAGTGCAAGCCTAGGCAGGGCTGATGAACATCCTGTGACAAAGGCCTTGCCCCGGCACTGCCAGAAACGCGCCAAGCCAGCAGAACCGGGGCGATTACCTGGTCTACGCTGTAGCTTCAAGGCCTGTGCGGGCCCTGCCCTACATCAAACTGTCACGCAAGCGGCCTACCTTGGCTCAAGCTTTGCTGACCTAGACCAACGGTCAGCGAAAACAGCTTCATTCATAACAACGATCGCTAAAGGCACCCACCCAAGGAGCTTCGGATGAAAAAGTTGTTCATGGCGTCACTGCTCGGTTCGGCCATTACCCTGTGCACCTCGGCCATGGCCGCCGGCCCCGACCTCAAGGCCCTGGAAGACGCCGCCCGCAAGGAAGGCAACGTCAACAGCGTGGGCATGCCCGATGCCTGGGCCAACTGGAAAGGCACCTGGGACGACCTGGCCAGCAAGTACGGCCTCAAGCACAGCGACACCGACATGAGCTCGGCCCAGGAAATCGCCAAGTTCGAGGCCGAGAAGGACAACGCCAGCGCCGACATCGGTGACGTCGGTGCCGCCTTCGGCCCGATCGCCACCAGCAAGGGCGTAACCCAGCCGTACAAGCCGAGCACCTGGGACCAGGTGCCTGAGTGGGCCAAGGACAAGGACGGCCACTGGGCACTGGCCTATACCGGCACCATCGCCTTCATCATCAACAAGGACCTGGTCAAGGAAGGCGACCGCCCGACCAGCTGGCACGACCTGGAAAAGGGCAAGTACAAGGTCGCCATCGGTGACGTCAGCACCGCCGCCCAGGCCGCCAACGGCGTGCTGGCTGCCGCCATTGCCTACAAGGGTGACGAAAGCAACCTGGCACCGGGCCTGCAGCTGTTCACCAAGCTGGCGCAGCAGAAACGCCTGTCGCTGGCCAACCCGACCATCCAGACCATCGAGAAAGGCGAGGTCGAGGTCGGCGTGGTGTGGGACTTCAACGGCCTGAGCTACCGCGAGCAGATCGACCCCAAGCGCTTCGAAGTGCTGATCCCGTCGGACGGTACGGTGATCTCCGGCTATACCACCATCATCAACAAGTACGCCAAGCACCCGAATGCGGCCAAGCTGGCGCGTGAATACATCTTCAGCGACGCCGGCCAGATCAACCTGGCCAAGGGGCATGCGCGGCCGATCCGTGCCGAACACCTGAAGCTGCCGGAGGATGTACAGGCCAAGCTGCTGCCGAACGAACAGTACAAGGCGGCGCAACCGATCAAGGATGCCGCAGCCTGGGAAGCCACCTCCAAGGCACTGCCGCAGAAGTGGCAGGAGCAAGTGATCATCGAGATGGAGTAATCGCGAGGGCTGCGCCCTCGTTCGCGGGTCAAGCCCGCTCCCACAGGAACACCACAGGGCTCAAGGCCTGTGAATGACCTGTGGGAGCGGGCTTGACCCGCGAAAGGCCGCACAGCGGCCGATCTTGAAAACCCGCGGAGCTTCGAATGAATCAAAACGTCATCCTGGTCCTGCTCGACGGCCTCAACTACCAGGTCGCCCACCACGCCATGGGCCACCTGCACGCCTATGTCGAGGCCGACCGCGCCGCGCTGTACCGTGTGGAATGCGAACTGCCGTCACTGTCACGGCCGCTGTACGAGTGCATCCTCACCGGTGTGGCACCGATCGACAGCGGCATCGTGCACAACAACGTCAACCGCCTGTCCAACCAGCGCAGCGTGTTCCACTACGCCCGCGAGGCCAACCTGGGCACTGCGGCGGCGGCCTATCACTGGATGAGCGAGCTGTACAACCGCTCGCCCTTCGACCCACAGCGCGACCGCCACACCCACGCGCCGAAACTGCCGATCCAGCATGGCCTGTTCTACTGGGACGACCGCTACCCCGACTCACACCTGCTGGCCGACGGTGAATACCTGCGCCGCCGACATGCGCCGAATTTCCTCCTGGTGCACCCGATGAGCATCGACGATGTCGGCCACCGCCATGGCCTGGACAGCAGCCAGTACCGCAATGCCGCGCGCAGTGCCGACATCCTGCTGTCCGATTACCTGCCAGGCTGGCTGGAAGAGGGCTACCAGGTACTGGTCACCGCCGACCACGGCATGAACAACGACCGCTCGCACAACGGCCTGCTGGCCGAGGAGCGTGAAGTGCCGCTGTTCGTGTTCGGCGACGCCTTCAGCCTCGACCCGGCCGCCAAACCGCTGCAGACCGAACTGTGCGGGACCATCTGCGAGCTGCTTGGCGCAGCGCACGACAAGACCGTGTGCCGGGAGCTGCTCAAGTGAAGGCCGGTAACCGTGGCCGCTACCTGGCCCTGCTCTGCCTGCTGCCGTTCGCCGTGTTCTTCGTGATCTTCCAGATCGCCCCGCTGGCCTGGGTGGCCATCAACAGCCTGCAGTCGGAAGCAGGCTGGGGCGTGGAAAACTTCAGCAAGGTGTTCGCCTCGAAGTTCTACCTGCAGGCGCTGCAGCGCAGCCTGGAGATCAGCTTCTGGTCGAGCCTGTTCGGCATCGTCATCGCCACCCTCGGCGCCTATTCACTGCGCCAGGTGGACTCGAAGCTGCGCGACTTCGTCAGCGCCTTCGCCAACATGACCAGCAACTTCGCCGGGGTGCCGCTGGCCTTCGCCTTCATCATCCTGCTCGGCTTCAACGGCGCACTCACCCTGCTGCTGAAGCAGATCGGCCTGCTGGAGGACTTCAGCATCTACTCCAAGAGCGGCCTGATCCTGGTGTACACCTACTTCCAGATCCCGCTCGGCGTGCTGCTGCTCTACCCCGCCTTCGACGCCCTGCGCGAAGACTGGCGCGAGTCGGCCGCACTGCTCGGCGCCAGCCACTGGCAGTTCTGGCGGCATATCGGCCTGCCGGTGCTGACGCCGGCACTGCTCGGCACCTTCGTCATCCTGCTGGCCAACGCCCTCGGCGCCTACGCCACCGTCTATGCCCTGACCACCGGCAACTTCAACGTGCTGCCGATCCGCATCGCCGGCCTGGTGGCCGGCGACATCAGCCTCGATCCGAACCTCGCCAGCGCCCTGGCGATGGTGCTGGTGGGGCTGATGACACTGGTCACCGTGGTTCATCAATGGCTGCTCAAGAGGAGCTACCATGCGCGCTGAAAAAACATCTGCCGGGCTCTACCACCGGCTGGTGGTGTACCTGCTGTTCCTGATCCTGCTGCTACCGCTGGCCGGCACCCTGCTCTACTCACTGGCCACCAGCTGGTCGGCGAGCCTGCTGCCCAGCGGCCTGACTTTCAAATGGTACGTCGCACTGTGGAGCGAACCACGCTTCCTGGCCGCGTTCGGCCAGTCGCTGCTGGTGTGCGTGGGCGCACTGCTGCTGTCGGTGGTGCTGATCCTGCCGCTGCTGTTCGTGGTGCATTACCACTTCCCGAAACTCGATGCACTGATGAACATCCTCATCCTGCTGCCGTTCGCGGTACCGCCGGTGGTGTCGTCGGTAGGCCTGCTGCAGCTGTATGGCAGCGGCCCGATGGCGATGGTCGGCACGCCGTGGATCCTGATCGGCTGCTACTTCACCATCGCCCTGCCCTTCATGTACCGGGCGATCACCAACAACCTGCAGGCTATCAACCTGCGCGACCTGATGGATGCCGCCCAGCTGCTCGGCGCCAGCACCTGGCAGGCTGCCCTGCTGGTGGTACTGCCAAACCTGCGCAAGGGCCTGATGGTGGCGCTGCTGCTGTCGTTCTCGTTCCTGTTCGGCGAGTTCGTGTTCGCCAACCTGCTGGTCGGCACCCGCTACGAGACCCTGCAGGTGTACCTGAACAACATGCGCAACAGCAGCGGCCACTTCAACAGCGCGCTGGTGATCTCGTACTTCGCCTTCGTGCTGGTGCTGACCTGGGTCGCCAACCGCCTGAACAAGGACAACACCTGACATGAGCTTCGTCAGCGTACAGAACCTGCAAAAAAGCTACGCCGGCAGCCCGGTGTTCGAAAACATCGACTGCCAGATCGAGCGCGGCGAGTTCGTCACCCTGCTCGGCCCCTCCGGCTGCGGCAAGTCCACCCTGCTGCGCTGCATCGCCGGGCTGACCCCGGTGGACGGCGGCCAGATCCTCCTCGACGGCCACGACATCGTGCCGGTGAGCCCGCAGAAGCGCGGCATCGGCATGGTGTTCCAGAGCTACGCGCTGTTCCCCAACATGACCGTGGAACAGAACGTCGCCTTCGGCCTGCGCATGCAGAAGGTCAAGGCCGATGAAAGCCAGCAGCGCGTGCGTGAAGCCCTGGACCTGGTGGAGCTGGGCAGCTTCGCCGGGCGCTACCCGCACCAGCTGTCCGGCGGCCAGTGCCAGCGCGTGGCGCTGGCCCGCTCGCTGGTCACCCGCCCGCGCCTGCTGCTGCTCGACGAGCCACTGTCGGCGCTGGATGCACGCATCCGCAAGCACCTGCGCGAGCAGATCCGGGCGATCCAGCGCGAGCTGGGGCTGACCACCATTTTCGTCACCCACGACCAGGAAGAGGCACTGACCATGTCAGACCGGATCTTCCTGATGAACCAGGGGCGCATCGTCCAGAGTGGCGATGCCGAAACCCTCTACACCGCGCCCGTGGACCTGTTCGCCGCCGGTTTCATCGGCAACTACAACCTGCTCGACGCCGACAGCGCCAGCCGCCTGCTGCAGCGCCCGGTGGCCGGCCGCCTGGCGATCCGCCCGGAATCGATAACCCTGGGCGTCAACGGTGAACTGGACGCGGAAGTGCGCAGTCACAGCCTGCTTGGCAACGTCATCCGCTACCGCGTACAAGTGCGCGAGGTGGAACTGGTGGTCGATGTGCTCAACCGTTCGCCTGGCGACCTGCATGCCGACGGCCAGCGGGTTTCCCTGTCGATCGACCCCACGGCGCTGCGCGAAGTGGCCTAAGGAGAATCAACATATGGCACTGGCAATTTTCGATCTGGACGAAACCCTGATCCACGGCGACTGTGCGTCGCTGTGGAGCGAACAGATGGCCCGGCTGGGTTGGGTCGATGGCAAGGACTTTCTGCGCCGCGACCATGAACTGATGGAGGCTTACGGCAAGGGCCACCTGCAGATGGAGGACTACATGGCCTTCAGCCTGGAGCCGATTGCCGGGCGCACGCTGGAGGAAGTCGAGCATCTGGTGGAACCGTGGGTCGAAGAGGTGATCGAGCCGATCATCTACGGCGACGCCTGCCGCTGCATTGCCGAACATCGCCAGCGGGGCGACCGGATTTTGATCATTTCCGCTTCAGGCACGCACCTGGTCGGGCCGATTGCGGCGCGGCTCGGGGTGGACGAATACCTGGCGATCGAGCTGGAAGCGGTGAACGGGGTGTATACCGGCAAGACCCATGGGGTGCTGACCTACCGCGAGGGCAAGATCACCCGGTTGCTGGAATGGCTGGATCAGGAGCAGGAGAACCTGGAGGGGGCGAGTTTCTATTCTGATTCGCGGAACGATCTGCCGCTGTTGCTGAAGGTGGATCATCCGCATGCGGTGAACCCGGATGCGGTTTTACGTGAGCATGCACAGACCAATGGCTGGCCGGTGCTGAGCTGGAGGTGAAACCTGCATCACTTGTTCCGGCCTCTTCGCGGGGCAAGCCCGCTCCCACAGGGACCGCACATTTTCCCGAAGTATGGAAACCTGTGGGAGCGGGCTTGACCCGCGAAGAGGCCGGGCCTGCTTACGCCAGGCTCGGGTCGATGACCATCACCAGCTTGCCGGACACCTGGTTGCTCTCCAGTTCGGCATACGCCGCCTGGGCAAACTCGACCGGATAAGTGTCGACCAGCTGCGGCGACAGGCGCCCTTCGGCAAACAGCGGCCACACTTGCTGCTGCAGCTCGCGCAACAACTCGGCTTTGAAGCCGTCATCGCGGTTGCGCAGCGTGGAACCGGTGATTTCCAGGCGCTTGCCCAGCACCTGGGCCAGGTCCAGCTCGAACTTGCGCCCACCCATCAGGCCGATGATCACCCAGCGCCCGTCCCGGGCCAGCAGCTTCAGGTTGAGCTCGCCGTAGCTGGCACCCACCGGGTCCAGAATCACGTCGAACGGCCCCAAGCCTTCAAGCGCATCGAGGTTCTGGTTACGCACCACACCACCCGCGGCGCCCAGCGCTGCACAGTAGTCCAGGCGGTCCTGGGAGCCGACGCTGACCCACACCGGGCTGCCGAAGGCCTTGCACAGCTGGATCGCCGCCGAGCCCACACCACTGGCGCCAGCATGCACCAACACCTTTTCGCCGGCCTTTACCTTGCCAAGCTGGAAGATGTTCAACCACGCCGTGGCATACACCTCCGGCAGCGCCGCCGCTTCGTGCAGGCTCAAACCCTCGGGTACCGGCAGTACATGGCGGGCATCGACCACCACTTCTTCGGCCATGGCACCGCTGGCCAGCAGCGCGCAGACGCGGTCGCCCACGCGCCAGTCAGCGCCGGCACCGACCTCCTCGATTACCCCGGAGCACTCCAGCCCCATGTAAGGGCTGGCGCCTGGCGGTGGTGGATACAAGCCCTTCATCTGCAGCAGATCGGCGCGGTTCAGCCCCGCAGCAGCCACCCGAATGCGCACTTGGCCCGCGTCACAGGCCGGGCGTTCGGCCTCGACCCAGGCCACATGTCCGTCAACGCCTTGCAATGCCTTCACAGTGCCTCCATAGTTGAATCACAGACTGAGCCTGAGGAGCCCGCTCCTCAGGCTTTTTGCAGTATTTGCCCGGCTCCGATGGAACCGGCGAACGGAAAAGACGGCCTACTATGCGTGATCAATTGCCCCCACGTCGAATCAGCATGAAGCATTTCCTTCCTAGCACCGCCCTGGCCCTGATGGTTGGCCTGGGCAGCCTCACGCTCGGCGGCAATGCGGCGGCCGCCAACAAGTGGGACAGCCTGCAGCCGGACCGTGACGAAATCGTCGCCAGCCTGAACGTGGTGGAGTTGCTCAAACGCCACCATTACAGCAAGCCACCGCTCGATGACGCCCGCTCGGTGATCATCTACGACAGCTACATCAAGCTGCTCGACCCGGCCCGCAGCTACTTCACCGCAGCCGACATCGCCGAGTTCGACAAGTGGAAGACGCAATTCGACGACTTCCTCAAGAGTGGCAATCTCGACCCCGGCTTCACCATCTACAAGCGCTACCTCGACCGGGTCAAGCAGCGCCTGGACTTCGCCTTGGCCGAACTGGCCAAGGGCGTCGACAAGATGGACTTCACCACCAAGGAAACCTTGCTGATCGACCGCAAGGATGCCCCGTGGGAAAAGGACCAGGCCGCACTCGACGAGCTGTGGCGCAAACGCGTCAAGGATGAGGTGCTGCGCCAGAAGATCGCCGGCAAAGAGCCCAAGCAGATCCAGGAAACCCTGACCAAGCGCTACAAGAACCAGCTGGCGCGCCTGGACCAGACCCGTGCCGAGGACATCTTCCAGGCCTATATCAACACCTTCGCCCAGTCCTACGACCCGCACACCAACTACCTGTCGCCGGACAACGCGGAAAACTTCGACATCAACATGAGCCTGTCGCTCGAAGGCATCGGCGCGGTGCTGCAGAGCGACAACGACCAGGTCAAGATCGTGCGCCTGGTGCCGGCAGGCCCGGCCGCCAAGACCAAGCAGGTGGCACCGGCCGACAAGATCATCGGCGTCGCCCAGGGCAACAAGGAAATGGTCGACGTGGTCGGCTGGCGCCTGGACGAAGTGGTCAAGCTGATCCGTGGCCCGAAAGGCTCGGTGGTGCGACTGGAGGTCATCCCGGCCAGCAATGCGCCTAGCGACCAGACCAGCAAGATCGTCTCGATCACCCGCGAAGCCGTGAAGCTCGAAGAGCAGGCGGCGAAGAAGTCGGTGCTCAAGCTCAAGCAGGACGGGCGTGACTACAAGCTCGGCATCATCGAGATCCCGGCCTTCTACCTGGACTTCAAGGCCTACCGTGCCGGTGACCCTGAGTACAAGAGCACCACGCGCGACGTGAAGAAACTGCTCACCGAACTGCAGAAGGAAAAAGTCGACGGCGTGGTCATCGACCTGCGCAACAACGGTGGCGGTTCCCTGCAGGAAGCCACCGAGCTGACCAGCCTGTTCATCGAGAAGGGCCCGACCGTACTGGTACGCAACAGCGACGGCCGTGTCGACGTGCTCGAAGACGAAAACCCGGGCGCCTTCTACAAAGGCCCGCTGGCGCTGCTGGTCAACCGCCTGTCCGCCTCGGCTTCGGAGATCTTCGCCGGCGCCATGCAGGACTACCACCGCGCGCTGATCATCGGTGGCCAGACCTTCGGCAAAGGCACCGTGCAGACCATCCAGCCGCTCAACCACGGCGAGCTGAAGCTGACCCTGGCCAAGTTCTACCGGGTTTCCGGGCAGAGCACCCAGCACCAGGGCGTGCTGCCGGACATCGACTACCCGTCGATCATCGACACCAAGGAAATCGGCGAAAGCGCCCTGCCTGAGGCCATGCCGTGGGACACCATCCGCCCGGTGGTCAAGCCGGCAGTCGACCCGTTCAAGCCGTTCCTGGCCGACCTCAAGGCCAAGCATGACGCACGCAGCGCCAAGGATGCCGAGTTCACCTACATCCGTGATCGCCTCGCCCTGACCCAGAAGCTGATGGACGAGAAGACCGTCAGCCTCAACGAGCAGGAACGCCGTGCCCGCCACGATGACGTCGAAGCCAAGCAGCTGGCCATGGAGAACATCCGTCGCAAGGCCAAGGGCGAAGAGCCGCTCAAGGAGCTGAAGAAAGTCGACGAGGACGCCCTGCCTGAGGAAGATGACAAGACCAAGCCGGAAGACGATGCCTACCTTGCCGAGACCGGTCGCATCCTCATCGACTACCTGAGCGAAAGCACCAAGATGGCGAAGAAGTAAGCCGACCGATGATGGCAGATTAATGTGATCCGTCATCAAATAGTCATCGCACTGTCGTGAAATAGAGGGGCCGGGCATGCAAATGCCCGGCCCTTTCATTTTCAGGATATCCTCATGACCGTCGCCGAACAGCTCAGTGCCTTGAGCGCCATTCTGGCTCAGCGCAGCATTCACAGCCTGTTCCAGCCGATTGTCTGCCTCAGCGAACGGCGCGTCTTCGGCCATGAAGCCTTGAGCCGTGGCCCCTCCAATAGCCCGCTGCACTCGCCGTTGAACCTGTTTGCCATCGCCCGCCAGGCCGGTCACCTGACCGAACTGGAGGCCGCGTGCCGGGAAAGCGCGTGCCGACGCTTCAGCGAGCAGGGGCTCGACGGCAAGCTGTTTCTCAACATCTCGCCTGAATCGCTGCTGGAACCCCACTACCCTTCCGGGCGCACCCTCAAGCTTCTCGAAGAAGTCGGGCTGGCCCCCAGCCGGGTGGTGATCGAGCTGACCGAACAGACCCCTACCGACGACTTCCAGCTGCTGTCCAATGCCTTGCACCACTACCGTGACATGGGCTTTTCCATTGCACTGGACGACCTGGGTGCGGGTTACTCGAGCCTGCGCCTGTGGTCGGAGCTGCGCCCGGAGTACGTCAAGATAGACCGCCACTTCATCGATGGCATCCACCGCGACCCGCTCAAGCGCGAGTTCGTCGGTTCCATCCTGCAGATTGCCCGGGCGTCGAAGGCGCAGGTGATTGCCGAAGGGATCGAGTTGCCGGAAGAGCTGGCAGTGTTGACCGAGATGGGGGTGGACCTGGTGCAGGGGTACCTGCTGGGGCGGCCGCAGGAGTTGGGAGTGCGGGAGAATCCGCAGTTACTGGCGCAGGTACTGCCGGTAGCGTTGGTCGAGCAGCCGACGGTAGGGCTGAATGCCACGCTTGGCCAGATCATGGATCTGTTTGGCCGCCATGATGACCTGGAAGCACTGGATGTACGAGGGGCTGATGGCAGCCCCTGTGGTGTGATCCATCGGGATGCACTGTCAGTGCTGGCCTCTTCGCGGGTAAACCCGCTCCCACCGGTACTTCACACTATTCAAGGGCAGTGATAGCCCTGTGGGAGCGGGTTTACCCGCGAAGAGGCCAGTGCAAGCAGCCCCTTATACTCAGACATGCTCGGGATAGCTGTACTCGAACACCCTGACCACCTCGGAGGCATGCCACGACGCCGCCTCCATGCCATCGACCGGCCCCGAGAAACGCCCCAGGCGCTCCACGCATTCGAAAAAGCCGGTGCGCGGCAAACGGCTGGCTCCCTGGCTGATCACCAGCGAGCTGCGCAGCGGCTGCTCGGCACGGGCATCGAGCACGGCCAGGTACTCCAGCGCGGCGGTCAGGGTCTGCATGGCCGGGCTGGGCAACTGCAGGCGCTCGATCAGCGCACGGTAGGTCAGCAGGTGGCGTTGACGGCGGGCCAGGTCAAGCTCGTCCAGCAGGCTTTGCCAATGCTGACGGCTGATCCTGACCTGGCTCATGACGGCTCGCTCCAGCCGGCCAGCCCCAAGTGCCAGGCCAGGGCGCGGCGGATCGCAGCATCCGGCTGGCGCTCACCCGATTCGATCATGGCCAGGTAGGCCGGGCTGACCCCGACGTTACGAGCCAACTGCTCAGGGGCGATGCCTTTGGCCTGGCGCAGTTGCCCCACTTCACTGAACGCTGGCAGGCTGACCGCCGGGGCGCTCTGTTGCGCAGTTTCGGCAACTACCTCGGCAGGTGCCTGCCCGGCTGCCTTGAGCAGCGCCTGGTACTGCTCCCAGGGTACGACGGCGTACTCGGGCTGACCGTCCCGGCTAATGACCTGAATACCCATTACAACCCCCTTACGTAAGGATTACCGCATGTAATCCGTAGGCATAACGCTTATGCCAATTATATTACCAAGCGCGGGAGTCTGTGGGGACTTGCTCTTTTTCAGTGCGTATTGCGCTCCAGGCGCAGCGCTTCGGGGGTATTGGGCAGGCGCTCGACCACCCGCAGGCGCTCAGGCGCCTGGCTGTCGCGCCAGGCCTTGAAACGTGCCAGCTCATCGGCCACGGTTTTCAGCACCCAGCCGAGCACGGCAATGTCATCGAGAAAGCCGACACCCAGGATCCAGTCGGGAATGGCGTCGACAGGGCTGACGAAATACAGCAGGCCCGCGACGATGGTCACCAGGGCCTTGGGGCTAATGGCACGGTACTCACCGCGCCACCAGGCCAGGCACAGCGACTGCAGCAGCTTGACGTCGTCGCGCAACTGGCCGATGCGTGGGCCTTTGCGGGCCACGGCGAACAGCAAGGCCGGCAGCCGACCACGGCTGAGCAGGCGCTCGGCCAGGGGCAGGAAACGGGCAAAATTCCAGGGTGCGCTCATGGAGCCTCCAGCAGGGAAAGGTTATCCACATTTATTGTGGATAACCTTGTGAACAGGGTGAAGTTTGTGACGGCGGGCGCCCACAAGGCAAGGGTCCCGGTCAGATCGGGCGTTTTTTACACAGTGGTTTCAGATCCGCAAACGATTTGCGTCAGAAGCTTCTGGCTTCTTCACACTGCCCTTTGCTCGGACAATACCCACTTCACGAGGTTCGCCGAATGATCCCCACAAACGACAACGCCCCGTCAAGACGGGGCGTTGTACAGGTACCAGCCGTTATTGCTTGGCGGGTGCTTCGGCCGGGGCATCAGCTTCCGGCGCTTCGCCACCCTGCAGCTGGGCCGGGTCTTTGATGGCGATCAGTTCCAGGTCGAACACCAGGACCGAGTTGGCCGGGATCAGCGGGCTCGGGCTCTGGGCGCCGTAGGCCAGCTCAGCCGGGATGAACAGCTTGTACTTCTCGCCAACGTGCATCAGCTGCAGGCCTTCGACCCAGCCTGGGATCACACCGCTGACTGGCAGGTCGATCGGGCTGCCGCGCTCGACCGAGCTGTCGAACACCTTGCCATCGATCAGCTTGCCTTCGTAGTGAACGGTGACCACGTCGGTCGGCTTCGGCTGCGGGCCGTCGGCCTTCTTCACGACTTCGTATTGCAGACCCGAGGCGGTGGTGACCACGCCAGGCTTCTTGGCATTCTCTTCGAGGAATTTCTTGCCGGCGGAGGCGGCTTCTTCGCTGGCCTTGGCCAGGCGCTCTTCGGCACGCTTCTGCAGCGCGGTGAAGGCTTCTACCAGCTCTTCGTCCTTGATGCGCTGCTCCTTCTTGCCGACAGCGTCCTCGATGCCGAGGGCGACCGCTTTCGAATCAAGGTCTTCCATGCCTTCCTGAGCCAGGCTCTTGCCCATGTTCAGGCCGATACCGTAGGAGGCTTTCTGTGCCGGAGTCTTCAGCTCGGGGCTGCTGGCCTGTTGATCACAGCCAGCCAGTACCAGGCCTACCAGGGCAACCGCAGCCGCCAGACGATGCTGTTTCATGCTATTTCCTTGTTCATGCGCCATAGGGGCAATCAGGGTAAAGCCGCGAGCTTATCAGGCGGCCATCACCAATGGCTACCGGCATAGGAGCGGGTTTTTGTAAGGAAGTTCAGTGGCTGAGGGCATCTTCATGTGTGGATCTGCAGCCACTGGCCAGTATTGACCCGATCAGTCGTTTTTTCCTCATCAGCGAGGACTAATTCTCGCCAGGGGTGCCGACGTCTACTGTCATTTTTGCCAGTAGCACTGAGTCATGCACGGGCGCCTAATTGAGTTGCAAACGATGTGTACTGCTTTATCCCTTTAAAAGCGAGAATCAATGATCATGAAAAACGAACAATTACATCTACTGCCTAAACATGTCGCGATCAAAGATAGGGGAAAGAAGCTTCAACCGGCGCCCGTGGATGAAAAATACGGAACACAAGGTTACAGCTACGTGCTGGGACAGGACGCCGCACGCCATTCGATATGCACCGCCGTTATCGCAAGCTTGACCCGGCCTGGGGTTTACTACGCTGCTGGGTACTTCTACAGAACGCCAGACGATAAGGATTACAGCTTCATCCAGCGCCTGGACGCAGACGGGAAGATCGAACCCGGCTTCATCAAGTTCGACGCTCATCTGACCCAACAACTGTCTTTTGTTCCCATGGAAGTGGTCGAAGATGCTGCTGGCAAGGTCCTTTGCTTAGGCCGGCTGTATGACGCCGACACGGATTTTTCGCGACTTTGGCGCTTCAATGCCGATGGAACCCTGGACAATAGTTTTGCGGATAAAGGCTACGTAGACGGCACTGAGTTGACGCTGGACGCTGACTTTGCTCCCCAGTTCATCTCGTACACTGACGGATACCTGCTCATCGGGAGTAGAGATCGAACACAAATCCTCGCCGCGCTCGATCAAAATGGAAACCTGAAAAAAGACTTCGGCGACGGGGGAGTTGTCGACCTGGAAGCGATCTTCAAGTATCGCGGTAGTGCGAGCGCCATGGCCACATCGGGTCAGAAGATCTTGGTCTCCTTCCTGGCGACCGATGCCGAACAGTACTTTTCCGTCCTGGCCAGCTTCAACAGCAACGGAACTCTGGACACGGCCTTCGCTGATCAAGGTATGTATAGGTCTGAAAACGGGATTCGCCATCGCGGCCTGTCCGTCCACGATGCCTCGGCAGTGATCACCCTGTTCGGCCACCACCTCGATGATCCCGCCCTGCTGTATCCGCAAGTCCAGCGACTCGATGCAAGCGGCCAGCCGCTTCTGCAATTCAACGATGGTAAACCCGTGCGGTTCTACGCAGCTGGTGGATGGCACCATATGTATGAATTCGATGGTCGCCTAATGGGATATGGTTCCTTCTACACTTACCACCTAGCGGTCTGTTACACGCTTGAAGGCACACTCGATTCCAGCTTCGTCCCCCCGGATGGCTATGGGGAATTGGGTGTAGACGCAAATTCAGATGGATTTTTTGCCAATAGCGATGCCTCTATCGCGTTCGTGCCAGAGAGCCAACGGATGCTGGTAGCCGGGCAGGGGGTTTATAACAACGGCTTTAGCGCAGATGCTGCGGTGGCAGCCATTTCATACAAAATGAAGTCTTGAGCAACTCACGCCACCGCTGCCTGGCCCAGCATCTTCAGCGCCTGTGAGATGCTGTAACAGGCACCTGGCAGCCCTCAAGGATACCGCCCCTCCCGATACTGCTCAGCAAGCTCGCGCAACACCTCGCACACCCACTGCCCCGGCAGACTCAGCGGCAAGGCCGCGTTCCGGCAGATCCCCACCGACCCACCTGGCTCGCGCACACCAAGATCAAGCTCAGCCAACTCCCCCCGGCGCAAATCGAGCAGCACCGCATCCCGCGGCGCCACCCACACCCCATCGCTACCCAGCAGATAACGCCGGCTCAGCGCCAACGACAAGGTCTCCAGGCGCTGCGCTGGCATCGGGATGCCGCACTGCACGAACAGGCTGTCGGCATGCTGGCGGATGGTGGTGCCCGGCGGTGGCAGCACCAACGGATACTGCCCGACCCGCTGCCGCTCCACGGGTGCGCTCGCCAACAAGGGATGACCGGGGCGCACGACCAGGGCCATGGACTCGCTGTACAGATGCTCGAATGACAGCCCCTGAATCTGCGGGCTTTCGGTCATGCGTCCAACGACCAATTCCAGCTCGCCCAAGTGCAACTGGCCGAGCAACTGCGCACTGACTCCGGTCACCACACTGATCACCAACGCCTCATGGCGCTGATGCAGCCGGCAGAGCACCTCAGGCATCAGCAGCCCTTCGACCGTCGACAGCACGCCAATGCGCACCTGCGACGGTGCCCGCGCTTCACCGCGCAGGCTGCTCACGCCATCGCGCAGCGCCTGCACGCTGGGCCCGGCGTAGCGCATGAAGCGCGTGCCGGCCGGGGTCAGCTCGACGCCCTGGCGACTGCGCTCGAACAGGCGCGCTTCAAGCAGGTCTTCAAGCTCCTTGAGGGTCTTGGAAATCGCCGGCTGGCTGATCGCCAGGATATCGGCAGCCCTGGCCAGGCTGCCCTGCCGGGCAATCTCCAGGAAACACAGCAGGTGGCGGTACTTGATGCGGGTGTCGAGGTTCATGCCGGCAAGCTTACCGCATCGCCACCCTCGGCGCCTTCGCCAAGGGTGGCGCCAATCTCGCTATCTATTCTGCTGATCGACTCGGGAGGGACCGAGCTTGCCCGCGAAAAGGCCGGTACGCCTCCCGGACCAGCTCACACCACCGCCAGCTCCACTGCACCGCCATTCATCCGCACCTGCCAAACCCGCAGCCGCTGACCGGCATCTTCCAGGCACTCGCCGCTTTGCAGGCTGAAGTGCTGCTTGTACAACGGGGCCGCCACCACCAGCTCCCCCTGCAAACTACCGACCAGCCCACGACCAATGATGTTGGCCCCCGACCGAGGGTCGCGATTGTCCACCGCATACAGGCTCTGCTCGAGCCCCGGCAGGTAGAACAGCGCCACCTGCGCACCGTCAAGCCACACCACCACACCAGAGTCGGCCACCAGGTCATCGGCCTGGCACACCGCCTGCCAGTTCTCCTGGGTTTTCACAGCAGCATTGGACAGGTTCATCAGACAGCCTCCTCGACGGTTGGGATCAGGTGCAGCGATGCCGCCGGCCGGCGCTGTTCGCGTTCGCGCACGAAGTGCACGTCCGGGTCGGCGCGCCGGTCGTTGACGAAGGTACGGAAGCGCTTGAGCTTCTCGGGGTCGTTGAGGGCGTTGGTCCATTCGCATTCATATTGGTCGACTACATGCTGCATCTGCGCTTCCAGCTCGGCCGCCAGGCCCAGGCTGTCGTCGAGGATCACCTGCTTGAGGTAATCCAGGCCGCCTTCCAGGCTTTCGCGCCAGACCGAGGTGCGCTGCAGCTTGTCGGCCGTGCGGATGTAGAACATCAGCACGCGGTCGATCAGGCGCACCAGGGTTTCGTCATCCAGGTCGGTGGCGAACAGCTCGGCGTGGCGTGGGCGCATGCCACCGTTGCCGCAGATGTACAGGTTCCAGCCCTTGTCGGTGGCAATCACACCGATGTCCTTGCTCTGCGCCTCGGCACATTCGCGGGTGCAGCCGGAAACGGCGAACTTGAGCTTGTGCGGGCTGCGCAGGCCCTTGTAGCGGTCCTCGAGACGCAGCGCCATGGCGACACTGTCCTGCACGCCATACCGGCACCAGGTGCTGCCCACGCATGACTTCACCGTGCGGGTCGACTTGCCATAGGCGTGGCCGGTTTCGAAGCCGGCTTCGATCAGCTCGCCCCAGATCAGCGGCAGCTCGTGCAGCTGGGCGCCAAACAGGTCGATGCGCTGGCCGCCGGTGATCTTGGTGTAGAGGTCGTACTTTTTCGCCACCTGGCCGATCACGATCAGCTTGTCCGGGGTGATCTCGCCGCCAGGGATGCGCGGCACCACCGAATAGGTGCCGTTCTTCTGCATGTTGGCCATGAAGGTGTCGTTGGTGTCCTGCAGCGGCACCAGCGCCGGGTCCATGATCGGCTGGTTCCAGCACGAGGCGAGGATCGAGCCCACCGCCGGCTTGCAGATGTCGCAACCGACATGGCCCTTGCCGTGGCGTTCGAGCAGTTCGCTGAAGGTGCGGATACCCTCGACCCGCACCAGCCCGTAGAGCTCCTGCCGGGTATAGGCAAAGTGTTCGCACAGGCTCTTGTCGACGGTGACGCCACGGGCGGTGAGCGCGTGTTCGAAGACCTGCTTGAGCAACGCCGCACAACCGCCGCAGCCGGTGGCCGCCTTGGTGCAGCCCTTGACCGCAGCGAGGTCGCCGCAGCCGCTGTCAATGGCCGCGCACACCGCGCCCTTGCTGACGTTGTGGCACGAGCAGATGGTCGCGCTGTCGGGCAGCGCGTCGGCACCGAGGGCCGGTGCGCCACTGCCCTGCGGCAGAATCAGCACGGCCGGGTCGGCCGGCAGGGCAATACCGTTCTGGGCGTACTGCAGCAGCGTGTCGTAGTAACTGTTGTCGCCCACCAGCACGGCACCGAGCACGTGCTTGCCGCTGGCATCCACCACCAGCCGGCGGTAGGCGCTGTTGGCCTCGTCGATAAAGCGGTAGCTGCGCGAACCCGGCGTGGCGCCGTGGGCATCGCCGATGGAGCCAACATCCACGCCCAGTAGCTTGAGCTTGGTCGACATGTCGGCCCCGGTGAATTCGCTGGCGGCTTCGCCCATCAGCAGCGCCGCCAGGTTGCGCGCCATGCTGTAGCCTGGGGCGACCAGGCCGAATACGCTGCCGTTCCACGAGGCGCATTCACCGATGGCGAAGATGCGCGGGTCGCTGCTGCGGCAATGGTTGTCGATCACCACGCCACCGCGTGCGGCGATCTCCAGGCCGCAGGCACGGCCCAGGGTGTCCTGCGGGCGGATACCGGCGGAGAACACGATCAGGTCGGTTTCCAGGTGTTCGCCGCCGTCGAAATTCATGCGGTAGCGGTAGGCTTCACCTGCGCTGATCGACTGGGTGGCGCGCGACAGGTGCACACCCACCCCCAGCGCTTCGATCTGCGCCTTGAGCGCGGCGCCACCCTCGCCGTCCAGCTGCACCGGCATCAGCCGCGGGGCGAACTCCACCACGTGGGCCTCCAGGCCGAGGGACTTCAGCGCGTTGGCAGCTTCCAGACCGAGCAGGCCGCCACCGACCACCACGCCGCGGCGTGCTTCACCGGCGGCAGCACGAATGGCATCGAGGTCATCGAGGGTGCGGTAGACCAGGCGGGCATTGCCGCTGGAGCCTTCGATCGGTGGCACGAACGGGTACGAACCGGTGGCCAGGACCAACTGGTCGTAGCCGTAGCGGCCTTCGGCAGTCACCACTTCACAGCGCTCACGGTCGATGTCCAGCACCGCTTCGCCCAGGTGCAGGTGCACACCGCTGTTGCCGTAATAGTCCTGATCGCACAGGGCCAAGGTCTCGGCACAGCTGCCGCCGAAGTACTCCGACAGGTGCACACGGTCGTAGGCACGCTGGCGTTCTTCGCCGAACACGTGCAGTTCGAAGCGCTCAAGGGCGCCGCGTTCGACCAGTTGCTCGACGCAATGGTGGCCGACCATGCCGTTGCCGACGATGACCAGTCGCTCTCGTTGCCCGCTCGCTGTTGCCTTCATAAGCCGATCCTCGATCAAAAAAAAAGCGCCTGGAGCCGAAGCTCCAGGCGCCTTTGCCTGTATTCATCACGGTGGGTGGCCCGGGTTGATCGCCGTTGATCAATGGGCTTTGTTGTAACGGGAACAAAGCAGGGACTGTGCCAATCCTGCTTCCTGTGACGGCCTATTCGCGGGCAAGCCCGCTCCCACAGGGCCTGCGCTATATTTGCGATGCATCAAACCTGTGGGAGCGGGCTTGCCCGCGAAAAGGCCGGTAGAGCCGATGCACTTTACAAGTGCAGCGCTCACCATCCTGGAGCACATCAATACACATCACGCCGATACCGCCTGGCCTTGCTCAACGTCTGGACATAGGCATCGGCATCCACGCCGCCATGCACCGCAATGACCTCACGCAACGCCGCATCCACATCCTTGGCCATACGCTGGGCATCGCCACAGACATAGAAATACGCCCCTGCCTCCAGCCACTGCCACAGCTGTGCGCCCTGCTCGAGCATGCGCTGCTGCACATAGATCTTCTCGGCCTGGTCCCGCGAAAATGCCGTGTCCAGGCGCAGGTGCCCGCTCGCCTGCCAGGCCTGAAGCTGTTCCTGATAGTAGAAATCCGTGGCCGCATACTGCTCGCCGAAGAACAGCCAGTTTTTACCTTTGGCACCGCACATCTCGCGCTCTTCGAGGAAGGCACGGAAAGGCGCGATACCCGTGCCGGGACCGACCATGATCACCGGCACGTCGTCATCTTCAGGCAGGCGAAAGTGCTTCGAGGCCTGCGGGAAGATCGCCACCTTCAGCCCCTGCGCGCGGTCAGCCAGGAACGTTGAACAAACCCCTTTGCGCTCGCCATAGCGTACGGTGGATACGGTCAGGTGCACCTGCTCCGGATGCGCCAACAGGCTGGAACTGATCGAATACAGCCGCGGCTGCAACGGCTTGAGCAAGTCCAGCCAGGTAGCCAACGGCAAGCGCTGAGGGAACGCGCGCAGCACATCGACCAACTGCCGCCCCCACAGCCACTCCTGCAGTTCGGCCTTGCATTCAGACAGCAGCAGGCGCTGCAGGTCCCCAGCATGGCCGCTGAACACCTGCAGTTGCTGCGGGGTAACCTTGGCGATTTCCAAGTGCGTTTCCAGGGCCTCGGCCAGCGGCATCGCCAGCTGCCCCTTCAACTCCACCATTTGCTTGCCATCAAGCTGCATCAGCGTCAGCAGTTCCTCGACCAATGCCGGGCAGTTGCGCGGCCATACGCCCAAGGCATCACCGGCGACGTAGGTGAAGCCGCTGCCGGACAGGTCGAACACCAGTTGGCGGGTTTCCTTGCTGGCACCCGGGCCGTTGAGCAGGTGATTTTCCAGCAGCGGGGCCGACCACGGTCGCTGCTTGCTGTAGCGCGCGACTGGCGCCGGTTCGCTGACCGGTGCTGGTGAGCCGGCGCTGGCGAGCTCCGGCAGCAGGGCTTCGAGCCACCCGGCGAAGGCCTCATCGAAATCCGGTTCGCAATCGACCCGCTGCAACAAGCGGCGCCCACCCAGTTCGGTCAGGCGCTGGTCGAGCTTGCGGCCAAAACCGCAGAACTGGTCGTAGCTGGAATCGCCCAGGGCCAGTACGGCGTATGGCAGCTGCGCGCAGCAGGCGCCTTGTTCGCCTTGCAGCGCCTGCCAGAACGCCGTGGCGCTGTCAGGCGCGTCACCGTCGCCGAAGGTGCTGGTGATCAGTACCACACTGGCGGCGCCTTGCAGCTGGCTGGGACTGACCGCGTCCATGCAACTGAGCTGCACCTCAAGACCGGCACTGCGCAGGCGTTCGGCACAACGCTCGGCAAGCGCTTCGCCATTACCCGTCTGCGAAGCCCACAGCACCTGGTGGCGCGGCACTGGGATGGCCGGTGCGGCGGCTGGCTGCGCGAACAAACCGGCCAGCAAGCCATCGACGAACAACCGCCGATGTGCGGCCAACGGCGCACTGGCCGGCAAGCTGGGCACGCCCTCGGCACGCGCCTGGTCGAGGCCGAGCAAAAAGCCCTGCAGATAATGACGCTCGTCATCGGCCAACACCGGGGCTGGCAGGGTGTCCAGGCCAAGCAGGCGGGACAGGGTCGCGGTCGGCATGCGCGCAGGCTCCGGAATAGTAGTGTTCAGCTCAAGGGCATCGATACGCTCGCCAGCGACCCGCTCCAGGGCCACGGCGCAATGTTTGAACGCTGGCTGCAGCGACAGTGGGTCGACTTCATCGCAGGTCACGGCATTGATCGCCAGTTGCTCGCCGATCAGGTCGTTCCAGTGGAACGGGGCAAAGCAGTTGCCGGGCATGACCCGGTCGCTGAGGCGTGCCGGCAACACGGCCTGACCGCGACGCGAGCGAATGGCGACCTGGTCCTTGTCGGCGATGCCCAGACGGGCAGCATCCTCGGGGTGGATTTCGACAAAGGGGCCAGGCTCCAGCTTGTTCAGCGCCGGCACCTTGCCGGTCTTGGTCAGGGTGTGCCACTGGTGCTGTACACGGCCGGTATTGAGCACCAGCGGGTAGTCGGCGTCCGGCAGCTCGGGCGCTGGCAGCCAGGGCCGGGCGTAGAAACGCGCCTTTCCGCTGGCGGTGGGGAATGCCAGGGCAGGCGCCTGGCCCTCGGCATCGCGCAATCGGTGCTGGCTGCTGCCGTCGTTGAGGTAACGCAGCGGGCTGCGGTCATCTTCGCGGCCCGGCGCGCAGGGCCACTGCCGTGGGCTGTGGCGCAACTGTTGATAGCCAATGCCGCGCAGGTCGTAGCCGGTGGCCGGGTTCCAGAAGCGCCGGATCTCGTCGTACACCGCCTCGGCGTCGGGGTAGTCGAAGGCCTCGGCGTAGCCCATGGCACAGGCGACCCGGGCGATGATCTGCCAGTCCGCCAGGCTTTGACCGGGCGCCTGGACCGCGCGCGGCATCAGCGTCAGGTTGCGCTCGCTGTTGATCATCACGCCCTCGCCTTCGGCCCACAACGCGGCGGGCAGGAGGATATCGGCGTAGCGGTTGGTCTCGGTGTCGAGGAAGGCATCCTGGGTGATCACCAGTTCGGCCTGACGCAGGCCGTCGATCACCTGCTGGCGGTTGGCGACGCTGGCCACCGGGTTGCTGCAGATCACCCAGCAGGCTTTCACCTCGCCGGCCTTCATCTGTTCGAACAGCGCGATCGTGCCCTCGCCGCCTTCGCTGCGCAGGCTGCCCGGTTGCAGCTGCCATTGTGCCTCGACGAAGGCGCGGTCAGCCGCCACCAGCGCCGAACGCTGGCCCGGCAGGCCCGGGCCCATGTAGCCCATCTCGCGGCCGCCCATGGCATTGGGCTGGCCGGTCAGCGAAAAAGGCCCGCTGCCCGGGCGGCAGATGGCGCCGGTGGCCAGGTGCAGGTTGCACAGGGCGTTGCTGTGCCAGGTGCCGTGGACGCTCTGGTTGAGGCCCATGGTCCAGCAACTCATCCACTCCCCGGCAGTGCCGATCCATTCGGCGGCCTGGCGGATGTCGGCTTCGCTCAGGCCGGTCAGGGCGGCCACACGCGCCGGCGTGTAATCGTCGAGGAAAGCCGGCAGCTCGTCCCAGCCTTCGGTGTGACGGGCGATGAAGTCAGGATCGGTATGGCCGTTGTGGTGCAGCAGGTGCAGCAGGCCGTTGAGCAAGGCCATGTCAGTGCCGGGGCGCACCTGCAGGAACAGATCGGCCTTGTCGGCGGTGGCGGTGCGCCGCGGATCGACAACGATCAGCCGGGCGCCAGCCTTGACCCGGTCGAGCAAGCGCAAGAACAGGATCGGGTGGCAGTCCGCCATGTTCGCGCCAATGACCAGGAACACATCGGCGCGGTCGAAATCCTGGTAGCTGCCGGGCGGGCCATCGGCGCCGAGCGACATTTTGTAGCCGCTGCCGGCGCTGGCCATGCACAGCCGCGAGTTGGACTCGATATGGCGGGTACGGATATAGCCCTTGGCCAGTTTATTGGCCAGGTACTGGGCCTCCAGCGACATCTGCCCGGACACATACAGCGCCACCGCGTCCGCGCCGTGCTGGTCGATGATGCCGCGCAAGCGCTCGCCGGCCTGGGCAATGGCCTGGTCCATGCTGCTGCGTGCTGGCGGCAGGCTGCGGTGTTGGCGCACGTAGGCGTCCTCCATGCGCCCGGCCGCGGTCAGTGGCAGGTGGGCGGTGAGGCCTTTGGTGCACAAGCGGCCGAAGTTGCTGGGGTGCTGCTTGTCGCCACTGATCTTGCTGACCTTGCCGTCAGCGACGCTCATGACGATGCCGCAACCGACGCCACAGTAGGGGCAAACGCTGCGTACTTCGCGGGTGGTCATGGGCGGTCTCCCCTTTCAGGAACGCAAAAGGCGCCGGCTGCCCGGGCTTGCAAAGCAAGCGGGGCAACACGGCGCCTTTGTCGTGAGTTGATTGGGCTATCGACGTTGATCGCCCTGGATAGTGGTCATTCAGCAATTAGTGGGCCAGCTGTGCCGGCCTCTTCGCGGGTAAACCCGCTCCCACAGGACCGCTACAGGTTTGAAGACTGCGCAGTACCTGTGGGAGCGGGTTTACCCGCGAAGCGGCCGGCACAGGCAGCGCACCACGCGGTGGCAAGCAAGCCATCCATGGCGCTATGCTGGGGCAATTTCCAGCAAGAGCTACAGCCCGCATTCCATGGCCAAGGTGATCCTCAAGACCCCCGCTCAAATCGCACTGATGCGCAACGCCGGCCAGCTGTTGGCCCAGGTGTTCGCCGACCTCGACCGCTTCATCCGCCCCGGCGTGACCACGATGCAAATCAACGACCGCGCCGAGGCGTTCATCGTCGACACCCTCAAGGCCCGCCCGGCCAGCAAGGGCCAGTACGGTTTCCCCTACTCGCTCAATACTTCGGTTGACCATGTGGTCTGCCACGGTATCCCCAAGGTCGATGAAGTATTGAAGGAAGGCTCGATCATCAACGTCGACATCACCCTGGAACAGGGCGGTTACATTGCCGACTCGTCGAAGATGTACAGCATCGGGCCGATCAGCGAGGACGCGCAGCGTTTGGTCGATACCACCTACGCCGCGCTGTGGGAAGGCATCGCGCAGGTACGCCCGGGGGCGACGCTGGGCGATATCGGCCACGCCATCCAGGCCCATGCCGAAGCGGCGGGCTATAGCGTGGTACGCGAGTACTGCGGCCATGGCATCGGCCAGCAGATGCACGAAGGGCCCGAAATACTGCATTTCGGTATGCGCGGCATGGGCATGAAGTTGCAGCCGGGGATGGTGTTCACCATCGAACCGATGATCAACCAGGGTGGGCGCGGGACGCGGACATTGAAGGATGGCTGGACGGTGATTACCCGGGACCACTGCCTGTCGGCGCAATGGGAGCATACCGTGGCAGTGACCGAGGATGGGGTCGAGGTGCTGACGTTGCGCGAAGAAGAGCGCAACCGGTAAGACCAGAAACAAAAAAAGCGACCCTAAGGTCGCTTTCTTTGTGGCTTCCGGGTGTTCAGTGGGCCCTGGAAGCGGAATATGGCGCAGCGGACGGGACTCGAACCCGCGACCCCCGGCGTGACAGGCCGGTATTCTAACCGACTGAACTACCGCTGCGCTAATCAACGAGTGGTGGGTGATGACGGGATCGAACCGCCGACCCTCTGCTTGTAAGGCAGATGCTCTCCCGGCTGAGCTAATCACCCATTCGTCTCGGTGAGGCGCGCATTCTACGGACGTTCCAGCAGCCTGGCAAGCCATTGATGCAACTTTTTCGCTAAAATTATCAATCGCGAATTTCGGGCACAAAAAAAGCGACCCTAAGGTCGCTTTCTTTGTTACTTCCGGGTGTTCAGTGGGCCCTGGAAGTGGAATATGGCGCAGCGGACGGGACTCGAACCCGCGACCCCCGGCGTGACAGGCCGGTATTCTAACCGACTGAACTACCGCTGCGCTATACATCGAGTGGTGGGTGATGACGGGATCGAACCGCCGACCCTCTGCTTGTAAGGCAGATGCTCTCCCGGCTGAGCTAATCACCCTTCGTCTCGGTGTGGCGCGCATTCTACGGAGGGCCCGTTACCCTGGCAAGCACTTTTTCAACTTTTTTCAAAAAAAACCCCAGGCCTTTCAACGACCTAGCGCAGCCAGGGGTTTTCTTGCCTTATATGGCCCTGGTGGCCCTCTGACAGGGTTGGCCTGGGACCACTGCTCGGAGAATAATGCCCGCCTTATGCATTAAGGAGAGATTCCCCCTCATGTGGTTCAAGAACCTGCTGTCCTACCGCCTGACCCAGGAAGTACCGTTCGAGCCTGAAGCGCTGGAAGCTGCGCTGGCCTCCAAGCCGGCCCGCCCCTGCGCCAGCCAGGAGCTGACCACCTACGGTTTCATCGCGCCGTTCGGCAAGGGCGAAGACGCTCCTCTGGTGCACGTCAGCGGCGAGTTCCTGCTGATTGCCGCGCGCAAGGAAGAGCGCATCCTGCCCAGCAGCGTGGTCAACGATGCGGTGAAGGAAAAGGTCGAAGAGATCGAGACCGAGCAAATGCGCAAGGTCTACAAAAAAGAGCGCGACCAGATCAAGGACGAGATCATCCAGGCCTTCCTGCCACGCGCATTCATTCGCCGCTCGATGATCTTCGCCGCCATCGCCCCGCGCCTGGGCATGATCCTGGTCAACTCGGCCAGCGCCAAGCGTGCCGAAGACCTGCTGTCGACCCTGCGCGAGGTGATGGGTTCGCTGCCGGTACGCCCGGCCACGGTGAAGATCGCACCAGCCGCGACCATGACGGACTGGGTCAAGTCGCAACAGGCTGCCGAAGGCTTCTATGTGCTGGACGAGTGCGAGCTGCGTGACACCGCCGAAGACGGCGGCATCGTGCGCTGCAAGCGCCAGGACCTGACCAGCGAGGAAATCCAGCTGCACCTGAGCACTGGCAAGGTGGTCACCCAGCTGGCCCTGGCCTGGCAGGACAAGTTGTCGTTCGTGCTCGACGACAAGATGGTGATCAAGCGCCTGAAGTTCGAAGAGCTGCTGCAGGAGCAGGCCGAACAGGACGGTGGCGATGAAGCCGCGCAACAGTTCGATGCCAGCTTCCAGCTGATGATGATGACCTTTGCCGAGTTCCTGCCGGCGCTGTTCGAAGTGCTCGGTGGCGAAGAGATTCCGCAAGGGGTCTGATGTGATTTGAAAGACCGGTGCTGGCCTGATGTTCAGTTTTAGCCAGTGCCGGCCCTTTCGCGGGACAAGCCCGCTCCCACAGGTACTCCACAGAATCTGAAAACTGTGGGGTACCTGTGGGAGCGGGCTTGTCCCGCGAAGGGGCCAGTGAAATTCAGATAGCTATAACTAGAAAAGGAATTGCCCCATGCGCGCCCTCGCCGCCCTCAGCCGCTTCGTCGGCAACACCTTCGCCCTGTGGGTGCTGGTGTTCGCCGTGCTGGCCTTCCTGATGCCCCAGTGGTTCATCGCCCTCAAGGTCGCCATCGTGCCGCTGCTGGGCCTGGTGATGTTCGGCATGGGCCTGACCCTCAAGCTCGACGACTTCGCCGCCCTCGCCCGCCAGCCTTGGCGTGTGGCCCTCGGCGTGGTGGCGCATTTCGTGATCATGCCGGGCATGGCATGGCTGTTGTGCCAGCTGTTCCACCTGCCGGCGGAAATTGCCGTGGGCGTGATCCTGGTCGGTTGCTGCCCGAGCGGTACGGCGTCGAACGTGATGGTCTGGCTGTCCAAGGGCGACCTGGCGCTGGCAGTGGCGATCGCTGCGGTCACAACCTTGCTCGCCCCGCTGCTGACACCGGCGCTGATCTGGTTCCTCGCCTCCGCCTGGCTGCCGGTGTCCTTCATGGACATGTTCTGGTCGATCCTGCAGCTGGTGATGCTGCCGATCGTGCTCGGCGTGCTGGCGCAACGCTTGCTGGGTGCACGGGTGCAGACGGCGGTGCAGGTGCTGCCGCTGGTGTCGGTGGTGAGCATCGTGATGATCGTCTGCGCGGTGGTGGCGGCCAGCCAGGCCAAAATCGCCGAATCGGGGCTGCTGATCATGGCGGTGGTGGTGCTGCACAACACCTTCGGCTATCTGCTGGGCTACCTGACCGGCCGGCTCTGCAAGCTGCCGCTGGCCCAGCGCAAGTCGCTGGCGCTGGAGGTCGGCATGCAGAACTCGGGGCTGGGGGCGGCGCTGGCGGCAGCGCACTTCTCGCCGCTAGCGGCGGTGCCGAGCGCGCTGTTCAGTGTCTGGCACAACATTTCCGGGGCGCTGCTATCGACCTGGTTCCGCCGGATGGAGGAACCATCGGTAGAAGCACAAGGTGTTGAGCCGGCCCGACATTGATGTCGCCTGCCCTGGCCTCTTCGCGGGCCAAGCCCGCTCCCACAGGATCAACTCAGGCCTGAAGGCTGCGCATTACCTGTGGGCGCGGGCTTGGCCCGCGAAAGAGCCGGCACAGGCTTGCCCGCAAAGCTGCTGGTGTGCACCATAGTGCCCACAGTGAGGACGACCTCACGACGCACCGCGTGACCATCCCGGGGACGGCCCCATCTTTCGCAACGATGGAGACGCATCATGTCCTGGATCATCCTGTTCTTCGCCGGCCTGTTCGAGGTCGGCTGGGCCGTCGGCTTGAAGTACACCGACGGCTTCAGCAAACCCCTCCCGACCGCGCTCACCGTCGCCGCCATGGCCATCAGCCTGGGCCTGCTGGGCCTGGCCATGAAGGAACTGCCGTTGGGCACCGCCTATGCCATCTGGACCGGCGTCGGCGCCGTCGGCACGGTGATCGCCGGGATCATCCTGTTCGGCGAGTCGATGGCCCTGGTGCGGCTGGTCAGCGTGGCGCTGATCGTTACCGGCCTGGTCGGCCTGAAAGTCAGCGCCAGCTGATCCCCTCCCTTAGCGCAGGCCACCGCGCAAGCGGCTGACCTGCTCACGCAAGGCGTCTGGCTGCGCCGCCTCCACCGGGATGGCGGCGCCTGCCACGATGGTCACCCGCGACCACAGGCGCTTGAAAAAGCCCTTGGCCGGGTCGCGGCTGAAGAAGCTCCCCCACAAGCCCTGCAGCGCCAGGGGAATCACTGGCACCGGGGTTTCTTCGAGGATGCGGCTGACGCCCCCCTTGAACACATCGATTTCACCGTCGCCGGTCAGCTTGCCCTCCGGGAAGATGCACACCAGTTCACCGTCCGCCAGGTACTCGGCAATACGGGCGAAGGCACGCTCGTAGGTGGCCTGGTCTTCGCTGCGCCCGGCAATCGGAATGGCGCCCGCCGTGCGGAACACGAAGTTGAGCACTGGCAGGTTGTAGATCTTGTAGTACATGACAAAGCGAATCGGCCGGCGGATCGCCCCGCCCAGCAGCAGCGCATCGACGAACGACACGTGGTTGCACACCAGCAGCGCCGCGCCTTCATCGGGGATGCGCTCAAGGTCGCGGTGTTGCACGCGGTACATCGAGTGGCTGAGCAGCCAGATCAGGAAGCGCATGGTGAACTCGGGCACGATCCTGAAGATGTAGGCATTGACCAGCACGTTCAGCAGCGACACCACCAGGAACAGCTGCGGGATGCTCAGCTTGAACACACTCAGCAGGACAATGGTGAAGATCGCCGAGACCACCATGAACAGGGCATTGAGGATATTGTTGGAAGCGATCACCCGGGCCCGCTGATCCTCGGCAGTGCGCGCCTGGATCAGGGCGTACAGCGGCACGATGTAGAAGCCGCCGAACACACCCAGGCCGACGATCGACAGCAGGATCCACCAGGCCTGGTGCATGCCCAGCAGCGCCAGCCAGTCGTGCGCTACAGCGCCAGCCGGCACATCGCCGGAATGCCACCACCAGAGCAGGCCGAACAGGGTAAGGCCGAACGAGCCGAACGGCACCAGGCCGATTTCCACCTTGCGCCCACTGAGGCGTTCGCACAGCAGCGAACCGAGGGCGATGCCCACCGAGAACAGGGTCAGCACCAGGGTCACTGCGGTCTCGTCACCGTGCAGCCATTCTTGGGCGTAGGTCGGAATCTGCGTCAGGTAGATGGCGCCGACGAACCAGAACCACGAGTTGCCGACGATCGAACGCGACACTGCCGGGGTCTGCCCCAGGCCCATGCGCAGGATCACCCACGACTGCTTGAAGATGTTCCAGTCCAGCGCCATCTGCGGCGACGCGGCCGCAGCCCGTGGGATCCAGCGGCTGGCCAGGTAGCCCAGCACGGCGGTACCGACCACGCCACCGGCCACCACCGTGGCATAGCTGTCGGTGGCCATCATCACCCCGGCACCGATGGTGCCGACCAGGATGGCGAGGAAGGTGCCCATCTCGACCAGGCCGTTACCACCCACCAGCTCTTCTTCGCGCAAAGCCTGGGGCAGGATCGAGTACTTCACCGGGCCGAACAGCGCCGAGTGGGTGCCCATGCCGAACAAGGCCAGCAGCATCAGTGTGAGGTGGTTGGTAACGAAGCCAATGGCGCCGACCGCCATGATGGCGATTTCGGCCAGCTTGATCGCGCGGATCAGCGCGTCCTTGGCGAACTTCTCGCCGAACTGCCCGCCCAGTGCCGAGAACAGGAAGAAAGGCAGGATGAACAGCAACGCGCAGAGGTTGACCCAGATCGAACGGTCACCGTCGCCCAGGCTGAGCTTGAACAGGATCGCCAGGATCAGCGATTGCTTGAACAGGTTGTCGTTGAAGGCACCCAGCAACTGGGTGACGAAGAACGGCAGGAAACGCCGCTTGCCGAGCAAGGTGAATTGCGAGGGGTGACTCATCGTCCTTGTTCCTGAGTGTCTTTTGTCATTGGAGGCACGCAGAGCGCTGCAAGCCACAAATCTGCATGGGAAAGCCTTGGACTGGCAAGCGACACCGGACGACTCGGGAACCAGCGCACAGTTTGATATCACCGTGACACCAATTTCATCAAAAGCACTGTTCAGATTTTGTTACACGCGCCGATAATTCATATAGATGACTATATCTGACAGAAGGAACAGACCTCAGGTCTCCTCCAACGCATAAGAAAAGGAGCTCGGCAGTAATGTTTACCTGGTTCGGCGACCTCAAGATCGCCCACAAACTCTTCCTCGGTTTCGGCCTGGTGCTGTGCCTGACATTGGCGCAATCGTTGATCAGCTGGGATGGCCTGGGCAACCTGGTGCGGCGCAGCGAGGTGGTGAGCGATGTTTCGCGCCTCAACGATGCCCTGGGCGACTTGCGCGAAGCGCGCCTGCGTCACGCCATGGCCAATGGTGCGCCCGCCGAAAGCAAACAGTTGCAGGCCGCGCTGGAGGCGTTCAAGCCCACGTTGGCCAAGCTGCGCGAAGTGATGATCAGGGCGCAGAGCCAGGCGCTGATCGATACCGCCGACCAGGCACTGCAGGGCTACAGCGCCAACCAGGCCGCCAGTTTCCGTGCCTATGAAAAGATGCGCGCAGCGCAGAAGGAAATGGGTGTGCTGGCCACCCAGTCGTTCGCCAGCATCGAGCAGATTCGCAACCAGGTACGTGCCTTGCCCGACGCCGAGCAGCGATTTGTGCGTAGCGAGGCGATCAACCAGATCCGCGAAAACCTGATTCTGCTGCGCTACCACGTTCGCGGCTACACGGGTAACACCAACGCCGAGACCGAAAAGCTGATGAACTCCCAGATCGCCACCACGGTGAACGATCTGCCTGGGCTGGTCGCTCGCTTCAATGGCAACTTCCCACAGCAGTTCCAGCAACTGCAGCAGCAAGTACAGGCTTATGCCGCGGCTGTCGAAGCGTTCCGTGGCGAGGTCAGCAACCTGGTCGGCTACCGCGCGGCCATGGCCAAGGACATCGAAACCCTCAACGGCGTCATTGGCCAACTGCTCGATGACCAGGCCATGCTGGTCGCCAAAGACAGCCATTTCGCCAGAACCCTGCAAATTGCCACCACCCTGCTCGCCTTGCTGATCGGTGCCCTGGCGGCCGTGGTGATTGCCCGGCAGATCAGCCAGCCGCTGCGCCAGGCACTGAGCGCCATGGAGCAGGTGGCCGCCGGTGACCTCAGCGAACAACCGGCCAGCCGCCGGCGTGACGAAGTCGGCCAGTTGCAGAACGCCCTGCAGGGCATGACCCGCAACCTGCGTGAGCTGATCGCCCAGGTGCGCGATGGCATTTCGCAGATAGCCAGCGCCACCGAGGAACTCTCGGCGATCACCGAGCAGACCAGCGCCGGCGCCAACAACCAGAAAGTGGAAACCGACCAGGTGGCCACGGCCATGCAGGAAATGGCCGCCACCGTGCACGAGGTGGCGCGCAATGCCGGCGAAGCCTCCGAGGCCGCCAGCGCCACCGACGAGGAAGCCCGTGAAGGCGACAGCGTGGTCAACCGCGCCGTGGTCCAGATCAGCCGCCTGGCCAGCCAGGTGGATGCCACTGGCGAAGCCATGGATGCCCTGCGCAGCGAAAGCCAGCGGATCGGCAAGGTCATGGACGTGATCAAGGCCGTGGCCGAGCAGACCAACCTGCTGGCGCTCAATGCCGCCATCGAAGCGGCACGGGCCGGTGAAGCTGGCCGGGGGTTTGCCGTGGTGGCCGATGAAGTGCGCAGCCTGGCACAGCGTACTCAGGCATCCACACTGGAGATCGAGTCGGCAATCAGCAGCCTTGAGGAAGGCACCCGGTCGGTGAGCGAGTTGATGGAGCAGAGCCAGAGCCTGACCGAAAGCAGCGTGGCGCTGGTGCGTGAGGCCGGGGTGGCGCTGGAGGGGATTACCCAGCGTGTGTCGGGGATCCAGCTGATGAACCAGCAGATTGCCGCGGCTTCGGAGCAGCAGAGTGCGGTGGCTGAAGAAATCAGCCGCAGCGTGGTGACGGTGCGGGATATTTCCGAACAGACCGCCGAGGCCAGTCAGCAGACTTCGGCGTCCAGCGTGGAGTTGGCGCGACTGGGTGGGCAGTTGCAGCAGATGATCAGCCGGTTCCGGTTCTGATCAAAACATGCCCCACTGCTTGTGAAGGCGGTGGGGCACCTGTGAGAGGTGTTTCACCTGTGCCGGCCCTTTCGCGGCGGTTCGACGCCTCGATAAACCCGCTCCCACATGTTACTGCACAGTGTTCAAACCCTGTGTACTACACAGTGTTCAAGCCGGTGGAGATCCTGTGGGAGCGGGTTTACCCGCGAAGAGGCCGGCACAGGCGCCACATCACTCGAAGCCGAACAGCGCCCGCGCAGTATCCACCAGCAGCGCCCGGCGCAGTTCCGCCGAGCACCCCAGGGCCTCGAACTGCTCGACCACCGTGGTAAAGCTCACGGATGACTCGTGCTGGGTATGCGGCCAGTCGCTGCCCCACATCAGCCGTTCGGCACCATAGTGCGCTTCAAGGGCCCCCAGGGCCTGACGCGCAAACGCCAGATTCTGCTCCGGCGAGCCTTCCAGCCGGTAGATGCCCGATACCTTGACCCACACCTTGCCCTTGCCGCCCAGCGTCAACAGCTCGGCAAAGCCCGGCTGCCCCAGGCCCAGCCGGGCATCGGGCCGGCCAAAGTGGTCGACCACGATATCCAGGCCATAAGGTTCGAGTGCCCGCACCAGTGCCGGAATGTCCGCCACATGACGGTGCAGTTCCAGGTGCCAGCCCTGCTCGCCGATGCGCTCCAGCAACGGCCGCCATTCGCCACCGGTCAGGTCTGGCAGGCGCTGGCCCATGAGGTTCAGGCGTACCCCCCTGACCCCAAGCCGATCCATCTGCTGCAGCGTTTCACGCTCGACGTCCCGGTCAAGCATCACCACCCCGCGCAGTTGCTCCGGCACGGTCTGCAGGGCACTGAGCAGGTAGCGGTTGTCGGTACCCAGGAAGCTGGGCTGCACCAGCACGCCATGGCTGAAACCATGAGCCAGCAACTGGCCCAGGTAATCGCCCAGCGGCGCATCGTAGCAGGGCGCGTAACGCCGCTCGCTGGCCAGGTTCAGCCCACGGCTGAACACGTGGGCATGGCTGTCGATGGCGGTCAGGTGTGAAGCAGGAACGTCGGGCATGGTTTTCACAGAACAGTCAGGTTACTTGGCGACAGCGCCAGCCATTGCCGGCGCGGGTGTGGCCTCGAGGGTGCGGCCACGGGTTTCCGGCAGGCACAGCGCGGCGAGCATGGCCACGCCGTAGGCGATGCCGGCATCGATACCGATCGCACTACCCAGCGACATGGATTCGCTCATGTGGCCCACCAGGAACGGGAACACCGCCGACAGCACGCGGCCGAAGTTGTAGCAGAAGCCGACCCCGGCACCGCGCACGTCAGCCGGGTACAGCTCGTTGAAGAACGCCCCCAGGCTCGCCGGGATGCCAGCGGCGAAGAAGCCCAGCGGGAAGCCGAGGAACAGCATCTGCGTGTTGCTCAGCGGGAAGAACACATAGGCCTGCACGGTCAGCACGCAGCACAGGGCGAACAGCAGGATGTTCTTGCGCCGGCCGATACGGTCGATCAGCAGTCCACTGACCACGCAACCACACCAGAAGGCGAAGATGATCACCGCCAGGTAGCCACCAGAGTTGAGTACCGAAAGGTTGCGTTCGGTCTTGAGGAATGTCGGCAGCCAGGTCATCACCGCGTGGTACCCCCCATGGGCACCCAGGCCCAGCAGACCGCCAAGCAAGGTCACGCGCAGCAGTTCGGGGCGGAAGATGCCGGCCATGGACTTGAAGAAGCTTCCGGGGATGGCCTTGTCTTTCTGCAGGCGCTGGAAGCTGTCCGGCTCCGGCACGTTGCGGCGCACCCAGATGATCAGCAGCGAAGGCAGCAGGCCGACGAAGAACATCACCCGCCAGGCGTACTCGGCCGGTACCAGCGAGTAGATCAGGGTGAACAGCCCCACCGCCAGGCCCCAGCCCACGGCCCAGGCACTCTGCACGGTACCCATGACCTTGCCGCGGTATTTCGGGTTGATGGTCTCGGCCATCAGCACCGCGCCGGCCGCCCACTCGCCACCGATGCCGAAGCCCTGCATGGCCTTGACGAACAGCAGTGGGTAAAAGCCGGTGACAAACGCCGAGAGGAAGGTGAAGAAGGAGAACCAGAGGATCATCCACTGCAGGGTTCGCACGCGGCCATAACGGTCCGACAGGGTGCCGCCGAGCCAGCCACCGATTGCCGAGGTAACCAGGGTCAGGCCACTGATCAAGCCGGCATCGCCCTTGGTCAGGGAGAACGCGGCGATCAGCGCGGGAATGGCCAGGCCGAACATCTGCACTTCCAGCGCATCGAGCGACCAGCCACCGAAACAGGCCCAGAACGTCTTGCGTTCCCGTGAAGTGATCTGGCGGTACCAGCTGAACATGATTGTTATCCTTCTAGTCGTGTGTGTTCCGGCCGGGCGCGCCGAAGCGTTTGGCACGCTGGCGACCGGGCAGGCGAAGCCACTGCGCCGTGGCAGAACGGCGCAGACGGGTAAAAGGCGAAGCGGCCGGGTTAACGGCTCAGCGAATGTCGACGCGGTAGCGGAAGTGCTGCGCGTGGCCGCGCGAGCGGCGCCATTCCAGAGGTTTGCCGGCGTAATCGCGGGCCAGGCGCTCGATCACCACCACCGGGCTGTCGACCGGCAGTTGCAACAAGCGGCCATGGGCCGCGTCGACCGCTTCGGCGGTCAGGGTCTCTTCAGCGTAGGCGACCACCTGGCCGCATAGTTCCTCGTAGATCGGGTACAGCAACGGGCCTTTGCTTTGCAGCTCGACGTCGAGCAGCGGCTGGAAGGTCTGGCGCGGCAGCCAGATCTCTTCGGCGAGCACCGGTTGGGCGCCGAGCAGACGGGTACGGACAATGCGAATGACCTCGGCCTCGGCGGCCAGGCCCAGGGCCTGGGCAACGGCCGAGGGTGCCGGTACCGGCTCGATGGAGAGGATGCGGCTTTCCGGCATCACCCGCTCGCCGGTGGCGCTCTCGAAGCGGAAGAAGCGGAACAGCGAAGACTGGAACTGCGGGCGACGGATGAAGGTGCCACGGCCCTGCTGGCGCTCCAGCACACCTTCAGCGACAAGCACGTCAACGGCCTTGCGCACCGTGCCGACGGACATGTCGAACTCGGTGGCCAGGGCCGCTTCGGTCGGAATGGCCTCGCCCGGGCGCCAGCGGTTGTTGGCGATCTGCTCGATCAAGTGATCGCGCAGCTGTTGATAGCGTGGCAGTCGAGCATCACCGGACAGTGGGTGCATGGGTCGGCTCTCGTCTTGTTATGTAAACATATATATGAATTTTTCCAGAGTATTCCCGGTGGCTGACGGGCTGTCAATCCTCCGCTGGTCGCCGCCGCCGGCCTCACATATCCTCAGGCTTCGGAAAACACCCACAACAAGGACGTGGCAATGCTCGCCGCCCTCAAAGGCTACCCCACCAGCGTCCGCCTGCTGCTGGCCACCACTTTCACCCTCACCGTGGCGCGTGCCATCACCCTGCCCTACCTGGTGGTCTACCTGGCCGAGAACTTTCAGCTTGCGGTCGGCCAGATCGGCCTGCTGATCGGTGGCGCGCTGATCGTTGCCTCGCTGTTGAGCCTGTATGGCGGGCACCTGGTCGATACCGTGCGCAATCACACTCTGGTCAGCGCCAGCACGCTGGTCTTTGCAATGGCCTTCGTGGCCGCCATTGCCAGCCGATCGGCGTTGCTGTTTTTCCTCTGCCTGGTGCTGATCAACCTGGCCCTGGCCGTGGTCGACATTGCCGCCAAGGCCGGCTTCTGCGCGCTGCTGCCCGTGGCGCAGCGGGCCGAGGTGTTCGCCATCAAGTACACCCTGAGCAATATCGGTTACGCCGTCGGGCCGATGCTCGGCGTCGCCATGCTCGAGTTCGATGACCACCTGCCCTTCATCGCCTCGGCGCTGACCGGCCTGGGCATGTGCCTGGCTTACTGGCGGCTCGGCGACCGTGGGTTACAGGCCAGCGCCCAGGAGCAGCAAAGTGCTGGGTTCGCCCAGGTGGCTCTGGGGCTGGCGCGCGACCGCCGGTTGGTGTGCTTTACCCTGGGGGGCGTGCTGAGCGCGGTGGTGTTCGGCCAGTTCACCGCCTACCTGTCGCAGTACCTGGTGGTGACCAGCAGCGCCAGCGAAGCAGCACGGCTGGTCGGCTACCTGGTGACCACCAACGCGGTCACGGTGATCGCCCTGCAGTACCTGATCGGCCGGCGCATCGGCCGCCAGCAGCTGATGCCCTGGCTGCTGGCCGGCATGGCGTTGTTCATTGCCGGATTGCTGGGTTTCACTATGGCCGGGTCGGTAATGGCCTGGTGCCTGGCGATGCTGGTGTTCACCCTTGGTGAGATCATCGTCATACCCGCCGAGTACATGTTCATCGACCTGATTGCCCCGGAACACCTGCGTGGGGTGTATTACGGGGCGCAGAACCTGTCCAACCTCGGGGCGGCACTGGGGCCGGTGATGGTGGGCTTTGCCCTGGGGCGGTGGTGGCCGGGGGTGATCTTCTACCTGCTGGTGATGTCGGTGATACTGGCAGGGGTGTTTTACTGGCTGGGCACCCGCAGAGGTTGAGGTTGTCACTACTGGCCTCTTCGCGGGACAAGCCCGCTCCCACAGGTTCGCTGCAGCTCTTGAGCACGGTAGTTTCCTGTGGGAGCAACTGTCTTGCTCAGTTTCTAGAATCTGGCGCGATCCCTGTGGGAGCGGGCTTGTCCCGCGAAGAGGCCAGTACAGGCAAACGCTGACCCTGCGACGACTCGCCGCTGCGACCATCGTCTGCGCTGACGAACCGCCGCCCGCGTGCCAGACTGATTGATCGGGACCGCGTTATCCTTTTTGCTCCGGAGTTTTCATGTCGTTGTCCAGCGGGCTGATCGCCGTGGTCGCCCTGGCCTATATGGCCGTCATGTTCGCCATCGCCTTCTACGGCGACCGCCGCAGCACACCGTTGCCGCCGCGTCTGCGTGCGTGGGTGTACAGCCTGTCGCTGGCAGTGTACTGCACCAGCTGGACGTTCTTCGGCGCAGTCGGCCAGGCCGCCGAACAGCTTTGGGCGTTCCTGCCGATCTACCTCGGGCCGATCCTGCTGCTGATCTTCGCGCCCTGGGTGCTGCAGAAGATGGTGCTGATCAGCAAACAGCAGAACATCACCTCGATCGCCGACTTCATCGCCGCACGCTACGGCAAGTCGCAGTCCCTGGCCGTGGTGGTGGCGCTGATCTGCCTGGTCGGCGTGCTGCCTTACATCGCCCTGCAGCTCAAAGGCATCGTGCTCGGCGTCAACCTGCTGATCGGCGCCAACGCCGACGCCACCGGTACCCGCGTGCAGGACACCGCGCTGGTGGTGTCGCTGGTGCTGGCGCTGTTCGCCATCGTCTTCGGCACACGCAGCCTGGACGTCACCGAGCACCACCGTGGCATGGTCCTGGCCATCGCCTTCGAGTCACTGATCAAGCTGCTGGCGTTCCTCGCCGTGGGCGTGTTCGTGGTGTTCAACCTGTACGATGGCTTCGACGACCTGTTGACCCAGGCGCGCCAGTCGGTGCAGCTGGACAGCTACTGGCAGGAAACCATCAACTGGCCGTCGATGGTGGTGCAGACCGCCGTGGCGATGATGGCGATCATCTGCCTGCCGCGGCAGTTCCACGTCACCGTGGTGGAAAACATCGAACCCCAGGACATGCGCCTGGCGCGCTGGGTATTCCCGTTGTACCTGGCGCTGGCCGCGCTGTTCGTGGTGCCGATCGCCCTGGCCGGGCAGATGCTGCTGCCAGGAACGGTGATTTCCGATTCCTTCGTCATCAGCCTGCCGCTGGCCGAGGCGCACCCGAGCCTGGCCCTGCTGGCTTTCATCGGCGGTGCTTCGGCCGCCACCGGCATGGTCATCGTCGAGGCGGTGGCGCTGTCGACCATGGTCTCCAACGACATGCTGCTGCCGTGGCTGCTGCGCCGCACCAACGCCGAGCGGCCGTTCGAGGCATTCCGCCACTGGATGCTGTCGGTGCGCCGGGTAACCATCGTGGTGATCCTGCTGCTGGCCTATGTCAGCTACCGCCTGCTCGGCTCCACCGCGAGCCTGGCGACCATCGGCCAGATTGCCTTTGCCGCCGTCACCCAGCTGACCCCGGCCATGCTCGGCGCGCTGTACTGGAAGCAGGCCAACCGCCGCGGCGTGTTCGCCGGCCTGGCGGCGGGCATCTTCCTGTGGTTCTACACGCTGGTGCTGCCGATCATCGCCCATAGCCTGGGCCTGTCGCTCGGGCTGTTCCCGGGCCTGGCCTGGCTGCACGGCAACCCGCTCGACCTGCCGATCAGCCCGTTGACCCAGGGCGTGGTGCTGTCGCTGGCGGGCAACTTCACCTTGTTCGTGTGGGTGTCGATGCTGTCGCGCACCCGCGTGTCGGAACACTGGCAGGCAGGCCGCTTCATCGGCCAGCAGACCAGCGCCCGGCCCAGCAGCAAACCATTGCTGGCGGTGCAGATCGATGACCTGCTCAACCTGGCCTCGCGCTTCGTTGGTGAAGAACGCGCACGGCAGAGTTTCATTCGCTTTGCCTACCGCCAAGGCAAAGGCTTCAACCCCAACCAGAACGCCGACGGCGACTGGATCGAACACACCGAGCGCCTGCTCGCCGGCGTGCTCGGCAGCTCTTCGACCCGCGCCGTGGTCAAGGCCGCCATCGAGGGCCGCGACATGCAGCTCGAGGACGTGGTGCGCATCGCCGACGAAGCCAGCGAGGTGCTGCAGTTCAACCGCGCACTGCTGCAAGGTGCCATCGAGAACATCAACCAAGGCATCAGCGTGGTCGACCAGAACCTGCACCTGGTGGCCTGGAACCGCCGTTACCTGGAGCTGTTCAACTACCCCGACGGGCTGATCAGCGTTGGCCGGCCGATCGCCGACATCATCCGCTACAACGCCGAGCGCGGCCTGTGCGGCCCGGGTGAGGCGCAAGTTCACGTGGCGCGGCGCCTGCACTGGATGCGCCAGGGGCGCGCGCACTCTTCCGAGCGGCTGTTCCCCAACGGCCGGGTGATCGAGCTGATCGGCAACCCGATGCCCGGTGGCGGCTTCGTCATGAGTTTCACCGACATCACGCCGTTCCGCGAAGCCGAGCAGGCGCTGCGTGACGCCAACGAAAGGCTGGAGCAGCGCGTGGCCGAACGTACCCATGAGTTGTCGCAGCTCAACCAGGCACTCTCGGAAGCCAAGAGCCAGGCCGAAGCGGTGAGCAAGTCCAAGACCCGTTTCCTCGCTGCGGTCAGTCATGACCTGATGCAGCCGCTGAACGCCGCGCGGCTGTTCTCCGCCGCCCTGTCGCAACAGGCCGAAGGCATGAACGAAGAGGCCCAGCAACTGGTGCAGCACATGGACAGCTCGCTGCGCTCGGCCGAAGAGCTGATCAGCGACCTGCTGGACATCTCGCGCCTGGAAAACGGCAAGATCACCCCCGACGCCAAACCCTTCGCCCTCAACGAACTGTTCGACACCCTAGGCGCCGAGTTCAAGGTGCTGGCGGCCGAAAAGGGCCTGGAGTTCCGCCTGCGCGGCAGCCGCCTGCGGGTCGACAGCGACATGAAACTGCTGCGCCGGGTGCTGCAGAACTTCCTCACCAATGCCCTGCGCTATGGCAAGAGCCCGATCCTGCTGGGGGTGCGCCGCCAGGGGGATCATCTGTGGCTGGAGGTATGGGACCGTGGCCCGGGTATTGCCGACGACAAGCTGCAGGTGATTTTCCAGGAGTTCAAGCGCCTGGACAGCCACCAGACCCGCGCTGAAAAAGGCCTCGGCCTGGGCCTGGCGATCGCCGATGGCTTGTGCCGGGTGCTCGGCCACAAGCTGGAAGTGCGCTCGTGGCCCGGCAAGGGCACGGTATTCCGCGTCAATGTACCAATTGCCCAGCAGGCCGCAGTGGCGCCGAGCGCCCCGGTGGAGACGACGAGCCAGCCACTGGCCGGCTTGCAGGTGCTGTGCGTGGACAACGAAGACAGCATCCTGATCGGCATGAACAGCCTGCTCAGCCGCTGGGGCTGCCAGGTCTGGACCGCGCGCAACCGCGCAGAATGCGAAGCGCTGCTGGCCAAGGGCATGCGCCCGCACCTGGCGCTGGTGGACTTCCACCTGGACGACGGCGATACCGGCACCGGGCTGATGGGCTGGCTACGGACGCGCCTGGGCGAGCCGGTGCCCGGTGTGGTGATCAGTGCCGACGGCAGCAAGGAAACCTTGGCCACCGTGCATGCCGCAGGCCTGGATTACCTGGCCAAACCGGTGAAGCCGGCAGCCTTGCGCGCCCTGCTCAATCGCCATCTGAGCCTGGTTCAGTAACCGCCTCGTCGGCCAGTGCTTCGTCCGAAAGTGCTCGCTCCAGCAGCTCGGCCGGCAGGCTCTTGCTGGCGCGTGCCCCGAGCAGCTTGAGCTGCTCGCTGCGGCTGACCAGGTTGCCGCGCCCTTCACACAGTTTGTTGCGCGCTGCGGCGTAGGCCTTGTCGACCTGTTGCAGGCGGTTGCCCAGTTCGTCCAGGTCCTGGATGAACAGCACGAACTTGTCGTACAGCCACCCGGCGCGCTCGGCGATCTCGCGGGCATTCTGGCCTTGGCGCTCCTGCTTCCACAGGCTGTCGATGACCCGCAGGGTGGCCAGCAAGGTGGTCGGGCTGACAATCACGATGTGCCGGTCGAAGGCTTCCTGGAACAGGTTTGGCTCGGCCTGCAAGGCCGCCGAGAAGGCCGCCTCGATGGGCACGAACAGCAGCACGAAATCCAGGCTGTGCAAGCCTTCGAGGCGGTTGTAGTCCTTGCTCGACAGGCCTTTGACGTGGTTGCGCAGCGATTGCACGTGCTGCTTGAGTGCGGCGTCGTCGTTGCTGCCGACAAATTGCTGGTAGGCGGTAAGGCTGACCTTGGCATCGACCACCACCTGCTTGTCACCGGGCAGCATGATCAGCACGTCAGGCTGGAAGCGCTCGCCATCGGCGCTCTTCAGGCTGACCTGGGTCTGGTACTCGCGGCCTTTCTCCAGGCCGGCATGTTCCAGCACCCGCTCGAGAATCAGCTCGCCCCAGTTGCCCTGGGTTTTCTGGCCCTTGAGTGCCTGGGTGAGGTTGGTGGCCTCGTCGGACAGGCGCAGGTTGAGTTGCTGCAGGCGCTCCAGCTCCTTGCCCAACGAGAAGCGCTCGCGGGCTTCCTGCTGGTAGCTTTCCTCGACGCGCTTCTCGAAGGCCTGGATGCGCTCCTTGAGCGGATCGAGCAACTGGCCCAGATGCTGCTGGCTGGTCTGGGCGAAGCGCTGCTCACGCTCGTCGAAGATTTTCGTGGCCAGGTCGGCGAACTGGGCGCGCAAGGTGTCACGGGCCTCCTGGAGGTCTTCCAGGCGCTGCTGATGACTGTCCTGTTGCTCTCGCAGTTCGGCCTCCAGACGCGCAGTCTGGGCCTCCAGACGACGCAGTTCGGCTTCACGAGTGGCGCGTTCGAGGTGCCAGGCGTGGGCGGCATCACGGGCGTTGTCGCGGTCGATCTGCAGCAGCTCCAGTTCACGGCCCTGGGCGGCCAGTTGGGTCTGCTTGACGGTGTTGGCTTCGCTGAGGTCGCTGACCTCGTCGCGGCTGGCATCAAGTTGCGCCTGCAGGCCGGCCAGAGCCAGTTGCGCGCTGCCCAGGCGCTCTTCGAGCAGGGCCTGCTCGCCCTGACGCGCGCCCTGGCGGCGCTGCATCTGCATGACCCAACCCAGGCAAGGCAAGGCCCCTGCCACCAAGCCCAGCAGAATGCTGGTCAGATCCACTGCCATGCTTACCCCGATCACACTATTGCGAGTGGTGTGCAGCTTATCAGTCTGCTGAGTCGGGCGCCTGTTCCGGCACATCGGCCGGGAACAGCCGCGCATACTCCAGCTGCGCGCGCCGGTCCCCGGCCCGTGCCGCCTGGCGCAGCAGTTCATGGCCGATGCGACGGTCCCGGGCATTGCCGCATTCGCGGCAGAGCATCTGCCCCAACCGGCTCTGCGCCACCACCACGCCTTCGCGCGCGGGCTGCTTGAGCAGGTGCCCGGCGATGTGCTTGACCTGCTGCTTGTCGCCCAGGCGCGGGCTGTCGAGCAACCAGAGGGCCACTTTCAGGGAAAACCGTTTGGGCGAAGGGGCTGGCGAGGCAACAGCGGGGCTGGCGAGGGATTTACCGCGAAACTTCATGACCGAACAAGAATGGCAACTCGAAAGGCGCGCCACTCTACTCCTTTTTTTCGTGCATGACCTGTCGATTTCCGGAGCATTGAAATTTTTTTTCGATGATTTTTTCTTGACGTTTTCGAGTGGGTGACTGGCTGGTCGGCTGATGCCTGTCGATTGTCGGACAGTTCTTTGAATTGCTGGCACGCCCGTCCTAGAGCAAGCGCTCGGGACAATCCACAGTTCCTGTGGATAACTCGGTGGACAACCCCTTCAATGAGCCCTCAAAGCCCCGTGAAATGGGGCCTACAGTCAAACTGACGATTTTTTCACCAGCTAAAATTAGTGTTTTTTTTCATTGACTTAAGGTGCCAGTCAAGTCATTGGCGAGCCCGAACGGGGCTGTTGCCGAGCTGTTACAAGTCACGCCTCGAATGTGAACAAGTGCACCGAAAGCCTGCGTTTGGATGCACGAAATTGGCACATCGGGCCGGTTGGAGGCCAGTTGCCCCCTCTTCACATGAGAACAAAGACGCGCCATACTGCGCGGCTCGCCTCAAGAAATGTACAACGCTTGCAATGCCCGCACATTTTCGGTAAGGTTCGCTCCGTTAGTACCCAAGCTGAAAGTCAATTCTGGCCAAAAGCGTCCTTGCAGCCCACTCGCTCTCCCGAACGATCGCTGCTGAAACCAGGACCGGCCCACTCGATGATTCCCTCGCCAGCCCAGCGCTGTTCAAGCACGAATCAAACGGAAGATTGATCAGGATTCCACCCCGATGGCCTAGAACCTTGGCCCCGGCGTGCTGCCTGCCTTCTGAAGTACCTACCAGTCAGCCCCAGCGCCCACACATTGATTGCGCTCTCTCTGGCTGCCCTGTTCCAGTCAGGTTCGTTCGTCCCTTAATAAAGGCGTCACTGGAACGTTTCTATCATGCACGGATCATAAACCCCGTGTTTAAAGCAGGAACATCCAAACAATATGCAAACTCATCATCAAATTCAGGCTGCCATTGGCACCCTCTCCCAGGCCTTCTCGCCGTTGAAGTGCCTGATCACTGCCCCACGCAAGGGCAACTTCAGCTTCACCCTGGTGGACGAACACGGCGTCGCCTGCCACACCGAACGCCTGTACCCCGAACAGTACAGCCGCTCGGAACCGCTGCAGGCAGTGATCGCCCGCACGCGCCAATCGCTCACCGCGTGAGTGGCGAATATCGTGGCATTCAAGGCCTGAATGGCACCTGCCGCGAGCTGCCTGATCGTTCTTGGCCTAATTGCCGCAGGGCATATAGCGCCGAGAAGCAGGCAGCAATCGATTTAAAAACAGCCCTTTACACCACGATTATCACACTACACTTCAACTCGAGCGGTCCTTACCGCTTCCGGCGGGCCTGACCAATCACCAGCTGCCAAGCTCCAGCGCCCGTCGGCCCTTTACTGCTCGAGGGCATCATGGGTATCGCGGCGAATGAATTGTGTCAGTATGTGATCCGACCAACCCTGGTCTATCTGAATCGTCATTGCGCCAGCGCCGAGGCCCTTCTGCTCGGTATCGCGGCCAGCCAATCGGCACTCGGTTCAGCCTTGCACGACCGCCGTGGCCACGGCCTCTACCGCATTGGCGAAAGCCGACACCAGGCCGTCTGGGACCACTTTCTTGCCCGCGACCCGGAACTGGCCAGCCTGGTCCGCGGCCTGGCAAGCCAGCACGCCTTCCTCGGCGGGCCGCACCTGGAGCTGACGGTGAACCTGCGCTACTCCACCGCCATCGCCTGGATGCTCATCGAAGAGCAATCCACGCCCTTGCCAGCGGCTGACGACCTGCTCGGCCTGGCACGTATCTGGCGGCAGATTTTCCACCCTCAAGGTCGCCTTCGCGACTTCACCCAGGCCTGGCAATTGTGTGTTGAGCAGAAATTGCCACAGGCGTCTTAAGAAGCGTCCTACATCAATACCGGAAAAAAGGGAATTTTGGTCGGATTGTCCTACAAAACCGCTCTATCTCCCGTGATTCAGCCTATAGCGCGGCGCGTGATTTGTTGGTAGCTTTTCGCCCCGGAGATCCCAAGGAGTTTCTAATAATGAAAAAAGCAATGCTCAAAACCTCCCTCGGCGTAGCCGTTGCTCTCGCTTCCAGCCAACTGTTCGCTGCCGGCTTCGCCCTCAACGAACAAAGCATCAGCGGCATGGGGACAGGTTTCGCGGGTCGTTCTTCCGCTGCCGAAGATGCCAGCACGGTTTATGGCAACCCTGCCGGCATGTCCCGCCTGAAGCGCCAGCAAGTGACCGTGGGGGGCGCAGCCGTCATCGCCAAGACCGACATCTCGGGCCCAGGCAGCAGCCCGCTGCCAGGCGAAACCGACGGTGACATGGTGCCAACGGTAGGGGTACCGATGGGCTACTACGTCAAGCCGCTCGATGAGCACTGGAGCGTCGGCTTCGGTGTCTACGTACCGTTCGGCCTGGTAACCGACTACGGCAGCGGCGACGCCGCACGCTACTGGGGCAAGAAGAGCCACGTCGAGGTCATCACCTTCCAGCCAACCGTCAGCTACGCCTTCAACGACGTGGTTTCGATCGGTTTTGGCCCAACCATCAACAAGATCAAGGGCGAACTGGGGTCGAACACCATCAACCCGCGCTCTCCTGGCGTCAATGATGGCGAAGTGAAGATCAAGGGCGACGACACTGCCGTCGGCTACAACGTCGGTATCCTGGTTCAGGCCACCGATCGCACTCGCCTGGGTCTGACCTACCATTCGATGGTCGACTACAAGCTCGAAGGCAATACCAAGATCAACAACGCCCTGATCGGGCCGTTCAGCGGCAGCAAGTTCGACGCCACCCTGAAGATCAAGACCCCAGAGTCGGTGGACTTCTCGGTTACCCACGAGCTGGACGACCAGTGGACCTTGTACGCAGGCAGCACCTGGACCCGCTGGAGCCGCCTGAAAGACATCACCGTCAACAACGAAGTCCCGGCACCGCTGGCCGCTCAGTTCGGCACCATCAGCGAGGAGCAGAACTGGCACGACACCTGGGCGCACGCCATTGGCGCGTCCTACAAGGTCAACAAGGAGTGGGTGCTGCGTACCGGCTTCTCCGTCGACCAGTCGCCAACCAACAACACCGACCGCTCGCCGCGCATCCCTACGGGTGATCGCAAGGCAATCAGCATTGGTGCCGGTTACAGCCCAACCGACGACATGACCATCGACGTGGCCTACTCCTACCTGTGGGAAGAGGACACCAAGGTCAACCTGGCCAGCCCGACCAAGGGCCGTTACCAGGCCAAGTACGAGAACAGCGCTCACGGTATCGGTGCTTCCCTCACCTACCGTTTCTGATTCGTACCTGCCTCAAGAAAACCGCCCTCGTGGCGGTTTTTTCATGCCCGGACTTGCCAGGTATCGCCCAAGGCATCGCGCAGGTAGTCCATGAATGCGCGCACTTTAGCGGTCATGGCGAAACGGTCGGCCACGCACAGGTAGATATCCATCGGCTCGGTCTGGGCATATGCCTGGCCGCTGCCGCTGTATTCGAACAGCGGCACCAGCGCCCCCGAGGCCAGATGTGGCCTGACGATGAACTCGGCCAACCGGGTGATTCCGCCATCATTGAGGGCCATCTGGGTCAGGGCATCGATGTCGTCGCTGATCAATACAGTGCCAAACTCCGCCTCGAAGCGCATGCCGTCGCGCACGAACCCCCAACGCAGGAATCGGCCGTCCACCGGGTAACGGAACACCAGGCAGCGGTGATCACGCAACACCTCTGGCGCGGTCGGTAGACCGCTGCTGGCGATGTAACCCGGTGACGCGCAGCAGATGAACGGGATTCGGGCGATGTGCCGCGCCAGTAGCTGGTCTTCCAGTTGCGGGGTGATGCGCAGGCTGACGTCGACGTCTTCGCGGGCGTGATTGACCTTGCGATCAGTCGTTATCAACTCTATCGAAAGCAGCGGATAGCGGGAACTGAAGGCCGGGATCAGCGGTGCCAGGACGTGGCGACCGAATGCAGACGTCGAGGCGATGCACAGCCGCCCTTGGGGCTCACTGTCGGGCGTGGTGATCGCTTGTTCGGCAAGGGCCAGGTCGCGCTCGATGTGCCTGACCCGTTCATAGTACTGGGCACCGGCAGGCGTGAGGGCCATGCTGCGGGTGGTACGGCTGAGCAGGCGCACGTGCAGGTGCCCTTCAAGGCGCGCCAGGTTCTGGCTGACCGCCGCCGGGCTGAGGCCCAGATTACGCGCGCCAGCGGCAATGCTGCCGGCTTCGACCACCTTGACGAAGCTGCGGATGGCGTTGAGCAGATCCATGGCAAGCTCTTGGATTCGTAAGAATCTCTTTATAAAGAACTCAATCCCGATGGTCTACAGCCGCGGCCTGGGGCATTGCTAACCTGCGCCCTCAGCCAACCTTCAGGAGATCGCATGAGCAATCTGTCCCACGCGCGCAGCCGGCGCAAACTAGGCCCACGCGCTACGCCATATGTGTTCGCGTTCTACATGTCTTCGATCATGGCGCTGCTGATGTGCTTCGTGATCACAGCGGCGAATGCCGGGGTGAACCCAGAGTATCTGGGCAACGTGCTGAAGGCTTATCAGCTGGCGATGCCAGTGGCATTCGTATGCGTACTGATGGTGAGGCCGGTGGTGCTAAAACTGGTGGCAATTACAGTGCACCCACACTAACCGCCCTGCCTGGCTCTCGCTCTGCTTTTGCTCTGCTTTTGCTCTGTTTTTGCTCTGCTTTTGCTTCTAAGCGCGCGGTAGTTCAGCAAACGCCGGATGCGACTTCAGGAGGCCGAACGCAGGTCTTGCGGAGGGAGGTGACGGGCATGGATGCCCGTCAAGCGCTGCGGCCCAGGATGAGCCGTTCAGCGCGGTCCTCCCGGGAGCAAGGCCGGAGTGAGGGAACCCCGGAGCGCAGCGCAGGGGCCGGATGATAGGAGCCAGCGTTTTTTGGTTACTTTTTGTCGCGTTTGACAAAAAGTGACCCGCCGTAAGGGCGGAAAGGTGACTGTGCGTCGCCATCGCAAATGA
>NZ_JBIVHT010000012.1:0-153987 GCF_044749325.1 Pseudomonas sp. NPDC089428
CCCCCCCCCCCCCCCCCCCCCCCCCCCCCCCCCCCCCCCCCCCCCCCCCCCCCCCCCCCCCCCCCCCCCCCCCCCCCCCCCCCCCCCCCCCCCCGGCTCCCACACGTGACCGCGTACACCTGGAAGCTGTTCGGTGTTGGTTCAGAAGATCTGGTTCAGCACCCAGTACAAGCTCCCGGCCAACAGCATCGCCGCCGGCAGGGTCAGCACCCAGGCCATCAGCAGGTTGATCAGCGTGCGCTTCTGAATGCCCGAGCCATTGGCAACCATGGTCCCGGCCACCCCCGAACTCAGCACGTGAGTCGTCGATACCGGCAGCCCGAACATGTCTGCCGCACCAATGGTGCACATGGCAACCACTTCCGCCGAAGCCCCTTGGGCATAGCTCAAGTGGGTCTTGCCGATCTTCTCGCCCACCGTCACCACGATACGCCTCCAGCCAACCATGGTACCCAGGCCCAATGCGATGGCCACGGCCACCTTGACCCAGAGCGGAATGTAGCGGGTGGCATCGTCCAGCTGGGTCTTGAACAACTGCACGTGGCTACGGGTATCGGCGTCGAATGCCACGAGTTGTTTCTTCTCGATCAGGCGGATGGCTTCGCTGGTCAGGTACATGTCGTTGCGCACGTTGGCCATGGCTTCGGCCGGCACGCGCTGCAGCGAACCATAGCCTTTGACCTGGTCACCGATCATGCCGGTGAGCGCGGCGAGTGCTGGTACCAGCTGCGCGCTGGCCCTGGGCTCGGCGATGAACGCGGTCAGCGCCTGACGCGGGTCGGCGGGGGGCGGCCCGGGGTCGGTGCGCACCAGGACCTGGCGGGTCACTTCGGCTACGGCGGAAAACTGCAGCGCCTGCTCGCTGGGCATGGTCTTGTTCAAGGCGTAGGCCATCGGCAGGGTGCCGACCAGGATCAGCATGATCAGGCCCATGCCTTTCTGCCCGTCGTTGGAGCCGTGGGCGAACGACACGCCGGTACAGGTCAGGATCAGGATGCCGCGGATCCACCACGGTGGCGGCGTGCGCCCTTGCGGCGCCTGGTACAGTTCCTTGCGCTTGACCAGCGCGCGCAGGGCCAGCAGCAACAAGGCAGCACAGGCAAAGCCGATCAGCGGCGAGAACAACAGGGCATAGCCGACCTTGCTGGCCTGGGCCCAGTCGACCCCGCTGGTACCGTCGCGCCCGTGCATCAGTGCGTTGGCCACGCCCACGCCGATGATCGAGCCGATCAGTGTGTGCGAAGAGGACGCAGGCAGGCCCAGCCACCAGGTGCCAAGGTTCCAGATGATCGCCGCCAGCAGCAAGGCGAAGACCATGGCGAAGCCTGCGGAGGAGCCGACCTGTAGAATCAGCTCCACCGGTAGCAGGGCGATGATGCCGAACGCCACCGCACCGCTGGAAAGCAGCACGCCCAGGAAGTTGCACAACCCGGACCAGACCACCGCCACCGGTGCCGGCAGCGAGTGGGTGTAGATCACCGTGGCCACCGCGTTGGCGGTGTCATGGAAGCCGTTGACGAATTCGAAGCCCAGGGCGATCAGCAGTGCCAGGCCCAGCAGCAGGAACGGTGTGACGGTGGTGATCACCGTGCCGCTGGCGGTCACGTCCTGCTTGAGGCTCCAGGCGGTATAGGCGATACCGGCCAGCAGCAGGCCGAAGAACAGCACGAGGGTGGCGCGCCCAGGTTTGTTCGCAAGCTGCGGGCGGGAGTCGCTATGGGCCAGTGGCAGCTGGCTGGCCAGGGACGGGGTTGCCATGGGGGCTCCGGTCGGCGTCGGCGAGGGTGGCTCTGAGCATAGAAACAATTCCTCGGCTGGACGTGACCTCGGTCAATGAATTACCTAGGCTCAAGACAGACGGTAAAGGCAGGAGAACCCCATGATTCGCTGCAAGCGCGTCTACGACGCGCCAGAGAAGGAGGATGGCCAGCGCGTGTTGGTCGACCGCCTGTGGCCGCGCAACAAACGCAAGGAGCAACTGCAGGGCGAGTGGTTTCGCGACGTGGCGCCATCCACCGGTTTGCGCAAGGCGTTGCACCAGGGCGAGGTGGATTTCGCCGGGTTCACCCAACGCTATCAGCAAGAACTGGCGGCGCACCCTGAACACTGGTACCCGCTGCTGGACCTTGCGGCCAACGGCAACCTGACCCTGCTGTACGCCGGCAAGGACACCGAGCATAACAACGCCCAAGTGCTGGCGGCCTGGCTGGAAGACGAACTGGAGCGGCGCGGCCCGGGCAGCTCGCCGGTGTGCTATGCCCGTTGAACTGGTCGCCGCGAGCGATGCCTGGTGCACCTTTGCCCGCGACCTGACGCGGCGGGCGATGCTGCCCTATTACCGCGAGTTCGACCTGTTATGGATCGAAGAAGCATTCGACCAGGCCTGGGGCTGGCGCGAGCAGTGGCTGGTGATGGAAGGCGAGGTCGTGCTGGGTTTCTGCAGCCTCAGCCAGGACCGGCAGGCATTGTTCATTCGCGAGTTGCACCTGGTGCCGGAGCAGCGTGGGCGAGGGGTGGGCAGCCAGGTGCTGGAGACCCTGGCCGAATGGGCGGCGCAGCGGCGCCTGCCGTTGTTGAGGTTGATGGTGTTCAAGAGCAACCCGGCGCGGCAGCTGTACCGGCGCCATGGGTTTGTCGAGATGGGGGAGGATGATTGCTTTGTGAGGATGCAGCGGGCTATCCGTTGACCTGGACCGGTCTCTTCGCGGGTCAAGCCCGCTCCTACAGGATCTCCACAAGCCTCCAGATTTGTAGAGTTCCTGTGGGAGCGGGCTTGACCCGCGAAGAGGCCAGGTGAATTACTGCTGCCTCACCCGCACAGTCTCACCCTGGCGCACAGTGGCCTCGAGCAACTGCCCTTGCAACGGCAGCAAGTCGCCGATCAACAGGTTCTGCAACAACGGCTTGCCATCGAAGCTGTTGCCCCCCAGCAGCACATCCCGCACACCCTCCACCCGCACCAGTGCCTTGCCGACCTGGCCCAGGCGGTTGCCGCTGAGCACCAGCGGCCCGGCCAGTGGCGTGGCATTGCGCACGCTGATGGCATATTCCGCCGTGTTGCCGATGCGGTTGTCGAGCAGTGCCACGGCGCCCACCTCGCTGGCATCCACCGCGCTACCCTGGCTGCTGGCCAGCAAGTTGTCGTCGATCACCAGCGGCGCCGCCGGTGTGGGTGCCAGGCTGCGCAACTGGATGCCATTGCCACGGCTGTCACCGATGCGGTTGCCAACCAGCAGCACCGCGCCCTGTTGCTCGCTGACTTCGATGGCGGCCTTGGTTGCGCCAAGGATCAGGTTGCCTTCGACCAGGGCGCGAGTCTGGCCCCGCAGGCGCACGCCGCTGTTGTTGTCGATGCCGCGCAGCTGGTTGCCCAGCAGCTTGACCTGGCTGTTCTGCACATCGATGGCGTACTGCTGTGACTGCTCGAACTGGCTGCCGGTGATGGTCGCCTGACTGTGCTGCAGCTCCACCGCGCTGGACATCTCGCTGAACTGGCTGTCGCGGATGATCACCGTGGCCGGGCGCGTGCTGGCCGCCTGCTGGGTGCTCAACGCCGTGGTCAGTCCCCGGGACAGGTTGGCGTTGTAGCCCAGGCGCTTGAGCGTCGAGCCGATCACCTGGGTGTGGCTGCCGGCCCAGGCCACCACGAACGGTCGCCAGGCACGGTCTGTGCTGCCCGGTCCGTCGCCGGCCATGCTCTGCAGGCTGGACTGGTTCAGCCCGAGCCAGCCCTGGTTGATCAGCGCCGTGCCGGAGAGGCTCGACAGGTACAGGCTGGTGCCTTCGAGCAGCAACCCGGCGTCGCTGCCGATCATCAACGGGTAGCTGAGCAGGTAGCCATCCTTGTAGCGCTTGAGGATGCGCGGGTCGTTCAGCGCGTCGTGCAACTGCGCCAGGGTGATGCTGCCGCCGCGCAGCATCACCACCTGCGGGTGGTGTGCCTGGTAACCGGCGATGGCGCGAAACAGGCCGTTGTTGACGAACGGCTCGAACGGCCAGCTGCCGGCCTGGGACGAGAACATCGGTTGCAGGCTGACGCTGGCGCGCCCGGCCGGGCGTTGCCGTTCGGCTTGCTGGAACGCCACGGCCTGGCGCACCTTCAGGCGCAACTGGTCGGCCTGCAGCTGGCGTTGCTCCCGGGGCAGGGTGTCCACGGTCTGGTTGGCTGGCAGCGTTTGGCTGGCTGCCTGGGCGGTGCCTGCCAGGCACAGGGCGGCCAGGCAGGTGAGGGAAAAGCGGGCGAGGGCAGCCATGGGTCAGCTCCTTGATCCGGGCAGTGGGGGGTAGAACGCTTTGATCGGGCCGCCGAGCTGGCTGTAGTTGTCCACCTCGCCGTCTTCGCTGTCGTACAGCTGGCGGGCCAGGGCATGGCTGGGGTTGCGCTGCAGGAACGGGATCAGCCAGGCCATCTTGTACGGTGCCACATCCGCCTGGGACTGGCCCTTTAGTTCGGGCAGGTCGCCTGGGGCGAGCACCGTGCGGGCGGCGAAGTTGGCCAGCAGGTCGAGGGTCTGCTGGTCTTCGCGGCTCCACGGCAGGCCGTTGGCGCGCGCCGACTCGGCCAACAGTACCAGCGGCACCAGAGCGTACTGGCTGTAGTTGGCCGCCAGCTTGCTGCGCGCCACTTCCAGCGGCAGGTAGGCATAGTTGCCGTTGTTGGCGCGCACGGCCTGGGCCAGGCCACGGCGCAGGTTGCCGTCGGCCCACTGGATGAAGTCGTCGCGGCCGACCAGCATGCCGGTGGCGGCCACGGCCCAGGCCGCCCAGTAGTCGTGGTTGTTGAAGTACACACCGCTGGTGCTGCGGCGTGGGTCGTATTCCTGGATCACCAGCTCGCCCAGGCGGGTGAACCAGCGGCGCTGTGCCTCGCTCAACTGCAGCTTGCCGTCACTGGCCGACTGGGTCAGCAGCACGGCACCGGCCATGGCCGCCAGCGCCCATTTGCGCGCGGCCATGCCGGTGCCGCTGGCATCCGGGTTGAGCAGGGCGCCGGCTTCGGCCCAGTGTTGCAGCCACTGGTCCTGGCAGGCCAGGGCCATGTTGGCCTGCTGGGGTTTCTTGGCGCCCTGGAAGCGTTTGCTGGCGTAGATCAGGCCGCCAACGAACGCTTTGACCTGCTTGCCGATGCGTTCGCTGTCGGCATCGGGGCTGCTGCGCAGGGTCGACTTGCTGGCGTCGCGCTGGTCGTACTTGCTTTCCAGGTGCAGGCTGCCGGTGTAGGGCGCTGGCGGTTCCTTGCTGCAGACCAGGGTGCGGTAGTCGGCGATCATGGCTGACTGTGGAGTGCTGTGGGGGGGCCAGATGGATTGCGCTGCCTGAGATTGGGAGCTCAGTAGGAACAGGGTGAGCAGGATTGGGGCCGCTCTGCGGCCCTTCGCGGGCAAGCCCGCTCCCACACCGACCGCGTCAGCTGTGGGGAACTCTGTGGGAGCGGGCATGCCCGCGAAGGGCCGCAAAGCGGCCCCAATCAGCGGTATCACATGCATAGCCGGGTCTCCACATCGGTCGCCGCAGTCCCGGCCTTGGTCGGCTCCATGAACACCGACAGCAGGTTGGCCCCGGCAAATTCCGGCGCCTTGCTCAGCTCCAGGTAGTACTGCCCACCTGTCACCGCTGCCTCACGGCGGAACCACACCTTGTCCCGTGCGCCGTTGTCGTAATAGACGATGATGTAGAAGTCCTTGACGTTCTTGTCGCTCAGGCGGATGTCGAGAAACCCCTTCGACAGCGCCTGGCGGCCACTGCCGGCATTGCTCAGCAGCTCGATGCGCTCGCCCACCTTCAACGCCGGCCGTTGCAGCTTCGCGCCGAGCACCTCCTGGTTTGCCGCACAGCCACCCTGTACCGCCGGCACCAGCTGGCGGTACATCAACGGCGAGTCGAGCCGGTAGTTGGCCGGCAGCTCCCAGACGATCAGCTTGGGCGGCGACTTGGGTTTGTAGTCGCTGGACAGCAGGTATTCCAGCAATGAGCCATCTTCACCCACCCCTGGCAAGGCGTAGTTGAGGATGTCGACATTCAGGTACTGCTTCAGATAGCCGTCGAAATTGAACTGTTTGCTCTCGTCTTCTCGGGCTGCGGCGTTACTGTCGCCGACCAGGATCACCTGTGGGTCCGGCGCCTCGTCGAACAGGGCGTCGGCGCCTGCCGCCAGCGGAATGGTCTGGTAGCCGCGTACGTACTGGAAACCGTAGTTGTTGCCGCAGATGCTGCTCAACGCCAGGTTCAGGGTGCCGTCCTTGGGCACCATCACGCCCGGTTCGGTGCGGTATTGCTTCTTGGTCAGCCCGGCATAGAACGGTTGGCGGCGGATTTCCTCGGCCATCAGCCTGGCGGTGGCCTCGGCGCCGGAAGGCGTCCAGTGGTGGTCGCGGCGGAAGAAGTACTCGCCCTTCGGCGGCTGCTGCACCAGCTGCATCATCGGCGCCACCAGCGCGCCGGCCTGGCGCAACTGGCCGAGGTAGGCGGCGAGGTTGTTGCTGGCGCGGGCATAGTCGAAGCCATGCAACTGGTCGGCGAACAGCTTGTCGCGGTGCATCAGCCCGCGAGTCGGCTGGATCGCCATGGCCACATGAATGCCCTGGCGCTCGAACGCCTGCATCAGGCGGGCGAACTCCGGGCGCATCGGCGCGGGGATGCCGAAGTCGTTGGTCAGGTCGACCGCTGAGCGGAACAACCAGCGGTCCTTGCCAGGCACGATCTCGCGCATCAGCTTCATGCGCCCTTCGGCATAGCGTTGCGGGTCGCTCAAGGCCGGGCAAACCATGCACTGCAGGTTCTCGCAACCCGGCCCGGCCACTTGGGCAGGCTGGGCGGGCTGGGCGGCCTGGCCGGGCAGGCTGAGCAAGGCCAGGGCAGCGCTCAGGCCAAAAGGTACAAGGGTCTTCATGTGCCATTCATCCTTGCAGGGCAATCATCACTCGGTCGGGTCGATGCTGTTGGCCAGGGTCATGCTGCGGTTGCCGGGCAGCAGCACGTAGCTGTACGAGCGGCCCTTCTTGAGAAACTGCTCGTCGAAGCTGGCGACCTTGGTGTCCTGCTGGTAGGCGGCGAAGTCGATCTTGATCTCGTTGACCATGCGCGTGCCGGTTTCACCGTTGCCAAGCGCTTTGACCACCTCGTGCTTGCCATCGGAGGTCTTCAGCGCGGCCTGGTTGGCGGTCAGGTTGTAGAAGGCGATCTGCGCCTTCTTTGGCTCGTTGACGTACTTGTCGCTGATCAGCTTCAACTGCTTGCCATCGTAGACCACGGTGCTGGCGGCATTGGCCTTGAGCTGCGGCTCGATCGACTTGCCGCCGACGGCGATCTTGTGCGGGCCAGCAGGGGTGAAGCGGTATCCGCTGAGCTGGCCGGCGGCGACCCGCTGTGGGTTGATCTTGCCGCTGAGGCTGACGTCGATGTTGCTGTCGGACAGGTTCAGCACGCGGACGAACGCCGAGTTGGCCGGCGCCACGGCATCGTATAGGTCGGCGTTGCCTTCGGCGGCCAAGGCCGCATGGCTGGCAGCGGCGAGGGCAATGGCGGTGAACAGTGGGGTGAGTTTCATCAGGCTCTCCTTGAATCGTCAGAAATGCTGGGGCGCAGCGCTGCGGCTGAGTGAGCCGGGGCGGTGGGCGAGCAGGGTGCGCAGGGGGAACTCCCAGACCACGGTGTCGATCTGCGGGTTGGCCAGCTGGTCGCTGGCTAGGAACTGGTTCATCGCCTCGAACGGGCCGCGGGCTTCCACGGCGATGCTCAGCAGGTCGCGGTTGAGCGCCTCCTTGAGGAAGCCGATGAAGTTCCAGTCGTCGATCTTGCTGTAGCTGGTGCCGACCAGCAGCAGGCTCTGGTCTTGTTCGGCGAACAGGTCGTCGGCGCCTTGTTCGGCCTTGAGGGTTTCGTACAGGGCGATCGGATTGGGGCCGAACTGCGGCGCCAGCCGCGCATGGTCGAACTGGATGTAGTTCATCAGGTCGCCCTTGATGCTCTTCTCACCGGCCTTGTGCGACACGTACACCTGGTCACCCAGCAGTTGCGGGCGCTGGCGCGCCAGCTCGTAGGCCGACAGCCGTGCGCCTTCCGGGCTCCAGTGGGTGTCGGACTTGAGGAACAGCTGCGGGCCGTCGAGGTTGGCCAGAAACGCATGGCGCAGCGGCACCACATCCAGCTGGCGGTCTTGCAGCGCGCCAACGAAACGGTCATACAGGCCGGTCACCCGCGGGTCGAAGGCGTGCTCGGCGTGCGCTGCGTACACATCCAGTTTCATCGGCAGCGGCAGGATCACCAGCTGCTTGCCGTGTTCGACCAGTTGCGCATGGACTTTGGCGATCTGTTCCAGCTGACTCGTCAGGTTGGCGTCGAGGTCGTTGGGCACGCGGTATTCCTGGTTGGTGAAGAGCCAGCCATCCTTGCCCAGCACCACACCCTTGGTGCCCTCGCCGAACAGGTGGAACTGGGCGTCGGCCCACAGTTGCACCGACGGCTCACGCAGGAAGAAGCGCTTGTCGTAGGCCTGCTCGAACTTGCGCAGCAGCTTGCCGTCGACGAACAGGTTCCAGGTATCGGTCGAAGTGCGGGCAAAACTGAATACCGGTGGCAGCGAATAGACGAACATCGCCGCCAGCACCACCACGAACAGAATGCCATTGGCCTTGCTGGCCGAGTTCATCACCGGGTACATGGCCGTCTCCTAGAACTGGAAATACAGGAAGGGCGAAAACGAGTTTGCCGCCAGGCTGCTCAGCGCCAGCAGGAAGCCGCCCCACAGCAGTACGCTGTGCAGTGCGCCGACATGGCGCATGAAATAGCCTTCCTTGTTGCCGGCGTAGAAGCGCAGGTTGTTGATCCCGGCCAGTACCAGCCAGGCCAGCGCCACCAGGGCAAAGGCCATGGCCATCTTCGAGGCGCCGAGCACGTACAGCTCCAGCGAGCCGAAACCGTTGAAGCCAAACAGCGCCTGGTAGATGTCGATGCTGTGGCGCAGGTCCATGGTGAAGAACAGCGGCATGCTCAGCACGATCAGCAGGCCCGTGCGCAGGTTGCGGCTCAGGCGGTAGGGCGCACCGACCTTGGTCGCCAGGTTGAACTTGCGTTCGATGACCATGCCGACCCCGAAGAACAGCCCCCAGCAGATGAAGGCGAAGCTTGCGCCGTGCCACAGGCCTGACAGCAGCATGGTCCAGACCAGCGCCGGCAGGGCGCCGGCCACGCGCTTGCGCACCAGGGGCATGTACACGTAGTCGCGCAGGAAATGCGCCAAGGTCATGTGCCAGCGTGCCCAGAACTCGGTGATGCTCTGCGCCACGTAGGGCTGGTTGAAGTTCTCCGGAAAGCGGAAGCCCATCATCAGCGCCAGGCCCAGGGCCATGTGGCTGTAGCCGGCGAAGTCGAAGTACAGCTGCAGGGTCGAGATCACCAGGCCGAACCAGGCATCGCTGAACTGCAACGTGCCTTCACTGACGAACAGCAGGTTGATCGGCGCCAGGCGGTCGGCGATCAGCACCTTCATGATGAAACCGAGCATGAAGCGGCACACACCCAGCGAGAACAGCTCCAGCGAGTGGGTGCGTTCGCGCAGCTGCGGCGCCAGCTGGCTGTAGCGCAGGATCGGCCCGGCCACCAGGTGCGGGAACAGCGCGACAAAGGCGGCGAAGTCGATGAAGTTGCGCGTCGGCGTGGCGTCCTTGCGGTAGATGTCGACGATGTAGCTCAGGGCATGGAACACGTAGAACGAAATGCCCAGCGGCAGGAAGATGTTCTCCAGCGTCCAGGTATTGATGCCCAGTGGCGCCAGCAGCATGGCCAGCACCTCGGCGCCGAAGTTGGCGTACTTGAAGTAGCCCAAGGTCGACAGGTTGCCGGCCACGCCGATCCACAACAGGCGCAGGGCCATGGGTTTGTCGCCGGCATCCAGGCGTGCCTTGATCCGCAGGCCGAACCAGTAGTTCCAGTAGGTGATGCCGACGAACAGCAGCAGGAAGTCTGGCCGCCACCAGGCATAGAAGATGTAGCTGGCGGCCACGATCACCGTGGAGCGCCACTGCGCCTTGGCCAGGAAGTACACGGCCAGGAACAGCGGCAGGTAGAGGAACAGGAACACATTGGAGGCGAAGATCATGGCACGGCCCTTCCTTAGTAACTGATCACCACGCCGACGCTCAGCTGGTAGTCATCGCCGGTTGCCAATGCACTGCCGGCATTGAGGTAACTGGCGCTGACCAGCGCGTTGACGTCCAGGTGCTTGCCATCGATAGCCACCGGAAACATCTTCCAGTAGTAGTTGAGGTCGATCATCTGCCCGACGTTGCGCCCGTTGCCGTTGCTGCCCTGGTTGATGGCACGGTTGCGCTGCGAACGCTGGTCGCCATTCATGCGGATCGGCAGAGTGCCGTCGGCATCGCGCAGGTCCAGCTGGGTCACCCGCAGGTCCAGCGCGCTGCGCGGGGTGGGGCGGGTCTCCACGGCAAAGCCGTAGTAACTCAGGTTGCGCAGGTCGAGGGCGACGAATGAACTGGTCAGGCGGGTGCTGTAGGAGCCGGTGCGGGTGATGCGGTCGGACTGGATGGCGTTCAGGCGGAAGCCATCGTTCTCGTCGCTGGGCTTGTCGGTCAGGCCGCCTCGCAGCGCCAGGCGTGGGGTCCACGCCAGGCTGTCGAAGCGCTTGCCGACTTCACCCAGCACCGCCCAGCCCTTGCTGCTGTGGCCGGTGGTGGTGACGCCGTTGCCGTCGGTGTTGTCCATCTTGCCATCCAGCGCCGCCAGTTCCAGGTGGTAGTCGCTGAGCACCGGGTAGGCGAGGTTGTCACCCTTGAAGAACAGCCCGTAGCGCATGCCCTTGAAGTCGTAGCGGTCGTCGGCGTCGTGGCCGCTGTGGTCGTTCTCGTGCATCAGGCGCACACCGACCTGGTTGTTCGGGCTCCAGCGGTAGGCGTACTGGCCCATCAGGTAGGTGGTGCGCTCCTCGCTGTCGGCCAGGCGGTTGACGTCGGTGTTGTAGTTGTGGAACTTCTGGCCGACGGCGAAGAACGCCTCGCTGAAGGTGTCCTGGTAGTTGAAGCGCAGCGATTCGAGGCTGTCGTCCCACCAGATGCCGTAGTCGTCATAGAAGCGCTGGCGGCCGAACGAGGCTGAGAAACGCGGGTCGTCGCCGATCAGGTTGCGCTTGACGTACAGCTCGCGCAGCTCGGCGTACCAGCCTTCGGGCTGTTCGCGTTGGTTGCTGTTGCTGGCTTCGTTGGTCAGGTTGCTCGACTGGCTGGAGTCGTAGTTCAGCCACAGGCGGCCGTAGACCATCCACTTGGCCCAGCGCTTTTCCGGCGAGTACCAGGCGAACGACGGTTCATAGCGCAGGCTGTAGAACATCTCGCGGTCGCTGCCGACCTGGGAGTCCTCAGGGCCGTAGCCGGTCTGCACGGTGAGCTTGTTGAACACTTCCGAGGTGATCACTGGCTCGCTGCCATCCGCGGCAGTGACGCGTACCGGTTCGTTGCTGTCGGCTTCGGGGCCGGTGATTTCTTCCGCGGCGAAGGCCGCCGGCAACGGCGTCAGGGCCAGCAGGGCGCCGAACAGGGGGTGGTGCGCTTTCACAGGGTGGCCTCCTTGAACAGCCCGTTGCGAGCGGCCAGGGCACGCTCGATGTCATCCTTTGGCAATGTCTTTTCCAGGCGCTTGATCAGGCTGCGCGCACTGCGTTCACCCAGGTCGAGGGCGACGCGGGCGTAGGTGTAGGCCTTGACCGGGTCGTGGCACAGGGCACGACCGTAGGCGTGCAGGGTGGCCATGCGGTACCAGGCGGCGGTGTTGCCCTTGTCGGCTTCGGCCTGGAACAGCGCCAGGGCCTTTTCCTGGTCGGGCTGGTCCTCGACGCCCTTGCTGTAGTACTCGGCCAGCAGCAGGCCGGCACCCGGGTAGCCGCTGGCACGCAGTTCCTCGATCAGTGCGCGGGCCTTGTCCGGGTCGAGGGTCAGCCAGTTGTTGACCATGTAGAACTGCGCCTGCAAGGCCTTGGCCCGGGTTGGCTCGCGCTCGCGTACCTGGTCGATCAGCGCCTGGGTTTCCTCGGCGTTGTGCTCGGTCGGGTTGGAGATCATGTAGTTGGCCTTGGACACCATGGCCGGCACGAAGCCGCGGGCTACGGCCACATCGCGCCAGCGCTGGACGCGGGCGGTAGCCAGGTTCAGCGCCTGGTCCTGGGCTTTTTCGCGGGCCAGTTGCTCGGGCGTTGGCGGCAGCTTGTCGGCGCCCGGTGCGCTGGCCTGGCGTTCGTAGCGGTCGGCGTCCAGTTCGGCGCGCTGCACGCTGGTGATGCTGTCGAGCAGCGCGGCGACGCGGTGGATGATCTCCACCGGCAACTGCTCACGTTCAGGCTCGAGCTGGTCGGCGAAGGGCGGGAACAGGCGGTCCTGCTGCTCGCCGAGGAAGGCGTAGTAGCGGTCCAGGGCGCGCACGTCCACGAGCACCGCCTGGCGATACCAGCGCTCGGCGCCGGCGCGGTCGCCCTGGCGCTCGGCGAGCACGGCGTGGTACAGCTCGGGGCGGCAGTTGAGCAGGCAAGCCAGCTCGTAAAGGGCCAACAGTTGGGCGGCCTGGGCGGTGTCGACCAGCTCCGGGTAGGTCAGGAACACTTCCAGTGTGGTGCTGGTGTTACGCGGGTCGAGTTTGGCCGGGTAGCGCGTCAGAGCCTGTATCATCCACGGCCGTTGCGCCTCGCGCAGGCTCGGCGTGCGGTCGATCAGGCGGGCCAGCGATGCCAGTGCCGGGACCAGGCCATGGCCGTCGGCAAAGGCCTTCTGGTACAGCGCCACCACTTCCGCGCGGCTGGCGCCTTCGCGCCCGGCCAGCACATCGCCAAGCAGCAGGGTGCTGGCCAGGTCGCCACGGGCAGCCAGCTCGCGCAGGTCGCTGGTGACCTCGGCCGACGGGTCCTTGTACAGCGCATAGCGGATCTGTTCCAGGCTCTGCCCGGCACTGGCCGTGCTGGCGCAGGCCAGCACCAGGCCGGCCAGCAGCAGGCGGGGGGGAATGTTCGCGGTCATGGCGTCATCGTCCTCGGCGCGCTTAGCGCGCTGCGCCGAATGGCAGGCCCAGGAACAGGTCGACCGCCACCGCTTTCTGGTAGGCCGCGGCCGGTAGCGGGCTGTCGGGCTGGATGGTCAGTGCCAGGTTGCGATTGAGCTCATCCACGCGCGCGTCGACCACCTTGCCGCTGTAGTGCTGGTCGAGGCCGAACACCTGCATGTCCACCGACTTCACCCGGTCGACATCGGCGAGCTTGTCGAACGGCACGTTGGCGCGCACGAACAGGCCCTGGTCCTTGGGCAGCAGGTGCATCAGCGGGGCTTCCTTGTAGCCATAGCCATCCAGGCGCTGGCTCGGGTAGTAGACCTGGCAGTCGCACGGGCTGTTGATCACCGTCTCGATGGTGGCGCGGCCGAGCAGGGCCTGCAGGTCGCCCGGCGACAGGTCGGCGACCGCCTTCATGTCGGCCGGGCTGGTGAAGCTGGTGGCCAGCTGCGTGGAGATGCTGGCCAGCGGCTGGCCAGCCTGCACTTCGTTGGCGCCAGCGGGCAGCAGGTACTTCACATAGCCGTTGTCGGGCATGCTGATGACCTGGGCGTTGGTCGCCACCTGGGCCTGCAGCGCCGGGATGCGGAAGAACAGCAGGTAGCCCTTGTAGCCGACGAAGGCCAGCGCGGCGATGCCGGCGGCGGTGTACAGCAAGGTGCCGGTCAAGGCCTTGAGGCGGGCGCCTGGGGTGCGGGCGCTGGCGTACTTGTGTTTGCGCTCCTTGATGTAGTTCTCGCGCTGCATGACATTGAACAGGCCGTTGATGTCGGCGATCTCGCCGGACATGTAGGCGCTGATCAGGTAGCGCAGGATGTCGCGCTTCTGTGCATCGAGCTCGACGAACTGTGCGCCCACTTCTTTGCCGCGCTGGGAGACGATGCGGATCTTGCTGTCGATGTTCAGGTCGATCTGGTTCAGGCGCAGGCGGATGGAGGCGTCGTACAGCGTGCCGACTTTCAGCGGCGCGTCATGGATCAGGCCCAGGCCACCCAGGGAAATGTCCTGCAGGGCCACTTCGAACGGCGCCTGGCCGGCACTGGCCAGGCGTACCCGTGCGTTCATCCGGGTGCGCACGTACTGGCGCTCGTCGACCGCCTCATGGACGATGTTGGCCGCTGTCTTGCCCGGGGCCGCGGGAATGTTCGTGGTACTCATATGCAGGCGCCTTTCCTTAACGTTGCGAGAGTTCTAAGAGAACGGTGATGACCCCGAAGAAGATCGCGATCGACGAGCACAGCATCGCCTTCGAGGACCAGCGGTTGAGGCTGGCGTCGAAGTCGACGCTGCCAGTGGCCAGGGTGGTCTTCTGCCGCGTCCAGCTTTGCTGGTCCATGTGGAACATCGCGTAGACCTTCATCAGCGAACCGACGATCTGGTTGTAATAAAGAACGAAGGGGTACATCGGGCTGACCGGGTGGCCGGCGAAGACGAACAGCACGGTCACCAGGCTGCGCGAGATCAGCACCCAGAACAGGTACACCAGCAGGTACTGGATACCGAACACCAGGCCGGCCACCACAGAGGCAGTCAGGCCCATCAGGCAGGTCCACATCGACACGCGCTGGTCGAGCAGCACGTACAGGGTGAACAGCCCCAGCCGGGCGCGGCCGAGCAGGGCGGTGGCGCGGAAGTTCTGCCGCAGCGAGTTGCCGTACCAGCGGAACATCAGCTGGCGGGTGGCGATCCAGAAGCTGTCGCTAGGCGGGTGCTCGACGGTCAGGGTGTGGCTGTCGGGCACATAGAAGGTATTCCAGCCAGCGCGCATCAGGCTCAGCCAGCTCGACTTGTCGTCACCGGTGAGGAACTGGAAGCGGCCCAGGCGCCAGTGTTCGAGGAAGTCGGCTTCGACGTCGCGGATGAAATCGGGGTCGGTCATCACTTCGGCGCGGAAGAACGACAGCCGCCCGGTCAGGGTCAGCACCCGGTGCGACAGGGCCATCGAGCACATGTTGATGTGGCGCTGGACGAAGCGCATCGAGTGCCACTGGCGCATCCAGCGGCTGCCTTCGACTTCGCAGAATTCGTTGGTGGTCAGGCCGCCCACGTCCGGCAGCACGGCAAACAGCTTGACCGCACGCTCGACGCAGCCGGGCAGCATCATGGTGTCGCCGTCGACCACGCCGACCACCGCGTCATTGAGCGGCATCTGCCGCGACAGCGCGCGAAAGGCATGGGCCAGGCCGTCGCGCTTGCCCGTGCCACGGGCGCGGACGATCACCAGCTTGATGTCGTCGCGGTCCTTGACCTCGTTGCGCATGATGTCCTTGATGAAGGTCTCGTCGCCTTTCTCCACGATCGAGGCGATCACCGTGCACGGCACCTTCAGCCGTTGCACTTCCTGGAATACCGACTGGTAGACCTTGAACGTGGTCATGGTGGGGATGCGGAAGCTCGTGACCACCATGAACATGTGCGAGGGCAGTGCTGCATCGCCCAGGCGTTCGACCTGCCGGCGCATGCGTGGGAACTTCCAGTGCAGGAAGTACATGCCGCGCAGGTAGTGGACGATGGCGTTGCCATAGCGCCACATGCCCAGTGTGCCGATGATGAAGATGAACAGGTGGTGGTTCGGGTCCAGGTACTGCGGTGCGACCATCTCCGACGCCAGCGCGATCAGCCCGGCCAGGCACGCCCAGCCGAAGAAGCTGGCGCCTGCGCGCAGATAGCCGGGTGCCACGAAGGGCGGTTGCTGTCGATCCATGTCGGCTTGACTCCTGTTTTTGCGGTGCCCGCGCGCCACGCCGCCCAGGCGTCAGCCGGTGGTGGGTGGTGCGCGGTGGGTGCCGGGTCGGTTACCAGCAGATGCCCTGGCGGTGGCTGTCGCTCAGGCCGGGCATGAAGCCGACCAGGTCGATCACCTGCTTGCCGTGGCCGGCTTGCAGGGCGCTGGCGAAGCGCGGGTCGTTGTTGCCCAGGACGATCACCTCGGCGTCATCGATCACCTGCTGCAGGTCGCTGTGCAGCAGCGACGAAACATGCGGGATCCTGGCTTCGATGTAGTCCTTGTTGGCGCCGTGCACGCGGGCGTATTCGACGTTCTCGTCGAAGATGTTCAACTGGTAGCCCTTGCCGATCAGGCGCTCCGCCAGTTCCACCAGCGGGCTTTCCCGCAGGTCGTCGGTGCCGGCCTTGAAGGCCAGGCCGAGCAGGGCGATCTTGCGTTTGTCCTGGCGCTCGATGAGGTCGAAGGCGTTCTGCACCTGCGAGGCGTTGCTGGCCATCAGCGAGTCGAGCAGCGGAGCCTTCACATCCAGGCTGGCGGCGCGGTAGGTGAGGGCACGCACGTCCTTGGGCAGGCACGAACCGCCGAAGGCGAAGCCCGGGCGCAGGTAGTAGCGCGACAGGTTGAGCTTGTGGTCCTGGCAGACCACATCCATCACCTCGCGGCCATCGACACCGGCAGCCTTGGCAATGTTGCCGATCTCGTTGGCGAAGGTGACCTTGGTCGCGTGCCAGACATTGCAGGTGTACTTGATCATCTCGGCGACTTCGATGGACCGGCGGATCACCGGTGCGTCGAGTTCCTTGTACAGCGACTCGAGCAGGTCCCCCGACGCTTGGTCCAGTTCGCCGATTACGGTCATGGCCGGGAAGTCGTAGTCCTGGATCGCCGTGCTCTCGCGCAGGAACTCCGGGTTGACCGCGACGCCGAAGTCGATGCCGGCGCGTTTGCCCGAGTACTGTTCGAGGATCGGTACCACCACGTTCTTCACCGTGCCTGGCAGCACGGTGCTGCGCACCACCACGGTGTGGCGGCTGCCCTTGTCGCGCAGGGCAGTGCCGATTTCCCGGCAGACCGCTTCCATGTACACCAGGTCCAGGTCGCCGTTCTTCTTGCTGGGGGTGCCGACGCACAGCAGTGACAGGTCGGTGGCGAGGATCGCCGCTTGCACGTCGGTGGTGCCGCGCAGTCGGCCCTTGCTGATGCCATCCTGCAGCAACTGTTCCAGGCCCGGTTCGACAATCGGCGACTTGCCCTGGTTGATCAGTTCGATTTTCGCCGGGGAAATATCCACCCCCAGCACGTGATGGCCGCGGGCCGACAGGCAGCCCGCGCAGACCGCGCCAACATAGCCAAGTCCAAAGATACTGATGTTCATAGGTCCCTCTCCCTGGGGCACGGCAAAGCCGGCCGAGATACATCGTTCATGAAGTTGTCGAAATGGCAGACGCGCAGAATTAAGCCGCGCTCGGAAGTGGCGTTACAGGCTATTTCTTAGTGGTCTTTTTACAGACTAAGGTGGTTTTTATTTTTATTGCAAGCGTTGCTATTCGCTTGTTTGAAAATAACTTAGATATTTCCTGTTAAAGTTTAAAAACCGTTATAAATCAACGAGTTAAAGTTGCTGTTAGTTAGGCGTCAAAAAAACGTATGCCCTGCAAGTGGCAACAAAGTGGCGTCAATGGCATGGCGTTTCGCCGCAGCCCTTCGTTTTTTTGCGGCTTGGATTGCAATGCTGGAGCCTGAAAATCCCTCTAAATCAAGGCTGCGCAGGGTGCGGTAGTGGCGCAATACTGGCTTGCGACGCCGGCCGGTGATGGGCATAGTGACCACACAGTCTGCAACTGCTCACAGGATTGTGAGCAGCACCCATGACGACAAAGGAACAAGGAGAAACGTCATATGAAAGGACTCGGTCCACGTCTGCGGGAAGAGCGTGAACGGCTGGGCATGACCCAGCGGGTATTTGGTGACATCGGCGGCGTCGAGCCCAATGCCCAGGGCAAGTACGAAAGTGGCGAGCGCACCCCACGGGCGGATTACCTGGCGGCGCTGGCGAACCGGGGCGTGGATGCGCTGTATGTGCTCAGCGGTGAGCGCACGCCGGCACCGCTGGAAAGCCTGACGGCGGATGAAACCGGTCTGCTGGGCGCGTTTCGGCGTTTGTCGGCAGCTGACAAGGCGGCGTTGTGGCATCTGCTGGGGCGCCTGGTGGGTGAGGGCAGCGGTGGTGAGTTGGCGCGACAGCCGCGTCCTGAGCGTCCGGCGTATCTGAAGGAAGTTTTACGCTAGGTCCGCCATGAAAAATTTTGTTAAGGTGGCGGGATCCAATCGCCCTGTTGACGAGGTGTCTGCTTGATTAGGGTCCTAGTGGTCGACGATCACGATCTGGTTCGAACCGGTATTACTCGCATGCTCGCCGATATCGATGGCCTGCAGGTGGTGGGTGAGGCGGATTCGGGCGAATCGGCGCTGAAGCTCGCCCGGGAACTGAAGCCTGACGTCGTGCTGATGGACGTGAAGATGCCTGGGATCGGCGGCCTGGAAGCCACCCGCAAACTGCTGCGCAGCCACCCCGACATCAAGGTGGTGGCTGTTACCGTGTGTGAAGAAGACCCGTTCCCCACCCGCCTGATGCAGGCCGGTGCCGCCGGTTACCTGACCAAGGGCGCAGGCTTGGACGAAATGGTTCAGGCCATTCGCCTGGCATTTGCCGGGCAACGCTATATCAGCCCACAGATTGCCCAGCAGCTGGCACTGAAGTCGTTCCAGCCCCAGGGTTCGCCGTTCGACGCGCTGTCGGAGCGGGAAATCCAGATTGCCCTGATGATCGTCGGCTGCCAGAAAGTGCAGATCATCTCGGACAAGTTGTGCCTGTCGCCCAAGACCGTCAATACTTACCGTTATCGGATCTTTGAAAAACTCTCGGTCACCAGCGACGTCGAACTGACCTTGCTGGCCGTTCGCCACGGTATGGTTGACGCAAGCCTGTAAACCCTCATGTCTCAAGTCTTTGATGCCAGCGCCTTCCTGGCGACCTGCAGTGGTCGCCCGGGCGTATACCGGATGTTCGACGCCGAGGCGCGGCTGCTCTATGTGGGCAAGGCCAAGAACCTCAAGAAGCGCCTGGCCAGCTATTTCCGCAAGACCGGCCTGGCGCCGAAAACCGCCGCGCTGGTGGGGCGCATCGCCCAGGTCGAAACCACCATCACCGCCAACGAGACCGAGGCACTGCTGCTCGAACAGAACCTGATCAAGCAGTGGCGCCCGCCGTATAACATTCTGTTGCGCGACGATAAATCCTATCCGTACGTATTCCTGTCGGATGGCGAATTCCCTCGCCTGGGGATTCACCGTGGGGCGAAGAAAGCCAAGGGGCGTTATTTCGGGCCATACCCCAGCGCTGGCGCCATTCGCGAGAGCCTCAGCCTGCTGCAGAAGGCTTTTTCCGTGCGCCAGTGCGAAGACAGTTACTTCGCCAACCGTACCCGCCCATGCCTGCAGTACCAGATCAAGCGCTGCAAAGGCCCGTGCACCCGGCTGGTCACGGCCGAGGAGTATGCCGAGGACGTGCGCCATTCGGTGATGTTCCTCGAAGGGCGCAGCCAGCAGTTGGGCAATGAGCTCAACGAAGCCATGGAAAAGGCCGCCATGGCCCTCAATTTCGAGAAGGCTGCCGAACTGCGCGACCAGATAGCCCTGTTGCGCCGGGTTCAGGACCAGCAGTACATCGAAGGTGGCTCCGGCGACGTCGATGTGGTGGCTGCCTTCGTCAACCCGGGCGGTGCCTGCGTGCACCTGATCAGCGTGCGCGGCGGGCGAGTGCTGGGCAGCAAGAACTTCTTCCCGCAGGTGGGCATCGAGGAGGAGGTGGCCGAAGTCATGGCTGCATTCCTGTCGCAGTACTACCTGGGCAATGCCGAGCGCGAACTGCCCGGCGAGCTGATCGTCAACGTGGTGCATGAAGACTTCGAGGCCATCACCGAAGCCGTGCAGAGCCTGCGCGGTCGCGAGCTGACCATCAGCCACCGCGTCCGCGGCACCCGCGCGCGCTGGCAGCAACTGGCGGTGACCAACGCCGAGCAGGCCCTCAATGCCCGCCTGGCCAACCGCCAGCACATGGCTGCGCGCTTCGAGGCGCTGGCCGAAGTACTCGGCCTGGATGAAGTGCCGCAGCGCCTGGAATGCTATGACATCAGCCACTCCAGCGGCGAAGCCACGGTGGCCAGCTGCGTGGTGTTCGGCCCGGAGGGGCCGATCAAGTCGGATTACCGGCGCTTCAACATCGAAGGTGTCACCGCCGGCGACGACTATGCCGCCATGCACCAGGCCCTGACCCGCCGTTATGGGCGGATCAAGGACGGCGAGGGCAAGCTGCCCGACGTGCTGCTGGTCGACGGTGGCAAGGGCCAGCTGAACATGGCCCGCGAAGTGATGCAGGAGCTGGCCTTCACCGACCTGACCCTGCTTGGCGTGGCCAAGGGCGTGACCCGCAAGGCCGGCTTCGAGACCCTGTACCTCAACGACGTGGCCCACGAGTTCACCCTCAAGGGCGACAACCCGGCGCTGCACCTGATTCAGCAGATCCGCGACGAAGCCCACCGGTTTGCCATCACCGGCCACCGTGCCCGGCGCGGCAAGGCCCGCCGTACCTCAAGCCTGGAAGACGTCGCCGGGGTAGGGCCCAAGCGCCGCCGCGACCTGCTCAAGCACTTCGGCGGCCTGCAGGAGCTCAACCGCGCCAGCATCGATGAGATCGCCAAAGCCCCCGGCATCAGTAAAAAGCTTGCCGAGTCGATTTATGCCAGCCTGCATAGCGAGTAGAATGCCGGGCTCAACCCGCAGCCAGTCGTACCGATGAATATTCCAAACCTGCTCACCGTTCTACGCGTCCTGCTCATCCCGATCTTCATCCTGCTGTTCTATGTGCCCTATCACTGGAGCTACATGGCCGCCAGCACGGTGTTCGCCATCGCCGCCGCCACCGACTGGCTGGATGGCTACCTGGCGCGTCGCCTGCAGCAGAGCACCCCGTTCGGCGCCTTCCTCGACCCGGTGGCCGACAAGCTGATGGTGGCGGTGGCCCTGGTGCTGCTGGTGCAGGTGCACGCCAACTTCTGGCTGACCCTGCCGGCGGCGGTGATCATCGGCCGCGAAATCGTCGTGTCGGCGCTGCGCGAGTGGATGGCCGAGCTGGGCGCACGGGCCCACGTGGCGGTGTCCAGCCTTGGCAAGTGGAAGACAGCGGCACAGATGCTGGCGCTGGTGATCCTGCTGGCCAACCCGCCGGTGGTGAGCTTCTGGGTGGTGCTGGGCTACGGCCTGTTGCTGGTGGCGGCGGCCCTGACCTTGTGGTCGATGGTGCACTACCTGCTGGCCGCCTGGCCGCACCTGCGTGAAGGCTCCGAGCAAAAATAAAACTTTTTTTGAATCAAGGGGTTGACGCCGTTTCAGATATCGCTAGAATGGCACCCATCACGACGCGGGAATAGCTCAGTTGGTAGAGCACGACCTTGCCAAGGTCGGGGTCGCGAGTTCGAGTCTCGTTTCCCGCTCCAAATAAAGACCTGCAGATTTCGCTTGAAGTCTGCAAGTCGTGAAAAAAAGGCCCTTCGGGGCCTTTTTTCGTTTCAGCGCAAATCAGCGAAGAGCGCGAGTAGCCGAGCATTCACAGGCCAGGTTCAAGGCCAGACTGTGATAGTCCCCCTCTGGCTTTCAGTGGGGCAGGGTAGCGCCCGACAAGTGCAATGGTGCTAGACCTGGCCCGAGAAGCCGGCCAGGTCCATTCGACGACCCTGCAACCTGATCACGCCGAGAGTGCAAGTACCCACAGCGCTGCCGCCAGCGCGGGTGGCATCACCAGCAATCCAAGGCGCAGGAAGCGCCATGCGCTGACATGCTCGCCCTCCCGGCGGATGGCCACCAACCACAACAGCGTTGCCAGGGAGCCGGTAATCGACAGGTTCGGGCCCAGGTCCACGCCAATCAGCAGCGCCGCCGTGGTTTGGCCTGGCAGCTCGGCGAGGTGCCCCATGGCCCCGGCGATCAGCCCGGTTGGCAAATTGTTCATCAGGTTGCTGGCGATGGCGACGCCCGTGCCCGCTACCCAGCTGGCCTGGGTGGGCGAGGTCTGAGCCAGTGCGGCCAGGGCATGGGCCAGTTGTTCGATGATCCCGGTCTGTGCCACAGCTTCGACAAGCACGAACAGGCCTGCCACCAGCGGCAAGACTCCCCAAGCCACATGCCTGAGCACAGGCATCGGGCTGCGCCGCTGGCGCAGGTGGATCAGCCCGGTGGTGGCGAGGCCAGCACAAAAGGTGGGTAGCCCCAGCGGCGTGTCCAGCGCCGAGGCCGTCAGCAGCAGTGCACCGGTCAGCACAAGGCCCATCGCGCACAGGCGGGCACCATGGGGCAACGGTTGCGGATCGATGTCCAGGGTCAGGGGTTGACGAATTTGCCGGCGCTGGGTGATGCGCAGTGCCAGGTAGGTCAGGCCGATGGCTGCCAGCGATGGCAAGGTGAACTGCCTGAGCCAGTCCAGCAGCGGCGGCATCTGGCTGCCGAACACTACCAGGTTGGCGGGGTTGGAGATCGGCAGCACGAAACTGGCGGCGTTGGCGATGAAGGCGCAAATGAACAGGTAGGGCAGAGGTTCTGCCTTGGCCGCCCTGCAGGCTGCGTATACCGCAGGTGTGAGAACCACAGCGGTCGCATCGTTGGACAAGAACACGGTGACCAGCGTGCCCACTGCGAACACCAGGTCGAACAGCCGCTGCCCGGAGCCCCGGGCATGGCGTACCGCGTACCTGGCCAGCCAGTCGAACAACCCCTCCTGGCGTGCCAGCTCGGCCAGCACCATCATGCCGATCAGGAACAGGTACACATCGCCGCCTTCGGCAATGGCCGCCAGGGCGGAGCGCAGCGGAATCAGCCCCAGCCCAGTCAGCAGCAGTGCGCCACCCATGGCCCAGACGTATTCAGGGATGCGCCAGGGGCGCAGGATGACGCCACAGGTGGCCAGGGCGGCCACGGCCCAGATGGTGAGTGCGGTGTTGGAGATAAGCATTGTACGTTCAGTGTCCAGCGGATGTGGGTAAGCCAGTCGGCGTGTCGTTCAAGCGGGGTTGGGTTTCCGGGAGGCTGATCAGCACCAGAAGGAACGCTGCTGCGGCGATGGCGGCCAGTGTCAGGAACGCCGCATCGTAGCCGGCCTCCTGTACCACCAGGCCGGCAATGCCTGGGCTCAATGCGGCGCCCAGGCCGAAAACTGCCGTCAGCGCCCCCAGGCTGACGTTGAATCGCCCGGTGCCCTCGGTCAGGTCCTTGACCACGATGGGGAATAGCGCACCGAAGATCCCCGCACCAATGCCGTCGAGCAGTTGCACGCTGACCAGCCAGAATGGGTTGTCGGATACCACGTAGAGCGCGCCGCGTAGCGGCAGGATGAGAAAGCCTGCCAGCAGAAACGGCTTGCGCCCCCATTGCTCGGCCTTGGCGCCGGTCAGTAACGCCATGGGCACCATGACCAGTTGCGCCGCGATGATACAGGCGGAGGTCAGCGGCGTCGCCAGGCTCAGGTTGACTTGCGACAGCTTCTGGCTCACCAGCGGCAGCATCGCCGCATTGGCCAGGTGGAAGAGGGCGCAGCAAACCGCGAACAGCAGTAGCGTGCGGTTGTGCAGCAGCAGACGCAGATCTGTCGGGTGAACCTCACCCGATCGCGCATGGACCAGTCCGCGTGCGACTTCATGATCGATGGCCGCCGCAGGAATGCGACTGACCGCGATGATGCTGGCCACGGTCATGATGGCCATCAGGTAGAACACCACTACCGGGCCGTACAGGTACGCCAGGCCTCCGGCCAGCAGCGCTGAGCAGGCGTTGCCGGCGTGATTGAAGGTCTCGTTGCGCCCCACACGCTGTGTGAAGGCCTTGGGGCCGGTAATGCCAAGGGAAATGGCGGCAATCGCCGGGGCAAACACTGAGCCTGCAAGTGCACTGATGCTCTGGGTCGCGGCCACCAGCCCGAATGTCGAGATCAGCGGTAGCAACAGGCAGCTGCCGGTAACCAGCAAAGCGGCGATGACCACGACCGCTCGCTTGGCCGGTGTCGTGTCGATCAGGGCGCCAGCCAGGGTCTGCGCAAGCAGCGCAGTGATGCCCGCCAGCGTCATCACCAGGCCGATGCTCGCCGGTTGCCAGTGGTGTACGGCCAGCAGGTAGATCGCCAGATAAGGCCCCAGGCCATCGCGCACGTCGGCAAGGAAGAAGTTCAGCCAATCGAGTGCGCGTTGATGCGATTGATTTGACCGGGAGTTATCCAAAGAACGATCTCGATGAGCCAGGAGAGTGGAGCACGTCAACGCAAGCTTCGCTCAGTCGACATGCAGGCGATTGCGGCCCGCTTCCTTGGCGATATAGAGCGCCTGGTCGGCGCGTTCAAGCAGCGATAGCCAGCCTTCAGCGCCGGTTCCGGCAGCGCTGGCGATGCCGATACTGGCGGTCACATATCCAAAAGGACTGTCTTGGTGCGCGATAGGTTCCAGGGCCAGGCGCTCGATAATCAGCCGCGCAACGGCCGCCGCACCGTCGCTGCTGGTGTCGGGCAGAATGATCGCCATTTCCTCACCCCCATACCTTGCCAGCAGGTCCCCAGGGCGTCGGATACAGGTCGAGAGCAGGCCGGCCACCTGTTGTAGGCAGGCGTCGCCAGCGGGGTGCCCGTAGGTGTCGTTGTAGCGCTTGAAATGATCGATATCGATCATCAGCAAAGACAGAGTTGTGCCATTTCGCCGGGCTCTTTGAATCTCCTCGGTCAACACCTCGTCGAAGCAGCGCCGGTTTGCCAGCCCGGTCAGCGCATCGTGCATCGCCTGGCGCTCGAGCTGCTGATTGCTGTCAAGCAACTGCTGTTGGGTCGCTCTCAGTTCACCTTCAACCGCAACGCGGCGGCTCATGGCGCGGATCAGCAGAGCGCCAATGGCGCCGGTAAGCGCGAGCAGCCCGGAAACCACCAGCAACGACAGCATTGCCTCGAACTGCCAGGCCGCCAGTGCCTCGCGTTTGCCTAGCGCGACGGTCGTCACCAGGGGCAGCTTGTCACTCTTGCGAAACGCATACAGGCGCTCGACGCCGTCCAGGCTTGAGGTGAACGACGCGGTGCCCACAGACCGGTCGACCAGATACTTGGCGTAGATGGGCGACTTCGAGAAGTTGCGCCCCATGTCCTGCTCGCGAAACGGGTAGCGCACCAGCATCGCGCCGTCGGTGTAGGACAGGCCGATGGCGCCGTCATGGCCCACGTCGATCTGGCCGAACAGGCGCAGGAAGTTCTCCACGCCAAGGGTCACGGCCACGACACCGGCAAACTCACCTTGGGCGTCGTTGAAGCGCCGGCTGATGGTGATCACCCATTCCTGGTTGGCACGGCTACGGATGGGCAGGCCGATAAAGGGCTCCCGGGAGGGGTCGTCGCGGTGGTGGATGAAGTAGGCCCGGTCGCTGCTGTTGGCGTTGAGCGGGATCGGGCGGTTGGAGGACATCAGCCAGCTCCCGTCCTTGGCGTAGATGGTGATGCCGCTCATTTGTGGCATCAGGGGCTGCTGACGGCTGACCAGTTGGTTCAGGCGTTCGATCTGCGCAGGCCCGCTGCCCTCGGTTTCCAGGCGCTCGACGAGGCCGAGCAACAGCAGTGAACTCTGCCGCACGATGCCTTCTGAATAAGTGGATAGCGCCTGGGCCAGGTTCAGGCCGTGGATGTTGACTTCTTCGAGTGCTTGCTCGCGGGAGGCCATGACCTTCCATAGCGTCAGCGATGCGAGGGAACAACCAATGACCAACAGCAGGAGAACAACGAGGTGGATATCACGCTTCACGTCAGTACCTGATGAGATTCCGGTTTCTCTTGCTCGCTTTCCTTGCGACTAGTTAACCAGGCGGTCAGGAAGTAACTGGCTAGTACAATGCCAGAAATATAGCATTATACAGCGTTGGAATGTCTGACAAAAAATCTGGCGCAATCGTGTGCGTGGACACATTTGCTGGCTAGTGAAAGAACCCTGCAGGCAGGCTCGCTGATCAGACGCCCGCTTTGGCAAAGCCAATTCAGGGCGGCTTATCACTGACTGCAGACCACACCCAATACCCGCTGGCGCAATAGCAACATGGCAGATTGAGACTATAGTAACTTCTTAAAAACCGGATCAGTGGGTGCCATGTCTACGATCGATCTGTCGTCCTCGCAAAGTCTTCGCAAACGCGTGTTGTTGGCCGGGGCACTGAATATCGGGTCCATCGTGGCCTCCCAGGTCATCCGATTGGGCGGCAACCTGATCATCACCCGCTTGCTCTTGCCAGAGATGTTCGGCCTCATGGCCATCGCCACCACGGTGTCGGTGTTGCTGCTGTTGCTGTCCGATGTGGGGCTGCGGCAGAACATCATTCAAAGCCCGCGCGGCGACGAGCCGTTGTTCCTCAACACCATCTGGTCGCTGCAGATCATTCGCGGCTTTGGCCTGTTCGTGGTGATGGAGCTGGTGGCACTGGCCTCATGGGTATCCCAACATTTCGACATGTGGCCGGCGCATTCCACCTACGCCGCCCCGGAGTTGCCCGCAGTGCTGGCCGTCACCGGCTTTTTCGCGATCATCTTCGCCTTCCAGTCGACCAAGATCGATTTGGCCATCCGTAACTTCCAGCAGAAGAAGGTGGTGCTGGTCGAGCTGGTTTCGCAACTCGCCGGCTTGGTGGTGATGTTGCTGATTGGCTACCTCACCCGTTCCATCTGGGCGCTGGTGGCTGCCGGGCTGGTCTCGACCCTGGTCACCACAGTGCTCAGCCACATGATCTTCCCGGGGCATAAGGACCGCCCGCAGTGGGACCCGGCAGCGCTGCGCGAGATCGTCAACTACGGCCGTTGGGTGTTCTTGTCCTCCGCCGTTGGCGTGCTGGCCATGCAGGGCGACCGCATCTGGTTTGGCGGCAGCATGACGGTGGCGCAACTGGGGGTGTATTCGATTGCCGTGGGCATTCTGGCGGCCTTCCAGCTCAGCCTGCAGCGGCTGGCCGGGGCTGTGGCCTTGCCGGCCTTCAGCGAGGCGGCCAGGACGGGTGACATGGGGCGCCTGCGCCAACTGTATTTCCGCTTCAGGTTGATCTTCGATGTACTGACCCTGTTCACCTGTGGCTTCCTGTTCACCGCCAGCCCGCTGATCATCCACTGGCTGTATGACGACCGGTATCAGGACGCCGGGCAGATGATGGCGATACTGTCGTTGTCGCTGTTCACCTTGCGCTACGGCCTGACGCAACAGATCTGGATGGCCCTGGGGCTGACCAAGTACATGGCCATGGACAACATCATCCGGGTGGTGGCGCTGTTCACTTTGATGCCGCTGCTGCTGGCCATCGGTGGGGTGACCTACGCGCTATGGGGGGTGGCACTGCATACCTTCTTCACCTTGATCCTGATCTTCAAGGTCAGTCACCAACTGGGCATGCTGAGCATCAAGCGCGAACTGGTGGTGCTGCCAGTCATGGTGTTCGGTGCTCTGTGTGGCCAGTTCATCAGCCATCTGTTTGCCTGAGCATGCTGTGCGCGTGCCAGCACCGTCGTTCTGATCAGCTGCACCAAGGACCTGACAGATGAATGTGATCGACTTTTTTGATCGGACCCGAATCATCAATATCCCGTCCAGAACGGACCGCCGCCAGGAAACCGAAGCCGAGTTCGCCCGCAATGGCTTCCATATCGATGACGAAAAAATTGGCTTTTTCCCGGCGGTTACGCCTACCGATCAGCAGGGTTTCCCCAGCATCGGCGCCCGGGGCTGCTTCATGAGCCACATGCAGATACTGGAAGAAGCCGTGCGCCTGAAGGTCGACAACATCCTCATCATGGAAGACGACATCCAGTTTTCCCGGCGCATTGGCCCGTTTGGCAAACAGGCCATCGAGTCCCTGCAAGGCATGGACTGGGACATTGCCTACCTTGGCCATTCCTGCGAGGGCAATTCGAATACACCTGGCTGGGTGCTGGTCGACCGCCCCATCCACCTGTCGCACTTCTACGCGGTAAACGGCAAGAGCGTGGGCAAGCTGCGCGACTTTCTCGCACAAATTCTGCAACGCCCCCCAGGGCACCCGGACGGCGGCCCGATGCACTATGACGCCGCCCTCAATACCCTCATTCACAGCGACAAGAACATCCAGGCCTACTACTTCACCTGGAACCTGGGCTACCAGAGGCCTTCGCGCACCGACCTGCATGCCTTGTCGATCTTTGACCGGCTGGCCATGCTGCGGCCGGTGATGGCCTTGTATCGGCGCTTCAAGGCAGAAAAACTCAGGCGGACCCGATAGCACGCAAGGTGTGCCGCCTGTTGGTGCTGGGCACTGATCGGGCTTGGACCGGGCGTCACGTGCCTGTCATGCGTGGCTGATAGTGTGCCAGTCCCCTCAATGGTACAAGGTGTGCGGCACGGTGTATCCCGGCACGACCCGCAAGCAGTTCATGCTGCGTTCCAGCGACATGCGCAGCGACGAGTTCGCCGCCTTGTTCACGCAACTCTACGGCAACCTGTATGCCGACATGCCGCCGCTGGGCGAGGGCATCGCCATCGCTGGCGTCTACGGCCGCTTCGACGGCATGAGCGTGCGGCGCATGCAGTACCAGGGCGACTTCACCATCGTCCTGCCGGCGCCGCAGGACGAAATCACCTTTGTGCTACCCACTGCAGGCAAGATCATTTTTGATCACCGCGGCGAGTCGATCGGCGCTGCCCAGGTCGGCCTGGCGGTGGACAAGCTCGACATTCGCTCGGTGCGCATCACCGAGGGCCACGCCCAGTGCGGCATGTCGATCCGCCGTGGGGCGTTTACCGAGCGCCTTTCGGCCTTGCTGGAGCAGCCGTTGTCGGCGCCGATCCGCTTTGCGTCGCGGGTCGACCTGAACATCCCGGCGTTCCAGGGGATCCGGGCTTTGCTCGAGCTGGCAACCGGTACCGAGTTCGACCAATTGATCAACACCGGCCTGCTGATGCCTGTGCGCTTGCAGGAGATGCTGGTCGATGCGCTGCTCGAAACCTGGCCGCACAATTACAGCGAGGCGTTGCGCAACCCGGCCCCGGCGATTGCGCCACGGCACGTGAAACTGGCCATGGCTTATCTGCGCGAGCATCCCGCCAGGCCGGTCAGCGGCAGCGAGCTGGCGGGGTTGGCCAATGTCAGTTTGCGGGCGTTGCAGGATGGCTTCCGGCGTTTTGCCGGGACGTCGATCGTTGGCTATCAGCGTCAGGTACGGCTGGAGCAGGCGCGTGAAGTGCTGGAACGCGGGGAGGGCGGGTCGGTGGCAGAGGTTGCCTTGCGCCATGGCTTCAGCAATGCCGGGCGGTTTGCCCAGTACTTCCAGCAGGCTTTTGGTGTCAGCCCGGCTTTGATTCGGCGTCGCTAGCCGGGGGCTGCTGCGCAGCCCATCGACGCGCTTGTCGTGGCGACGAACCGCGTCGATGGGCCACAGAGTGGCCCCCTTCAGGCATCAGAAGGCATAGCTGGCCTTGAGGCTGCCGCTGACCCCGTGGCTGTCCCCGCCGCCCATGGCGGCCACCTCGGCCCCGACACTCAGCGCCCCGAGGTTGGCCATCAGGTTGACACCGCCAATGAACTGGTCGCGGTTGTCGAAGGGCGCCCGCTGCTCGATATCCAGCCCCAGCAAGTGACCTTCGCTGTCGACCTGGTGATCGCCCAGGGCATGCTCGTAACCCACCTCGACCCCCGGCACCAGCTGCCAGCTGCCCATGGCGACCGGCGCGAAGGAGGCCTTGAGGTTGGCCACGGCGGCGCGTCGGGTTTGTTTCAGGTCATCTACCTGCAAGGCCAGCTCGCTGCCTTTCTCGGTGAAACCGTTGAGGTCCACGCGGCTGACCCGTAGCCCCAGGCTCGGCTCCAGCACCATGGCCCCGGTGGGCAGGCGATAACCCAGCGCCAGGCTGCCGCCGGCCAGGGTGCCGTGGCTGTCGCCCTTGGCCGTGCCCAGGCTGCCGCCAAGTTCACGCTTGCTCGAGTAATCGAGCCAGCCGGCGCTGGCATCGGCGTCGATGAACAGGCCTTGTTCCAGGCCATTCGGCGCGAAGCGCGCACCCAGGCTGAGGAAGGTCAGGTCGGTGTCCGCTTCGCCACCGGCACCGCCGACATTGCCATTGCTGTAGCCGAAGCCGCCGTGGGCGCTGAGCTGCTCGGAGAAGCGCTGGGTCATGCCGACCATCAGGCCCTGGCTGTGCTCGTTGCTGCTGGCCGCGTGTGACGAGCCATCGGTGCCCAGGTAGCCGGCCAGCGCGGTGCTCCACAGGCGCGACTGGCCAACCTTGAGGTCACTGCCATCGGCAAAGGGTGCGGCCGCACGGTCGATCATCGCCGCCTGGCGCAGCAAGTAGCTGGCGGCGTCGGCATGCACCTGACCACCCACGGTCGACTCGACGCCGCCCAGCGTGCCGGCATCGATGGCCGACTGCAGGTAATAGTTGTAGGCGGTATAGCGGCCCGACAGCGAGGTGTCCTGCAACTGGCGCAGCAGCTGCGCACCGGCAGCGGCGTTGCCCAGCAGGCCGGCTTCGCCTGGCAGTGTGCCGTAGCGCACCATCTTGCCGCGCAACACGTAGAGCGTTTCCTGCGACAGCCCCAGGCCCTGTTTGAGGTAGTTGTCCATGCTCCCGTATTTGGCGGAGACTTCATCCAGGCCGGCCTGCAGATAGCTGGCTTCGACACCGAGCAGCGGTGCGTAGATCTCGGCCATGCTCGCCGGCATGGCGGCCAGCGTTGCTGCGACGCGGGTGGCGGTGTAGTCGTTGGTGGCCAGGTAGTTGCTCATGATGGTCGCGTCATCGACCCCGGCGATGCTCAGCAGCACGGCTGCGGTCCAGCCTGTGCGGTCCTTGCCGGCGGTGCAGTGGAACAGCGCCGCACCGTCGGCGTTGGCCAGTTCGTTGAACAGCACACTGAACTGCCCGCGCATGCCGGCATCGCTGACGAAGGCGCGGTTGGTTTCCTGCATCATCGCCCGCGCCTGGGCAGCGCTGGTGAATGAGATGTTGGTGATGTTCGAGCCTGAAGTGGTGCTGCCGATGATGTCGATGTTGGTGTAGCGGGCAGCGGCCGGCAGGGTGTCGGGTGTGCTGGCGATTTCGCTGGGGGTGCGCAGGTCGTAGACATCGCTGATGCCCAGGCCGTTGAGGACGGCGAGATCGGCCGCTGTCGGGGTCAGGGCATTGGAACGGTAGAACACGCCGGCGCGCATCACGCCATCATGGCGGGTGCTGTAGGCGCTGGTGGTGCCGGCGATGTCGCGGAAGTTGTCCATGCCGGCCAGGCGCGGCGTGTCGAGCGCGTCGGCGGCATGGGCAGCGGAAATGGCCAGGGTAAGCAGGGACACGGAGCAGAACAGACGTTGCAACACGGAAGTAGCCTCGATCGGATGCGTTGAGCTGGCTACTGTCGGTGGGCTAGATGAAACTGAATGTTACGAGTGGCGGCGCGACACAAATGGCTGCGCAATCTGTCTGCCATGTGCGTTTTCTGTCTACGCCGCCCCCGGGAGGCCTGCGCACACCTCGGCGCAGTCTAGAATCCGCGCGTAATCGAGTGCCAGGTTGCTCAACGACATGGCATGCACCTCTTCGGCGGGCCAATGCCGCCCCTGCAGGTCACGCTGGTCGAAGGTAAAGCAGGCATCGGCCACCACCACCGCGTCGAAGCCAAGGTTGCCCGCCGAGCGTGCAGTGGACTCCACCGAGTTGTTGGTGATCACCCCCGCGATAACCAGTTCGCGGATGCCGCGCGTGAGCAGCCAGCGCTCCAGGCCCGAGTTGGCGAAGGCGTCCGGCACGTGCTTGTCGAACACCGTTTCACTGGCCAGCGGCGTGAAGGCCGGCTGGAATTCGCAGCCCGCTTGCCCCGGCCAGAACACCGAATCGGGCGAGCGCGAGAGATGCCGTACATGCACGATCGGTCGGCCATTCAGGCGCCACGCCGCGAGCAGTTCACCCATGCGCAATTCCGCCTCGGGGTTGTTGCGTCGGCCCAGGCGTGGGTGGTGAATACCGACCTGCAGGTCGATCAGCAACAGTGCGGCGTTGGCAGCGAGCGTAGTCATGCAGAACTCCATGTAAGGGGGTGTCTGACCCTAGCACAGGTCGCAGGCTGGGGCCCGCGCGCATCATCTGATACGCTTTTTTTCGTCGAACCTGAATCTGTAACCGTATCAGCCTGGCGACGACAATGCTTTTCGTCCCTGCTATCACACTGAAGAGGTTCCGATGGGCAAGCTCGCGCTGTTTCTGGGTGGCTTTCTGCTGTTGACCGTTCTGATCGGCCTGCTCGGCACCATTCCGCCAAGCTGATCTACCAGGCTGATTCTCCTCATGCCCTCCGGCCCATCTGTCTCGCGAGATGGGCCAGATTCCTGCCAGATCATGGCAGTTCTCCTCGGCTCTACCGCTGGACTAGTGGTAGGTGCACGTCGTTCTCACGTGCAGAAGCCTCGTGTAGTCTCCCGCTGCGTCATAATGGGTCGCGTATGGCGAGCCCAGTCTTTTGCCTCGGGAGTCAGCACATAGATGGAATACCAGAAGGACACTTCAGCCATGCTGGAGTGGCGCAGCCGTTATCTCAGCGAAGGCATTCTCGAAGAGGATCAATACGATCAGGCGCTGCGCTGTGCCGAGTCCCTGAAACACTCCGGGGTGATCAGTGCGCAGGAATGGATCGAGCTGGTCAAGGCGGCGAATGTTGCGCTGCTGAGCGTGCGATAAGTCCTTCATTGCTTGAGGAAATCTGTCCACAAAAAACGTGGGTAGGTCTGTGGATAAAGTTCTGCAAGCCAGGCAATTTGCGGGCTCTGTTAAATTGAGCAGAATTTGAACAGCGTTCAGCCCGCCCGGTCAGAGGCGGCTTGGCCAGCCTGGCGCAAGGCCAGCAGCAATTCGCGCACCCGGGCCGGCAGCTCGCCTGAGGGGTACACCGCATGCATCTGCGGGTCCTGGCCGGTGCTTGAAGTCAGCCGGTAATCCGCGCACACCCGCACCAGGCGTCCAGCCTTCACCTGCGCTTGCGCTACCCAGTCCGCCAGGCGTGCGATACCGGCACCGGCCAGGGTGCTGTGGTACACCGCATCACCTGAGCCCAGGCGCAAGCGTGGGTGCGGGCGCAGGCTGGTGATCTGGCCGGCGCGGCAGAAGTGCCAGGCTTTCAGGATGCGCGGGGCGGTATGCAGGATCAGGGCGTGCTGGTCCAGTTGCTCGGGGTGTTCGGGCATGCCGGCGCGGGCGACATAGGCGGGGCTGGCATACAAGTGGCGGTGGTAGTGCCACAGTGGATAACCAATCAGTTCACTCGATTGGGGGAAGGCGCCGCGGACCACGAAATCGAACTTGCCTTGCAACGGGTCGAGGGCTGCGTCGCTGTACTGCACGTCGAGGGTCACTTGCGGGTGGCGCTGGCTGAAGCTGGCCAGCACGCCGGGCAATACGTGCTCGCCTAGCAGTTGCGGAGCAGCGAAGCGTACCCAGCCTTGTGCACTGCCGGTAAGCGCGGCCAGTTCGTCGGCAGCGTCGCGTTGCACATCCAGCAAGCGTTCGGCGTGGGGCAGCAGGCGCTCACCGGCTTCGGTGAGGGTCACGGCGTTGGCGTTGCGGTTGAGCAGCTTGCACCCGCTGTTGTCTTCCAGGGTTTGCACCGCGCGGGTCACTGCGCTAGGCGAGCGGCCCAGGGTGCGTGCGGCGGCGACGAAGCTGCGCTTGTGCGCAACACTGACGAACGCCTGGATTTCGCGCAGCATGTCCAATGCCATGGAGGGTTCCTCATTGCAGTTTTCGCAATATGGCATTTCAACACAAGCGCGCCGCTTTGATTAGCCTTGCAGTCTGTCTTCACTGCCTGGAACCGCGCCATGATGGATATCGCCGTACTTTCCTTGTTCGCTTTCGCTGCCGGCCTGATCGATGCCGCCGTCGGCGGTGGCGGGCTGATTCAGATCCCCGCGCTGTTCAACGTACTGCCCACTGCGCAACCGGCGGCGTTGCTGGGCAGCAACAAGTTGGCTTCGGTGTGCGGCACAGCCTTTGCCGCCCGCTCGTTCATTCGCAAGGTGACCCTGGACTGGGGCCTGATCGTGCCGGCGGCGGTCAGTGCCTTTGTCATGTCGTTCGCCGGGGCGGCCACGGTTTCGCTGGTACCACCCAGCGTGATGCGCCCGGCGGTGCTGGTGCTGATCGTGGTGATGGCGATCTACACCTTCTGCAAGAAGGACTTCGGCACCTTGCACAAGCCGGCGAAGATCGGCCGCCGGGAGCAGTGCCTGGCGGTGCTGATCGGCGGGGCGATCGGTTTCTATGATGGCTTGTTCGGCCCAGGCACCGGCAGCTTCCTGATCTTCCTGTTCATTCGCTTCTTCGCCCTGGATTTCCTGCATGCCTCGGCGTCGGCGAAGGTGGTCAACATTGCCACCAACCTGGCGGCCCTGGTGTTCTTCGTACCGTCGGGCAATGTGCTGTACGCCATCGCCCTGCCCATGGCCGCGTGCAACATCCTCGGTGCCTTGACCGGGACCTGGCTGGCGGTGCGCAAGGGCGCCGGGTTCGTGCGCGGGCTGTTCCTGATTCTGCTGTGCGTGCTCATTGCCAAGCTGTCCTGGGACTTGCTGATGAGCTGAACTCAGATCACCTGGCGCTGCGGCTCTGCCTGCTCGACGCGATTACGGCCATGGGCCTTGGCCCGGTACAGCGCCAGATCGGCGCGCGCCAGCAGTTCGTCCAGGCTGGGGGAGGCTTCGTCCGCGCCGCAGCCGGCCAGGCCAATGCTGACGGTGATCTGCAGGCGTGCATCGCCTTGGGCCAGGTGCAGGTCCTGCACGGCGCGTCGCAGGCGTTCGGCGGTAAATTGGGCTCGCTCCGGCGCCAGCCCAGGAAGCACCACCACGAACTCCTCGCCGCCCAGGCGAGCCAGCAGTTCTTCGTCGTGCAACTGGTCCTGCAGGGTGCGGGCGAACTGGCGCAGCACCTGGTCGCCTACGGCGTGGCCATGGAGGTCGTTGATCGACTTGAAATGATCGATGTCGAGCATCATCAGGGTCAGTGGCAGCCCTTGGGCATGCTGCTGGCGGCTGTCGAGCAGGGCGTTGGCACGGTGGCTGAAGGCACTGCGGCTGAGCAGGCCGGTGAGGTGGTCGATGGTGGCCTGGCGCGCCAGGCGGGCCAGCAGGCTGCGATTGGCCTGGCTGACACAGGCCACCACCAACGGCCCGAGGACCAGCATCGCGATACCCAGGCGAGCCGACATCAGTGCGGTGACCCCGGGTTCGCTCTGCGGCACGCTGAAGTGCATGAGGTTCTGCGCCACCGCCACGATCAGTGTGCTGCCGGCAGTGAGTGTCAACAACGACACCAGGAACGGCGAATACGTCCAGGCACACCACAGCAGTGCGGCAATCGGAAAGGCGATGGCGCCTGGCCCGCCGAACGCGATGCTGAATGCCAGTGAGACCAGCAGCACCAGCAAGGGGCCCAGGCGGATGGCCTGGGCGCCGCTGCGCACCAAGGCGCGGGCCGAAGGGGTGGTGAGCAGAATCGGCAGCACCAGCACGCTGGTCGAGAACTGTTCGCTGAACCAGGCCAGCCAAGTGGTCTGCAGCGACTTGTCGAACCACGGTGCGGCCATCACACAGGCCATGCTGGCGGCCACTACGGCACCCGCCGCGCAGGCGCCGAACACACTCAGCACGCCATGCGGGGTACGCATGCGCCGGTGCAGGCGGGGCAGGCGCGACAACCACCACCACACCGTTACCACCACGCCGAGGTTGCACAGGTTGAACCACAGGGCTGGCGCCCAGGCACTGCCGCAGGCCAGGTCGGCTGCGACCATCGCCAGCCACACCAGGGTGAAGCCCACGAGGTTGGCCTGGCGTGGATAACGCAAGAGTGCGCCGGCCAGTACCGCATTGACCGGCCAGAACAGCGACAGCGATTCGATCGGCCGAGCCAGGATCCCGCCGAGGGTCAGGGCAAAGGTCAGGCCAAACAGGGCGATATAGGGCAACACGCGCGATTGTGCTGGAAAAACCATAGGCTCGACCGACAAGCGGGAACGAAATCCAGGACAACGGCAATAAGCACCTGGGGCATTGACGCGTCAGTGTGTTGGCACCGGGTGCTTGATGTCAATCTGCCGTATTCGTGCAAGTTAATGGCAAATAGCCTCTATTCATTGCCATATTGCTCACAGACCGAAGAACCAGGGCACCATCAGCACGGTCACCAGCATCACCAGCACGGTGAAGGGCACGCCGACCTTGACGAAGTCGCCAAAGCGGTACTGACCTGGGCCGAGCACCAGGGTGTTGACGGGGGATGACACCGGCGTCATGAACGCCGCCGAGGCCGCCAGGGCCACGGTCATGGCGAACGGGTAGGGCGACATGCCCAACTGCGTTGCCGTGCTGATCGCTACCGGTGCCATCAGTACGGCGGTGGCGGTGTTGGAAATGAACAGGCCGATGACTGCCGTGACCATGAACAGGCAGGCCAGCATGGCCAGCGGCCCGGCACCGCCCAGCAGGCTGACCAGCCCGCCCACGGCCAGGTCGATGCCGCCGGTTTTCTGCAGCGCCTGGGCGAATGGCAGCATGCCGACGATCAGCACGAGGCTCTGCCAGTGAATGGCCCGGTAGGCGCTGTTCATGTCGATGCAGCGCCCGGCGCCCATCAGCAGGCAGCCAATCAACGCGGCGATGACATTGGGCACGGCGCCGCTGACCATCAGCCCGACCATCACCGCCAGGCTGAGCAAAGCCTGCGGTGCACGTGTGCGGGCCGGTGCAACCTGGTCGATTTCGGCCGGCAGGCTCAGCACCAGGAAGTCCTGTGGCCGGCTCTGCAGCTGGCGCACGGCCTTCCATGGGCCGACCACCAGCAGCGTATCGCCCAGGCGCAGCTTCTCTTCCACCAGTTGCTCTTCGATGGCCGCCTGCTCGCGGCGCAGGCCGACCACGTTGAGGTCGTAGCGGGTGCGGAAGGCCAGTTCCAGAATGCTCTTGCCGATCAGTTGCGAGCCTGGTGGCAGTGACACTTCGGCCATGCCCAGTTCCTGGGACTGGTCGATGAAGTAGGCCGCCTTGAAGTGCAGTGGCTCCAGCTGCATGGTCTGGCACAGGTTGCGCAGGTCGCCGCGGTTGGCGAACAGGTCGAGCAGCAGCACATCGCCCTGTTGCAGCACAGTGCCCGAATCGGCAGCGATTACCCGGGTGGTGAACTTGTGCTGGCGTTCAATGCCGATCACGTTGGCGCCGTGTTTTGTGCGCAGCTCCAGTTCGCCCAGGGTATGGCCGATCAGTGGCGAGTGCGGGCGGATGCGCAGGCGCCGTTCGCGGCCGTTGAGCTTGTAGTCGAGTACCAGGTCGAGCAAGGTGCGGCGGCTTTCCACGCGGCCGTCCTTGCGCACTTCGCCATTGAGCCAGTGGCGGGTCAGCAGCATGTAACCGATGCCCAGCACCAGCACCACCAGGCCGAACGGGGTGAAGCTGAAGAAGCTGAAGCCGGCCCCACCGTGACGTACCAGCTCGCTGTGCACCACCACGTTGGGTGGCGTGGCCACCAGGCTGAGCATGCCGCTGATCAGGCCGGCGAAGCTTAGTGGCATCATCAGCCGACTGGGTGAGAGTTTCAGGCGCGCGGCAATGCTCAGCACTACCGGGATGAAGATCGCCACCACGCCGGTGGAGCTCATCACCGAGCCCAGGCCGGCCACTGAAACCATCAGCAAGACCAGCAGGCGGGCTTCGCTGTTACCGGCTCGCTCGCTCATCCATTCACCGATGCGGTAGGCGATGCCGGTGCGCACCAGCCCTTCGCCGATCACGAACAAGGCGGCGATCAGCACCACGTTGGGGTCGCTAAAACCGGCCAGGGCCTGTTCGACGGTGAGGATGCCAGACAGCGGCAGGGCGAGGATCACCAGCAAGGCGACCACGTCCATGCGCGGGCGGTTGATGACGAAGAGGATGACGACGACAGCCAGCAGGCCGAGGACCCAGAGCAGTTCCTGGTTCATGGGGGGGAGGTGTTCCTTCACTCAAGGGGGCACGAAAGACAGTAGCAGTCAGTGTGGCAGCTTGCGGTGAAGGTGATGTTGATGTGCTGCAGGGTTTGCACCCATGACGCCAATGAAAAGGGCCGCAAAATGCGGCCCTTGTCATTGTCTTTACTCAGTGGCGGCGGTGATGGCGGTGCTTGTGGCTGCCGCCATTGTCGCCCAGGTGGTTACCCAGCGCACCACCGGCTGCACCGCCCAGGCCGGCACCAATGGTGGAACCGGTCTTGCCGCCTACCGCGCCGCCCAGCAGCGAACCGCCTGCCGAGCCCAGGCCACCGCCAATGGCCGCTTCGGTACGGTTGCCTTTCCTCGCACCTACCGCACTACCGGCTGCACCACCGACACCAGCGCCGATGGCTGCGCCAGTGCGGCCACCGAGCTGCTGGCCGACAACGTTGCCCAGCACACCACCCAGGCCACCGCCAATGGCGGCAGTACCGTCACCGGCGAAAGCGCCCTGGCACAGCAGCAGGCCGAGGGCAATGGAAGGCAGAGTCAGACGCATGATTTGAACCTCAAAGGAATCATCAGGTTAAGGTGCCGCACGGTTGGGCGGCGGGTCAGGGTAGGGGAGACGCTTCAGCGGTAGTAACGGTCACCGCGCCATTGGCGGTCATCGTCGTCGTCGCGATCGTGTCGGTGGTGGTGACGGTGGCCGCGATCGTCGTCTCGCCAGCCGTCATCATCACGGTAGTGGTGGTGATAGCAGCCGGACAACAGCAGGAAGGCGGCAATCAGCGAAAAGTTTACAAAGCGGGCCATCTCGATATAGGTCCTTGATCCGCATAGGTTTACGGGACACTGAATGAGACTGGGATCGATCCATTTGGTTTCCCGGGCGCGCAAAAAAATGCCGTGAGAGCGATGAATGGCATGCTTGCACGGCAGCGGTCGGATCAGCTCAGATCAAGCGGCGTGTAGCTTCAGGACGCGGGATGGATCGCCAGCACCACGCCATTGGTGATCTGGATCAGCACATAATGCTCGCCCATGCGCACCCAGTGGCTTTCTTTTTCGGGGGCGGGCAGTCCTTTGGCTTTCCAGTCGCTGATGGCCTGGTCATCGCGTTTGTACTGGTCGGGGGCCTTGTCGCCGACCTTGAGTTCACGGTTGTGGGTTTCCGGCGCCTTGATGCTTTCTTCTGCCGAGGGGGCAGCAAAGCTCAGCGCGGGCAGGCTGGCGATCAGCAGTGCGGGCAGCAGGTGTCTGGCTTGCATGGGACTCTCCTTGGTTGCATTCCCTATCTGCGACAGCGGCCCGCTTGGGACAATTCATTCGCAATGCTAGAGTCGCTTTCTTTTTTGCCCCGAGGATGGAACATGCGAGCAATTCTGCCGATGGCTGCGGCGCTGGTGTTGGTCGGTTGCGCGAGCGCGACCATGGATGCGGCGCGGGGTGGCAAGCCGACGGCCCAGCTCGATTCGCGCAAGGCGCCGGAGCTGGTGGCCCAGTGCATCCAGTTCAGCTGGCAGAAAGAGGACGTGTTTGGCGACGATGCCAGTGGCTACCTGGAGCCACGCAAGCAGGGCGGGTTGACTGTTTATACCCGCGAGGCGGAGTCGTTCGTGGATGTGTATCCGCAAGCGGGCGGTACACGGGTGGATTACTACGCGCAGAAGAATGACGGCATGGCCTTGCAGCGCCGGGCAGCGGCGGCGACCTGCCTGTAACGTCTCTGCGCTACCGGCCTTTTCGCGGTTAACCCGCTCCTACAGGACCTCACTGAACCTGTGGGAGCGGGTTTACCCGCGAAGGGGCCCCCAAAGCCTGATCAGGACAGGAAACCACCGTCGACATTCAGCGCGGTGCCGGTGGTGTAGCTGGAGGCATCGCTGGCCAGGTACAGCACGGCGCCGGCCATTTCCTTGGGGTCGGCCACGCGCTTGAGCGGGATCTGCTGCAGCGCGGCATTGAGGATGGCGTCGTTCTTCACCAGCGCCGAGGCGAACTTGGTGTCGGTCAGGCCCGGCAGCAGGGCGTTGCAGCGAATGCCGAACTGCGCGCATTCCTTGGCGAACACCTTGGTCATGTTGATTACCGCGGCCTTGGTCACCGAATAGATGCCCTGGAACAGGCCCGGCGAAACGCCGTTGATCGAGGCCACGTTGATGATGCTGCCGCCACCGTTTTCGCGCATCAGCTTGCCGGCCTCCACCGACATGAAGAAGTAGCCGCGGATGTTCACGTCGACGGTCTTCTGGAAGGCATTCGGGTCGGTGTCGAGCACGTTGCAGAACTGCGGGTTGGTGGCCGCGTTATTGACCAGGATATCCAGGCGCCCGAACTGTTCGTGGATACCGGCGAACACCTGCTGGATCTGCTCCAGTTCTCCGATATGGCAGGCGACCGGCGTGGCCTTGCCGCCCGCCGCAATGATGGCGTCGGCCACCTGCTGGCAGCCGTCGAGCTTGCGGCTGGAAACGATCACGTGGGCGCCCTGCTGGGCCAGCAGATGGGCAATGGCTTCGCCGATGCCACGGCTGGCACCGGAAACGAAGGCGATCTTGCCGTCGAGGTCGAACAGTTGGGTCTTGGACATGCTGTTTTCCTTGTTATCTGGCGTCAGAGCGTGGACTTGCCGATGACCTGCAGGCTCATTTGCTCCAGCAGCCGGTTCATGTGGATGAACTGGGCGAAGCGTTTGTCCTGGGTCTGGCCGTGGTAATAGCGGTAGTAGATCTGCTGGACGATGCCGGCCAGGCGGAACAGGCCGTAGCAATAGTAGTAATCGAAGTTGTCCAGCTGGATGCCGGCGCGCTCGGCGTAGTAATCGACGAACTGGCGGCGAGTCAGCATGCCTGGTGCATTGCTCGGCTGGCGGCGCATCAGTTGTACTGGCGCCGGGTCGCTGGCCTCGATCCAGTAGGCCAGGCTGTTGCCCAGGTCCATCAGCGGGTCGCCGATGGTAGCCATCTCCCAGTCGAGTACACCGATGATGCGCATGGGGTTTTCGGCATCGAGGATCACGTTGTCGAAGCGGTAGTCGTTGTGCACGATGCCCGGGCGTGGGTGGTCGGCGGGCATCTTATCGCGCAGCCAGGCGATCACTTCTTCCCAGCGTGGCGCATCCGGGGTCAGGGCTTTCTCGTAGCGGCTGGTCCAGCCCTCGATCTGGCGCTGCACATAGCCTTCTGGCTTGCCCAGGTCGGCCAGGCCGCAGGCGTGGTAATCCACCTGATGCAACTCGACCAGGCGGTCGATGAAGCTTTTGCACAGGGCTTCGGTGCGGCTGGCATCCAGGCCCAGTTCGGCCGGGATGTCCGAGCGCAGAATCACCCCCTTGACCCGCTCCATCACGTAGAACTCTCCGCCGATCAGTGATTCGTCGGTGCAGTGGACATAGGCCTTGGGGCAGTACGGGAAACCGCTGTTGAGCTGGTTCAGAATGCGGAACTCGCGGCCCATGTCGTGGGCCGACTTGGCCTTCTGGCCGAAGGGTGGGCGGCGCAACACGAATTCACGGCCCGGGTAGCTGACCAGGTAGGTGAGGTTGGACGCCCCGCCAGGGAACTGGCTGATGCTCGGCGTGCCCTCGAGGCCGGCGATGTGGCCCTTCAGGTAAGGATCGATGACGGCCGCGTCGAGTTCTTCGCCGGGGCGTACCTGGGTGGACTGGTCGGTGAGCGTCATGCGTTTTCCTTATTTTCTGGCGCAAGGACTATTGGCTAATCTAATGGCCTGGCAGCGCTGGAACAAGCGTGCCAGGTGCCATATAGGCGAGGGTGTTGCTGGTCGATCACTGCACCGAATGCCGGGCAAAAAAAAACCGAAGCCCGTCAGGCTTCGGTTTTCTCATCGTACGGTGTGCCCATCACTCAGGAAGGGAACAGCTCGCTGAGCTTCATCGACAGCATCATGTCGCCTTCAACGCGCAGCTTGCCGCCCATGAAGGCCTGCATGCCGTCGGTTTCACCGCTGACGATGCCCTTGAGGGTTTCGCTGTCCAGTACCAGGGTGCAGTTGGCATCCGGGTTTTCACCTTCCTGAATTTCGCAGGTGCCGTCCTTGACCAGCAGCGCATAGTGCTTGTCTTCGTCGGTGATGTTGAAGCCGAACACCAGGTCCAGGCCAGCCGCAGCAGCTGGGTTGAATTTTGCTTTCATCGCCTCGACGGCTTTAGCTACATCGCTCATGGTGTTTTCCTTGTTAAGTGATAGTCGCGTCCGCAGGGACACTATGGGCCGGGCTCAACGGTAGGTGATGAGCTCCGGCGCCCTCAACAGCTGCACATGGGCTTGGCTGTTGAAGGAAGCCAGTGCCACGTCGCGGCCGCGGAACTTCAGCTGGCTGAGCGACGTGTTGATGATCTGCCAGTTCAGCGCAAAGGCCTGGCTGGGGGTGATTCGGGTAACCAGATGGAGCAGGGCGGCGATGGTACCACCCGACGTGAACACGGCGATGTTGTCGCCACTGCCCGCGGTACCCAGCACACGCTGCAGCCCAGCTTCGACCCGGGCGGTGAACGCCTGCCAGGTTTCCAGGCCGTCATCGGCATGTTCACCTGCGTGCCAGCGTTGCACCATCAGGGCGAACAGGCGCTGGAACTCGCTGCGGTTCTGCGCCCCGTTGCGCAGGATATCCCGGGCGTGCGGCTCATCGGCCAACAGGCCGGGGAGCAGGGCGCGAATCACGCCATCGGCATCGAACTCATTGAAGGCCGGGTCGGTCTCAATGGCCGGTACCGCGCAACCACCTGCGTTCAGCGCCTGCAACGCGTGCCTGGCGGTGTCCTGCTGGCGCCGCAGATCGCCGGCCACGCAGCGGTCCAGGCGCAGGCCGAGCTGGGCGAGGTGTTCGCCGAGGGCCTGGCTCTGGCGCACGCCGATCGGTGAGAGGACGTCGTAGTCGTCTGCACCGAAGGAAGCCTGGCCATGTCGGATCAGGTAGAGATTGCCCACTGGGGTACCCGGCGTTGAAGGTTGCTGCGAGGTTAGGATGCGCCACACAGGCTGTCAACGAAAAAACATACAAGCGTTTGAAAAGGTTGTTTGAACTGTGTTGCCAGCGTTTACCTCGGCTGGCGAGGGCACGGGCGCAACGGTATGCTTGCAACAGTTTCGCGCCGATCTGGCGCAGGTTCATAAGGAGTCAACGTGGAGTTTCTTGCCGAATACGCAAGCTTTCTCGCCAAAACCGCCACCCTGGTGATTGCCATCCTGGTGGTGTTGTCCGCCATCGCCGGTTTGCGCGGCAAGGGGCGGCGCAAGGCCGGTGGGCAGTTGCAGGTCACCCGCCTCAACGATTTCTACAAAGAGCTGCGCGAGCGCCTGGAAAGCGGCTTGCTCGACAAAGCCCAGCTCAAGGCCCTGCGCAAGCAGCAGGCCAAGGCGGAGAAACAGCAGAAGAAGGGCAAGGCCGAAGAGAAGGGCCGGGTGTTCGTGCTCGATTTCGACGGTGACATCAAGGCCTCCGCCACCGAAAGCCTGCGTAACGAGATCACCGCACTGCTGACCCTCGCCACCCCGCGCGATGAAGTGGTGCTGCGCTTGGAAAGCGGCGGCGGCCTGGTGCACAGCTATGGCCTGGCGGCCTCGCAACTGGCGCGTATCCGCCAGGCCGGCATCCCGCTCACCGTGTGCATCGACAAGGTGGCCGCCAGCGGCGGCTACATGATGGCCTGCATCGGCGAGAAGATTGTCAGTGCACCGTTCGCCGTGCTGGGTTCGATCGGTGTGGTGGCACAGTTGCCCAACGTCAACCGCCTGCTGAAGAAGCACGACATCGACTTCGAAGTACTGACCGCCGGTGAGTACAAGCGTACCCTGACGGTATTTGGCGAGAACACCGAAAAGGGCCGGGAGAAGTTCCAGGAAGACCTGGACATCACCCACCAGCTGTTTAAGGACTTCGTCTCCCGCTACCGCCCGCAGCTTCACATCGATGAGGTGGCCACCGGTGAAGTCTGGCTCGGCGTTGCCGCACTGAACCGCAAGCTGGTCGATGAACTGCAGACCAGTGACGAGTACCTCAGTGACCGCGCACGCACGGCCAATCTGTTCCACCTGCACTACGCCGAGCGCAAGAGCTTGCAGGAGCGTATCGGCATGGCGGCCAGCGGTACAGTTGAGAACGCGGTGGTAGGGTTGTGGAGCAAACTCGGCCGCTTGCGCTAACACCTTGAACCCACTGAAATTTTTTTCTGTTCAGGGGGTTGCAAGGTTGAAGGAATGCAGACATAATGGCGCCCATCGAAACGCAGCAAACTTTGAAAAAGATGCGGTGTTTCAAGGAGATAGCAAGGCGTAAGCAGCTAGATCCGAACTTTGAGGCCGAGTAGCAAAGTGGTTATGCTCCGGATTGCAAATCCGTCTACGCCGGTTCGATTCCGACCTCGGCCTCCACCATTCGAAAGCCCCGCAGCCATTTAGGTTGCGGGGCTTTTTTCATGCCTGCGATTTTTGTTGGCCCCGCGATTTGGGACAATCCTGGGACAGTGGAAGAAATTGCATCTCCCAGCTGTCCCGGGCAAATCCGTTACATGGCCACTATCTGCTGCCTACTTGGTTTCGTTAATTTTGACTGTCGATTGAGCAGAAAAAATTGATTTGAACAAAGGTACAAGCAGATCGCCACCGCGCTCGTTCAAATGGTCATCGTCATAGTAAATAGGGAGCCCACCTTGTGATCCAATACACCGACCATTGGTGCAAATGTAGGGAGTTGGATCAAGTATTTTGATTCCACACCTGTCGCGGGCGATGTTTTGAGCTTCCCAAACGAATGAATTTCGCTCCATGTACTCATTAAAGCTTATTGATACGTCGACCTCTTTTCCTGGAATCATTGAACGTCGGACCATGGTTTTTGGTACGTCGATTTTCATTTCGGGAATTGGTCTAACCATGTAGACGGGTCTATGCTTGGCAAATTCACATGCCGTATTTATGATGCCCTCGCGCATTTCGTTAAAATATTCTGGAGTGCGCGTTGAATAAGGCTTGGTAACGTAAAAGGCTGGTACGGGAACTTCGCCTTGTCGATCAGGCTCATTGGGGCCAAAGATATATGTGCTGGTCCTGTTTAGGATGACTACGGGTATGTCTTCGGGGATTGTACTTAAGCGTTCAAGCGCATATGTGAGAAAATCTGCACATCTAAATGCTGTCGTGTTGATCATTTTGATATTTTTGATCGTTACGCAGCTTCCGAGGCTCCAATCAAGTACATAAAGGTTTTTACTCGGCAATGCTTTTTCTACTGAGCGCATTATCGATGATGAGTGACTGTCTCCTAAAACAATTGCTCCAAGTACGTCACCACCATAGTGGCACTCAGGGACAGGCGTAAGCCCTTCCACATGGCATTCCTTCATGCGGGGGTTCTTATTTGTTGCCTGTGCAAGAATGTCTTTCACTCGCTCGGGAAGATTCCTGTGTGGAAGGCCCTCCTGCATTTTGATGATCAAGCTAGATCCAATGATGGTAAGCGTTGCTAATGTTACCGTTGCTAATGCTTGTCTTGAAGGGAGCAGGTTCAGTGCTATTCTCGTTTTTTTCTCTATGTAAAGGTACGAGATACGACCGAGAACTAACGTTAAAGCAATTCCGATAACGATTGCTGTTTTATTATCCAGTAACTCAAAGGACGCCAGAGCAGCGACCACAGGCCAATGCCATAAGTATAAGGAATATGAACAGTCTCCTATCCATTGTGTGGGTTTGGATCCTGTGAATATCGAGTTCTGATTAGCTGCTGCCAGCACTAAAATCGCACCCGCGACAGGAATGGCTGCACGCCAACTTGGCCAAATACTGCTCGGGTCGAACAGAAAAGTGGAGGCAGCAATCAGTGCCAATCCAAGAAACTCAATGACTGTTCGACAAGGTTGGCTCAGCGATAATTTATCAATGAGCAGATACACTAGTCCTCCGGCCAGCATCTCCCAAGCCCGGGTCTGCAACAGATAGAATGCTTTGGATTTATCTTCTAATGAAATTTTTATGCACAAGAAAAATGATATTGCAAATAGGAGTGATAGAACTGACAAGAGTGAGCGGCGTGTTGGGTTGATTTTCCAGGTTGAAATCAAAACTACTGGGAATATTACATAGAATTGCCATTCGACTGACAGTGACCAGGTATGTAGAAGCCATTTGTCGTAGGAGGCTGCATCAAAATATCCAGCTTCAGATAGGAGCTGAATGTTCGAAAAGAAGCCAAGTGCGCTGATAACGTGTTTGGCAAGGTTTAAGTAGTCAGTTTGGAGAAGGTAAAACCAGCCGGCCATTAACAGCGCAATGCATAGTGCGGCTAGGGCGGGAATGAGCCGCTTGGCTCTGGCCAAGTAAAATTGCAATAAGGAAAACGGTTCTGAGTTTTTAGTCAGTCCACTAATGATGATGCCGGTCATCAAGAAGCCTGATATCACGAAGAAAACGTCGACACCAACAAATCCTCCGCCGAAACCTCGTACACCAAAGTGATAAAGAATTACGATGCAAACAGCCCAGGCCCGCAGTCCATTGATATCGAGTCGGAAATTCCGCTTATTTGAGTTTTCTTGGTTTTTGCTCACTGAAAGCTGTCCACGATAAAAAGGGGGGAGATATCAGCCTGGAAATTGGTGGCGATTCTACAGGTGAAGCGCCCGAGTTGGCAGTGCCGAGGATCCTATTGTTTTACTATCGGAGCGGATGCAATAGTCCTTGGCGGGTGCATAGAAAAGCGCGATGGTCACCATCGCGCTTTCCGTCAGCGAAGGAGTCACTTCTCTACTCAGGTGACGATATCCAGTCGCTTGGTGGTCTTCCAGTTGCCGCGGGTGAAGTCTGGGAAGTCCTGCGGCATCCCGTCCTCTTTTACTGACTTGCGAGACAGGGGGGCAACAGAAGACCAGAACGCACCTTCGTAGACGTTCTGATCGAGGGGCATGCCCTCGCGAAGACACTCGATAATGCGGAAATTCATGATGGCATCCATGCCGCCGTGGCCCCCATATTTCTGGCCGATTGCCGCCATGCGTTTGTAGAGGGGATGGTCGAAGTATTCGTAAAAAGCGTCGAATCCACGACCCTCGATCCAGGCGTGATAATCCGAACCTTGCTCCGGCTTGTTTTCGGGCAGGTTGAGAAGTTTACGAAGTGCAGGTGTTGCGTTGTTCCAGCAGTAGTCCAAGGCAATTCGGTTAGGAAAGCCTGCGCCGGCACCACGAGTGCCTTGGATAAGGTTCAGCCGACTGTAAGGGCGTGGGGTGGATTCATCCCACTGCACCATAATCGTACGGCCCTGTGCGGTCTTGATGACCGAGGTGTTGATATCGACACCTGCGCTGAAATCAATTTGGTTGACGGGAGAATCCGATTTGAATTTTTCTTTAGCGTAGAGCTGATTATTCTTCGCTGGGGATGAGAACGAAACCAGGCGGCGGAAGTTATCCTCACCGCGAGCGAGGCTCATGTATTGAGAGACTGGGCCCAAACCGTGGGTTGGATAAAGGTTCCCGTTTGTGTTGGCCCGATGATGGACCCGCCAAAACCCGCTGCCGCGCCCGGCTTCAACCTGGTTCATCTGATCACGCAGTTCGTGAATATAGGCTGCTTCGCCGTGCAAAATCTCGCCAAAGACGTTCTGGCGGGCCATGTTGAGGAACATTAGTTCTTCACGCCCGTAACTGACATTCTCTAACATCATGCAGTGACGCCCGGTTTTTTCGGACGTGTCGATAATCTTCCACAATTCCTCTATTGAGGTTGTCATCGGCACTTCTACGAATGCATGGGCACCGGCATTCATTGCATCGACGGCCATCGGTGCATGCCATTCCCAAGGGGTGGCGATCCAGACGGCATCTGGCTTTGTTTCGGCGAGCATCTTCCGATACTCGTGTTTGTCGCCGAAGTAGAGTTTCAGATCCTTGTGACGTTCCGGCGCAGCCCGCTGCGCAATATTTTTCGAGATGTTGCAAAGGTCTTCATAGAGGTCGCATATGGCCACAATCTCGGTGCCTTCGCAGGCCGCGACTTGCTCAACGTGGGTTGGGCCGCGAGCACCGACACCGATGATAGCCACTCTGACTTTATCGAGCTTCGGAGCAATGAAGTCACCCATGTACCTTGCGCCAGTTGCCCGCAAGGGAGATCCGGCTTGGGCTGACGGTAAATAAGGGAAAGCTGCAAGGCCAACAGTCAAACTGCCAAATGCCTTGAGGAAGCTACGACGCGGGGTGCCTGAATGATCGTCCATACTTAAGAATTCAACTCAAATAGTGAAAAGCGTGCAACGAAGGCGGAAGAGTATCCGAAAGTATTTTGCAAGGGTCAATTTTGCTTTCGGGCAAACAGTAGAGCTGTATCATTGGCGCTGGTTACGATCGTCAACGACCAATTGGCGAAATGAAGTGTTCGAGGGGGGGGCATGGGTCGGCAGAACGCCGTAGGAGGGGTAAAAATCAGTGCACAAACTCAAGGGCGAGTCCGCATTTTATGTGGCTTGTAGAGCATCTGTATCGCCTTGGCTTCGTAGCTAGAAGAGGCTGCAGGCCGCACCCGTATACGTTCACTAGCGTTTTGCAAATCCGTCTACGCCGGTTCGATTCCGACCTCGGCCTCCACCATTCGAAAAACCCCGCAGATGAAAGTCTGCGGGGTTTTTCATTTTACCCAGCATTTAACCATGGCTGAGTGAGAGCTCGCTGATGATGCACACCGAGCCATCTTCTGCCGGTGTCGCATCGGTGTAGTCGATCTGGTTGTAGATGCCGCCGTGGAATTCGAACAGGCGCGTGTCCCAGGTGTCATCGAGTTGGAGGTTGCTCGACGATTTGGACACGCCGTTGCACCTGGCGGTGACCTTGACCACACCTGCCGACGTGGCATGGATGATCACGTCGAACTGCGTGCCGAGCGGCACGCCCTGGAGCAGGGTGCTGTTCACCGGACTTGTCTGGTTGTAGGACTGGCGGAATCCCATGGTGATGTTGCCTTTGTTCCAGAACACCTTCACCGGTGGGCTGTCATCCCCCCGGACATGCATCTGGCTGATGACCACCTTTTGCGCCGAGTTGACCTTGGTCAGCGTCATGGTCTGGCGATTCCAGTGGTCCGGGGCGCTGCCGAGCGTCCAGTTCTGTGTCTCCGACCACTCGCAGCGTGTTCTGTGGGTGCTCTTGCTTGACGCTCCTTTGGTCGGCGCCGAGAACTGTACCGATCCGTCGCTGAGCACTTTCACCACGCTCGGGAACTCAGCGATGGCCTCGGCGCCATTGAGTTCGAGTGCGACCGGGTTCGTTGAAGAGACTGCCACCGGGGTAGCGATCGTTAGATTGCTGATGTTTACGGTCATAAATACTCCTGACGATAAAATCATTGGCCTGGCACGATTGCCTTCCAACCGTGATGCGTTCCTCCGCATCCGGCTGTGCACTCGTGAATGCACAGCCGGATGATTCGGCAGGCTTGCTCTGGCTACGATCATTACCATTACGGCGGGTTACTGTATGGATATACAGTATATGCATTTATGCATATCTGCAAGCCGATAGTTTTACGAGCATGTCCAGCGCGTGCGAGGTTCAAGCAGAATGGAGCCGGCACCGATGAAGGGCGCTTGCCAACAAGCGAAAAAAAGCCCGCCATGAAGGCGGGCAATGAACGATTTGAAGGGAGAGATTTCAGCCTGGGGCCGGTCGGTTAAGTCAGCATTAACCGTAATCCATTGACCACGACCAACGATGCGCCTATACAGGCGTGCCAGATTTCCAGGAGCCACCATGCGCGACGAAGACGACCTGCACGAGCCCGAGCACGATCACCTGCTCGATCACGAATTCCTCTATGAAGACTATGACCCTGAAGCAGATGCCCAGGGTGCCGAGGACGAGGTCGAGGAAGACGAAGACGAAGAATCGCTGGATGACCTCGATGACGAAGAGCGCGATCACCCAGCCTGGCACGACGACCTGGACGACTGAATCAGCGCCCGTCGACCGAGAAGCGCCCCGGGCCACTGACGGCCAGCACCAGCAGGCCGCCGCAGATGCTGAGGTTTTTCAGGAACTGGGTCATGTTGGCGGCGCGCTCCGGGTCGACCATGTTCCAGAACGGATGGCCAAGCAGCCCGGTACCTAGCACGAACAGGGCGAACAGGAAGGCCAGCGGGCGCGTGTAGAAGCCGAGGATCAGCAGGATGCCGACGATGAACTCCATGAACACCGCAACCGCCGCCGCCAGCATCGGGGCGGGGGCGCCCAGCGAAGTCATGTAGCCGACCGTGCCCTCGAAGCCGGTGAGCTTGGCCCAGCCAGAAAGGACGAAGAGGATCATGAGCAGCACGCGGGCGATCAGGAGGATGAAGTCGCGTTGACCATCGAACAGGGAGTAGCGCATGGCGGCATACCGGTGAGCGGGGACAAGCTCCACTCTAGCAGTTGCTCGGAAGATTGCTGCCAGGCAGCAAAAAGGCGCCGCAAGGGCGCCTTTTCAAAGAAGTTTGGTGCGAGTGGCGGGACTCGAACCCGCAAGGCTCACGCCGACAGATTTTAAGTCTGCTGTGTATACCAATTCCACCACACTCGCACGCTTGAAAGGGTCATGGCGACCGGCGCGCTTCCTAGGCAGAAGGGCCTGACAATCAAGTGCGCTTTATAACCCATTGTTATAGTTGAGTCAAACGCAGCACCTATGCTCAAAGGAATGAGGGGGTAGTGCAATGTGCAATTGACACATTGCTGTCATTACGCCACTGTTGCCCACCTATTGGATCCAATGAGCATGATGCCATGTCCCAGGCCACCCCTTCGGTTGTTCCCGGGCGTACTGTCCGTCCTCGATTGTTCTGGCGCCTGTTGTTCGCGCAGGTTTTGCTGATGGGTGCGTTTCTGTACCTCAGCCTGATGACCCTCGGTGGTTACCTGCTGATGCTCGGGCTTGATGCCGAACACCCGCAACCGCAGCGCTTGATGGCGCTGGGCGGTGGCGGCCTGATCTTGCTGGTGGGCCTGTGGCTGCTGAAGGTGGCGATGCCGCGGCGTATCAGCCCGGTATTGGTCGAACCTGAGCGTTGATAATCTGTTACAGCATGCGCTGTTGCAGAAGGGTACGCTTGGCTAAGCTAAGCAGGTCCCTCCCGCTGTGCCTGTGGAGTTTGCATGGTTTCAGCCGACTGTACCGATCACCCTGTCATGCCCGCCAGCCGCTATGAGCAGCTGGTGCAGTCGGTGGTGGATTACGCCATCTACATGCTCGACCCCTCCGGCCATGTGGTGTCCTGGAACGCAGGTGCGCAACGGATCAAGGGCTACCGCGCCGAAGAAGTCATAGGCCGGCATTTCTCGCTGTTCTTCACCCCGCAGGACTGCGCCGAAGGGCGCCCGGATCGCCTGCTCAGGCAGGCGCTGGAGCAGGGGGTGGCACAGGACGAGGGCTGGCGCGTGCGCAAGGATGGCACGCAATTCTGGGCCTTGGCCGCGCTCGATGTGATCCGCGACGAACAGGGGCAGATCGTCGGCCTGGCCAAGGTCACCCGTGATATCACCGACCGGCGCGAATCGGCGCTGCAGCTCGACGCTGTGCGCGCACAGCTGTTCCAGGCGCAGAAGCTCGAAGCGCTGGGCCAGCTCACCGGCGGCCTGGCACACGACTTCAACAACCTGCTGACCATCATCATCAATTCGGCGCGCCTGGCGCAGGCCAGCCAGGATCCGGCGCGGGTCGCGCGTATGCTCGAGCATATTCTCGATGCCGGCCAGCGCGGCACCGAACTGACCCAGCAATTGCTCAGTTTTGCCCGCCACCGCCAGCTCGATGTCTCGCTCATCGCTCCGACCAGGCTTCTGGAGTCCACGCGTGGCCTGCTGGAGCACGCGCTACCGCGTGAAATCGTGTTGCAGGAGTACGTGCAGCCCGAGCTGCCGCTGATCGAGGTGGATATCGGGCAGCTGCAGATGGTGCTGCTCAACCTGCTGTTCAACGCGCGCGATGCGATAGGCGAGCGGGGCACCATCGACCTGGCGGTGCTCACGGTCGATCTGGCGGGCGAAGTGGAGGGGCTGCATGGCACGTTCGTGTGCTTCGAAGTGAATGACAGTGGTGACGGTATCGACCCGCAGGTGCTGCCGCGCATATTCGAGCCGTTCTTCACCACCAAGCCTTTCGGCAAGGGTACCGGTCTTGGTCTAAGCCAGGTCTACGGCTTCGCCAAGCAAAGCAATGGCGCCATCAGTGTGGAAAGCACGCTCGGCCAAGGTACATGCATGCGCCTGTATCTCCCGGCCTATCAGCCCGTAGCAGGGGCACAAGACAACAGGTAGCCACCATGGTGCAGGCACTCAAACGGCTGGTCACGGGGATCGAAGGGCTCGATGCGCTGCTCAAGGGCGGCCTGGTTGCGGGCGCTTCCTACATCGTTCAGGGGCCGCCTGGCGCGGGCAAGACCATCCTCGCCAACCAGTTGGCCTGCAGCCACGTGCGTGACGGTGGCAAGGTGCTGGTGGCGACCTTGCTCGCCGAGTCACATGAGCGGTTGTTCCAGTACCTGGCGACCCTCGAGTTCTTCGACCCGGCCCTGGTCGGTGACCAGATCCAGTTCGTCAGTGCCTTCGATACCTTGGAGCAGGAAGGGCTCGATGCGGTGGTCAGGTTGCTGCGCCAGGAAATCGGCAAACAGCAGGCGAGCCTGCTGATCGTCGATGGGGTGCTCAATGCCCGGGTGCGCGCCGAAACGGCGCTGGATACCAAGAAATTCGTCTCGGAACTGCAGGGGCATGCGGCCTTTGCCGGTTGTACCGTGCTGTTGCTGACCAGTGCCCGGCTGGATGACAACAGCCCGGAACACACCATGGTCGATGGTGTGATCGAGTTGGGCGAGCAACTGGTCGGTAGCCGCGCGGTGCGCCATGTGCAGCTGCGCAAGACGCGTGGCAGCGGGGCATTGTCCGGGCGTCACGAGTGCCTGATCGATGAGTCGGGGATGCATGTCTACCCGCGCCTGGAAGCACTTTACAGCCACCCCAGCCAGCTCGGCAGCGCCTCCTTGAACCGGGTATCCACAGGCGTTGGGGCACTGGACGAAATGCTGGGCGGGGGCCTGACACTGGGCTCGGTCAGCCTGCTTATCGGCCCCTCGGGGATCGGCAAGACCTCCCTGGGCCTGGCATTTCTGGCGGCCGCCAGCGCCGAGCAGCCGGCCTTGCATTTCGGCTTCTACGAAACCCCTGCCAGGCTGCGGCTCAAGGCTGCATCGCTGGGCTACGACTTCGCCACGCAAGAGCGCGCGGGTGCCTTGCGGCTATGCTGGCAACCGACCACCGAAGGCCTGCTGGATCAGGTGGGTGCGCGCCTGCTCGCGCAGGTCGAGCAGCAGGGCAGCAAGCGCGTGCTGATCGACAGCCTGGGCGCGTTCAGCCGCCTGGCAACCGACCCGGCGCGGCTCAATGCGTTCTTCCGAGCGCTGGTTGGCGAGCTGCGGGCGCGGGATGTCAGTGTCATGCTCACCTGGGAGATGCGTGATATTTTCGGTTCGGAAATCACCGCCCCGGCACCGGACCTGTCGAGCATCGTCGACAACCTCATGCTGATGCGCTTCGTCGAACTGGACTCGCAACTGCGGCGCATGCTGTCGATCCTGAAGGTGCGCGACAGCCATCACGACCCAGCGCTGCACGAACTGCAGATCGGGCCGCAGGGCATTAGCCTGCGCAAGGCGTTCGAGGGCGCCTGTGGCGTACTTTCGGGCACTCCGGTGCCGCAAGGGGGTGGCTGACGGGGCCCTGCCGATGAACACCATCCTGATCGTCGATGACGAATACCTGATCGCCGATATCCTCGGTTTTGCCCTGGAGGACGAAGGCTTTCTGGTGGAAAAGGCGAGCAACGGGCGCAAGGCGCTGGAGGCGCTGAAGGAAAAACGAGTGGAACTGGTGATCACCGACTACATGATGCCGGTGCTCAATGGCGAGGAACTGGTGCGGGCGATTCGCGACGAACTGGCACTGCCTGACCTGCCGGTGATTCTCATGAGCGGCGCTCAGGCCAGCCAAGGGCGCCCGGAGCTGTTCGCTGCGGTCTTCGACAAACCGTTCGACATGGACAGAATGATCGCCAAGGTGCGCGAGCTGCTCGGCACCTGAGGTTCAGGTTGCGGCTTGCGCCGGCCATTCGATCAAGCGCGTCCGTGCGGCTTGAAGCGAGGCGCTCAGGTCAGTGTTGGTCGTCGTGCTTTTCCGGAGCCGGGCTGCCGGCCTGGATGCGTTTGAAGATTTCTTCACGGTGCACCTGGACATCCTTTGGTGCATCGATGCCAATCCTCACCTGCATCCCTTTTACGCCCAGAATGGTGACTTTGATGTCATCGTTGATGACGATACTTTCGCCAACCTTACGGGTGAGTATCAGCATGTAGTTCTCCTTGGTGATGTAGAAATCCGCCGGGCCACTGGGCCGCAACGGTGGGAGCTTGTCCCTCTTCCTTCTCATTAAAGACGCTTTCGGCGGATAGTAATTCCCCGAAAGACAAATTCTGTTGTGTGTCTTTAGTCGCAGGTGCCGAGGCAAATGCTGTTAAGCGTGTCGGCGAAGGTGCTCGATGGCAAGAATAGGGGGCTTCGGCCTTTATGGGAAATTTCTCTGCATGATGGCCCGAATAGTTCGGCTCAATCATCGGCTGTTGTTTCAAGGGCCTGGAGAAAAAGCAGCAAGGCCACCTCTTCGCTGTCCAGCCCCTTGCGCACTCGGCGCCCGGGCAAGTTGGCCAGGCGCCCGAGGGCGTAATGCTCGAGCACGGCCGGGTGGATGTAGCAGCGCCGGCAAACCGCCGGGGTGTTGCCCAGGCGGGCGGCGACCTGCCTGACGATGGCCGCGACCTGGCGCTTGGCTTCGCTCTCCGGCTCCCATGCCAGTGGCCTGAGCAGGCTCAGGGCCAGGCTGCTGCCGGCCCAGGTACGGTAGTCCTTGGCGGTGAAGTCGGCGCCGGTCAGTTGCTGCAGGAACTGATTGACCTCACTGGAGCCGATGCTGTGCCGTTGGCCGTCTTCATCCAGGTACTGGAACAGCGCCTGCCCAGGCAGCTCCATGCAGCGTTTGAGCAGGTTGGCCAGGCGCCGGTCACGCAGCGTGACGTTGTGCTCCACGCCGCGCTTGCCGCGGAACTGGAAGCGCACGGTGCTGCCCTGTACTTGCACGTGGCGATTGCGCAGGGTGGTCAGGCCGTAGGACTGGTTATCCCGCAGGTAGCGCTGGTTGCCGATGCGGATCAGCGTGTGGTCGAGCAGGCTCACCACTAGCGCCATGACTTTCTCTCGATCCAGGCCTGGGCGCGCCAGGTGCGCCTCCAGCTGCGCGCGAAGTTTCGGCAGCGCCTGGGCAAAGGCCAGCATCCGCCCGTACTTGTGTTGGTCGCGCAGCTCACGCCACTGGGCGTGGTAACGGTACTGCTTGCGGCCACGGGCATCGCGGCCGGTGGCTTGCAGGTGGCCCTGCGGGTCGCTGCAGATCCACACATCGGTGTAGGCCGGCGGAATCACCAGCGCGGCGATGCGCGCCAAGGTTTCTTTGTCGCGAACGCGCTGCCCTTGGGCATCGAGGTAGATGAAGCGGTCGCGCCAGCGGCGCCGGGTGAGGCCCGGCTGGCTGTCGTCGACATAATGCAGGCTGGGCGGCAGAGGGCAGTCGAGCATCGGCGGCAGGCCTCGATCAGGTCACTGATCAATGGACAACGGCGGCTTCGATGATGCTCAGCCCAATAACGCTACCGACTTGATCTGCGCGAACAGCGCCTGGCCCAGGTGCAAGCCCAGCTGGTCCGCCGAGAACCGGGTGATGCGCGCCAGCAAGGCGTTGCCGCCGGCATCCAGGCTTACCAGCACATGCGCCGGGTTGTCCGCCGGGCGTGTCTCGCGCACCCGCACCGCCAGGCGGTTGAGAATGCTTGAGGTGCTGTCGGCACGCAGTGCCAGGCTCACATCCCGGGCCTGGACCTTGACGCGCAAGGTACTACCGATGCTGAGTGCCGGGTGGGCGATACGCAGCACCGGTGCGTCGCTGCCGGGCAGGCGCAGGTCCAGCAGGTCGTAGTGCGGGTCGTGGCCGACCACCATGCCCTCGAAAACCACCCCGGCGTCCTCGCCCTGGGCCAGGGACAGGTCGAGGCGGGCCAAGGTCTCGCCGATCGGCCCATTGGCCATGGCCCGGCCTTGCTCCAGCAGCACCAGGTGGTCGGCCAGTCGCGCCACTTCATCCTGAGCATGGCTCACGTACACCAGCGGGATGTCCAGTTCAGCGTGCAGCCGTTCGAGGTAGGGCAGTATCTCGCGCTTGCGTGGCCCGTCGAGTGCCGCCAGTGGTTCGTCCATCAACAATAGCCGCGGGCTGCTGAGCAATGCGCGGGCAATGCCGACCCGTTGCGCCTCGCCGCCCGACAAGGTGGCCGGCTTGCGTGCCAGCAGGTGGCCGATGCCCAGCAGCTGGCAGGCCTGGTCGAGGCTGACCTTGCGCTCGGCCGCAGCGATGCGCCGCCAGCCGAATTCCAGATTGCCGCGCACCGACAGGTGCGGGAACAGGCTGGCTTCCTGGAACACGTAACCCACGGGGCGCAGGTGCGGTGCCAGGAAGTGGCCACGGGCGCTGTCTTCCCAGACCTCGCCATTGACCTCGATATAGGCGCTGGCCGCACGCTCCAGCCCGGCCAGGCAGCGCAGGCATGACGTCTTGCCTGAGCCCGAGTGGCCGAACAGCGCGCTGATGCCGCGACCGGGCAGTTTCAGGTCGACGTCCAGGGTGAAGTCGTCGCGCGCCAGCTTCAGGCGCGCCACAATCGATCCGCTCATTTCAGCTCCAGCCCGTTTTGCCGCGGCGTCCCGCATACAGCAGGAGCAGTACCAGGAACGAGAACACCAGCATGGCACCGGCCAGCCAGTGGGCTTGCGCATATTCCATGGCCTCGACGTGATCGAAGATCTGCACCGAGACCACACGGGTCTTGTCGGGGATATTGCCACCGATCATCAGCACCACGCCGAACTCACCCACGGTATGGGCAAAGCCGAGGATGCTGGCGGTGACGAAGCCGGGGCGGGCCAGCGGCAGCACCACGTGGACGAACGTGTCCCAGGGGCTGGCGCGCAGGGTCGCCGCCACTTCCAGCGGGCGCTGGCCGATGGCGGCGAAGGCGTTTTGCAGCGGCTGCACCACGAAGGGCATGGAGTACACCGTCGAGCCGATCACCAGGCCGGTGAAGCTGAACACCACCGTACCCAGGCCCAGTGCCTGGGTAGCCTGGCCGAGCCAACCGTGCGGGCCGAGGGCGATCAGCAGGTAGAAGCCGATCACCGTCGGCGGCAGCACCAGTGGCAACGCAACGACCGCGCCCACCGGCCCGCGTAGCCACGAGCGCGTGCGCGCCAGCCACCAGGCGATGGGCGTGCCGACGATCAGCAGGATAATCGTGGTCAGGCTGGCCAGTTTGAGGGTCAGCCAGATCGCGCCGAAGTCACTGGCGTCCAGTGGCATCAGATTTCATAACCGTAGGACTTGATCACCGCAGCGGCTTTCGGGCCTTTGAGGTAGTCGACCAGAGCTTTGGCTGCCGGGTTGTCCTTGCCTTTGTTGAGGATCACTGCGTCCTGGCGGATCGGCGCGTGCAAGTTGGACGGCACGATCCAGGCCGATCCGCTTTCGACCTTGCCGTCCTTGTAGATCTGCGACAGGGCGACGAAGCCCAGCTCGGCGTTGCCGGTGGACACGAACTGGAAGGCCTGGGCGATGTTCTGGCCTTCGACGATCTTGGGCTTGGTGGCCTCGGTCAGCTTCAGCTTGTCCAGCACCTGGGTGGCGGCCAGGCCGTAAGGGGCGGCCTTCGGGTTGGCTATGGACAGGTGCTGGAACTGGTTCTTCTTCAGCACTTCACCCTTGGCATCCACATAGCCAGGCTTGGCCGACCACAGGGCCAAGGTGCCGATGGCGTAGGTGAAGCGCGAGCCTGGGACCGTATCCTTTTCCTGTTCGAGCTTGGCCGGGGTGCTGTCGTCAGCTGCAAGGAAAACTTCGAATGGCGCGCCGTTCTTGATCTGTGCGTAGAACTGCCCGGTGGCGCCGTAGGCGGCGATCAGCTTGTGGCCGGTGTCTTTCTCGAAGTCCTTGGCGATGGCCTGGATCGGTGCGGTGAAGTTCGCCGCGACCGCAACCTGCACCTCGTCGGCCCAGGCGCTGTTGAGGGAGATCAGGGTGGCCAGGGTGGTGGCGGCCAAGTGAGGCAGGCGGATACGCATGAAGACAGCTCCTGGAGGTGGTTATCGTTATGTCGTTAACTATATAGCGATAGACCTTTTGCCGGAAGGGGCTGCAGGAAGGGTTATAGCTTGTAGGTGATAGGTTGTCAGTGCCGGCCCCTTCGCGGGCAAGCTCGTTCCCACAGGTCCTTCACAGCTACTGAAGCTGTAGCGCTCCCTGTGGGAGCGGGCTTGCCCGCGAAGAGGCAGACGCAGTTTCAAAGCATTACCGAGCAATAAGCGCCAACGCCCTGTCAGCCATCTCCCGGGTCAACTGCTCAGCCGGCAAGTGCTTGCCCAAGCGCAACGCCTGCCCCGACCACAGGTTGCTGAAATCGCTGTTGCCCTGCGCATCGGTAATCGCCCGCAGTGGCATCAGCGCGCCGCCGGCCAGCGGGAAGCGCGGGGCCAGTTCGCTCATCGGCCCCAGCTCGCGCATGATGCGGTTGTTGATGCCCCGCGCCGGGCGCCCGGTAAACAGGTTGGTCAGCGCGGTGTCACTGGCCGGTGCGGTGTCCAATGCGTGGCGGTGGGCAGGGGAGACCTTGGCCTCGGGGCAGAACAGGTAGGCCGTGCCGATCTGCACCGCGCTGGCGCCCAGGGCCAGGGCCGCCACCAAGCCACGGTGGTCGCCAATGCCACCGGCGGCGATTACCGGCCGGCCCACGGCATCGGCAATCTGCGGCACCAGGGCAAAGGTGCCGATCTGGCTGGTGATGTCGTCGCTCAGGAACATGCCGCGATGGCCGCCGGCTTCATAGCCCATGGCGATGATTGCATCGCAGCCATTGGCTTCCAGCCACTGAGCTTCTTCCACCGTGGTGGCGCTGGACAGCACCTTGGCGCCCGAGGCCTTTACCCGCTGCAGCAGTGCAGCGTGCGGCAAACCGAAGTGAAAGCTCACCACTTCCGGGCGCATCTGCTCGACCAGCACGCAGCTCTGTTCATCGAACGGCGCACGGTTGGACACCGGCGTCGGCGCATCAAAGTCGGCGCCGACTTCGGCGTAATACCCTTTCAGTGCCTGCTTCCAGCGGGCGTCGCGCGCGGGGTCGGGCGCTGGCGGCTGGTGGCAGAAGAAGTTCAGGTTCAGCGGCCGGCCAGGGCAGGCCGCGCGGAATGCTTCTATCTCGCCACGTACCTGATCGCCGGTGAGCATGGCGCAGGGCAGGGCGCCCAAGCCGCCTGCCCTGGTCACGGCAATGGCCATGGCCGAACCGCTGGCGCCGGCCATTGGCGCCTGCAGAATGGGCAACTCGATGCCCAGCAGATCGAGGATACGACGGTCGGGCCAGTTGCTCATGCGCTTCTCCTTGCCGCGGTTGCCTTACAGGGCTTTGCTCACCTGGATGTCGCTGATCTTCTCGGCGTCTTCGCCGTGGATCTTGCGCAGGGCTTCCAGCGCCTGTTCGTGCGAGGCGTCGGCCATCACCGCGAAGTCCCAGCGGCGCTGGCCGTCGAGCTTGTACTTGATGACGTATTTGATGTTCTGGGTCATGGTGGGGCCTTATCCGAGTTTCGACGACGAGCGGCGGATGATCTTGATCTTGTGGGTCAGGTTCGGTTTGCGTGTTACCGAGATCGGGCGGCTGGTCACGGTATCGATGGTGATGTTCCAGAAACCGGTGCTGGGCACGGTGATCTTGGCCGGGAAGCGCTCGAAGTGGCCACCGTGGTAGGTGTGCCGGCCGCCGTTCTTGAAGCTGCGGAAATTGGCGTCGTTCATCAGGCGGATGTTGCAGCGCTGGGAGCACTCGATGACGACGATATCGTCCTCGTTGAGGTGCTCGCGCTGGTGTACGAATTTCATGGGGTGCTCCGCAAGGATTGGTTCTGCAAAGGCGAAAGATACCACGATGTCGGCTTGCGCTGCCGCGCCTGATGGCACTTGGCAGATAAAACGGCCAAAGCGGGGAGCAAAACCGCCTGGCTGTTGTCCTACGCTCTCTTGTTTTTCGAGGTGCGGCAAATGAAGTGGATGGTGGCGGCGTTGTTCCTGGCATTGGGCGGTTGTGTCAGTGTTTCGGAACTTGAGCAATCCCATGAGACCCTGGATGTGATGTCTGGCAAGACGCCCCGCGAGTATGCCGATTGCGTCAAGGCCCACCTGGCCAAGACCCGTGCCCCCTTGGTCGAGGAAGCCCGCGGTGACGGCTTGCGCCTGATCGTGCCGCAGAAGTACACGGCAAGCACCGGTCCGGCAGCCTTGGTCGATATCAACAAGCGCGGCAGCGGCAGCAGCATCAAGCTGCATGAGCGGCTGAACAACTTCCCGTTGCGCCTGGGTGATGTGCGCACGGCAGCTACCGAGTGCATCTCCGGCAGTTGATCTGGCTCAACGGATCCGCGGTTAGAGGACCAATTGCCCACCCCTGGTCGGCTTGGGCGTTGTTGCGAATTCCCTTACGGGACTAGTATCCGTTTGCTTATGTTTTTTAAGCCTAAGCTTATAACAAAAGAAATGGAGATTCGTGATGACACCGTTGAGTCGCGTCGTGATCGGCGGCCTGCTGATCCTCGCCTGGCCTGCGGCGCATGCCGCCGAAGGCAAGACAATTTTTACCCAGGGCGGAACCAACCCCGCTGCCATGGCCTGCGTAGGCTGTCATGGCCCGGACGGCAAGGGGGTTGCCGCCGCAGGGTTCCCCCGTCTGGCCGGCCTGCCGGCCCATTACCTAAGCAAGCAGCTGCATGACTGGCGCACTGGCAGCCGCCAGCATCCGGTCATGGCGCCGCTGGCCAAGGCCCTGAGCGAAGACGAAATCGAGGCTGTCAGCCGCTACCTGGCCGGCCTGCCGGGTGATCCTGCCCCGAGCGTGCGTCGCCAGCAGATCGCCAGCAACCCCACCGAACGCCTGGCCCTCTATGGCGACTGGAGCCGGCAGATTCCCGGTTGCGTGCAGTGCCACGGCCCTGGCGGCAGTGGGGTCGGCGAGCACTTCCCGCCGCTGGCTGGGCAGCCTGCTGCCTACCTGATGGCCCAGCTCAACGGCTGGCGCGAGGGTAGCCGCAGCAATGACCCCAACCAGTTGATGGTAGGCGTGGCGAAGGCCATGACCGACGCCGAAGTCAAGGCGATTGCCGAGTACTTCGCACAGCCCGCCAGCCCGGAGGTCAAGCCATGAAAGCCCTGTTGCCCACGTTCATGCTGCTGTACATCGGCAATGCCCTGGCCAATCAGGCGCCCATCGCCATGGAAGACCAGTCGCAACTCAAGGTCCCTGCTGCCCAGGCCGCGCCACAGTTCGCACCGCCGGCCGAAAGCGCACTGCCGGACAATGCCTTCGGCAAGATGGTCCGTGAAGGCCACGCGCTGTTTGTCGATACCCGCCGGCTGATGCCCGAGGCCGTGGGTAATGGCATGAATTGCAGCAACTGCCACCTCGATCAGGGCCGCCTGGCGCACTCAGCGCCGCTGTGGGGCGCCTATCCGATGTACCCGGCCTACCGCAAGAAGAACGACAAGGTGAACACCTTCGCCGAGCGCATCCAGGGCTGCTTCCAGTTCAGCATGAACGGTAAGCCGCCGGCCGCCGACAGCGTGCAGATGACGGCGCTTGCGGTGTATTCGTACTGGCTTTCGACACAGGCGCCCACGGGCGTGGAAATCGCCGGTCGCGGCTACCCCGAGGTGCCACAGCCAAAAGGCGGTTACGACTTCAAGCGCGGCCAGCAGGTCTACCGCGAACAGTGCGCCCTCTGCCACGGAGCCAACGGCGAAGGGCAGAAGGTGGCAGGTGAGTATGTGATGCCGCCACTGTGGGGCAAGGACTCTTACAACTGGGGCGCCGGCATGCACCGGATCAATACCGCGGCATCGTTCATCAAGCACAACATGCCACTGGGCAAGCCGGGCAGCCTGAGCGATCAGCAGGCCTGGGACGTGGCCGCCTGGGTCAACCGCCACGAGCGCCCCCAGGACCCGCGCCTGGTGGAAGGCTCCGTCGAGAAGACGCGGCTGAAATTCCATGCCAACGATGGCGTCAACCTGTATGGCCAGCAGGTCGACGGGGTGTTGATCGGGCAGGGTAGTGGTAGCTGAAACCACGTTCCGCCGGCCTTTTCGCGGCTGCCCCGGAAGGGCCGGATGACGGGAATTTCACGAACTTTCTGGAACTATCTACACTGGGTTATCTCTATGAAGGCAGCAGTCGACACAGGCAGGGCATTGTAAGCTGCATGCCGGCTGATTAGACTGCGCCGAATTCCACAGGCCTCGCCTATGTTTAAGGATGTTTATGATCAAGAAATGCTTGTTCCCGGCAGCCGGCTACGGCACTCGCTTCCTGCCTGCTACCAAAGCCATGCCCAAGGAAATGCTGCCGGTGGTCAACAAGCCACTGATCCAGTATGGCGTTGAAGAAGCATTGGATGCTGGTCTGAACGAGATTTCCATCGTCACCGGTCGCGGCAAGCGCGCCCTGGAAGACCACTTCGACATCAGCTACGAGCTGGAAAACCAGATCAAGGGTACCGACAAGGAAAAATACCTGGTCGGCATCCGTCGCCTGCTCGACGAGTGCTCGTTCTCCTATACCCGCCAGACCGAAATGAAAGGCCTGGGCCATGCCATCCTGACCGGCCGCCCGCTGATCGGTGACGAGCCGTTCGCCGTGGTGCTGGCGGACGACCTGTGCGTCAACCTCGATGGTGAGGGCGTGCTCGCGCAGATGGTCGCGCTGTACAAGAAGTATCGCTGCTCGATCGTCGCCATCCAGGAAGTCGATCCGCAGGAAACCAACAAGTACGGCGTCATCGCCGGTGAAGAGATCAAGGACGGCATCTTCCGCGTCGACGCCATGGTCGAGAAGCCGAAGCCGGAAGATGCCCCTTCCAACCTGGCCATCATCGGTCGCTACATCCTGACCCCGGACATCTTCGAGAAGATCGAACAGACCGAGCCGGGCAAAGGTGGCGAGATCCAGATCACCGACGCGCTGATGAAACAGGCTGCCGAAGGCAACGTGATCGCCTACAAGTTCAAGGGCAAGCGTTTCGACTGCGGTGGCGCCGAAGGCTACATCGAGGCGACCAACTTCTGCTTCGAAAACTTCTACAAGGCCGGCAAGGCTTACTGATTCAAGTCGCTGTTGACTGGGGCCGCTTTGTGCCCCTTCGCGGGCAAGCCCGCTCCCACAGGGTCTGTGCAATACCTGTGGGGGCGGGCTTGCCCGCGAAGGGGCGCAAAGCGGCCCCAGTGCGTTATGCTGGGCGCCTGCCTAGGAGAGTGAATACATGGCCTACGATTTTGATCTGTTCGTGATTGGTGCCGGTTCCGGCGGTGTGCGCGCGGCGCGTTTCGCTGCGGGCTTCGGTGCAAAAGTGGCAGTGGCCGAGAGCCGCTACCTGGGTGGCACCTGCGTCAACGTAGGCTGCGTGCCGAAGAAGCTGCTGGTGTACGGCGCCCACGTCGCCGATGAGCTGGAGCAGGCCGCAGGCTTCGGCTGGACCCTGGAAGAGGGCCATTTCGACTGGGGCACGCTGATCGCCAACAAGAACCGCGAGATCGAGCGCCTCAACGGCATCTACCGCAACCTGCTGGTGAACAGCGGCGTGACCTTGCTGCAAGGCCATGCACGCATCACCGGCGCCAACGAAGTGGAAGTGGACGGCCAGCGCTACAGCGCCGAGCACATCCTGATCGCCACAGGCGGCTGGCCGCAGGTGCCGGACATTCCGGGCAAGGAACTGGCCATCACCTCTAACGAGGCGTTCTACCTCAAAGACCTGCCGCGCCGCGTGCTGGTGGTCGGCGGTGGCTACATTGCCGTCGAGTTCGCCGGCATCTTCCAGGGCCTGGGCGCCGATACCACCTTGCTGTATCGCGGTGACCTGTTCCTGCGCGGCTTCGACGGCTCGGTGCGTACCCACCTCAAGGAAGAGCTGGAAAAGCGCGGCCTGAACCTGCAGTTCAACGCCGACATCCAGCGCATCGACAAGCTTGACGACGGCAGCCTGAAAGCCACCCTCAAGGACGGCCGCGAGCTGCTTGCCGATTGCGTGTTCTACGCCACCGGTCGCCGCCCGATGCTCGACAACCTGGGCCTGGAAAACACCGGCGTGGAGCTGGACGCCCGCGGCTTCATTCGTGTCGACGAGCAGTACCAGACCACCGCACCATCGATCCTCGCCATTGGCGACGTGATCGGCCGCGTGCAGCTCACCCCGGTAGCCCTGGCCGAAGGCATGGCCGTGGCGCGGCGCCTGTTCAAACCTGAGCAATACCGCCCGGTGGATTACCAGAACATCCCGACCGCCGTGTTCAGCCAGCCACCGATCGGTACCGTCGGCCTGACCGAAGAGCAGGCGCTGGAAGCCGGGCACAAGGTGCAGATCTTCGAAAGCCGCTTCCGCGCCATGAAGCTGACCCTCACCGACATCCAGGAAAAGACCCTGATGAAGCTGGTGGTGGACGCCGAGACCGACAAGGTGCTGGGCTGCCACATGGTCGGCCCCGATGCCGGCGAGATCATCCAGGGCCTGGGTGTGGCCCTTAAGGCCGGCGCGACCAAGCTGCAATTCGACGAGACCATCGGCGTGCACCCGACCGCCGCGGAAGAGTTCGTCACCATGCGCACCGTGACCCGCTGATCGCACCTGTTGCAGGAGCGGTCTTGCCGGTCCGGTGTCCCGGCAAGGCCGCTCCTGCAACGGCACGAGATCGTTTGCTCAGCCCATTCCCTTCTATTAATTATCTGCGGTTATAGCCAAAACCAATCACCAGCATGAGCTTTGCCAATGAGCCTTTGTCGGGACCAGCGGTTAGGATTCTCTCCATCAACTGATTCCAACCCCATGAAGGAGCGTCTCTCATGCCAATCATCAACAGCCAGGTCAAACCGTTCAACGCCACCGCCTACCACAAAGGCGAGTTCGTGCAGGTCAGCGAAGCCGACCTGAAGGGCAAGTGGTCCGTCGTGTTCTTCTACCCGGCTGACTTCACCTTCGTCTGCCCGACCGAGCTGGGTGACCTCGCCGACAACTACGCCGAGTTCCAGAAGCTGGGCGTGGAAATCTACGGCGTGTCCACCGACACCCACTTCACCCACAAAGCCTGGCACGACACCTCGGAAACCATCGGCAAGATCCAGTACCCGCTGATCGGTGACCCGACCCACGTCATCTCGCGCAACTTCGACGTGCTGATCGAAGAAGCCGGCCTGGCCGATCGCGGTACCTTCGTGATCAACCCGGAAGGCCAGATCAAGATCGTCGAACTGAACGACGGTGGTGTTGGCCGCGACGCAGCCGAACTGCTGCGCAAGGTCAAGGCTGCCCAGTACGTTGCCGCTCACCCAGGCGAAGTGTGCCCGGCCAAGTGGAAAGAAGGCGAAGCCACTCTGGCGCCATCGCTGGACCTGGTCGGCAAGATCTAAGGTCATGCATCAATCGCGGGCGGTGAGCAGCCGCCAAAGCTGAAGTACCCACCGCCCCGTAAAAAGCGCCCGGGCGACCTCGCCTGGGCGTTTTTGTATCCGAGTTTTGAAAAAGGAATCGCCCGTATGTTGGACGCCACGCTTAAATCGCAACTGAAAACCTACCTGGAGCGGGTCACCCAGCCGATCGAGATCGTTGCCTCCCTCGACGACGGCGCGAAGTCCCGCGAATTGCACGACCTGCTGGCGGAAATTGCCAGCCTGTCGAACCTCATTACCTTCAGCGCGGACGGCAGCGATGCCCGTCGTCCCTCGTTCTCGCTGAACCGCCCGGGTGCCGACATCAGCCTGCGCTTCGCCGGCATCCCCATGGGCCACGAATTCACCTCGCTGGTGCTGGCGCTGCTGCAAGTTGGCGGCCACCCGTCCAAGGCCAGTGCCGAAGTGATCGAGCAGATCCAGGCGCTTGAAGGCGAATTCACCTTTGAAACCTACTTCTCGCTGTCGTGCCAGAACTGCCCGGACGTGGTCCAGGCGCTGAACCTGATGGCGGTGCTCAACCCCAACGTGCGCCACGTGGCCATCGACGGTGCGCTGTTCCAGGATGAAGTCGAGTCGCGCAAGATCATGGCGGTGCCAAGCATCTACCTGAACGGCGAAGTGTTCGGCCAGGGCCGCATGGGCCTGGAAGAAATCCTCGGCAAGATCGACACCAATGCCGGCGCACGCCAGGCTGAGAAGATCAACGCCAAGGACGCCTTCGACGTGCTGGTGGTCGGCGGTGGCCCGGCCGGTGCTGCAGCGGCCATCTATGCCGCACGCAAGGGCATCCGCACCGGCGTCGCTGCCGAGCGTTTCGGTGGCCAGGTGCTCGATACCCTGGCCATCGAGAACTTCATCTCGGTGCAGGAAACCGAAGGGCCGAAGCTGGCCACGGCGCTGGAAGAGCACGTCAAGCAGTACGACGTCGACATCATGAACCTGCAGCGCGGCGAAGCGCTGATCCCGGCCACCGATGGCGGCCTGCATGAAGTGCGCCTGGCCGGCGGCGCCTCGCTCAAGGCCAAGACCGTGATCCTCGCCACCGGCGCCCGCTGGCGTGAAATGAACGTGCCGGGCGAGCAGGAATACCGCGCCCGTGGCGTCGCCTACTGCCCGCACTGTGATGGCCCGCTGTTCAAGGGCAAGCGCGTGGCGGTGATCGGCGGCGGCAACTCGGGCGTGGAAGCGGCCATCGACCTGGCCGGTATCGTCGCCCAGGTCACGCTGATCGAGTTCGACAGCCAGTTGCGTGCCGACGCGGTGCTGCAGCGCAAGCTGCACAGCCTGCCGAACGTCAAGGTGATCACCAGTGCGCTGACCACCGAAGTGGTTGGCAATGGCGAGAAAGTGACAGGCTTGCGTTACAAGGACCGCACCACTGACGCGGTGCATGACCTGGCGCTGGAAGGCATCTTCGTGCAGATCGGCCTGCTGCCGAACACCGATTGGCTCAAGGGCACTGTCGAGCTGTCGCCGCGTGGCGAGATCATCGTCGACGCCAAGGGCCAGACCAGTGTGCCGGGTGTGTTTGCCGCAGGTGACGTGACCACCGTGCCGTACAAGCAGATCGTCATCGCGGTGGGTGAGGGCGCCAAGGCCTCGCTGGCGGCGTTCGATCACCTGATCCGCACTTCCGCGCCGGCGTAAGCCTGTACCGGCCTCTTCGCGGCTAAAGCCGCTCCCACAGGTACAGCGCAAGCCTCAAGGGCGGTGATATCCCTGTAGGAGCGGCTTTAGCCGCGAAAGGGCCGGCACAAGCAAAGCAAAACCGGAGGGTGTCTATGCTTACCGCAGGCACCCTCTGGAGCTTCACCATGACCCTGATCAGCCGCGAACCCTGGTGGCTAGTCCCGCCCAAGCCCGGGCAGAAAGAGCAGGACCTGCACTGGGGCTACCTCGAGATCTACGCCGACGGCCGCACCGTGTTCGTCGACCAGCGCCCCAGTGACCGGGAGTTGGCCGAACGCAAGAGCTGTCGCAACTTCCCCGACCCTGAACAGTAGGCGGCTCAGCCTTCCAGCTCGGCCAGGCGCGCCTCCAGCGCTGCGATCCGCGCTTCCAGGGCTTCGATACGTTCTTCCGACACGCTGGCGCCACTGCTGCGGGCGCCACCTTCCTGCTGGCGCGCCGCCAGAATCGCCTCGATTTCCGCCGGGTCGCCGAGGGCATGGGTATAGCGGTCTTCCCGTTGCCCGGCCTGGCGTGGCAGGTGCAGTGCCAGGCCGCGCGAAATCAGGCGTTCGAGCTGATGCTGGATCTGTTCGGTGTCGTCGAAGTCGTGCAGGCGGTTACTGCGGGTCAGCAGTTCGTTGAGGGTCTGTGGCCCGCGCAGGAACATCAGGCCCATCAGCACCAGCTGCGCCGGTACCAGCTCCAGCGCCTTGTCCACCCGCTGTTCCCAGCGGTCGGCGCGGCTGCCCATCTGCAGGCGGGTCATGTCCTGGCCCTCGAGGGCACGCAGGGCCTGGCCGACCTGGCCCTGGGTGAGGTTCATGACCGGTTCCCGGCTGGTTTTCTGGTTACAGGCCAGCACCAGAGCATTGAGGGTCAGCGGGTAGCTTTCCGGGCTGGTGGCCTGCTTCTCGATCAGCGCGCCGAGAATGCGGATCTCGATGCTGCTGAAGCGGCCTTCGCCTGCGGTTTCGTGTTCTGACATGGCCCTGTCTCATTGCTGGGGAAAGGCCACTAGGGTAGGTAAAGCGCCTGGCTTAAGCAATCCACAGGTAATACGCCCACCTCAGGGCCAGTGCAGTACCTGTGGGCGGGCTTGCCCGCGAATGGGCCGCAAAGCGGCCCCCGGCAATCTCAAGCGCTGCGCCGCTCCTGCGCCAGGCAAGCCGCCGCGGTAAACAGCACGTCCGTGGAGGAATTCAGCGCCGTCTCCGCCGAATCCTGCAGCACGCCAATGATGAAGCCCACCGCCACCACCTGCATGGCAATTTCGCCAGGGATGCCAAACAGGCTGCACGCCAGCGGAATCAGCAGCAGCGACCCGCCAGCCACGCCCGAAGCGCCACAGGCGCAGATCGCCGCCACCACGCTGAGCAGCACCGCTGTCGGCAAGTCGACCGGAATGCCCAAGGTATGCACTGCCGCCAGGGTCAGTACGGTGATGGTGATCGCCGCGCCTGCCATGTTGATGGTCGCCCCCAGCGGGATCGACACCGAATAGGTGTCCTCATGCAGGCCCAGGCGCTCCGACAGCGCCAGGTTGACCGGAATGTTGGCCGCCGAACTGCGGGTGAAGAACGCCGTGATGCCGCTTTCGCGCAGGCACAGCAACGTCAGTGGGTAAGGGTTGCGGCGGATCTTCCAGAACACGATCAGCGGGTTCATCACCAGCGCCACGAACAGCATGCAGCCGATCAGCACGCCCAGCAGGTGCAGGTAGCCGAGCAGGGCGCTCAGGCCGGACTGGGCCAGGGTCGAGCTGACCAGGCCGAAGATGCCCAGCGGGGCAAAGCGGATGACCACACGCACGATCAGGGTCACGCCATTGGACAGGTCCTCGACCACGGTGCGGGTAGTCTGGCCGGCATGGCGCAAGGCCACGCCCAGGCCGATGGCCCAGGTCAGCACGCCGATGAAGTTGGCGTTGATCAAGGCGTTGATCGGGTTGTCGACTGCGCTCAGCAGCAGGTTCTGCATCACCTCGGTGATGCCGCCTGGCGCGCTCAGGGTGGCCTCGCCGGTGCTCAGGGCCAGATGCGAAGGGAACAGCATGCTGGCGACCACCGCCACCACGGCGGCGGCGAAGGTGCCCAGCAAGTACAGCCAGAGGATCGGCCGGATATGGGTTTCCTGACCGTGGCGGTGATTGGCGATCGAGGCCATGACCAGGATGAACACCAATACCGGTGCGACCGCCTTGAGGGCGCTGACGAACACTTTGCCGAGGAAGGCCAGGTCGCGGGCGATGGCAGGGGCCAGCAGGGCCAGGGCGATACCGGCGACCAGGCCGATGACGATCTGGGTCACCAGGCTGGTGCGGTTCAAGAGGTGGAAAACAGGTGTCATGTGCAGCGCAGTCTCGGAATCTTCAAAGGGCGCGACTCTAGCACAATCAGGCCCGGCCCTTTCGCGCCGAACCGCCACGAAAAAGCCGCCATCACTACCAGTGGAACAGCTCCCGCCGCGCCCCCTCGGTAATTGCCACGATCCCCGGATGCTTGACCTTGCGCTCCACCGAAATGGCATAGAACGACTCATGCACCGCTTCGGTCTGGCCGATCAGCTCGACGCCATACTGCCGGCACACTTCCTCGGCAATCACGCTGGGCGCAACGAAAACTCCGCTGCCCGACTGCCCGAACGCCTGCATCAGCGCACTGTCGTCGAACTCGCCGATAATCTGCGGCTGCACCTGCTGCTCGCCCAGCCAGCGCAGCAGGCGGCTGCGCACCACGGTTTCCGGGCCGGGAATCAGCAGTGGGGCATCTTGCAGGCAGGCGGGGAAGGGGCCAGCATGCTGCCTGGCCAGGGCCGGGGTGGCGAAAAAGCTCAGGCCACATTCGCCAAGCTTCTGGCTATAGCCCTTGATGTCCAGGTGGCTGGGCATCGGGCTGTCGGAAATCACCAGGTCCAGGCGCTGAATCGCCAGGTCCGCCAGCAACCGTTCGAGTTTGTCTTCGCGGCAACTGATGCGCAGCGCCTCGTCCAGCTCCATGGTCGGTGCCAGCAGGCGATAGACGATCGACTTCGGCACCACATCAGCCACCCCCACGCGGAACAGGATCTGCTCCTGCGGGCCGGCCCTGAGCATGGCCTCCAGTTCGCTGCCGATCTGGAACATCTGCTCGGCATAAACCAGCGCCTGACGGCCGGTTTCGGTCAGCTCCAGTTGCCGGCCGACGCGCTGGAACAGCTCCAGCCCGTAGGTCTGCTCGAACAGGCTGATCTGCCCGCTGATGGTCTGCGGTGTCAGGTTCAGCTGCTCGCTGGCGCGGGCGATGCTGCCGGTCTTGGCCACGGCCCAAAAGTAGTGGAGCTGGCGATAGTTGAGCACGCAAGCGGGTCCCGATTCGAAAAAACCGAAGTATACACACTGGAAATACGAATTTTCCTGAGGTATTGGCGTCTTTAGAATGCGTTCCCATCAGGCGCTTCGCGCCGCCGGGATTTTTCAAGCGAGGACACCATGCTGCAACTCAAATCCATTGGCACTCCGCTGGTGCTGGCCCTGGCACTGTTCACACTGGCCGGTTGCGACCAGGCCGAGAAGTCCGCCCAGCAGATGCTCGACCAGGCCGCAAAGTCGGCCAAGCAGGCCATTGACGACACCAACAAGGCGGCTCAGCAGGCGTTGAGCGATGCCATCGGTCACGAGGGCCACAAGCCCAAGGAAGCCGACAAGAAAGCCCACACCCAGGAAATCTGACCCCCCAACCGCCGCTTCAGGATTTGAACAATGGAATACTTGCTGGAACTCGCCGCTAGCCCTACCGCCTGGGTTGCCCTGGCTACCCTGGTGGCCATGGAAGTGGTACTGGGCATCGACAACCTGATCTTCATCTCGATCCTGACTAACAAGCTGCCTGTGGAGTACCGCTCCAAGGCACGCCGTATCGGTATCAGCATGGCCCTGGTCATGCGCCTGGCGCTGCTCAGCACCGTGGCCTGGATCGTGCAGTTGACCGACCCGGTGTTCGAAGTGTTCGGCAATGCCTTCTCCTGGAAGGACGTGATCCTGATTGCCGGCGGCCTGTTCCTGCTGTGGAAGGCCACCAAGGAGATCCACGAGAACGTCGACCCGCACGGCGCCAAAGAAGAGGCCAAAGTCTCTTCCACGGTCACCCTGGGCTTTGCTGCGGCGATCTTCCAGATCCTGCTGCTGGACATCGTCTTCTCGGTCGACAGCATCATCACCGCCGTGGGCATGACCGAGCACCTGCCGATCATGATCATTGCCGTGATCACCGCAGTCATCGTCATGATGGTGGCCGCCGACCCGCTGGCCAACTTCATCAACGACAACCCGACCGTGGTGATGCTGGCCCTGGGCTTCCTGATCATGATCGGCATGACGCTGATCGCCGAAGGTTTTGGCGCCCATGTACCGAAGGGTTATGTGTACGCGGCGATGGCCTTCTCGACGGTGATCGAGATCCTCAACATCCTGGCTCGCCGAGCGCGGCTCAAGCGTGAAGCAGCAGAAGGCTGATGAAAAACAACGGGGCGCTTGGCGCCCCGTTCGCATTCAGGTGAAATTGCCTCAGTGCACCCCGGCATGCCGCCGCGCCCTGCGCACAGGCTGCTGGGCCGGCGGTGGCAGGTGGTGGTGATGGGAATGACGCCGCACGATACGCAGAACCCCCCACAGCATGGCGGCTGCGACGCTCAGCCACATACCCACCAGCATGAGGATTGCCATTGTCAGGCTCATGTGTGCCTCCTTCTCTTGGGCCAACCTGGGGTTAGCCCTCCAGACACTGCTTTAGTCTAGCTGCCCGGCCGTGACGTTCCATTGACCAAAGGTCGATTGCTTAAGCCGATTGGTTCCGTTCACTTGTCGGACTATACCCGCGCAACGTGGCGCCCTATGATCGCTGCCAGAGCCGGGCGCTGCCCGCCTGGCATCGGAACAAGCGAGTGTCCATGGAGCAACATTCCTGCAAGCGCTGGGCAACTGTCCCACGTCAGCTGCTGGCCGCCTGCCTGGTGGCTGCAACCCTGAGCGGCTGCGCCAGCGCACCCCCTGCAAGCCTCAAGGGCATGCCCCAGCGGGTCGAGATCAGCAGCGTGCCGTTCTACCGCGGCAATGCCAACCACAGCGGGGCGATGGCCCTGGCCGCACTGCTTTCGCAGCAAGGCGCGCCGATCACGCCGGGGCTGCTGGACAAGCCGCTGAATCTGCCCAAGGGCGCCGATGCCCTGGAAACCAGTATCCCGCGCGTGGCGCGCGAGTACGGCATGGTCGTGTACCCGTTGGACAAGCAACTGGATGCCTTGCTGGCCCAGGTGGCCGCTGGCAATCCGGTGCTGCTGCGTTACGAGGAAGGTTCGGCGTGGTGGAGCGAGCCGCGTTACGCGGTGCTGATCGGCTATGACAGCTTCAAGAAGCGCGTGCTGCTGCGCTCAGGGATGCATCGGCGCCAACTGATGGCGTTCGACGACTTTGCCTCGGCGTGGTCGAAGGAGGGGAGTTGGGCGGTGCTGGTGCAGCCCCCGCGCCAGCTGCCGGCCCAGGTGGACCGCCAGCGTTGGCTGCAGGCTGCCGACGAACTGGCCCGGGCGGGCCAGGAAGTGGCGGCGAAACAGGCTGTGCGTAGCCTGAATAAGTAGTTTTACCTGCACCGGCCCTTTCGCGGGCAAGCCCGCTCCCACAGAGATTGCGCCACATTCAGGTGTGGCGCAGATCCTGTGGGAGCGGGCTTGCCCGCGAAGAGGCCGGGCCTGCCTACATCAGAAGCCCAGGCGATCGCGCAGGCTGTAGTACCAGGCGCCGATGGCGCTGAACGGTACACGCAGCATCTGGCCGCCCGGGAACGGGTAGTGCGGCAAGCCGGCGAAGGCGTCGAAACGCTCGGCTTGGCCACGCAGGGCCTCGGCCAGCACCTTGCCCGCCAGGTGGGTGTAGGTCACGCCGTGGCCCGAGCAACCTTGCGAGTAGTAGATGTTGTCGCCGATACGGCCGACCTGTGGCAGACGCGACAGGGTCAGCAGGAAGTTGCCGGTCCAGGCGTAGTCGATCTTGACGTTCTTCAGCTGCGGGAAGGCCTTGAGCATCTTCGGGCGAATGATCGCTTCGATGTTGGCCGGGTCGCGCGCACCGTACACCACGCCACCACCGAAGATCAGGCGCTTGTCGCTGGTCAGGCGGTAGTAGTCGAGCAGGTAGTTGCAGTCTTCCACGCAGTAGTCCTGCGGCAGCAGGGTGCGGGCCAGTTCTTCGCCCAGCGGCTCGGTGGTGATCACCTGGGTGCCGCACGGCATCGACTTGGCAGCCAGCTCCGGTACCAGGTTGCCCAGGTAGGCGTTGCCGGCAACGATGATGAACTTGGCGCGGATCTTACCCTGTGGGGTATGTACCACCGGGTTGGCACCACGCTCGATGCGGATGGCCGGGGTCTGCTCATAAATGATGCCGCCCAGCGATTCGACCGCGGCCGCTTCGCCCAGGGCCAGGTTCAGCGGGTGGATGTGGCCGCCGCTCATGTCCAGCATGCCGCCGACGTAGCTGTCGCAGGCCACCACTTCACGGATGCGCTTCTGGTCCATCAGTTCCAGCTGGGTGTGGCCGAAGCGTTCCCACAGGCGCTTTTGCGACTCCAGGTGGCCCATCTGCTTGGAAGTCAGTGCGGCGAACACGCCGCCGTCCTTCAGGTCGCACTGGATGTTGTACTTGGCCACGCGCTCACGGATGATGCGGCCGCCTTCGAAGGCCATCTTGCCCAGCAGCTGTGCTTCCTTGGGGCCGACGGTGCGTTCGATGACGTCGATGTCGCGGCTGTAGCTGTTGACGATCTGGCCACCGTTGCGGCCCGATGCGCCGAAGCCGACCTTGGCCGCTTCGACGATGCTCACCTTGAAGCCGTTTTCCAGCAGGAACAGCGCGCTGGACAGGCCGGTGTAGCCGGCGCCGATGATACAGATATCGGTTTCCACCTCACCCTGCAGCGCCGGACGTGGCGGCACCGGGTTGGCCGAGGCGGCGTAGTAGGACTGGGGGTAGGGGGTGTTAGCCATGCTGCAGGAACCTCGTGTTTTATATTTTTAACGAATGTACCGATGCTATCAATAATAATAAACACCCGCTAGTCGTCCGTTGAAAATCCTTTACTGGCCTGAAGCGCGCCCTTCTCTATAAACAGTTTAAGATTCAGTGAGTTAGCGCGAAAAAAAGTGTTGACAGGGTTTTTGGATTGCGTAAAATGCGCACCACACGACAGGCACATAGCTCAGTTGGTTAGAGCACCACCTTGACATGGTGGGGGTCGTTGGTTCGAGTCCAATTGTGCCTACCAAACAAAGTCCCGGTCTCCGGGCAGCAAAAAGGGCGATCCGCAAGGGTCGCCCTTTTTGCATTATGGGCGCATTCGAGGTTGCTGTTGCTGGCGCCCGTAGGTTTCTGAAAGTTTTAGATTTTTTTGAAAAAAACGCTTTACAGGTACGCATTTGATCACTAATATGCGCACCACACGACAGGCACATAGCTCAGTTGGTTAGAGCACCACCTTGACATGGTGGGGGTCGTTGGTTCGAGTCCAATTGTGCCTACCAAACAAAGTCCCGGTTTCCGGGCATCAGAAAGGGCGATCCGAAAGGGTCGCCCTTTTTGCTTTCCATGCCCTTCTCGAAAAAGCCCCCTCGAAGCAGCGTGTAACCTTTGGTCGCGGGCGGTGCCGTGGGCGGCCGTGGTAGAATCCGCCCCTTCGAATCTGGAGGTACACGCGTGCGCAAACTGGCAGTGGTATTGGCAGTGCTGGCCCTGGCGGGCTGTGAGAACGAGGTCGAAGGTGTGCACAAGCAGGTTGCCGAGCACCTGCACAACCCCAAGACCGCCAAGTTCGGCAACGTGCGGATCGACACCAAGGGCACCATCTGCGGCCAGGTGCGTGGCAAGGACGATGCCGGCCAGTACGAGGCTTACCGCAGTTACGTGGCGATCAAGGGTGCCGATGGCCAGTATGAAATCATCGTCGATGACGGCGGCAACAACCTGCGTATCCGCGAATACTGTGGCGGTGCCGACCTGCAGCGTCGCGCCGAGGCGCTGGCCGACCAGCCGGCCCCTGAAGGCTGGGATGTCGAAGTGATCCAGGGCGCCAACATGGGGGCGCTGAGCGACATGACCGCACGCCTGATCGAGAAGGGCATCCCGTCCTCGGTCGAATACCGCGACGGCAAACCGGTGGTGCTGATGGGGCCGTTCCCGAGCAAGGCTGAGGCCGATGCGCGCAAGGCCGAGGTGATGGCCAAGCTGGGTACCGATTCGATCGTCATCCAGCATGGTGCGCAGCGCTAACTGTAATCTGTAGTCTTCCCCGGCTATGCTTGGCCTGAGACAAGCCAAACGGGGAGGGCCTCATGTCTACACTGGAGCGGGCCATTGCCGTGGCCGCCAGGGCGCATGAAGGGCAATATGACAAGGGTGGGGCGGCTTATATCCTCCACCCGTTGCGGGTGATGATGCGGGTCAGTACGCCAGAGCAGCGTATCGTCGCAGTGCTGCATGACGTGATCGAAGACACGTCGCTGACCCTTTCCGATCTGGCCCGAGAGGGCTTTCCCCTGAAGATTCTCGCCGCCTTGCTGGCCCTGAGCCGGAACAAGGGCGAAAGCTATCACGACTTCGTCGTGCGCCTGGGCAGCGACCCGCTGGCGCGTACCGTCAAGCTGGCCGACCTGGCCGACAACAGCGATCTCTCGCGTATTGCCGCCCCTGGCCCTGCCGACCTGGCACGGCTGGCCCGTTACCGCGAGGCCAGCGCCTACCTGCAGGCGCTGGCCTGAGCCTCAGTCTTCCTTCGGCACGGTCCAGAAGATCTGCACGCCGCCGTCGTCGCGGTGGGCGAGGGTGACGTTGTCGTTCTCGGCGATTTCCTCGAGCAGGGTTTCCCAGTCATCGGGCGACTCGTGCTCCAGGCGAAAGATCAGCGCGGCGCGGCTGCGCTGGGCGAGGGGGTTGTTGATGATCTTCTGAATGCGCAGGCCCAGTTGTTGATAGCTGCTTGCGCTTGCTTCGGCGGTGTTGGCCACGGAGGCGATTCCTTGTTTTGCTGTATGTGCGTACAGTATTTCAAGGCAAATTATTTCGCAACTCCATCGCTGCTGGATTCTTCGCGGCTGAAGCCGCTCCCACAAGGTTATGCGGTGCCTGTAGGAGCGGCTTTAGCCGCGAAAGGGCCGGTGCAGGCAATGCACCGGCCACGTCATACCAGTATCAGTATTCCCAGAAAATCCGCTGCAGCTCCTTGCTGTCCTGGGTCTTGGTCATCGCCACCATCGCCAGGATCCGCGCCTTCTGCGGGTTCAGGTCGTGCGCCACCACCCAGTCATACTTGTCATCCGGCTGCTCGGCATTGCGCAGTACGAAGCCACCCTGGTTGACGTGGGACGAGCGAATGATCTGCACGCCATTCTTGTGCAGTTCCTGCAGCGTCGGCACTACCCGCGACGACACCGAACCATTGCCGGTACCGGCATGGATGATCGCTTTCGCGCCGCTCTGCGCCAGGGCCTTGTACGCCGTGTCGCTCACGTTGCCGTAGCTGTAGGCAATGTCTACCTGCGGCAGGCTGCTGATCTGCTTGATGTCGAACTCCGATTGGCTGGTGTGGCGCTTGGCCGGCAGGCGGAACCAGTACGACTTGCCTTCCACCACCATGCCCATCGGGCCCCAGGCGCTCTTGAAGGCTTCGGTCTTGATGTTCACCGACTTGCTCACATCGCGCCCCGACTGGATCTCGTCGTTCATGGTCACCAGCACGCCCTTGCCACGCGACTGCTTGTCGCTGGCCACCGCCACGGCGTTGTACAGGTTGAGCATGCCGTCGGCGGACATCGCCGTGCCCGGGCGCATGGAGCCGACCACCACGATCGGCTTGTCGGTCTTTTCCACCAGGTTGAGGAAGTAGGCGGTTTCTTCCAGGGTGTCGGTGCCATGGGTGATGACGATGCCGTCGACGTCCTTGCTGTCGGCCAGCTCGGCGACGCGCTTGGCCAGTTTCAGCAAATCGTCGTTGGTGATGCTCTCGGAGGCGATCTGCATCACCTGTTCGCCGCGCACATTGGCCAGGTCGGCCAGTTCCGGCACACCGGCAATCAGCTTGTCGACGCCGAGCTTGGCGGCCTGGTAGGTGGCGCTGTTGGCAGCGCTGGCACCGGCGCCGGCAATGGTGCCGCCGGTGGCGAGGATGACCACGTTGGCCAGTTTCTGCTGGGTTTCGGCTTCCTTTGCCGAGGCCGTGGTGGGCAGGATCAGCAGCAGCGCCAGGGCGCTCGGGGCGAAGGACTTGAGTGCAGCATTCATGATTATTGTTCTCTCTCTTCCTAATGAGATGGTTGCTGTGTCGCGCAAGAACGTACGCAGATTCCGTACCACTCCTTACGGCCAGGTGTGCAGGAGCGGCCTTGCGTCGTGAAAGGAGTGCGAAGCGCCCACGGGTTTTCAGCTTCGCAGCTTGAATTGCCGGGGCCGCGTTGCGGCCGTTTCGCGACGCAAGGCCGCGCCTGCAAGGGCCTAATCCATTCGGAAACCCGAACAAGGATAGGAAAAGATGTTCGGTTTTTCGGAAAAATTCCGGATAATCTGCGCCAGCAGCGTCTTGACCCCGCCAGCGAAACGGATTTGACAAAACCAGGTCTTGTTTCCATAGTTACTCAACGCAAACGTTTGCGATCCGATAAAAAACACAAGATTCGGAGTCATCTCCCATGAAACTGCCGTTCCCCGGTCGTCTGCTGGCGCTCGCCGTCATCTCCTCGCTGTCCCTCGCCCTGCCATTTTCGGCTGCCCAAGCCGAAGAAAAGCCCAAAGTCGCGCTGGTCATGAAATCGCTGGCTAACGAATTTTTCCGCACCATGGAAGACGGCGCCAAGGACTACCAGAAAGGTCACGCCAACGAATTCGACCTGGTCGCCAACGGCATCAAGAACGAAACCGACACTGGCGAGCAGATCAAGATCGTCGAGCAGATGATCAGCTCCGGCGTCAACGCCTTGGTCATCGCCCCGGCTGACTCCAAGGCCCTGGTGCCTGTACTTAAAAGAGCCATGGACGCCAAGATCGTGGTGGTCAACATCGACAACCGCCTTGATCCGGACGTGCTCAAGAGCAAGCAGATCAGCGTGCCCTTCGTCGGCCCCGACAACCGCAAGGGGGCGCGCCTGGTCGGTGATTACCTGGCCAGCCAGAAACTCAAGGCTGGTGACCAGGTTGGCATCATCGAAGGCGTGCCGACCACCACCAATGCCCAGCAGCGCACCGCTGGCTTCAAGGACGCCATGGATGCCGCAGGGATGAAGATCGTCTCGGTGCAGTCTGGCAACTGGGAGATCGACAAGGGCAACGCCGTCGCCGCCTCCATGCTCAACGAATACCCGGACCTCAAGGCGCTGCTCGCCGGCAACGACAGCATGGCCCTGGGCGCCGTCTCGGCCGTGCGCGCCGCTGGCAAGACCGGCCAGGTGCAGGTGGTGGGCTACGACAACATCAACGCCATCAAGCCGATGCTCAAGGATGGCCGCGTGCTCGCCACCCTCGACCAGGCCGCCAGCCAGCAGGCGGTGTACGGCATCCAGGCCGCGTTGCAGGTGCTCAAGGGCGAGAAGCCGAACGTGGACGCCGACAACGTCATCCAGACCCCGGTCCAGCTCATCACCCAGCCCTGACCCCAGCAGGAGAAGTGGCCATGTCAGCAGCGGCCAATGAAGTGGTGCTTGCCGCCAGCGCGCTGGGCAAAAGCTACGCCCAGCCGGTGCTGAGCGGGGTGAGCCTGGCCCTGCGCGCCGGTGAAGTGCTGGCGCTGACCGGCGAGAACGGCGCAGGCAAGAGCACCTTGTCCAAGCTCATCTGCGGCCTGGAAACACCGACCACCGGGCACATGACCTATCGCGGCCAGGCCTACGCGCCGGCCAGCCGCAGCGAGGCCGAGCGCCTTGGTGTGCGTATGGTCATGCAGGAGCTCAACCTGCTGCCGACCCTGACCGTGGCGGAAAACCTGTTCCTCGACAACTTGCCTAGCCGCTTCGGCTGGATCAGCCACAAGCGCTTGCGCCAGCTGGCCACGGCCGCCATGGCCCAGGTGGGCCTGGATGCCATCGACCCGGACACCCCGGTCGGCGAGCTGGGTATCGGCCATCAGCAGATGGTCGAGATCGCCCGCAACCTGATCGGCGACTGCCATGTGCTGATCTTCGACGAACCCACGGCGATGCTCACCGCCCGCGAAGTGGAGCTGCTGTTCACCCAGATCGAGCGCCTGCGCCAGCGCGGCGTGGCCATCGTCTATATCTCCCACCGCCTTGAGGAGCTGCAACGGGTGGCCCAGCGTATCGTCGTGCTGCGCGACGGCCAGCTGGTCTGTGATGAGCCGATCCAGCGCTACACCAGCGCCGAGCTGGTCAACCTGATGGTGGGGCGCGAACTGGGCGAGCATATCGACCTGGGCCGGCGCACGATCGGCGCGCCATTGCTCAAGGTCGACAAGCTGTGCCGCGGCGACAAGGTGCGTGATGTATCGCTGCAGGTCAGGGCAGGGGAGATTTTTGGCATCTCCGGGCTGATCGGTGCCGGGCGCACCGAGCTGCTGCGGCTGATCTATGGCGCCGACCGCGCCGACAGCGGCAGCATCGAGATCGGCCAACCGCTCAAGGCGGTGACCATCGATTCGCCCAAGGCTGCGGTAAAAGCGGGTATTGCCCTGATCACCGAGGACCGCAAAGGCGAAGGCCTGCTGCTGACCCAGTCGATCAGCGCCAACATCGCCCTCGGCAACCTGCCCGCCGTATCCCGCGCCGGCGTGCTCGACCGTGAGGCAGAGCAGGCCCTGGCCGAACGCCAGATCAGCGCCATGCGCATCCGCAGCGCCAGCCCGGCGCAGGCGGTCGGCGAGTTGTCGGGCGGTAACCAGCAAAAGGTGGTGATCGGCCGCTGGCTGGAGCGCGACTGCCAGGTGCTGCTGTTCGACGAGCCCACCCGCGGCATCGACGTCGGTGCCAAGTTCGACATCTATGGCCTGCTGGCCGAACTGGCGCGCCAAGGCAAGGCCTTGGTGGTGGTGTCCAGCGACCTGCGCGAACTGATGCTGATCTGCGACCGCATCGCCGTGCTCTCTGCCGGCCGCCTGATCGATACCTTCGACCGCGAGCACTGGAGCCAGGACCAGCTCCTTGCCGCTGCCTTCGCCGGCTACCAAAAACGTGACGCCCTGCTGCATGAAGCAGCGCCCAGGATGGATGCATGAAGACTACACCCCTCGACACCCCGAGCGGCGCGCCTGTGCGCCGCAGCGGCAGCTACTTTGGCCTGGGCACCTACCTGGGCCTGGCCGGCGCCTTGCTGGCGATGATCGTGCTGTTCTCGTTCCTGAGCAGCCACTTCTGGTCGTACGCCACCTTCAGCACCCTGGCCAACCAGATCCCCGACCTGATGGTGCTGGCCGTGGGCATGACCTTCGTGCTGATCATCGGCGGCATCGACCTGTCGGTCGGTTCGGTACTGGCCCTGGCGGCATCCACGGTCAGCGTGGCGATCCTCGGCTGGGGCTGGGGCGTGCTGCCCGCTGCCTTGCTCGGCATGGCCGTCGCCGCCTTGGCTGGCAGCGTCACCGGTGGCGTCACCGTGGCCTGGCGCATCCCGTCGTTCATCGTTTCGCTCGGTGTGCTGGAGATGGCCCGCGGCCTGGCCTACCAGTTCACCGACTCGCGCACCGCTTATATCGGCGATGCCTACGCCTGGTTCTCCAACCCGGTCGCCTTTGGCATCTCGCCGGCCTTCATCATCGCCTTGCTGGTGATCGTGCTGGCGCAACTGGTGCTGACCCGCACGGTGTTTGGCCGCTACCTGATCGGCATCGGCACCAACGAAGAGGCCGTGCGCCTGGCCGGCATCGACCCGCGCCCGTACAAGGTGCTGGTGTTTGCCCTGATGGGCCTGCTCGCCGGCCTGGCCGCGCTGTTCCAGATTTCACGCCTGGAGGCCGCCGACCCCAACGCCGGGTCTGGCCTTGAGCTGCAGGTGATTGCTGCCGTGGTGATCGGCGGCACCAGCCTGATGGGCGGGCGCGGCTCGGTCATCAGTACTTTCTTCGGCGTGCTGATCATTTCTGTGCTGGCCGCAGGCCTTGCGCAGATCGGCGCGTCGGAACCCACCAAGCGCATCATCACCGGGGCGGTGATCGTCATCGCCGTGGTGCTCGACACTTATCGTAGCCGGCGTGCAGGCCGGCGGAACTGACAACATGGCAACCATCAAAGACGTCGCGGCCCTCGCGGGCATTTCCTACACCACGGTATCCCATGTCCTGAACAAGACCCGCCCTGTCAGCGAGCAGGTACGGCTCAAGGTCGAGGCGGCCATCCTCGAGCTCGACTATGTGCCCAGCGCCGTCGCGCGCTCGCTCAAGGCGCGCAGCACGGCCACCATCGGCCTGCTGGTTCCCAGCAGCGTCAACCCGTACTTTGCCGAACTGGCCCGGGGCATCGAGGATGCCTGCGAGCGCAACGGCTATTGCGTGATCCTGTGCAACTCCGACGACAACCCGCAGAAGCAGCGCAGCTACCTGCGCGTGCTGTTGGAAAAACGCATCGATGGCCTGGTGGTGGCATCGGTGGGCGAGGACGCCGACCTGCTGCAGAGCCTGGCCGGCGTGCGCACGCCGATGGTCATCGTCGACCGTGAGCTGGAAGGCGTCGACGCCGACCTGGTGCGCATCGACCATGAGCGCGGCGCCTACCTGGCGACCCGCCATCTGCTGGAGCTGGGCCATCGCGACATCGCCTATATCGGCGGCCCCGCCGAGACCGGCGTCACGCAATTGCGCCTGAGCGGCTTCCGCCGGGCGATGGCTGAAGCCGAGGCCCAGGTGCTGCCAGGCCGGGTATTGCACTGCGACTTCACCAGCCCAGGTGGCCATGCCGCCGCCGTGCAGTTGCTTGAGGGCGAGCGGCCGACGGCGATCTTCGCCGGCAACGACATGATCGGTTTCGGTGTGTTGCGCGCCGCTGCCGAGCGCAACATCAGTGTGCCGGGCGAGCTGTCGGTGATCGGCTTCGACGATATCGAGCTGAGCCGCTATGTGTACCCGTCGCTGACCACGGTCGGCCAATCGATTCGCGAGCTTGGCGAAAATGCTGCCGCCTTGCTGCTGTCGCGTATCGCCACGCCCCGTCGCGATGCGGCCGAACAGCGCATCGTCGCCCCGCGCATCGTGCTGCGCGAATCCACCGGGCCGCGCCCGGACCTGTTCAACGATTACCGCTAAGGAATTGCGCCATGAATGCCAAGGTAGTGGTGGTCGGCAGCCTCAACATGGACCTGGTGGCCCGCGCCCAGCGGCTGCCGAGGCCCGGTGAAACACTGGCGGGGGAGAGCTTTTTCACCGTGCCCGGCGGCAAGGGTGCCAACCAGGCGGTGGCAGTGGCGCGCCTGGGCGGCAGCGTGGCGATGGTGGGCAATGTCGGGGATGACGCCTACGGCCAGCAGTTGCGCCAGGCGCTGGAAGTGGAAGGCATCGATTGCCAAGGGGTCAGCGTGTGCCCGGGCGTGTCCAGTGGCGTGGCGCTGATCACCGTGGACGCTGCCAGCCAGAACTGCATCGTCATCATCCCCGGCGGCAACGGGCTGCTGACGCCTGAGTCGGTGCAGCGTTTCGATGCCTTGCTGCAGGCGGCCGAGGTGATCATCTGCCAGCTCGAAGTGCCGGCCGAAACCGTGGCCTGGACCTTGGCCCGGGGGCGCGAACTGGGCAAGCAGGTGGTCCTGAACCCGGCACCGGCCACTGGCCCGTTGCCGGCGGACTGGTTTGCCCACATCGATTACCTCACGCCCAATGAAAGCGAAGCCGAGGCCCTGACCGGCCTGCCGGTCAACGATCTGGACAGCGCTCGCCGTGCTGGCGAACGCTTGTTGCAACTGGGTGCCGGCAAGGTGATCGTCACGTTGGGCGCGCAGGGGGCTTTGTTCGTCAGCCGTGACGGCAGCCGGCACTTCCCGGCGCCCCAGGTTCAGCCGCTGGATACCACGGCGGCGGGTGACACCTTCATCGGCGGTTTTGCCGCTGCGCTGGTGCAGGGCAAGGCGGAGGGCGAGGCCATCGCGTTCGGCCAGCGTGCCGCCGCGTTATCCGTTACCCGTGCCGGTGCCCAACCGTCGATTCCTTATCTTGCGGAGCTGACGCCATGAAAAAGACTGCGCTGCTCAACGTCGCTCTGTCGCGCACCATCGCCGGGATGGGCCATGGCGACATCCTGGTGATTGGCGACGCGGGGTTGCCGGTGCCGCCTGGGGTCGAACTGATCGATCTGGCGTTGACGGCGGGGATACCGGATTTTGCCAGCGTGCTGCGCGCGGTGTTGAGCGAGCTGCAGGTGGAGCGGCATGTGCTGGCTGAAGAGATGCAGAAGGTGGTGCCGCCGGCGCTGGTCGAAATCGAGCGCCTGAAGGGCAAGCTGGGCAAGCGCGAGTGGCTGAGCCATGAGGATTTCAAGGTGCTGTCGCGCAGTGCCCGGGCGATCGTGCGCACCGGCGAGTGCCAGCCCTACAGCAACATCGCCCTGGTTTCCGGCGTGACCTTCTAATCGTTCAATTTCTGAAAGCTGGCGAGGTCCTTGTGGGAGCGGGTTTACCCGCGAACACGGGCGAAGCCCGTGCCATCCAGCGCGGTGTCTCTTCGCGGGTAAGCCCGCTCCCACAAGGGCCAGTAATACTTTGGAAACAGGTATCCAAGGCAACAGGAGTGCCCCATGCTCAAACCCTTGCTACAAGGACTCACCCTCATGGCCGCAGCCGCTACCACCACCCTCCAGGCCGCCCCGCGTGACCTGATCATCGACACCGACCCCGGCGCCGATGATGTGGTCGCACTGTTCCTGGCCATGGCCTCCCCCGACGAACTGAACATCCGCGCCATCACCACCGTCGCCGGCAACGTGCGCCTGGAAAAGACCTCGCGCAACGCCCGCCTGGCCCGCGAATGGGCTGGCCGCGAAGACATCCCGGTATACGCCGGGGCAGGGCGGCCACTGGTGCGCCCGCCCATCTACGCCGCCGATGTGCACGGCGAAGAAGGCCTCACCGGTGTGCCGGTGCACGAGCCGAAAAAGCCCTTGGCCGAAGGCAATGCCGTGCAGTACCTGGTCGACACCCTGGGCAGCGCCAAGCCCCACAGCATCACCGTCGCCATGCTCGGCCCGCAGACCAACCTGGCCCTGGCGCTGATCCAGCGTCCGGAGATCGTCAAGGGCATCAAGGAAGTGGTGATCATGGGCGGCGCCCACTTCAACGGCGGCAACATGACCCCGGTGGCGGAGTTCAACCTCTACGCCGACCCGCATGCCGCCGAGGTGGTGCTGGCCAGTGGGGTGCAGCTGACCTACCTGCCACTGGACGTCACCCACAAGGTGCTCACCAGCGATGCCCGCCTGAAGCAGCTGGCGGCCGTGAACAACCAGGCCAGCAAGAAGGTGGTCGACATCCTCCAGGCTTATATCAAGCATGACATGGACGTGTATGGCATGCCCGGTGGCCCGGTGCATGACGCCAGTGTCATCGCCTATCTGCTCAAGCCTGAGCTGTTCAGCGGCCGGCGCATCCACATGCGCGTCGACAGCCGCGAAGGCCCGACCTTTGGCCAGACCATCGCCGATTGGTACGGCGTGCTCAAGCAGCCTGCCAATGTGCTGTGGATCAACGAGGCGGATGCCCAGGGCTTTTTCGATCTGCTCAGCGCGCGCCTGGCTCGATTGCAATAGCCGCGTGCGGCGCGTAGCGCTCGAAGACCTGGTCGATGAAACTGCGCGCCGCTTCACCGCCGCGGTCGCGCACCAGCAGGTCGATGGCGATCAGCAGCAACTCTTCGGGCGTGCTGGGGCTGTAGGCGCTCTGGCCCTCGGCCCATTTGACCTTGATATCGGCGTCGATGCTGTGGCTGCTCATGAAAGGCTCTCGCGGAAGACCCGGGGCGGAGGGGCGAACACCGGATCCTGGCGTTCGAAGAAGGCACTGTGCCTTCACTTCCTAAAGTAAATCATGACTTTGCAACGCACACCAAGCGCCTCGTCGGTTGAGCGGTAAAATTCGGTCACGATTGCCTTTGCCCTCGGCGTGCTGAGTTCAGGCAGACTTGCGCGGTTTTGCAACGAATTAATGAAGGCGCTGTCCCATCAGGCAGTTCCCAGATCGATTTAGGAGGATTCATGTTCCGTACCCGTGCTTTCCTGGCAACCCTGGCGGTGGCTGCTGTCCTGGCTGGTTGCAGCAGTGGCGGTAACTCGGGGGGCGGCAAGGCACCTGAGGCGTCGGCAGGCAATGATGGCCGCTGCGAGGCCAGCGGCGCCGACTTCGCCATTGGCAAGCGCGGTAGTGCCGAGCTGCTGGAGCAGGCGCGCAAGGCCAGTGGTTCGCAGATGGCGCGCATGCTCAAGCCGCACGACGTGGTGACCCTGGAGTACCGCTCCGAACGCTTGAACCTGAACGTGGATGAGCAAGGTGTGGTGACCCGCGTCAACTGCGGTTGATTGGCATGGCAGGTCGCGCATTTCCCTGCCCTGTGAATATTGTGTGGGAGCGGGCTTGCCCCGCGAACACCGGCGGAGCCGGTGCCAAGCGCCGCGTTGCCTGCTTCGCGGGGCAAGCCCGCTCCCACAGGGGGCGCGCTGGATTCTAGTTGCTTCCACGGGAAATCTGTCCCGGCAGGCAGCGACAAACGCCCATAAAAAAACCCGCCACATGTGGCGGGTTTTTTTACAGCTGCCCGAATTACTCCGGACGAACCTGAGCAGCCTGCATGCCCTTCTGGCCGCGCTCGGCGACGAAGGAAACAGTCTGGCCTTCTTTCAGGCTCTTGAAGCCGTCGGATTCGATGGCTTTGAAGTGTACGAACAGGTCGTCGCCGCCGCCTGCTGGGGTGATGAAGCCGTAGCCTTTCTCATCATTGAACCATTTGACGGTGCCTTGTTGGCGATTGGACATGAGGTGAATCTCCAGAACATTTAGTTTTTTCAGTGGTGCAATGCGGCCGAGGCTACGGAGCACGGGGGACATCATAGTCTAATTCTGCGCATCTAGCGCCTTTTACCTTCGCAGGATATTGATCCAGGGCAAATAATGCCTGGCCTGCTCTGGCTTTAAGGTTTCAGCTCTTTGGCGCGCAGGCCTCTTTCACGACGCTTTGCGCCTTCTGCATCAGCTTGGCGTCGACGCCGTCAGTGCTGTCCAGGTCGGCAATCTCTGCGTCGGTGAAATTCTTCTTGATGGCCTGGGCACCACATTCACAGTGCTTTTTCGCAGCTGCGGCGTCGACGCCCTGGCCGCTGGCCGCCTGTTGGCACTGGGTCATGTAGTGGCCTTCCTTCCCGGCAGGGAAGTTGCCAGCGTTGGCAGCCATCGGCAGCAGCAGGGCGCCAGCGGCCGCCAGAGCCAGAAGAGACGGTACTCGCATAACCAGTTACTCCTTGGGTTAAGGTCTCAACAAGAGTAGGTTGCTTCCCAAGGTCTGATAGGAATTTTTCCTCGATAGTTCACCGCAATGGCGTATTTTCCAAATATTTCTACGGGCCGTGCAGCCCGCGTGCTAGCATGCCCGGCTTGCAGCTGACAACGTGCAGCTTGCAGCTATCTTTTTTCTTTCCAGTCACTCTGGTTCGTCCCTGGCAAGCCGAAAGGCTTCTGCCACTGTGAGGCAGGCTTCCCCGAAGGGAAGGCAGGTCGGATCTTGTACTGGCTCATCCCAACCCACGTGACCTTTGGTAGGGGTCACCACTAGGAGAGGAGGCGCCATGCCCGTTATTACTCTTCCCGATGGCAGTCAACGTTCGTTTGATCACGCCGTATCCGTTGCCGACGTCGCCGCTTCCATCGGCGCCGGCCTGGCCAAGGCCACCGTGGCCGGCAAGGTCGACGGCAAACTGGTCGATGCTTGCGACCTGATCAACCACGATGCCACCCTGCAGATCATCACCCCTAAAGATGCAGAGGGACTGGAGATCATCCGCCACTCGTGCGCCCACCTGGTCGGCCACGCGGTGAAGCAGCTGTACCCGACCGCCAAGATGGTGATCGGCCCGGTGATCGACGAAGGCTTCTATTACGACATCGCCTACGAGCGCCCCTTCACCCCTGAAGACATGGCCGCCATCGAAAAGCGCATGATGGAGCTGATCGAAAAAGACTACGACGTGGTCAAGAAGATGACCCCGCGCGCCGAAGTCATCGAAGTGTTCAAGGCCCGTGGCGAAGACTACAAGCTGCGCCTGGTCGAAGACATGCCGGACGAGCAGGCCATGGGCCTGTACTACCACGAAGAATACGTCGACATGTGCCGTGGCCCGCACGTGCCGAACACGCGTTTCCTCAAGGCCTTCAAGCTGACCAAGCTGTCCGGCGCCTACTGGCGCGGCGATGCCAAGAACGAGCAGCTGCAGCGCGTGTACGGCACCGCCTGGGCTGACAAGAAGCAGCTGGCTGCCTACATCCAGCGCATCGAAGAGGCCGAAAAACGCGACCACCGCAAGATCGGCAAGCAGCTCGACCTCTTCCACCTGCAGGAAGAAGCCCCGGGCATGGTGTTCTGGCACGCCAACGGCTGGACCGTGTACCAGGTGCTCGAGCAGTACATGCGCCAGGTTCAGCGCGTCAACGGCTACCAGGAAATCAAGACCCCGCAAGTCGTCGACCGCATCCTCTGGGAGCGTTCCGGCCACTGGTCGAACTACGCCGAAAACATGTTCACCACCTCGTCGGAAAGCCGTGACTACGCGGTCAAGCCGATGAACTGCCCGTGCCACGTGCAGGTGTTCAACCAGGGCCTGAAGAGCTACCGCGACCTGCCGCTGCGCCTGGCCGAGTTCGGCGCCTGCCATCGTAACGAGCCATCCGGCGCCCTGCACGGCATCATGCGCGTGCGTGGCTTCGTGCAGGACGACGCGCACATCTTCTGCACCGAAGAACAGGTGAAGAAAGAAGCCGCCGACTTCATCAAGCTGACCCTGGACGTGTACAAGGACTTCGGCTTCACCGATATCGCCATGAAGCTGTCCACCCGTCCGGCCAAGCGTGTCGGCTCCGAAGAGCTGTGGGACCGTGCCGAAGGCGCACTGGCCGACGCCCTGAACGAGTCGGGCCTTGAGTGGGAATACCAGCCGGGCGAGGGCGCCTTCTACGGCCCGAAGATCGAGTTCACCCTGCGCGACTGCCTCGGCCGTAACTGGCAGTGCGGTACCCTGCAGTACGACCCGAACCTGCCAGAGCGCCTGGATGCCAGCTATATCGCCGAAGATAACAGCCGGGTTCGCCCAGTCATGCTGCACCGTGCGATCCTCGGCTCGTTCGAGCGCTTCATCGGCATGCTGATCGAGCACTACGCTGGCGTGTTCCCGGCGTGGCTGGCACCGACCCAGGCGGTGATCATGAACATCACCGACAAGCAGGCCGATTTCGCCCTTGAAGTGGAAAATGCCCTGAACGGTAGCGGTTTCCGTGCCAAGTCGGACTTGAGAAATGAGAAGATCGGCTTTAAAATCCGCGAGCATACTTTGCTCAAGGTCCCGTACCTTTTGGTTATAGGGGACCGTGAAGTCGAAACACGAACCGTCGCTGTGCGTACTCGCGAAGGCGCAGACCTGGGCTCCATGCCCGTCGCCCAGTTCGTTGAGCTTCTGACACAAGCGGTTTCCCGGCGTGGACGCCAAGAATCGGAGTAATGACTATTAAGCGTGAAATGAGAAACGATAAGCGTGCTGTACCGAAGGCCCCGATCAACGAGAATATCTCGGCCCGCGAGGTTCGGTTAATTGGCGCTGATGGCGAGCAGGTTGGCATCGTCTCGATTGATGAAGCGCTTCGTATCGCTGAAGAAGCGAAGCTGGATCTGGTGGAAATCTCTGCAGACGCGGTACCGCCTGTCTGCAAGGTGATGGACTACGGCAAGCACCTCTTCGAGAAGAAGAAGCAGGCCAACGAAGCCAAGAAAAACCAGAAGCAGATCCAGATTAAAGAAATCAAGTTTCGTCCAGGGACGGAAGAAGGGGATTACCAGGTAAAACTACGCAACCTGGTACGTTTCCTTACCGATGGGGACAAGGCCAAGATCTCTCTGAGATTCCGCGGCCGTGAGATGGCCCACCAGGAGCTGGGCATGGAGCTGTTGAAGCGGGTCGAAACCGACCTCGCCGAATACGGCACCGTTGAGCAGCATCCGAAGATGGAAGGACGCCAGCTTATGATGGTCATCGCCCCCAAAAAGAAGAAGTAATCTCCCGGGCACGGCAGGCCTGATGATTATTGTGTAATTTTATCGAATGCGGAGTTCCAACATGCCAAAAATGAAAACCAAGAGCGGTGCTGCGAAGCGCTTCCTGAAGACCGCTTCCGGCTTCAAGCACAAGCACGCTTTCAAGAGCCACATCCTGACCAAAATGTCGACCAAGCGTAAGCGTCAACTGCGCGGTGCCAGCCTGCTGCACCCGTCTGACGTGGCAAAAGTCGAGCGCATGCTGCGCGTACGTTAATTCTGGTTTAGATAGAGGAAGTTACTCATGGCTCGTGTTAAGCGTGGCGTCATCGCTCGTAAGCGTCACAAGAAAATTCTGAAACTGGCTAAAGGCTACTACGGTGCACGCTCGCGCGTATTCCGCGTTGCCAAGCAGGCTGTCATCAAGGCTGGTCAATATGCCTACCGTGACCGTCGTCAGAAGAAGCGTCAGTTCCGCGCACTGTGGATCGCTCGTATCAACGCCGGTGCCCGCACCAACGGTCTGTCCTACAGCCGTCTGATTGCTGGCCTGAAAAAGGCTTCGATCGAAATCGACCGTAAGGTTCTGGCCGATCTGGCAGTGAACGAAAAAGCGGCGTTTGCTGCGATTGTCGAGAAAGCTAAAGCCGTTCTGGCTTAAGTACCCGCGACAATCACCCGGCGGCGCTTGCGGCGCCGGGCATTGAACGTCATCGATAGGGGAAGAGCCTTCAAAGCTCTTCCCCTATTTTCGTATCTGGAGTCTGTACATGGAAAACCTGGATGCGCTGGTCTCCCAAGCCCTAGAGGCCGTCGAGCGCGCTGAAGACATCAATACCCTGGAACAGATCCGGGTTCAGTACCTCGGCAAGAAGGGCGAACTGACCCAGGTGATGAAGACCCTGGGCAACCTGCCAGCCGACGAGCGCCCGAAAGTCGGCGCGCTGATCAACGACGCCAAAGAGCGCGTCACCGTCGTGCTCAACGCACGCAAGGCCGCCTTCGAAGAAGCCGAGCTCAGCGCTCGCCTGGCTGCCGAATGCATCGACGTCACCCTGCCAGGCCGTGGCCAGACCACCGGCGGGCTGCACCCGATCACCCGTACTCTCGAGCGCATCGAGCAGTTCTTCACCCACATCGGCTACGGCATCGCCGAAGGCCCTGAGGTCGAAGACGACTACCACAACTTCGAAGCGCTCAACATCCCTGGCCACCACCCGGCCCGGGCGATGCACGACACCTTCTACTTCAATGCCAACATGCTGCTGCGCACCCACACCTCGCCGGTGCAGGTGCGGACCATGGAGTCCACCCAGCCGCCTATCCGCATTGTCTGCCCGGGCCGCGTGTACCGCTGCGACTCGGATATCACCCACTCGCCGATGTTCCACCAGGTCGAAGGCCTGCTGATCGACCGCGGCATCAACTTCGCCGACCTCAAGGGCACCATCGAAGAATTCCTGCGGGTGTTCTTCGAGAAAGAACTGGCCGTGCGCTTCCGCCCGTCGTTCTTCCCCTTCACCGAGCCGTCCGCCGAAGTCGACATCCAGTGCGTGATGTGTTCCGGCAAGGGCTGCCGCGTGTGCAAGCAGACCGGCTGGCTGGAAGTCATGGGCTGCGGCATGGTGCACCCGAACGTGCTGCGCATGTCTGGCATCGACCCTGAAGAATTCCAGGGCTTCGCCTTCGGCATGGGCGCCGAGCGCCTGGCCATGCTGCGCTATGGCGTCAACGATTTGCGTCTGTTCTTCGACAACGACCTGCGCTTCCTCGCGCAATTCCGTTAGTGGGCTGTGCGGCCAAGGCGCGCGCCCAAATTCGTGCGCCAGGCTTTGCACCGCAAGGCGCCACGACGAGTCGTAGCCAGCTACGGCGAGGAGTGGCAACGCAGCGGTGCGAAGCCTGGTGCCGAAGTTGGGCGTGCGGGTTGGTCGTACAGGTCACTCAGTCAATGCCCGACGCAACTTTCAGGAGAACAGCATGAAATTCAGTGAACAGTGGCTGCGCGGTTGGGTAAACCCGCAAGTCTCCCGTGACGAACTGGTCGCCCGCCTGTCCATGGCCGGCCTTGAAGTCGACAGCGTTACCCCCGCTGCCGGCCAGTTCAGCGGCATCGTCGTGGGCGAGATCCTCGCCACCGAACAACACCCGGACGCCGACAAACTGCGCGTGTGCCAGGTGAGCAACGGCCAGGAAACCTTCCAGGTCGTGTGCGGCGCGCCTAACGCCCGCCCAGGCATCAAGATCCCATTCGCCATGATCGGCGCCGAACTGCCAGGCGACTTCAAGATCAAGAAGGCCAAGCTGCGCGGCGTCGAGTCGTTCGGCATGCTCTGCTCGGCCGCCGAGCTGCAGATCAGCGAAGAAAACGACGGTCTGCTGGAACTGGCTGCCGACGCCCCGGTGGGCGAAGACATCCGCCAGTACCTGAGCCTGGACGACGCCAGCATCGAGATCGGCCTGACCCCGAACCGCGGTGACTGCCTGTCCATCGCAGGCCTCGCCCGCGACGTCAGCGCCCTGTACGACGTGCCGGTCACCCGCCCGGTGGTCCCAGCCGTTGCCCCGGCCCATGACGAAGTGCGCCCGGTCGAAGTCAGCGCCCCGGCGGCCTGCCCACGCTACCTGGGCCGTGTCATCCGCAACGTCGACCTGAGCAAGCCGACCCCGCTGTGGATGGTCGAGCGCCTGCGCCGCAGCGACGTGCGCAGCATCGACGCCGCCGTCGACATCACCAACTACGTGATGCTCGAGCTCGGCCAGCCGATGCACGCCTTCGACCTCGCCGAAATCAACGGCGGCATCCGCGTGCGCATGGCTGAAGAGGGCGAGAAGCTGGTGCTGCTCGACGGCCAGGAAGTGGCCCTGCGTGCCGACACCCTGGTCATCGCCGACCACACCCGCGCCCTGGCCATCGCCGGCGTCATGGGTGGCGAGCACAGCGGTGTGAACACCGAAAAAACCCGCGACCTGTTCCTCGAAAGCGCCTTCTTCGAGCCGATCTCCGTAGCCGGTAAAGCCCGTTCCTACGGCCTGCACACCGATGCCTCGCACCGTTACGAGCGCGGCGTCGACTCGCAGCTGGCCCGCGAAGCCATCGAACGCGCCACCCAGCTGATCCTCGACATCGTCGGCGGCGAAGCCGGCCCGGTGGTCGAAGCCGTCAGCGAGCAGCACCTGCCGAACGTCGCCCCGGTCACCCTGCGCGCCGAACGCATCACCCAGATGCTCGGCATGGAGATGGACCCGGCCCAGGTCGAGCAGTTGCTCAACAACCTTGGCCTGGCGACTAAAGCTGAAGGGGCAGGGCAGTGGACCGTCAACGTCCCAAGCCACCGCTTCGACATCAGCCTGGAAGTCGACCTGATCGAAGAGCTGGCCCGCCTGTACGGTTACAACAACCTGCCAGTGCGCTACCCGCAAGCCCGCCTCGCGCCGCAAGCCCGCCCGGAAACCCGCGGCGAGCTGCCAAACCTGCGCCGCCTGCTGGTCGCCCGCGGCTACCAGGAAGCCATCACCTACAGCTTCATCGACCCGAAACTGTTCGAGCTGTTCAGCCCAGGCGTCGAGCCGCTGCTGCTGGCCAACCCGATCTCCAACGACATGGCCGCCATGCGCGCCTCGTTGTGGCCGGGCCTGGTCAAGGCACTGCAGCACAACCTCAACCGCCAGCAAGACCGCGTGCGCCTGTTCGAAAGCGGCCTGCGCTTCGTCGGCCAGCTCGGTAACCTGCAGCAGCAGCCCATGATCGCCGGCGTCGTCACCGGCAGCCGCCTGCCAGAAGGCTGGGCCAACGGTCGCGACACCATCGACTTCTTCGACGTCAAGGCCGACGTCGAAGCCCTGCTGGGCTACAGCGGCGCCCTGAGCGACTTCACCTTCGCCGCCGGCAAGCACCCAGCCCTGCACCCTGGCCAGACCGCCGTGATCCAGCGCGACGGCAAGGACGTCGGCTACCTCGGCGCCCTCCACCCAGAGCTTGCCAAAGCCCTGGACCTGGACCGCCCGGTGTTCGTCTTCGAGCTGGTGTTGGGTGATGTGGTCGAAGGTCGCCTGCCGAAATTCAGCGAACTCTCCAAGTTCCCGGAAACCCGTCGCGACCTGGCCTTGATCGCAGGACGTGATGTAGCTTCTAGCTCGGTGCTTGAAGTAATTCGTGACAATGCAGGCGAATGGCTCACAGACCTCAGGCTGTTTGATGTCTACCAGGGTAAAGGTATTGATCCTGATAGAAAAAGCCTCGCCGTCGGCTTGACCTGGCAGCATCCATCGCGCACTCTTAACGACGATGAGGTGAACGCCGCACTGCAAAATATCCTCACCTCGCTCGAACAAAGGTTGAACACCACGTTAAGGAAATAACGGCATGGGTGCTCTGACGAAAGCTGAGATGGCCGAAAGGCTGTACGAGGAGCTGGGGCTTAACAAGCGTGAGGCCAAGGAGCTGGTCGAGCTGTTTTTTGAAGAAATTCGGCACGCACTTGAAGAGAACGAGCAGGTCAAGTTGTCCGGTTTCGGCAACTTCGACCTTCGCGACAAACGCCAGCGGCCGGGCCGCAACCCCAAGACAGGGGAAGAGATCCCGATCACCGCACGGCGCGTCGTCACCTTTCGTCCAGGGCAGAAGTTGAAGGCCCGGGTTGAGGCCTATGCTGGAACCAAGCCATAACGACGAACTGCCCCCCATACCGGGCAAACGCTACTTCACCATTGGTGAAGTGAGCGAGTTGTGTGCCGTGAAGCCACACGTGCTGCGGTATTGGGAGCAGGAGTTTCCTCAGCTCAACCCTGTGAAGCGGCGGGGGAACCGGCGGTATTATCAGCGGCAGGATGTGCTGATGATTCGCCAGATCCGGGCGCTGCTGTATGACCAGGGGTTCACCATTGGCGGGGCGCGGTTGCGGCTCTCCAGTGATGAGGTGAAGGATGAATCGAGCCAGTACAAGCAGCTGATTCGGCAGATGATTGTCGAGTTGGAGGATGTGTTGGTGGTGTTGAAGAAATAGGCTGGTTTCTGATGAGTGGAAAATTTTTTGAGAAAAAGGTTTCATTTATCAGGAGGTTAGGGTACATTCTTCAACGTTCTCGGCAAGATTGAGAACATGCTTCAAGCCCAGTCGGGGCGTAGCGCAGCCCGGTAGCGCACTTGCATGGGGTGCAAGGGGTCGAGTGTTCGAATCACTCCGTCCCGACCATTATTGAATGAAAAAGCCCAGTCGGTCACGACTGGGCTTTTTTGTGGCCTGCGGAATTTCGTACTTGAGAATAATTCGGTGGCCAATGTGGTAGCGTCTTTGGGAGCCATTGGCTCCCGTGCGATGTCTTTTATCAAGTCCTTCTGTTTACCACTAAGCTCTAACGGTTATTCAGCTGAAGCTAAAGCGTTCTCGATGCATCGCAAGATACCTCCGATTTCCATCGCTCAATTGGCCGATCTTTGTGAATTCATCTAATCGTAAAATGTGGCGCTCTTCTTCTTTCAGCATGTTGCTGATAAGAAGGTCACCATTTTGCGAAAACGAAATCAGCCCCGAGTCAAACAGGCGATCGATGTGTGCAGCCAGCAGCAGACCATTTTCGGTATCTAGACGTGCGGTATTATCAGCTAGGCTCCATGCATGGATATGGGAGGCAACCAGAAGGTTTGGGTTTTGCAGGCCGGTGAGGGCGCACTTACCAGCCCAGCGACCTAGCAACCCAGACCGAAATCCGCCCTGACCAATTCTGGCTTCGATCAGTGCTGTTCTGGTTGTACTGCTCACTTTCTGAGGTGAACCGGAGTCAATCATTCGATCTTCATATTCAGCGAAGATCCCAGCTTGTTCCAGTAAAAATTGGCCAGCATCAGCAGGCAGTGCAGCCATGTAGATCTGATTGATGCCGCTCGCGCTATTGAATAGTCGAGGTTCCGTGCGAGAGTCAAATCGCATCATGTAAAGTTCGGCGATGTCATCGCTGCGTACTGGGCGCTTCAGCTCGACGTAACTGATATCTACGCGATGCCCTTCATTCTGCCATTCTTTGAATGATGGACGCGGAGGTCGTTCAGCTCTGTAGGAGTCGCGCCGAGCTGTTGCGATGCCTCGAATGTAATTGTCGTGGTAGCAAAAAATCAAATCACCTGTCTGGACCTTGGCCACGTTATCCCAGTGGGTCCGGAATTGCTTTTTTCCTGTCTTGGATCGTGAGCTAAGTGGTGCCCATAGAAATTGGCCGTTCTTGGCCTCTTTATGGGTTGCGCCGAGGTTTACCCAGAAGAATTGCATCTCGCGTCCTAAGTGATGGCCTGTCGCCATTAACTTTAGCGAGAATTCTTACTTGGAGAAAGGAAATTTCCTACGCTAGACGCCGCTATGGTGAGCGTGACGCACCTGGTTGAGCATTAGAGGGGCGCTAGGGTCTGTGTGAAAAGTCTTGAGACGAAGTTCAGGCAAGGCGGAGGCAGCTGAGGAAGCAGAGCTTACGGGGGGTAAATGAGCACTTCGAGGCTGTTCTCAACGCAGCATCACCGGATGCCTCCTTTTGCCACAAGGTCAGTGATTCCTTAAAGCTGGGATATCAACGCCGTGGCGGGCCTGCACTCACGTTCAGCGGAAAGGATGTGATCGCGGCGCAGGCTGTTATCTGGTCGGATGCGCACGAAGCTTCGTCTTGAAAGCACGCTTGGGACTTTTGCTTTCATCCAGCATCGGGTCTGAGCAGTTTGGCTTTCACCAAGCCGGCCTGTATTCCCGCCGCTCAAGATACGGATGCTAGCAACTCTGTTTCTGCCTTCGGCACAATTAGGTCGATCAGGCTCGCCCGGCTACGGAAATACTGCGCAGTCTGTTCGTCGCTGCAGTAGATGTAGCAGCCCTTCATCCCACGAGTCATTAAGGTTCTGTAGGTGTTCTTGATGATGAGGTCGACCAGCTCACGAGTCTCTTCGGGTGCCGTTTTCATCCGAGTCTTGTAGCCCCGTATGGATCGGTCCTGCTTGTCGCGTTTGCTTGGGTCGGTCAACACCTGGCCATCGCGAATCACGAGGTCCGGTCCGATGATCACTCCAATGTAATCGACTTCCAGCCCTTGGCAGGTGTGAATGCAGCCGACCTGCTCGACCGAGTTCTGCGCGATGATCCACAGGCTGCCGTCCTGGTCGAGGTTCCATTTGCGGCGGTAATTGTCGCCAATGACGATGTCATGGGCTGCAGGTTCTTTCTTGCTGGTCCAGGGCCAGCAATAGCCAGCGACGACGCGGGCCTTGTTGTGGTTGTTTTTCTGTTCGATGGCCGCGTGAAGGGCTTCGGGGGTGTCGAATACCTTGAACTCGTAGAGACTGCTGTCCAGGTGCCGGTTGGCGGTCGGGCGCACTTGCAGCACGTCGTCCAGCCAAGCCAGGTAACCGTCCGAGCCGTTGCAGCGAAACTGGGAGGCGAGGGTGTACTCCTCGACCTGTGCGCCTTTGGCTTCGGCAAAGGCGCGGATTGCTTCTCGGCTGCCGATGTCGCTCAGGGTGACGCGCTGATCTTCGTCGATGAAGAAAATGGTGCAGGCCGAGGCATTGACCAGCTCTTTGATCTGGTTCTCGCCCAGGTTGCCGTAGAGGCCACTTTTCTCGTTGAGGCGATGAGCTTCGTCGACGACCAGGAAGTCATTGATATTCGCGGCGGTATCGACAAAGGCGCCCGACCCAGCGAACAGGTTGGAGAAGTGGCTGCGGGTGATCGAGCCTGCCAGTTTGCTTTCGTAGACTTTGCGAGGTGCGGCGTTCTTAGAGACGTACCGTCCGTACAGGCCTTGGCCGATGAGCTTCACCAGCAGGTTGAGTGCGACCACTGTCTTCCCGGTGCCAGGGCCACCTTGAATGATCACTACCCTCGGCTTTTCAGTAGATGCGGCAGTGCCTGCGGCCATCGCTGCTTCGAAGATCTCTTTCTGATCGTCGATTAGAATGAATTCAGGTTGCGCTTTGAGCAGGCCTTTCAGAGAATCTGCCAGCGCTTTGGACGGACGGATGGGGCTGTTTACTAGTTCATGCAGCGTGCTGTTCTCATCGCCGCTGGCGATGTGTTGCTTGATGAACGTGCGCAGCTGTTCCAGCTGCTCCTTGCCTCGCATGAACAGCGGAGCCTTGCTTGTGTAATCCTGATAATGCTTTGCGTTGAGTACGCCATCAGCTACGTAGTTATGTAGATAGGCGCATGCCTTCACCTGGATGCCACCGGTATGCACGGCTTCGTTGAAACCGTGCAACAGGCTGGCGTAAGACCACGCTTGATACGATGGATGAACGGTCTCGCGTTCTTTGCCACCCAGTACCGTGCGGACAATCGCATCTTTGCTGGTGGCTTTCGCTTGGCTCCATTGTTTGAGTTCAACCAATAGAACGCTGCGCTGGCCCTCGGCGTTGAAGCCGGTGAGGGTTATATCGATTCGCTTGGAGGTCTGGGGTATGTGCAGCTCAATCGCTACGCCCATTGAGTCGGGCAGCCCGGGGGCTTGAAGCACATTGGCCATTTTGCCAAGGGAATTCTTCCACGAATTGATCTCTGAGGCGGCGACCCGTTTGCCGGTCGTGGACTGGTAACTGTCCAGAATCACGTCTTCGATATCGTCGTTGATGCAGTCGTGCAGAAACTGCGATTTGGTCGCTTGATAAACGATCAAGGTCCTTCTTCCTTACTCAAGCTGGCAATCAGAGTTGGTCGTACTTCTTGGCGGTATTGCGGGCTTTTTCTACCGGGTACTTTTCGCCGTTCAGGCGCAATTTGCGTTTAGCCGCTGCGTCCAGGTCCACGCCCAGGACCGAGGCCAGGCGTACCAGGTACATGAGCACGTCGGCGAGCTCTTCCTCGACGGCCTGCGCTGTATCCGGGTTATGGGCGGCGGACTTGGAGGCGTCCTCGCTGAGCCATTGGAAGATCTCGTTGAGTTCACCGACTTCGCCGCTCAGGGCCATGACCAGGTTCTTGGGCGAGTGGAACTGGGCCCAGTTGCGGTCGGCGGCAAATTGCTCGAGCGCCTGGGCCAGGCGGGTGGTGTCGACGAGCTGGGGTGAAGCGGTGGGGGTTGTCACGAGAGCGTCCTGTGTTGGCGGGCGAACTGGGCTGATGGGAGCCACCGTTTAGCCTTCATTGCAGATGCTCGACACCATACGTCCTACAGACGAAATGAGAAAGTGTGTAGGAGAATTCGGAGTAACCTGTAGATCTAGGTCAAAGCGTAGCTGTATGCCGAGATCGGGTGGACTGCTATCACTCGTAGCGAAGGGAGAGCGACTGGAGTTCGTCGAGGGCCGCCATAGCGGCTTTCCGTGACTGATGAAGCTCGTTGGCATGGGGCTCGGGAAGATGGGGGCCAGGGGTTGGAATGGCAGACACCGTGGCGTTGCGCCAAGCGTCATAAATAGGGTTGTTAACGAAGCCAGATTCATGCTGACCTCGTAAAAGTGCTTCCTCGATCTGTTTGGCAATAGCTGGCGTTACAGTGCTGTAGGCAAACCGTGACGAGGGATGATTTACCACTGCTACCGGGATCCCTGTCGAAAGGGATGTGATCCGTTTGCCGTTGCGGATGCTGAAACAGACAATCAACTGAGGTGCCAACACCTTCACTACCTGCGAGAAGGCAGATCTGCTCCGCTCCCACGCGCCGTCTTGCGGAGTCTGACGATTGGCACTGACGAATTCCTGCAAGTAGTTGTAGTAGGCGACGCTTTCCCAAAATGCCTGCCTGTCCAGGCTAGCAACACCAGGCTTGGCTTTCGTGACCGCGGTCCTGATTTTCGCAAAGTGCGCATGCTTGCGCAGCTTGCGAGTCGCCTGGGGATGCACCTGCCTCAGTGCAAGCGCCTTTATGATTTCCGGGGTAACGGTCGGGCGCTCATGTTCTTTGTTTCCATAGTGCGATTCGCATACCAACAGCACGCGCAATCCGTGGATGCCTTCGGTGTATCGGGCACCCACCCAGGGTGCGAATCGAACGGGATGCTGAGGTGATGTCATCTGCTGGTCAACCGAAGGCAGCTTATGGAATTTTGATCCCCAACGCATTCAGCGTTGGCGTATCCATCCGGCCATTCACGGTCAGTGCACTGTCCATCTGGAAGGCCATCAACGCCCCACGTGTCGCTTTGCCCATTACCCCATCGACCGCGCCCTGATAATACTGGCGCACCATCAGCGCAGTCTGCACACGCGTGACCAGATTACTTTTCTGCTCATTGGTTGCACGTGCGGTGGACTTGCTTGCACTTGTACCGCTGGTAGTGCCAGACGATTGATATAGGCTATTGCTGCTTGAGGTACTCGGCGCGGTGTAACTGCGGGTAGTGGTAGCAGGTGGGCTGTAATAACGAGGCGAGCTGTAGCCCCCTGAGCTGCTGTAGTGAGAACTGTGCGAACTATGGGAGCTATGTGAACTGTGCGAGCGATGTGCCGCATAAATGTTCACGGCGTCTGAAGCGTTGAGCGTGTTGGTAAATACCGGGGGCTGCAGTTTGTCAGCAGGCTTCCAGTTCGCATCGGCGAGCGGCATGTGGCCTGCCTGTGCCAAGGTGGCACCTGCCATTGGCAGCAGGCTGAACCCACTGATCAGGATTTTCCAGCGGTTTAGCAGTTTCACTGTGCACTCCTTGCGTAGGCGCTAAAGGTCTCGGGCGATAGTTGTTTTACGCCGCGGCTTTGCCAGCGGTCGGTGTGGGATTTGAAGAAGCCGGAGCAATGTTTCACGGCGGCGCATTGCTGGCAGGCATCGATGAACAGGTTCTTCCAGTCCGAGATGCTCTGGCGGGCGAAGCGCGATAGGTGGGCCGGGATCAGGCACAGGGGCAGGTTGTAGATCGAGACCGGCACACCGCGGTTGAACAGGAAGAACGTGGCCTGGCTCAACGATTCCTGATAGTCCAGTGGGTCGATCCACAGCGCTTCATAGTGCTTTCTGGCAAGGCCCGTACTTTCGATACCCATCAGCGCAACATGCCGCACGAAGGGCAGGTTTCTGAACACGTAGTGGGCCAGCTCAGGTAAGCGTGGAGTGGTCAGGCGGTTCAGCACCACGCGTATCTCGATGATCTGCTTGGCGCGGGCGAGGTTGTAAAGGCCTTGCAGGGTTTCGCTGAACGCGCCTGGCGCCTGCACCACATGGTCATGGTCCTCGGCATTGTCGGCATACAGCGGGATGCCCCAGCTCAACTGCGGGTGGCCGATGGCAGCGAGTGCTTCGATCCAGCTCGGGTCCTTGAACAGGCGCCCATTGCTGAGCACATGAACGGACTTCCGCGGCAAAACGGCTTTGCACTTGGCAAGGATTTCGAGCAGGCCGTCGCGATAAAGCGTTGGTTCACCGCCGCTGATGCCCAGGTTCTCCTCAATCGGGTCCATCAGGTCGATCAACCGAAGGTTTTCCTCGATGTGCCAGCGGTCATCGATATCCTTGGGCGGCTGCGAGCACATCAAGCAGAGGCTGTTGCAGCGATCGGTCATGAACAGCAGATTGCTGTCCGAACCTCGTCGATAGAGCACGCGCGCCATTGTGTTGCCTGGTGTAATGGCGATGACATCGCCCGGCTGCACGACCTCTGCATCTTTGGGACTGTGAAGGTGCAGCCTCTCGCTTTCGAAGTCGCCAACCAGCGGCTTCGGTGTCAGAAATCCACCCACTGGCAATGAAAGCAGGTGCGGGTTCCTTAGGCGTTCTTCGTTCGGCAGCCAAAGTAGCAGGTCATTGAAGTCGGCACTGCCGGCACACACTGCCAGGCCCTGTTCGATGAACTCGTCCAGAGTGATGACCTTGAGTAGTCTGGGTTCGTGCAGGTGCTGGATTTCAAAGTGGGTATCTTTGCGCAGCATCGCCATCAGCCCCTGTAACCCGGAAGGCGAACATCGCTGTAGGCGCGCCTGTTCAACCAGGACAGCAGCACCCGCTGCACGTTGTCGTCGCCATCGCGAAGCAGGCCGAACAAATGCTTCAGCAGCCCCATGTTCTTCTTGCAGAAGCTGCTGAACGCTCTGTGCCCGATCGGGTCACCTAGGCGTGCGAAGTGCTCGACGGGGTCTGCGCCGCAGTAAGGGACCAGCGCACAATCCGAGCAGCCGGGTAATGCTTCCGCAACACCACTGCTAAGCAACGCCTCCATGACGGGCGATGCCAGCAGTTCCGGTAAAGGTTGCTGGACCCGACCAAGCCTCAAGCCATCTTCGCCCATCTCCAGCAACATGCGGGCTTCGTCCGACGGATAGACGTAACCGTCATAGTTGTAGACCAGCGCAGCAGTACCCGCGCCGGCAGGAGAGCGGAGGTCTACGTAGCCGGAGGAGAAGGGTGTGAGGATATTCTTGAGCAACAGGCTCGTGTAACTCTCCGACAAATATACGCCTTGCTGGTTGATGTCCAGCAAATAGGCCAGTGCTTTCTGGTAGAAGGCCAGATATCGCTCGATCGGGTAGTCAAGGCGATGGGCACTCTTGGTGGCGAACCCATAAGGGCTCAGTGGTCGGAGTGAGATGCTGGAGAAACCTTGGTTCACATACTCGTCGATGATCGCTTCAGGCTGTTCGAGGCTTCTTGAAGTCAGTGTGGTCAATGCCGACACCGCCTCATGGCCTAGGCGTTCACGGACCCATTGGATGCCTTTTACAGTGCGCTCGTAGGAATCTCGCGATGGTGTTGGGCGGTTGGCATTGTGCAAAGGCGCCGGCCCATCGAGCGACGTCGAAAACTGGATGCGATGCTGCTTTGCGACGTCGAGGATTTCTTCAGTCAGGTGATGCAGCGTCGTAGTAATGACGAACTGGATGTCCCGCTGCTCGACCACGTTTCGTTCAACTATCCATTCGACAATCTGGCGTACGCGCTCGAAGGCCAGAAGCGGCTCGCCACCCTGAAACTCCACGGTCAGGGCGGGGGCGTTCGATTCGAAAAGGCGATCGACCGCAGCCCTGGCATCTGCCTCCTGGAGGTCGTGGCCCGAGCCGCCCATCGGGGCCCGCGACACTTGGCAGTACTGACAGGTATGGTTGCAGCGCAATGTGACCACGAACAAGTGCAGTGCCGGGCCTTGGAATAGAAAGTCCTTGCGGCTGCGATACTGCGCGGCCATTTCCGGAAACGGATCGTGGTGGCCTGGTTCGTAGATGAAGTGACGGGCCAGCAGGTCTTTGTAAAACGGTGTGCCCGCTTCAACGTCGAAGTAGCTGAGGGCCTGTAACTGCGCGTCGTTCACGTGCAAGTACTCCCCGGTATCGGCGGTGAGCAGAATGTCACGTTCATTTCCCGTGTTCATGCGCATGAATCGGAAGGGCAGCAAGCGGTAGTGCTTGGCATCGGTTGCAATCAGTGTCACTGCTAAATCCCGCATCCAGCGAGTGCGGCTCGGGCTAGCACTTCGCGTAACCCCGTCGTTTCGCGGTTGATGTGGTCGCGCAGGGCGAAGTCATTCAGATGCTGGAGGATCAGCGAATGCGCCTGCTGCGGGGGAAGTGCCAGTTTTGCTGTAGTGGGGAAAGCCGTGAGGCAGATCTTGCTGGCTTCAATACCGATCTGGATCGCGACGGTGTCAGCCAAGGCGTAAGCAGCGCGTTGCACCACGCCCAGCGGGTAGGCGGCGCTGTCAATTTGCAGCGTGACTGGCCATGTCATCGAAACCGGTCCTTCAAATCCGTTGGGAACGTGTGGATTTTGCCGGTTAACGAGGCATAGTGCCATCACAATTTTTACATTTGCACACATCTAACTGACGGAGCGGATGCCGCACGCCGTGTGCACCGGCAACTGAAACGGGATAGACCGGGGGTTGTCGCACCCTCAGTCCACCCACCGCCACAACGGCTCATCCAGCAACCCAACCCCCCGCAACTGCGTCTGCCCCTGGTGCTTCTCCAGCTCCAGCACATTGCACCCCTCGCACGCCGTCTACGCCTCAATCAGCGGCCTGCTATGCGACACCACCCACACCTGGCTACGCTGCGAAGCACGAATGATCAGCCGCGCCAGCGCCGGGAGCAGATCAGCATGCAGGCTGGTCTCCGGTTCGTTGAGCACCATCAGCGATGGCGGCCGAGGCGTCAGCAGCGCGGCCTACAGCAACAGGTAGCGCAGGGTCCCGTCCTACAACTCGGCGCCTCCCAGCGGACGCAGCAGCCCGTGCTGGTGCAGCCGCACGCTGAACAGGCCACCCGGTGGCGCGTCGATCTCCAGGCGGCTGCCGGGGAATGCATCCTCCAGCGCGGCCACGAGGTCTTCCACCTCTCCAATCTCGATGATGGTCTGCAGCGCCGAAGCGAGGTTGCGGCCATCGTGGTGCAGCACTGGCGAGCGGGTGCCCAGCTGGGGCTGACGGCAGGGCGCATCGCGGTCGATGCGGAAGTGGTCGTAGAACCGCCAGTTGTTGATGAACGCACGCAGCTCGCCGATCTCTGGCGCCTGGCGGGGGCGTCCGACGATGTTGAAGAAGCTCTCACAACTATCGGCATGCTGATCGAGCACCGTCCAGCTGTTGCCCTCCCGGGCGCGCACCATGGCGTTCTTGCGCTCTACCAATAAGGAAGAGGGACGGTAGGCTCCAGCACCCCAGATGGCTTCAGACTTGATCTCGGGGTCGAGCATGAATGCAGTTGGATAGGGCAGGGGAATCGGCAGGCCGAGCGAGATGGCAAAGCCGAAATCCTCGGTGGCAAAACCCAAGCGCAGGCGTTTGACGTCGCTCGGATGCTGGCCTTGGATGGGCACTTCACCACGCTTCATGCGCGCACTCATCTCAGGCCCGGCCCACCAGGTCGAATCCAGTCCGCCTTCCGGGCAAGTGCTTCGATCACGCCGCCCTGGGCGGTTTCGGCGAGCAGGCGCAGGGCTTTGTAGACATTGGATTTACCGCTGCCGTTGGCACCCGTCACCAGGTTGAGTTGGCCTAGTGGCAACACAAGGTGATTGATCGAGCGGTAGTTGCCGATGGCGAAGGTGGTGAGCATCCGATGCGTCCCAGCTTGAACTGAGCAGCCGATTGTGGCCGAACTGGGGCGGCGTTACTACCGATCAGCTTGGCTTCGGGAATGGGGGCGGCTGTGTTCTAGTTCATCAAAAAGGGCGCGAACCATCATATTGATATAGTGGGAGGCAGCGACCCTTCGATGGTCGCCTAGCATGACGCCGGTGTGGTTGAGGTAGCGGGCGCAGTCCAACAGTTTCGTGGCTTGTTCTTTGGCTTGGGTGGTGGGTAATCCAGGGATGGCGGAGAGCAGTTGTTGTGGAGGGCCGAAGCGATGGTGCGGAGGTTGGTCGCTCGAACTGCTCGGGGTGTTGATTTGGAGCATTGGTTAATTCTCCTGGAGTTGGGAGCAGGGGCTTAGATTGTTGGGGCCGCTTTGCGGCCCATCGCCGGCAAGCGCGGCTCCCACAGGGGCGGGTGGCACGACTTTAGTCTTTCATCATGCCCAGTTCGGCATCATCGAGCAGGGCTTTTGCCAGGGCGCTGAGGTAGTGAGAGGCCCAGAGCAGCTGGGGTTTGTCTTCCATCAGGCCGTCGATGGTCAGGTCGCGGACGTAGCCCATCAGTTCAGAGGCCTGTTCGCGGGCGCTTTGGCAGGGGATGCCGGGTTCGATGCGGAATAGGGGATGGGACTGGTTTTCGCCTTGGTAGAAGGTGGTTTTGCCGACTGTGAATTGGGTTTCTTCTGTGGCCATTGGTTGATCTCCCTGAAGTTGTAACTGCCTGGGCTGGCCCTATCGCCGGCAAGCCGGGATCGCGCAGGTTCACCAGACGCCTAAGGGTCGTCTACAACCTCAGGGGTGGTGCTGTGCGAGGGTGCGAGCCTTCGAAAGCGTCAGGCCAGGCAAATCATGATGCGGATTAATGCAGCGTCTGCGGATCGGCTGGCTTTTGAATTTGAACCAGCGCTGATTCGAGCAATTTGCGCAGGGTTTCGAGTTCGTGCATTGAGGTCATGATCAACAGCGACACGGGTGACTTGGGCTGCATCAACATCGCCTGCTGGGCAACTACTTCGGCACATAGTGCGTAGTCAGCCGCCATCATCAGCGTGTCTTCAAGGGAGTGGAGATTGTGGGGCGGATCGGGAACGATCTTCAGCATGGTGTGGCTCCTGTCGTAATGGAGCAACCACCAACCGCGGCTAAACGATTAGGTGGCAGCTGTACGCGGGTTAGCCGACCGGGACGTCAGGCACCCGGCGCACCCGAAGGTGCCCCGCGCACAGCCGCCATAAAGGCGCTAATGCCGATTGCTCGGTCTTGCATGGCTGTGGTGTCCGACGATATCGGGCGGCTAAACCCGGTCGTTGCATGACAACGACGTCCCGAGACTAGAGTCCACTATTAGCGTATGCAACGAAAAACAGGCGTCGGCAGTATCTTTGGGAAAGGTCCTACAAGGAAGGGGCTAAATCTGATTTATTTAGCCAAAGGGCGTAACAATATGTGACTGCTCAGCCCCATAAACCGGCTCGTACATCTCTCTCAACCAACGTCGCAGCGGAGCTGATTCACCCATCGCGGTAATGGCCCACCCAGCAAAGGTGAGCCAGCTCATAATCAGGCCCGCTTGCGCTTGAACAACTTGCCAATGAAGCCAGCAATGGCCACCAACCCCAGCACGATAAACTTCTTGAACGCCAGCAAGGCAACCCCAATCTTGGCAAACAGCCCCGCCTTGGCAGCGATGCCACCGGCGACCAGGGCGGCCAGGCCGTATGGCGCCAGCTTGTCGGTCTTGGCGTCGTAGTCGGCGTAGCGGTTGCCGTCGGTGAAGTTGGTGAAGGCGAGGATCTTCGGCGTTTCCTGCTTGATGGTCTGTAGGTCGGCCATCGCCGCCACGGCGTTGAGTTCCAGCACGCCTTCGCGGCCCAGCACGCGGATGCTGTAGTTTAGCGTGGTCTGGTCGGCGTCTTCGGCCTTCAACTCGCGCGCCCAGTACATCTTGTGGGTCGCCTGATCGTAGCTCGGTGGCTCGGCCCAGCCCAGCAGTGTCAGGCCGGCATAGCCTTGCTTGCGACGCGCCTTGTTGTCTTCCTCGTCATCGGCCTTCATCTGCTCGAGCAGCTCGGCGTAGTCGATCTTGGCGGCGTCATCGTCGGAAATGTGGCCGTCGTTCTTGTAGCTGATGATCACGCCCCAGCCGTTGTCGGCCAGTGGGTTGACGGCGGTCGGGATGATCATGCCGAGGGTCTTGAAGCCCGGTGGGTTGCCCCAGCCTTCGGTCAGCAGGCGCTCGGTATCGTCCGGCGACAGGTAGTAGAACTCGTTGTTGAGTTGCAGGCTGGCGATGCCACTGGGCAGGGTGATGTTGCCGTGCTGTGGCTTGAGCGTGGCCAGCCACTGTTCGGCGGTCTGCTGCGGTTGTTCGGTGGTGGTTGGCGCAGACGCGGGCGTGCTGGCGGCAATGGCGGGCAAAGCGGTTGCGCAGAGCAACACTGCCGCCAATAGCTGGCGCAGGTGTTTCATTGTAGTCCCTTACAATTTGAATTAATTTGGCCGCGCAGGATAACTGAAAGAACTGGCCAACAGCCAGAATTCATGTCTGTGCCTGTTTGCGTTGCCAACGGGACACCATGGCGCTTGCTCCTCTTTGGCGGTTATGCGAGTGACATCAGCGATGCCCGGCTTCTGCTGGCGCCGTCAGCATTCCATCAAGCCCACGCGGCTATTACCGGCGGTGTTGGCGATGAAATAACAAGCGCTGCGGTTTATTCAGGAACCACTGGCCGGTCCGCGCATTCACAGTTTAGTGACCACTCCTGAGGGCTATGCCATGACAGACCAGAAACAGGATCAGCAACAACAATCCGAAGTGCCTGCTCACTCGACCGAAGAGGAAAAAGCGCGGCTCAAGGACAAGAACAAGGACGGTATTCCGCCAGGCGCTGAGTGATGATTGGTGCGGTATTTGGTTGTTGTAGCGGGGGCCGCTTTGCGGCCCATCGCGGATAAATCCGCTCCTACAGGGGGGACGGTGCGGATTGCGGGTAGGTCAGCGCTGGTAGGCCTTGCCAAAATGCCGTTCGAGCCGTGCCTGCACCAGCTCCAGCAGGATCGACAACACCCAGTAGATCACCGCCGCCGTGGTCAGCATCTCCAGGTACCGATAGCTCGATCGGCCATACGACTGCGCCAGGAACATCACTTCCCAAACCCCCATCACCGAGATCAGCGACGAGTCCTTGAGCATCGAGATGAACTGGTTGGCCGTAGGCGGAATGATCACCCGCATGGCCTGGGGCAGCACGATGCTGCAGAAGATCTGCACCGGCCGCATGCCCAGCGCCAGGGCTGCTTCGCGCTGGCCGCGGGCCACGCCGAGGATGCCGGCGCGGAAGATCTCGCTCAGGTACGCACCGTAGTTCAACGACAACGCAATGATGCCGGCGCTGATGGCGCCGGGCACCAGGCCCAATTGCGGCAGCCCCAGGTAGATGAGCAGGATCTGGATCAGCAGCGGGGTGCCGCGGAAGAACGAGGTGTAGAAGCTGGCGATGCCCACCAGCACCGCGCTGTTCGAAAGCCGCGCCAGTGCTGCGGCAAAGCCGAACGCCACCGACACCACCATCGAGCACAGGCACAGGAACAGGGTCAGCGCCGCGCCCTGCAAAAAGCCGTTGGGCCCGAGCTTGAAGCCGGCGAGGTTGGGGAATTTCTCCACAATGATCGCGAACTTCAAATCGAAGCTGAGGAAGAACGCCACGAACAGGGCGAACAGCGCCAGCCAGGTCAGGTACAGCCGGGTGCGAAAACCGAACAGGCGTGCGCCCGTGGCGCGGGCCACGGGTTTGGGGGCAGGGGGGAAGGTGCTCATTTGCTGATGTCGGCGCCGATCCATTTCTGCGAGATCTGCGCCAGCGTGCCGTCAGCCTTCAGCTCGGCGAACACCTGGCGCACCTTGGCGTCCCACTCGGGGTCGCCTTTTTCGATGGCTACCGAGTTGGGTTCTTCATACAGCGGGGCGCCGGCCAGCTTGAAGCGGTTGTCCTGGTCCAGGCGCGGCTTGGCGGTCACCAGGTTGGTGAGGATGGCGTCCAGGCGCACGCCGGCGCCCAGGCCCAGGTCCTGAAAGGCGACGTTGTCGGTGTCGTAGGGGGCGATCTGCACGGCCTCGAACGGGTAGTCGATGTGCCGGTCTTCGGCGCCTTCGATCACCAGGTTCTTGTTCAGGTAGCTTTCGTAGCTGGAGGCGGCGGTCAGGCCGACCTTGCGACCGTCCAGGTCCTTGGCGCCGTGGATGCGCTCATCCTTGGCGTTGACCACGATGACGGCGGGCGAAGCGTAGTATTCCACCGGGAAGGCGAACACTTCGGCGCGGGCCTTGCTCGGGGTCATCGAGCAGATGCAGATGTCGTAGCGGCCGCTCCAGCGGCCGGCGGCGATCACGTCCCAGGACGGGGTTTCAAGGCGCAGCTTGACGCCAAGCTTCTTCGCCACCGCCTTGGCCACGTCCACATCGAAGCCGTCGAGCTGGTTCTGCTCGTTGAGGAACGAGAACGGTGGGTAGCTTTCCATCAGCACGTTTACCAGTTCCTTGTTCGACTCGACGCGCTCAAGGGTGGTGCCGGCAAAGGTTTGAGTGGCGGTAGCGAGTAACAGAAGGCTGGCGCCGAGCAGGGCTGGGATGCGCATGTAAATACCTGAAGTGTTGGCAAAACGGGACAAGAGGTATTAAATAGTTATAAATAAACCAAACATAATGAATTTTATTCATAAGCACCTTTAGGAACGTTATATGACACAGCGAGCGTTGGTGGTTCTGGACGGTGGCATGGGGCGGGAATTGCAGCGCAGCGGTGCGCCGTTCCGCCAGCCCGAGTGGTCGGCGCTGGCCTTGAGCGAGGCCCCCGGGGCGGTAGTCGGCGTGCATGCGGCGTTCATCGCTGCCGGTGCACAGGTGATCACCAGCAACAACTATGCGGTGGTGCCGTTCCATATCGGTGAAGAGCGTTTCGCCCGGGAGGGCCTGGAACTGGCCACGGTGGCGGGGCAACTGGCACGTCAGGCGGCCGATGCCAGTGCGCAACCTGTGCAGGTGGCGGGCTCGTTGCCACCGTTGTTCGGCTCCTACCGGCCGGACCTGTTCCAGCCGCAGCGGGTGACTGAGGTGCTGACGCCGTTGCTGCAGGGGCTGGCGCCCCATGTGGACCTGTGGCTGGCGGAAACCCAGAGCTCGATTGCCGAAGTGCGGGCCATTCACAGCCATCTGCCAGCGGACGGCAAGCCGTTCTGGGTGTCGTTCACCTTGCAGGACGAAGACGTCGACAGCGTGCCGCGCCTGCGTTCGGGTGAGCCGGTGGCCGATGCCATCAATGCGGTGGCCGACCTCGGGGTGGTGGCGGTGCTGTTCAACTGCAGCCAGCCTGAAGTCATCGGCGCGGCGCTGGATGTGGCGCGCGCGGTGATCGAGGCCCGCCAGGCGGATATCGCCATCGGTGCCTATGCCAATGCCTTCCCGCCGCAATCGAAAGAAGCGACCGCCAACGATGGCCTGAGCGAGCTGCGCGAAGACCTCGACCCGCCAGGCTACCTGGTATGGGCCCGCGACTGGCGTGCGCGTGGGGCGAGCCTGATCGGTGGCTGCTGTGGCATCGGCCCGGAGCACATCGCCGAGATCAAGCGCAACCTGTGAGCAGGCCAGGGGCTGGGCGCTAGCTCAAGCAGGGGCGGGCATGGGCAGCTTTGGTAGCACCCCTCACAAGGTCGTGGACCTGCCCATGCGGTCCAGCTCGAACACCTTGCTGCGTTGCAGGCACTCGCGCAGGTAGCGCGCCGCCGGCCCAGGCTGGCGCTTGCGGTGCCACAGCAGGTCTACCCCCACCAGCCAGTCGGTGTGGGGGTAGGCCTCCAGCTGCAGCTCCACCAGTTGCCCGTTTGCCAACTCGTGCTGCACCAGCTGGCGCGGCAGCGTCGCCCAGCCAAGCCCACCGCGCACCATCTCCACCAGCGCCAGGTAACTCTCCGCCCGCCACAGCTGGCCGGCGCGCAGGTATTCGCTGCTGGGCAGCTTGTCGGCATGGGCGAAAAAGGCCAGCCGGCGATGGGCGTTGAGGTCGGCAAAGCTCACCGGGCACTGCCCGGCCAGGGCGAACTGCGGGTGGCAGACGTGGGTCATGATCAGCTTGCCCAGCTGCTGGAAGGCAAGCTCTGGCGGGTAGTGGGGCTGGGCGAAGCTCACCCCAAGGTCGGCCTCGCCTGTCAGGATCATCTCGCTGACATCGCCGTGCAGCGGGTGGCGGATCAGCAGGTCGACGAAAGGAAACGCCGCGTCAAAGTCTTTGAACGGCGGTATCAGCGGGCCATAAGGCACTTCGATCGCCAAGGTCAGCGCGGCTTCCACCTGGCCCGCCAGGCTGTCGGCGCTGCCCTCCAGGGCATAGCAGCGCTCAAGAATGCCCTCGGCGCGCAGCAACAGCTTGTGCCCGGCGGCGGTCAGGGCGGGGATGCGGCTGGTGCGGTCGAACAGCTGCACACCCAGGTCGGTTTCCAGGTTGCTGATGGCCGCGCTGACCGTCGACTGAGTACGCCCCAGCCGCCGCGCAGCGGCAGAGAACGAGCCGGCCTGCACGGCACTGACGAATACCTGCAACTGATCCAGAGAAAAGCGCATGGCCTGATCCTTTCTACGCGTCGATCCATCGATGGTAACGATGGTTAATCATTTGCTCCATCGCTGATTTCGCAGGATTCTCCACTCCGACATCGCGGCAGCTGCCCCTGCTTCCCTGCGCTGAATGTCACTCCGGGCGCCTTCAACAATAAAAAGAGCCGCACATGAGGAGAGTCACGACATGAGCCAACCTGTTATCCACCCCGTGGATGAAGTACTGCCTGCGCGGCAGCTGTTCACCTTCGGCCTGCAGCATGTGCTGGTGATGTACGCCGGCGCTGTTGCCGTGCCATTGATTCTGGGTAGCGCCCTGGGCCTGACCCAGGCCCAGGTGGTCACGCTGATCAATGCCAACCTGCTCACATCGGGGGTTGCCACCTTGCTGCAAACCCTCGGGCTGTGGCGCTTCGGTGCACGCTTGCCGCTGATCCAGGGCTGCTCGTTCATTGCCTTGGCGCCGATGATCATGATCGGCAAGGAATTCGGGCTACCTCACGTGTTCGGTGCAGTGATCGCAGCCGGTGCGCTCACCGTTGCCATCGCACCGCTGTTCAGCCGCCTGCTGCGGTTTTTCCCGCCGGTGGTGATCGGCAGCCTGATCACCGTCATCGGCATTTCGCTGATGCCGGCCGCGGCCATCTGGCTCGGGGGAGGGCAGCCAGGCACTGCGGACTTCGGCAAACCGGCCAACCTGATGCTGGGCGTGGCCACGGTGGCGATTACGCTGGTGATCCACGCACGGTTTCGTGGATTTATCGGCAACCTCAGCGTGCTTCTGGGGCTGATCGCCGGCAGCGGGGTGGCCGTGGCCTGCGGCATGGCCGACTTCAGCCGGGTGGCCGATGCAAAGTGGTTCGAGCTCAGCGCGCCAATGGCCTTCGGCGCCCCGCAGTTCGCCTTCACCCCCGTGCTGATCATGCTGTTGGCGATGCTGGTGATCATGGCCGAAACCACCGGCAACTGCCTGGCCATCGGCAAGCTGACCGGCAAGCCCACCGACCAGCGCACCTTGGGCAACGCGTTTCGCGCCGATGGCCTGTCGACCATGCTCGGCGGCCTGTTCAATAGCTTTCCGTACAACGCATTCACGCAAAACACCGGCCTGATCGCGCTTTCCGGGGTCAAGAGCCGCTTCGTGGTCGCGGCAGCGGGCGCCATCATGGTGCTGATGGGGTTGTTTCCCAAGTTGGGTGCGCTGATCGCCAGCGTGCCGACGCCCGTGCTCGGTGGCTGCGCCATCGTGATGTTCGGCATGACCACGGTGGCCGGCATCCAGGAACTGGCCCGCGTACGTTTCGAGGGCACCCGCAACGGCCTGGTCGTGGCGGTGTCGGTCAGCATCGGTGTGTTGCCGATGTCGATGCCGGCGCTGTTCGAGCATGTCAGCGGCCCGCTGAAGCTGGTGCTGGAAAGCGGGATCTTCCTTGCCGCTGTCAGCGCCATCCTGCTCAACCTGCTGCTCAACCGTGAAGCCGAACCCAGCAGCCAGGACGCCGTCGATACCAGCCTGGCCAAGTGAACCTGCATTCTCACGCGCGCCAGCTGGCGCGCTTTCAAACGCCGTTCAAGGAGTAACAGCCATGACCTTCACACGCTCCGGCGCTGACCTGTCCGAGATGGACCTGGCCCTGCTGCGCGAGTCGATCCGCCTGTCCGAGCAGTCGCGCAACGACGGCCGCCACCCGTTCGCCGCCCTTGTCGCCGATGCCCAAGGCCAGATCATCGCCAGTGCCGGCAACAACTCCATGCCCCCGGAGGGCGACCCGACCCAGCATGCCGAACTGGTCGCGGCGGCGCGCGCCGCCAAGCTGCTGACCCCGGAGCAACTGGCAGGCTGCACCCTGTACACCAGCGCCGAGCCCTGCTGCATGTGCGCGGGCGCGGTGTACTGGACCGGTATTGGCCGGGTGGTGTATGCGTTGTCGGAACACGCGCTGCTCGGGCTGACCGGTGCGCACCCGGAAAACCCCACCTTCTCGCTGCCGTGCCGCGAGGTGTTTGCGCGCGGTCAGCGCACCGTGCAGGTTCATGGTCCGGTGCTTGAAGAAGAGGCCGCAGCTGCCCACCAGGGGTTCTGGGTATGAACGGTGGCGTTTCCGTGCATGTTGTGGACATCGCCAGCGGGCGTGCCGCGCAAGGGCTGCACCTGAGCATCGCGTTGCCGGGCGGCGCGCCGATCGCGCAGGGTGTCATCGACGCGCGCGGCCAGTGGGCGGGGCTGGCCGATATGAACGCGCTGTTCGGGGTGGGCGTCTATGAAGTGCGTCTACAGGTGGCGCAGTTCTATCGCCAGTTGGGTACGCCATTGCCAGACATTCCGTTCATCGACGAGCTGGTGTACCGCTTCGGTATTGGCGATGCACAGGCGCACTATCACTTGCCGTTCAAGATCACCGCCTGGGGCGTTAGTTGCTTCCGGGGTGGCGCTTGAACGGGCGCGTGGTCATGCCATTTCAGTAAAAACAGCAGCGATTTGTCCTCTTTCTGCTGCTCGTTGGCGCTGCATGGCTTATCCTTGCGCCACGTAATCAACGTAGAAGCAGTGAATTAACGATGGGTTTTGAACAACTAGCTGAGTTACGTGACCGCCTGCGGTCTGAAAAAGAGCAGCAGACAAAGGCCGAGAACCCGCCGCGCCCCGCCAAGCGCAAGCCCGCGCCACAGGCGAAGGCGCGTGAGGTGGATCCGGCGGTGGAAGCGATCTGGCCATTGCAGAAGCATTTCCCCTTGGCGTTCCCTGTAAACCCGGCCCCCAAGGTGCCGCTCAAAGAGGGCATCTTCAAGGATGCCGAGCAACACCTGGAGCTGCTCGGCATCACCAGCGAACAGCTCAAGCTGGGCATCTCGACCTGGTGCCGGGGCAACCGCTACTGGGCCTGCATGGTAGAGAACGCGCCGCGCCTGGACTTGAACGGTCAGCCTGCTGGCATCGTCACCGCCGGCCAGGCGCTGTATGCCAAGCAGCAAGCTTCGCGCCAGCGCGGCAAAGGCCGTAAAGACCGTGCCAAGGCCAAAGCGGCTGCTCCGGCACCTGTTGCCGATACCGCTGCGGAACAGGCGGCGGACTGAGTCAGTCGCAGAATGACAGGGCAGGGTATTCAACCTTGCCCCGTCCCGCCGACCGAGCAGCGTCCCCCAGCCTGGCTCGCTCACGTCAAGCAAAAGCATTCATCTGAAATGCTCATCGGGTCAGAACATAGGCAGCAGCCCTATCACTGCTACAGCCCCCTGTGCCACGATCATTACCAGCAGCCATTTCGGCCACCTGCGGATAAACCAGTAAACCGCGTTCATCAGCAAGGTGATCAAGTTGGTGAGCCACAGCACGCCCAGCGCCAGAACGCCTGAGAATTTGACGGGGGAGGAGGTGGGTGATTGCAGTACGTACAACGCCAATGCCACACCCAGGATCACGGTGGCGATCGAGAAGCCGGCTACCCAGCGGGTAAATCGTAAAGCGTCATGTGGCATCATGCCGGATTACTTCCTTGAACGAACTGGCTTGAGATTCTGCCTGCGAACCTTGAGTTCGACGAGCATTTTGACGGGTTCGACTGTGAGGGTGGAAATGGAATTCAAGACATGGAAGGTCGAACATTGAAAGGCATACGCAAGTCCTTACTGCAGCGTCTTGTAGTCGGCGTCAAAAAGCATCGCTTGATTACTGTTTTGCTCTGCTTAGCCTGCTTTTCCATCTTTGCATACCTGATAAAACCGCAATTCCCGTCTGAGATTGTCCTGGAGCAACCCTTCATTCCGGGGCAATCGATCTACATCGTTCAGGAGGCCAGGGATCCCGAAGAACCCAAGAAGCTGAGGTTCTACGTCTACGACGGCGGCGGTAGGAGTAAAGAGGCGATCAAGGTGCTTGTTGCCAAGACACCACCCTTTCTGGTCTCAGACACTGATGTGAAAGACGTGGTAATCCAGCGTGTCGCCAACGGCCTGCACATCAAGCTCAAAGGCGCAGTCTCGGATTACCGCAGCAACCTTTATCTGCAAGACGGCGATACCTACACCACCTACCGCGTAAGCCTTGAACAAATCGAAACTCGACCGCCCTTGCCGAGCGGACGGTGAGCGTGTTTCAGCAATGCATGCGCAGGTAACCGCAGACGCCAGTGCCGGTCACGGCATTGTCAGTAAAAGAAGTGCTTAGCCACCTCAGTGGCTGCTTTCTCTCTGTCCGATAGGGGGCGAAAACAGCCGGTCGTGACAGACCGCTATCGACCCGGAGCCGCCGGTGAAGTTGGCAGTGATTCTGTGGGAGCGGGCTTGTCCCGCGAAGAGGCCGGCCCATGCGATGGAGTTACCTGGCACGGGCTACGCCCGTGTTCGCGGGGCAAGCCCGCTCCCACAAAGATCGCCTCTGAGGTCACTGGCGGCTCTGGGGCGAGAGCGGTCAATCGCAACCGGCAGCTTTCGACCCAAAGCTGCCTTCCCTGTAAGGCGGCAAAAGATGAGATGCCATTGAAGCGCACTCTGACGTGGCTCAGGCACTGGGCTGGCAAACGTGAAGCCAGTAATTGACTTCACCTCGCGGATTCGGAATATCTAAACTTAATTGCGATGGAGTATTAATTGATAATGGTGCGTGTGGATGGAAACCAAATTACTGACTGGCCAACATTTCACAGTGTTTTCGCGGAAAAGTTCGGTTTCCCTAGCTTCTATGGCGCCAATATGGACGCTTGGATCGATTGTCTTTCCTATCTTGATGACCCGGCTGCAGAAATGACGTCGATCCACGTTCAGCCTGGGCAGACGCTTTCACTGGTCATAGACAATGCTCAAGCGTTCAAACGCCGCTGCCCTCATCAATTCGAAGCGCTGGTGGAATGCGCAGCTTTCATAAACTGGCGGATTGCGGTTGCAGGCGGCACGCCGCTGCTGGGACTAGCTTTCAGCGTCTAGAGGCTCACCCGCGCCAATGGAGGGGCTAGAGCTCAATTGGCGGGAGACTGCTTTGGGTCGAAACCGGCCGCTGGTGAGCGACTGCTTCCTACCTGAAGCCGCCAGTGAAGTTGGCAGTGATTCTGTGGGAGCGGGCTTGTCCCGCGAAGAGGCCGGCCCATGCGATGGAGTTACCTGGCACGGGCTACGCCCGTGTTCGCGGGGCAAGCCCGCTCCCACAAAGATCGCCTCTGAACTTACGGGCAATCATGGGTCGAAGGCAGTGATCCTCGACCGACAGCTATCGACCCTTTGTTGACACTCGCAGGACCCTGCCTATGGGGAAAGCAATGCAGGCGTTTCTGGCCGCATCCCGTAACAGTGCTGCGTTTGCAGTCAGCCCTTTGAATGCTCCAGTGGTGTCAGCCCGCTGTCCTTGATCGCGGCGTCAGCTTGTGGTGATGCCAGGTAATCCAGAAGTGCCTTGGCTGCAGCTTGGTGCTGGCTCTTGCTGACGATAGCGCCCGAATACAGGGTCATCTTCTGCGCTTCAGCCGGGATCAGACCCACTATGTCGATGCCCTTTACTGGCTTGAGTTCACTCAGCTGCTGGAAGCCGATCTGTGCTTGGCCGCGAGCGATCACTGCGCCGACGGGCTCGGCAGGGATCATGTGAGCCTTGGCCTCGAACTGCTCACCGAGCTGCATGCGAGGGAACAGGGTCTTGGACAGGTAGACGCCGCTCGCGCTGTCGGAGTAGGCGACAGAGCTGCTGTTTTGCAGCACTGTGCGCAAGGCCTGCAGGGTGCTTATGTCGGGTTTCGGTTCGCCCTTGCGAACGGCCATGGCGATGTAGGATTTGCCCAGATCCCTTCGGCTGGTCTTGTCGGCTTGACCGCTGGCGACCAGGTTGTCGAGCGCCGAACCTACCATCAGCACGACATCCGCCTGCTCACCGCGGGCGAGCCTGTTGGGGACGGCCTGCGGGGTTTGCCCCATCGAAGGCGCGGCGAGAACATCCAGCTTCACACCATATTTCTTCTCATAAGCTGGCGCCACTTCCCGGATAGCGCCCATGATGCCGCCGGAACTCAGAACGGTCAGGGTTTGCTCACCGCCTTGTACAACGTCAGCAGCCGAGCAAATGAATGACGTGCTCAAGAGGGCGGCACAGGACAACATTCGAAGCATTGGAGCTTCCTCCACAGGTAAAAGCGCGAAATTTTACCGGTGCGAGGAGCAAGCTCGGGATTAATCAACTATTAAGAATGTTTTACATTGCTGTCTGCACATGGCGGATCGCCCACCGAGATCACCTCTGAGCCCGCTGGCAGCTTTTGACCGGCTGTGAAGGCCGATGCGCGGTGGCGGGCTTTTCCTCAGCCCGTCAAGCAGCGCCCTTGGCCTGTTGTTCCAGATGCACCTGCAATGTGGGGTCGATCTGCAGTGCGCTGGCCAGTTCATCAAGGTACGCCCGCTCCGCATCCTGCTGGTCATCCACCAGCATCACGCTGGCCAGGTACATTTCCGCGGCCATCGCCGGGTCCTGTGCCGACCGCGCCACCTCGGCAGCATCGAGCGGCTTGCTGACTTCCTCATCCAGCCATTGCTGCAGTTGCGGGTCGCTGGTCTGGCGTTTGATTTCCGCGTAGATCAGCTGTTCTTCCTGCGCGTCGATGCGGCCATCAGCCTTGGCGGCGGCAATCAGCGCACGCAGGATCGCATGGCTGTGATCCTCCGCCTCGGGCCCGGACAATTGATCGACAGTGCGCACCGCCTGTTGTGGCGCTGCCGCCTGGCTGCGTTGCCAGCTCTGGTAAGCCTGGAACGCCATCATGCCCAACGACGCCAGGGCGGCGTAATTGATGCCACCTGCCGAGCGCCCCTGCGCAGAGCCGCCAGCGCTGCTGCCACCCAGCAGCCCGCCGAGCAAGCCACCCAGGCCGTTGCCACCCCCAGCTGAACTTCCGCCGCCAAGCAGCCCACCCAGCAAGCCGCCAAGGCCGTCTTGCGATGCCAGGCCGCCGCTGCCTGATTGCGCCTGCGAACCCTGGCCGGCCCGGAGTAACTGTTCGAGCAAATCACTGGTGTTCATGGCTCTACCCTCGATCGGTAGTCGTTGCCCAGACCAGCAACGATAGCCCCCTCGAAGCGAACCGCCATGACCGTCTGGCTGATGGCTATCGGCTCAGAACACCGACCACCCGATCCGCGAACTCAGCAACTCGAGCGCCGCCATGCCCGCGTAGGAGTTGCCCGCCGCATTCAGCTCCGGCGACCACACGCACACGGTAAATTGCCCCGGCACGATCGCCACGATCCCGCCACCCACGCCACTCTTGCCTGGCAGGCCCACGCGGTAGGCGAAGTTCCCCGCTTCGTCATACAGCCCGCTGGTGGCCATGATCGAGTTCACCTGCTGGGTCTGGCGTCGGGTCAGGATCTGCTCGCCGCTGTGCTTGCAGAACCCGTCGTTGGCCAGGAAGCAGAACGCCCGCGCCAGGTCCAGGCAGCTCATCTGCAGGGCGCAGTAGCTGAAGTAGCTGCGCAGCACCGTCTCGACCTCGTTATGGAAGTTGCCGAACGACTGCATCAGGTAAGCCATGGCCGCGTTGCGCGCGCGGAACTGGTACTCCGAATCCGCGACGCGGGCGTCGATGGCAATGTGTGGGTTGCCCGACAGCCGTCGCACGAAATCGCGCATCGACAACGTAGGGGCGGCGAAGCGCGACTGGTTGATATCGCAGATCACCAACGCGCCCGCATTGATGAAGGGATTGCGCGGGCGGCCGCGCTCGAACTCCAGCTGCACCAGCGAGTTGAACGGCTGGCCCGAGGGCTCGTGCCCAAGCCGCTCCCAGATGGCTTCACCGGAGTGGCCAATCGCCTGGACCAGGCTGAACACCTTGGAAATACTCTGCACCGAAAACGGTACCTGGGCGTCGCCTGCGCAGTAGTAACTGCCATCGTTGCCATACACGGCGATGCCCAGTTGCTGCGCCGGCACATCGGCCAGCGCAGGAATGTAGTCAGCCACTTTGCCCTTGCCGATCAAGGGGCGCACTTCGTCGAGAATCTCGTTCAACAGCGTTTGCATGGAAGGCCCTGTCATCACTCCCCCAGGCGACGGCGAGGGGTAGCGTTTCAGACGCAGGCTCAGCACAACAGATCACACTTTCGCACCAAGATGGCGCAGCTGGGCATGTGCATCAGGTGTGTGTGGTCATCAACTCCATCACCCAGTCGATGAATAGGCGCAGCTTGGCGCTGACGTGGCGATTGAGTGGGAATGCCAGGTACAGCGGCATCGGCGCCAGTTGCCAGTCTTCGAACAATGGCACCAGCTCGCCGCTGGCCAGGTGCGGTTTGGCCATGTAGTGCGGTAGCCAGAGCACGCCCAGCCCGGCAAGGCCGGCGGCGAGGTAGGCGTTGCCGTCGTCGACCGTCAGTGCCGAACGGCCCTGGACTTCGAGACGGTCATCGCCTTGTTGCAGCACCAGCGGCAGTGCCTTGCCCGTGCGGAACCAGAGATAGCCGATGGTGCGGTGCGGGCCTTCTTCCAGTTCCCGTGGGTGCAGCGGCGTTCCGGCGCGCTGCAAGTAGCCTGGGGTGGCATAGACGCCGAGCTTGAGGTCGCCCACATGCCGTGCCACCAGCGACTGGTCGGTGATCTCGCCACCGCGCACCACGCAGTCGACGTTTTCCTCGATGATATCGACGATGCGATCGCTCACGCCCAGGGTCAGCTGGATGTCCGGGTAGCGGGCATAGAAGCCGGGCAAGGCGGGTATCAGCAGCAGACGCGCCAGGGGGCTGGGCACATCGACCCGAAGGCGCCCGCGCGGTGCCGTCGAGGCGCTGGAGAGGCTGGTCTCGGCGTCGTCGATGTCCGCCAGCAGGCGGATGACGCGCTCGTAGTAGGCCGCACCATCGGCGGTGACGTTGACCTTGCGCGTAGTGCGGTTGAGCAAGCGCACGCGCAGCCTGGCCTCCAGCTGCTGGACCAGCTGGGTCACGCTGGTCTTGCTCATGTTCAGGGTGTCGGCGGCCTTGGTGAAGCTGCCGGTTTCCACCACGCGGGCAAAGGCCTGCATCGCGTTGATACGGTCCATTTCAGGCCTCGCTCCGGTCGGGATTGTTTGGATTATACAAACAGTCATGACCAGCATTGCCCGTTTATCCGCTCGGGGGCGTTTTCTACAGTGGCTTCACCGTAACCAACGGGCCGCGACCGGCCCCACTGGAGATTTGCCATGACCCGCCAACGTGATGTGGTTTTCCCCCCTGACCGCCATGCCTTGTATGAGCTGCACCGCTACTCGCCGGCGATACGCTCCAACGGCTTTCTGTTCGTATCCGGGCAGGTCGGCAGCCGCAAGGATGGCTCGGCCGAGCCCGACCTCGCGGCGCAGGTGCGCCTGGCCTTCACCAACCTCAATGCGATTTTGGCCGCGGCGGGCAGCAGCTTCGCCGATGTGGTCGATACCACCATCTTCATGGTCGACCCCGCTGCCAGGTTCGAGACCCTCTGGGAGGTTGCCGCCAAGTTCTGGGGCGAAGCGCCTTACCCGACAGTGACCGCTATCGGCGTGACGTGGTTGTCCGGCTTCGACTTCGAGATCAAGGTGATCGCCCGGCTACCCTGACGGGATCGCGGCATTTCGCAAATGCGCCGAGCGCTGTATCAGCGCACCCAAGTATCCCGCCAGCTAATAACGTTATGGCCGGCATCTGAATGTTGTATTTCATGTGCCTGAGCACGGCTGTTTAGCATCGTCGAAGTCTTCCTGTCGACGAGAACAACAACGTGAACCTTGGAACGATCATTACCCGAAGCGCCCGCTACTGGCCGGACCACATCGCCGTGGCAGACAGCCAGTCGCGTGTGACCTACGCCCAGCTGGAGCGCCGCAGCAACCGCCTGGCCTCAGGGCTGGGCGCGTTGGGCGTGGCCAGCGGCGAGCATGTGGCGATCCTCGCGGCCAACCGTGTGGAGTTGGTAGAAGCCGAAGTGGCGCTGTACAAGGCGGCGATGGTCAAGGTGCCGATCAATGCGCGGCTGTCACTGGATGAAGTGGTGCGGGTGCTGGAAGACTCCTGCAGCGTCGCACTGATCACCGACGCCCGCTTTGCCCAGGCGCTGGCGACGCGGCGTGCCGAGTTGCCGCTGCTACGCCTGTTGATCGTGCTGGAGGGCGAGGGCGGTGACGTGGGTTATGCCGCGCTGCTCGAACGCGGCAACGACGCCCCCCTGGGCCTGGACCCAGCCGACGATGCACTGGCCGTGCTGCACTACACCTCCGGCAGCTCGGGGGTGCTCAAGGCCGCCATGCTGTCGTTCGGCAACCGCAAGGCGCTGGTGCGCAAGAGCATCGCCAGCCCCACACGGCGCTCGGAACCGGGCGACGTCATGGCCCACGTCGGGCCCATCACCCATGCCAGTGGCATGCAGATCATGCCGCTGCTGGCGGTGGGCGCGTGCAACCTGCTGCTCGACCGTTACGACGACCGCCTGTTGCTCGAAACCATTCAGCGCGAACGGGTAACGCGGCTGTTCCTGGTGCCGGCGATGATCAACCGGCTGGTCAATTACCCCGGCGTCGAGCGCTTCGACCTGTCGAGCCTGAAGCTGGTCATGTACGGCGCCGCGCCGATGGCGCCGGCACTGGTGAAAAAAGCCATCGAACTGTTCGGGCCGATTCTCGCGCAGGGTTACGGCGCCGGCGAAACCTGCTCGCTGGTGACGGTACTGACCGAGCAGGACCATCTGGTGGAAGACGGCGATTATCAGCGCCTGGCTTCCTGCGGGCGCTGCTATTTCGAGACCGACCTGCGGGTGGTCAACGAGGCGTTCGAGGACGTCGCACCCGGCGAGGTCGGCGAAATCGTGGTCAAGGGACCGGACATCATGCAGGGCTACTGGCGGGCCCCGGCGCTCACTGCCGAAGTGATGCGTGACGGCTATTACCTTACCGGCGACCTGGCGAAGGTCGATGCCCAGGGGTACGTGTTCATTGTCGACCGCAAGAAGGAAATGATCATTTCCGGTGGCTTCAACGTCTACCCCAGCGAAGTGGAGCAGGTGATCTACGGCTTCCCCGAAGTGTTCGAGGTCGCGGTGGTCGGCGTGCCCGATGTGCAGTGGGGCGAAGCGGTGCGCGCGGTGGTGGTGCTCAAGCCCGGCGCCCAGTTGCAGGCCGACGAGCTCATCGAACGTTGCGGCCGTGCACTGGCGGGGTTCAAGAAGCCGCGCGGCGTCGACTTTGTCAGCGAACTGCCGAAAAACCCAAATGGCAAGGTGGTGCGCCGCCTGGTCCGGGACACCTACTGGCAACACAGCGAACGTCGCATCTGAACAGGGAGTATCACCATGTATCAACCGAGTGCCAAGGCTGCACAGATCATTGAAGCGATCGAGGGGTTTGTCCGTGACCAGGTTCGCCCGCTGGAGCAGCAGGCTCAACTGGACTGGGCACGGCCGCATCCGCAGGCGGTGCTGCGAGAGGTATGGAAGCGTTCCAGCGAGCAAGGCCTGTACACGGTTATGCTGCCGGAAAGCATGGGTGGCGCCGGGCTGAACGTGGCCGACCTGTGCGCGGTGAAGGAGGCCACGGTGCTGACTGGCTCGATGCTCGCGCCACATGTGCTGGGCGAGCTGTCGGGGCCGCCCCGGGTCGGCCACCTGTTCAAGGTGGCCAGCCCCTACCAGGTCGAGGCTTTCCTCAAGCCGGTGTGCCGCGCCGAACGGGCCGTGTGCTTTGCCCTGACCGAAGCCGAGGCCGGTTCGGATGCCACCGCCATCCGCACCCAGGCCCGCCGCGACGGTGATCACTATGTGCTCAGCGGCAGCAAGCGTTACATCTCCGGTGCTACCTACGCCGACCTGGCGGTGCTGCTGGCGGTGACCGGGCCGGGCCAGGGCGCACAGGGCATATCGGCATTTTTCGTGGACCTCAAGGCAGCAGGCGTGCGCATCGAGGGCGACTACTCGGTGATGTCCGGTGGCGGTGCCCATGCCGATATCCTGCTCGATGAGGTGCGGGTGCCGGCGGCCAACCTGATCGGTGAGGAGGGGCAAGGCTTCAAGCTGGCGATGGGGCGCATCACCCTCAACCGCCTGCTGCACTGTCCGACCCTGCTGGGGATGGCCGGCCTGGCCTTGAACCTGTCCATCGACCATGCACGCAGCCGCAAGCAGTTTGGCCAGCCGATCGCCATGTTCCAGGCGGTCAACCACATGATCGCCGACATGGCCACCGAGCTGCACGCAGCACGCAGCATGGTGTACGCCACGGCCCAGGTGAACGACGCCGGGGGCGATATCCGCACCCAGGCGCCGATGTGCAAGCTGTTTGTCTCCGAGGCCGCCTTCCGCATCGCCGACAAGGCGGTGCAGGTGCATGGTGGCGCGGGGTTGCTGCAGGGGCACCCGGTGGAGTGGATTTTCCGTGCCACACGGATGATGCGTATCCTCACCGGCACCAGCGAGATCCAGCGCAACACCATTGCCAAAGGGGTACTGATGCCCGGTTGATCGACGGGCCGCCGCTGAGGCGGCCTTTTCGTAACACTTCACAACAATAACAAGAGTACTTGCCATGACTGCGGATCCTTCCCTGCCCAACCCCCGAACTGCCTGGCTGGTGGCCGCGCTGCTGGCGCTGCTGATGCTGGTCAACTTTCTCGACAAGGTGGTGATCGGCCTGGTGGCGGTGCCGATGAGCACCGAGCTGGGCCTGACCGCCACCGAATTTGGCCTGATCGGCGGCGCTCTGCATTGGTTCTTCGCCATCTCCGCCGTGATCGGCGGCTTCCTGGCCAATCGCCGCCCCACCCGCACCTTGCTGCTGGGCATGGGCTTGTTCTGGGCACTGATCCAGCTGCCGATGCTGTTTGCCACTTCGCTGTGGGCCATCGTCGCCTGCCGCGTGCTGCTGGGCATAGGTGAGGGGCCGGCATCCCCGGTTGCCACCCATGCGTTGTACAAGTGGTTCCCCAACGACCGGCGCAACTTGCCTGTGGCCCTGCTGCATGCTGGCAGTGCGATGGGCTTGCTGGTGGCCGGGGCGATGATCCCTTGGGTCAGCCTGCATTATGGCTGGCGCAGCAATTTCATCATTCTTGCGGTTATCGGCCTGGTCTGGTGCCTGCTGTGGTGGCGGCTGGGCCAGGAGGGCACCCTCGAGCGCCTGCGCGCCAGCCAGCTCAAGGCTGATGAGCCGGCTATCCCCTATGGCAGGCTGCTGGGTGACCCCAGTGTGCTGGGCAACTACCTGTGCCACTTCGCCGCCAACTGGTCATTGGCCCTGACCCTGACCTGGGTGCCCAGTTACCTGCAGGTGGGCTTGGGTATCGACCCGCTGCAGACCGGGCGCATCTTCGTCATGTTCGTGGTGGTGACCACGCCGCTGAGCTTGCTGCTGGCCTGGTTTTCCCAACGCCTCATGCGCCGTGGCCTGCCCTCGCGGGTGGCACGTGGCGTGTTCGTTTCGGTGTGCCTGATACTGGGCGGGCTGTTGTCGGCGTCGCTGATCCTGCCCGGGTTGAGCACTGGCGTACGGGTCGCCGCGCTGACCTTCAGCGGTGGCCTGGCCTTGGTCATGTATTCGGTGGGCCCGGCAATGCTCGCCGAGTTCACTCCAGCGGCCCAGCGCGGAGGCATTCTCGCCATGGGCAACGGCATCGCTTCACTGGCCGGGTTGGCAGCGCCGGTGGTGACTGGCGTGCTCGTGCAGGGCGCCGGTAGCGAACACCCGGCGGGGTACGCCCAGGGGTTCCTGGTATGCGGTGTGGTGCTGGTGGTGGCCGGGCTGGTCGGGCTGCTCACCTTGAACCCGCAACGCACCCTGCAGCGCTTGGGTGAGCCGGTGGCAGGAGGCAAGCAGGCACGCGCTCAGACCGCCAGCTGAACACCCAGCACGGACTCCAGCGGCTCGGCCTCGCGGCCGATCAGTTCGCCGCGCCAGCGGCCACTGTTGACCAGGTCGATCAGCACGCCGCGTACCAGGTCGCGCAGGCACGCGGCGGCAAATGAAAGAGGCTTGTGCCGGGAGTGCGCCAAGGTGATGGTGCGGCTGATCCGCGGCTCGACGATGCGCCGCGCTGTGGTGGGTTCGAGCAGTTCGCTCAGCGGCGGCCAGTTGCTGATGGTCGCCGCCAGCCCGGCACGCACCAGGCTGGCGATGCCGGGCGCCGATTGCTGCTCATAGGTCGCTGCCAGCGGCACGCCAGCCTCCATGGCGGCTTGCTCGATGCGGCGGCGCAGGTGCAGGGCCCGCGGCGGCAGCACCAGCCGGGTGGCGGCGGCTTCGGCCAGGGTGATGGTGTCGGGGGCCCCCGGCGTTGCGGCACCGACCCAGTACAGCGCCTCGGTGAAGATCGGCTCGGCCTCGACATGGTCGAGTTCCTCGGCATTGGGCACCACGCCGAAGTCCACCTTGCCCAGTTCGATAGCCTGGCCGCCTTCGCGGCTGAGGCCATCCCACACCGTCAGGGTCACACCCGGGAAGCGTTGTTCGGCGCGCCTGACGATCTCCGGCAACAGCAGGTCGGCGGCGGTGGCCGGGATGGAAATGGCCACGTGGCCCTTGGGGTCGCCGCGGCTGGATTTCAGCTCGTCCTTCACCGAGTCGAGTTTCTGCACCACCTGGCGGGCCACCTCGTAAAGCTGGCGCCCTGCATCGGTCAGGGCAATGCCGTCGTGCTGGCGATCGAGCAGCTGCATTTCCAGCTCGCTTTCCAGCAGGCTGATCTGCCTGCTCAGGGCTGGCTGGGCGATGTAGGCGCGGCGCGAGGCAGAAGAGAAGCTGCCGGCTTCGACGATGGCGATCAGGTAGCGGAGCTGTTTCAGGGTCATCGGAGCGGTTCCAAGGGGTATGCCGAGCTGATATGGGACGTATCCGAACACGTTATTTGTGGGGTTCGAAGCGCGGCTCCTAGTATCCCCCTGAATGGGCTGGCCAAGGCAAGCCCTGGTCGAACGACAGAACAACAAGAGAATACGCCCGATGAAGCCTTTTGCCCTGCTGCGAAGCATCCTGTTGGTCAACGCCAGCCTGCTGGCCCTGCATGTTGGCGCCGAGCCGCTGCCTGCCTACCTGACGCCGGTGGGGGCCGAGCGAGGGCCCAGCAGCGACGGGCGCATTCCAGGCTGGAACGGCGGCCTGCGGGCGGAGCAGGTGTCCCTTGCGGTCAATGGCACGCCGTTGGACCCCTATGCCGATGAGCAGCCGCTGTACGTCATCAATGCGCAAAACTACAAGCAATACCAGGCGCAGCTCACCGCAGGGCAGATAGCCTTGATCCAGCGCTACCCACAATCGTTCTACCTGCCGGTGTACCCGTCGCACCGCAGTGTCGCGGTGCCGCCCCAGGTCGGCGAGTGGGCCCGGCGCAATGCCGCCAGTGCCCGTCTGGTCAATGGCGGCAACGGCGTGCAGGGGTTTGCCGGCGTGCTGGCTTTCCCCCAGCCCGGCAATGGCTTGCAGGTGCTGTGGAACCACCTTACCCGGCCACGCAACGGCAGCTTCAGCCTGGCCTCGGACAGCATCACCCCACGCCCTGACGGGCGCTTCGCGACGATGAGCCTGCAGCAGACCTTTGCCCGGCCCGACGTGCTGGACGACGGCGAGCCAGGCACTGTGCTGTATTACCTGAGCTACCGCATGACCGCACCGTCGCGCCTGGCGGGAGATGCCGTGGTGCTGCACGAAACCCTCGACCAGGTCGCGCAGCCGCGCCTGTCGTGGCTGTACAGCAGCAGCCAGCGCCGCGTGCGGCGCGCTCCGGCGCTGGCCTATGACAGCATCACCCCGGGCTCGGCGGGCCTGCGTACCGCAGACAGCCGCGACATGTTCAATGGGGCCCCGGACCTCTACCAATGGACCCTGGTGGGCAAGAAGGCCCTGCACGTGCCCTACAACAGCTACCGGCTGGCTTCGCCCCTGCTCGGTTATGCCGAGCTGATCGGGCCGGGCCATGTCAACCCGCAACCGACCCGCTACGAGCTGCACCGGGTATGGGAAGTGGTAGGGACCCTCAAGCCCGGCGCCGAGCACATCTATGCCAGCCGCCGCTATTACCTGGACGAGGACAGCTGGGCCATCGTCGAGGCGGATTTCTTCGACCGTCAGGGGCAGTTGTGGCGCACTGCCCAGGCCCACAGCTACTACCACGTCACCGGCCAGGCGCTGGTCAACGCCATGGAGGCGATCTACGACCTGCGCAGTGGCCGCTACCAGCTGTCGGGCCTGACCAACGAGCAGCCACGGCCGTACGCTTTCGACGTGCGCACCAGCGCTTCGTACTTCTCACCCGGCGCATTGCGCAGCCAGGGGCTGCGCTGACAGCGGTCGCCTTGCTGCTGGAGCAGCGGTGTCGGTGGCTCAGGGCGTGACGATATTGAAGCGGCCGTCCGGCTCGTCCAGCCCGGCCATGAAGCGCATGAATTTCAGGCGTTCGCCGCTGATGTCGATATCACCCACGGTCGCTTCCTTGAGAAAGCCGGTCTGCTTCAGGGCGATGCGGTCGAGGGTGGCCTTGCTCATCTTCACCTCGACATCGGCCTGCGCATGGCGGGCCTGGTCGCGGTGGGTGAGCACACCGTTGCGCAGGGTCAGGGCGTAATCCTCGTTCAAGTCGGTGAACCGCCAGTTGATGGTCAGGTCCTGCGCGGCGGCCTTGGCCGCGTCCACGCGCACGCCGAGGTAGTCGAAGAACAGCGATGGGGTCAGGGCTCGCACCAGGTCATCGGCGCTGCCGCCCTTGCTGGCCGACGGCGCTACCCCCGTGCGCAGTTCCTGGGCGCCGGTCAGGTAGGCGTTGCGCCAGGTGGCGTTCTCGCTCTGGTAACCCAGTTGTTCCAGAGCGTCGGCCTGAAGCTCGCGTGCCGCGCCGTTGTCGGGCTGGGCGAAAACCAGGTGCCGGGTGAGCTCGGCGACCCAGCGATAGTCGCCGCTGTCATAGGCCTCACGCGCCAGCGTCAGCACCCGCTCGGCACCGCCCAGGGCCTTGACGTAATGTGCCCCGGCGTCGCTCGGTGGCAGTGGGTTGAGGGTTGCCGGGTTGCCGTCGTAGAAGCCCATGTAGCGCTGGTATACCGCCCGCACGTTGTGGCTGAGCGAGCCGTAGTAGTCACGGCTGTACCACTTGCTGGCCAGCCGTGGCGGCAGTGTGGTCAGCTCTGCGGCAATCTCGGTGGGGCCCAGCCCGCGGTTGATCAGGCGCAGTGTCTGGCTGTCGATGAACGCGTACATGTCGCGCTGATCGGCCAGGTATTCGCGGATCGCCGCGCCGCCCCAGGTCGGCCAGTGGTGCTGGGCGAAGACCACCTCGGCCTGCTCGCCATAGCGCAACAGCGACTGGTCCAGGTAGTGCGCCCACACCTTGGCATCGCGCACCTGGGCACCGCGCAGGGTCAGCACGTTGTGCTGCACGTGGGAGGCGTTTTCGGCCATGCACAAGGCCTTGAACCCGGGGAACCACAGGTTCATCTCGGCGGGCGCCTCGGTGCCAGGGGTGAGCTGGAACTCGATATCGACGCCGTCGATGCGCAGGGTCTCGAAGGGTTTCTCGATCAACCGCGTAGGCGCGATCAGGCTGACCGTGGCGTTGGCCGGCACGCCTTTGCCCAGGCCGGCATCCACCTGGCCGCGCGGCCCGCGTGGCAGAGGCGCGCCATACATGTATTGAGCCCGGCGCTTCATCGCCGGCCCAGCCAGCACGTTCTCGCTGATGGCGTGCTCGAAGAAGCCCTGCGGGGCGATGACCTGCACCTTGCCGGCCTTGACGTCGGCCTCGTCGATCACCCCGCGCACGCCGCCAAAATGATCGACATGCGGGTGGGTATAGATCACCGCCACCACCGGCCGCTGCGGGCGATGGCGGAAGTACATGGCCAGGCCGGCCCTGGCGGTTTCCACCGACAGCAACGGGTCCATCACGATCAGGCCATGCTCGCCTTCGATCAAGGTCATGTTGGCCAGGTCCATGCCGCGCACCTGATAGATACCGTCGGTGACCTTGAACAAACCGGCGATGGTGTTGAGCTGAGCGATACGCCAAAGGCTCGGGTTGACCGTGGCTGGCGCCTCGCCGTTGAGGAAGGCATAGCGCTGCAGGTCCCAGACGGTTTTGCCCTCGGCATTGAGCACGGGCTTGTCGGCGGCTTCCAGCAGGCCGCGGCGAGCGTTGTCGAAGTCGCTGCGGTCGGCGAAGGGCAGGCGCTGCAGCCATTGCTGGTTGCTCTGGCGGGTCAGGTCGGTGGCGTCCTTGGCAGGCTCGTCGGCCAGCACCGCGAAGGGCAGGGCCAAGGCCAGCAGGCAGGGCAGTGATCGTAGGCGCATGGGGTGGTCCTTGTTGTGGGGGCGATCACTCTAAGGACAGACGTCAATGGCGAACCAATACCACTCTTGCATGGCCAGCCATGCCCAAATGCGATGGATCAGCCAGCGCCGATGTCCATGATGCGGGCGACCAACCACGCCAGCGCCGGGTCATGCTGGCGGTGGGCAAGGTACACCAGTTCCAGCTGGAACGGCTCCAGCGCGAACGGCAGGTCGAACACCTGCAGCGGCAGCAACCGGGCGAAATGGCCGGCCAGTGCGGTGGGCAGCACCACGCACAGATCGGAGCTTGCGGCCAGGTGCGCGGCCTGCAGGTAGTTGGGCGTGGTATAGACGATGCGCCGGGCCAGGCCCTGTTCAGCCAGCCATTGGTCGACCATGCCCCGGGTCTGGCCACCGTGCACCCACAGGTGGCGCAGGCCAAGAAAGGCCTGCAGGTCGAGCGTACCGTTCACCTCGGGGTGCGCCTGGCGCACCGCCACTTGCAGGGTTTCGCTGCGCCAGTGGCGCCGCTCGTAGCGCGCCGGCACATCGTCGAAGCGCCCCAGCACCAGGTCGAGCTCGCCGCGGTCCAGGGCTTCGGCCGGCAGGTTGGGCGCCAGGTGCAGCACGTCTACGCGCAAATGGGGGGCCTGGGTTTGCAAGGTGGTCAGCAACCTGGGCATGCACAGCTGTTCGGCAAAGTCGGTGAGGGCGATACGCAGTTGCCGGTGGCTGAGTTGCGGGTCGAAACGGTCGCCGCCACCGAGGGTTTGCTCGATCTGTTGCAACGCCGCGCGGATCGGGCCTTCCAGGGCCAAGGCGCGTGGGGTGGGGCGCATGCGCCGGCCCACGCGCACCAGCAGCGGGTCGCCCAGCAGGTCACGCAGGCGCGCCAAGGCATTGCTCACGGTCGGCTGGGTCAGGGCCAGGCGCTCGGCGGCGCGGGACACGTTCTGTTCACGCAACAGCATGTCCAGCACGCGCAGCAGGTTGAGATCAAAGTTGGCTATATTCATGCGCGAAATACATGGGATGGAAAATGAGAATTTCAAAAATAGTAGGCGCCTGACTAGGGTGGGGGCAATGCCTTCACAACAGCACTCAGGAGCGTCACCCGTGATTACTTCCTACAACGTTCGGCAGGCGGCGGTGATCGGCGCCGGCACCATGGGCCGCGGCATCGTCATCAGCCTGGCCCGTGCAGGCGTACCCGTGGCGTGGCTGGACAACGACCCGCGTGCCACAGAAGCCGGCCTGGCGGTAATCGCGCAGACCTGGGCGCAGCAGGTGGCCAAGGGCCGCATCGACCAGGCCGAGGCCGATGCCTGCCTGGCGCGCGTGCGCCAGGTCACTGCCTATGCCGAACTCGCCGAAGCGGACCTGGTGATCGAAGCGGTGTACGAGAATCTTGCACTCAAGCAGGAGATCTTTCGCACCTTGGACGGCACACTCAAGGCGGATGCCATCCTTGCCAGCAACACCTCGGCACTGGACATCGACGCCATCGCCGCCGTGACCGGTCGGCCTGAACAGGTGCTTGGCCTGCACTTCTTCAGCCCCGCCCATGTGATGAAGTTGCTGGAGGTGGTGCGCGGCAGCCGCACGTCGCCTGCCGTGCTGGAGGCGGCCAAGGCCCTGGGGCAACGCATGGGCAAGGAAGTGGTGGTGGCCGGCAACTGCCCAGGCTTCATCGGCAACCGCATGCTCGCCAGCTATGTGGCCGAGGCGCGCAAGCTGCTGCTCGAGGGCGCCACGCCGCAGCAGGTGGATGAGGCGTTGCAAAGGTTCGGCATGGCCATGGGCCCGTTTCGCATGTACGACGTGATCGGCATCGACCTGGAGTGGCGGGCGCGCCAGCTGGCTGGCAAAGGCATGGATGCGCCGTTGGCCCAGGTCGACAATAGCCTGTGTGCGCTGGGGCGCTTCGGGCAGAAGGCCGGCCAGGGTTACTACCGATATGCCCCTGGCAGCCGTGATGCGGTGCACGACCCCGAAGTCGATGCACTGGTGCTCAAGGTCGCCCACGACCTGGGCGTGCGTCGGCGCCAGATCGACGACGAGGAAATCCGTGAGCGCTGCCTGCTGGCGCTGGTCAACGAAGGGGCAAAGATACTTGAAGAATCGGTGGCCAGCTGCAGCGCTGACATCGACCGAGTCTACCTGCATGGCTACGGTTTCCCGGCCCACGTCGGCGGGCCGATGCGCTGGGCCGACCAGCAGGGGCTGGGCCTGCTGCTGGCGCGTCTGGAGCGCTTGCAGGGCCTGTTCGGTGAGCACTGGCGGCCGGCCGCGCTGCTGATGCGCCTGGCCGCCGCAGGCCAACGGTTGAGTGATGTTTGCGAGGGCCGCGTATGAACTACCAAGCCCCCCTGCGTGACATGCAGTTCGTCCTGCACGAACTGTTCGATGTGACGGCGCATTGTGCGCGCCTGGGCAATGAACTGGACCGCGAAACCATCGACGGTATTCTGCAAGAGGGTGCACGCTTTGCTGGCGAGGTGGTTGCGCCGCTGAACCGCCAGGGCGATGAGCAAGGCTGCCGCCTGGAGCAGGGCAGCGTGCACACACCCGACGGTTTCCGCCAGGCCTACCAGCACTATGTAGAGCAGGGCTGGGGCGGCATGACCGGCCCGGTGGAATATGCTGGCCAGGGCCTGCCGCAAATGCTGTCGGCCTGCTTTCACGAAATGCTGATGGCTGCCTCGCTGTCGTTTCGGATCTATTCAGGCCTGACCGAGGGCGCCGTGCTGGCTTTGCACCGGCATGCCAGCGCGCCGCTCAAGCGCGACTACCTGGGCAAGCTGGTGAGTGGCGAATGGGCCGGCACCATGTGCCTGACCGAGCCACAGGCGGGCACCGACCTTGCGCTGCTGCGTACCCGTGCCGAGCCGCAAGGCGATGGCAGCTACCGCATCAGCGGCAGCAAGATCTTCATCAGCGGCGGTGACCAGGACCTGACCGACAATATCGTCCACCTGGTGCTGGCACGCCTGCCCGATGCACCGGCCGGCGTGCGTGGCATCAGCCTGTTCCTGGTGCCCAAGTTCGAGTGCGTCGATGGCGGTGGGTTGGGGGCGCGCAACGCCGTCGAATGTGGTGCGCTCGAGCACAAGATGGGCATCAAGGGCGCGGCGACCTGCGTGATGAACTTCGATGGCGCTCGTGGCTGGCTGGTAGGGGAAGCCAACCAGGGTTTGGCCTGCATGTTCACCATGATGAACGATGCACGTTTCCAGGTTGGGTTGCAGGGCCTGGGCATCGCCGAGGCGGCCTTTCAGGGGGGGCTGGCCTATGCCCGTGAACGCCTGCAGTCACGCAGCCTGGCAGGGCCGGTGGCGCCCGAACGCAGTGCCGACCCGATCATCTGCCACCCGGACGTGCGGCGCATGCTGTTGACCCAAAAGACCCTCAGCGAAGGCTGCCGCATGCTGGCCGCCTTCGCGGCGCAGGCCCTCGACCTTGAACACGGCGCCGCGCAGCCTGAAATGCAGGCAGCCGCGGGGCGCCGGGCGGCGTTGCTGATCCCCATCGTCAAGGCGTTTCTCACCGATGTCGGCCAGGAGGTCGCCAGCCTGGGCGTACAGCTGTATGGCGGGCATGGCTACATCCGTGAATGGGGCATGGAGCAACTGATGCGCGACAGCCGTATCACCCAGCTGTACGAGGGCACCAACGGCATTCAGGCCCTGGACCTGGTTCGCCGCAAGCTGCTCGGCGACGGCGGCGAGCAGCTGCGCCTGCTCATCGATGAACTGCTCGAAGCATCGCGCAGTTGCCGCGCCGACGCGCTGGCAGGCATGGCCCACGCCGTCACCCAGCGGCTGCTGGAGTGGCGCAACCTCAGCGCTGAGATCCTTGACGCCTGCCGCTGCGACCCCCAGGAGATCGGCGCGGTGTCGGTGGATTTTCTCGCCTACTCAGGCTACGTGCTGCTGGCCGCGCTGTGGCTGCGGGCTGCCGAGCGTGCCAGCGCGGCGCTGGCGGCAGGCGCTGCAGACAGCGCTTTCTACCAGGCCAAGTTGCACGCTGCCAGCTTCTACTGGCGGCGGGTATTGCCGCGCGCGAGTGCCCACTGTGAGGCGTTGCGTGGCGGCGCGCAGTGCCTGATGAGCCTTGATGAAGCGCACTTCGCCTTCTGACCCGGGCCGGCTGTTCACCCACAAGAACAAGAGGAACACCAACATGCAGCCATTCAGTTTTGCCACCACCCCCCACTTGCTCTGCGAAGCCGGCGCCGCCGGGCGCTTGGCGCAGTTATGCCGGCAGCGCGGGGTGCGCCGCGTGCTGATCGTTACAGACCCAGGCATCGTCAACCTGGGCATGCTCGATGACCTGCTGCCGGGGTTCACCCAGGCGCACCTGAGCGTGGCGATCTTCAGTGAAGTCAATGCCGACCCCAGCCATGCCTGCGTACTGGCGGCGGTCGGCCGAGCTCGGCATATCGGCGCCGAGCTGATTGTCGGTTTTGGTGGCGGTAGCTCCATGGATGTCGCCAAGCTGGTGGCGTTGCTGGCGCACCCCGAGTGCGAGCAGCCTCTGGAGGCTGTTTACGGCATCGACCAGGCCAAGGGCGCGCGCCTGCCACTGATCCAGGTGCCAACCACCGCCGGGACCGGCTCGGAGGTAACGCCCGTCGCGGTGATCACCACCGGCGAAGCGGCCAAGATGGCGGTCATTTCACCGTTGCTGTTGCCCGATCTGGCGCTGCTCGATGCCGAGCGCACCTTGGGTTTGCCCCCGGCGATCACCGCAGCCACGGGTATCGATGCCATGGTCCATGCCATCGAGGCCACCACCAGCCAGTTCAAGCGCAACCCGCTGTCCAGCCTGTTGGCCCGTGAAGCGCTGGCGCTGCTGGCCGGCAACCTCGACCAGGCGGTGCACAACGGTGGCAACCTGGCGGCGCGCCAGGCCATGCTGCTGGGCGCCTGCCTGGCCGGTCAGGCATTTGCCAACGCGCCGGTGGCGGCGGTGCATGCACTGGCCTACCCGTTGGGTGCGCGCTATCACGTGCCCCACGGGCTGGCCAACGCCCTGGTATTGCCCCATGTGATGCGCTTCAACCGTGGCGAGGCGTTTGCGGACTACGCGGCGCTGGCGCCGGCATTGCTGGGCGAGCGGTTGGTGCCTGGCGACCCCCATGAGCTGTGCAGCCAATTTATCGCTGAGCTGGAGCAGCTGGCGCCACGCTGCGGCCTGCCCAGCCGGCTGCGTGATGTGGGCGTGCCACGGCACAGCCTGCCCCTGCTGGCCGAGGATGCCCTGCAACAGCAACGGTTGCTGGTCAACAACCCGCGCAAGGTCACCCTCGCCGATGCCCTGGCCCTCTACCAGGCGGCGTTCTGAACATGGCCAGGGAGCGCCCGCTGCGCGGCGCCTACCGCCATTTCCAGCCGATCACCACGCGCTGGCACGACAACGACCTGTATGGGCATGTGAACAACGTCGTCTATTACGGTTTTTTCGACAGCGCCGTGAATACCTGGCTCATTGAGCATGCCGGCCTGGATATCCACCGCGACCCGGTGGTGGCCTACGTGGCCGGGTCCGCCTGCGACTATTTCGCCTCTGTTGCCTTCCCGCAACGCATTGAGGTGGGCATAGCCGTCGAGCGACTGGGCAACAGTTCCGTGCACTACGCCCTGGCCGTGTTCGTCGAGGGCGAACCTGAAGCCTGCGCGGCTGGCCGTTTCATTCATGTTTTCGTCGACCGTCGCGATAACCGCCCGGTCGCCATTCCCGCCAGGCTGCGCAGCGCCTACCAGCGCCTGCTGTCGCTTTGACTGCTCAAGGAGAGCCGTTTCATGCAAGACGCCGTCATCGTCTCCACCGCGCGCACGCCCATCGCCAAGGCTTGGCGCGGCGCTTTCAACGACCTCACCACACCGAGCATGAGCGCCATCGCCATTCGCGCTGCAGTCGAGCGCGCGGGTGTGGAACCGGGTGAAATCGAGGACCTGGTGCTGGGCACCGCCATGCAAAGCGGTACTGCTGCGATCAACCCGGCGCGCCTCTCGGCCCTGGCGGCCGGGCTGCCGCTGTCGGTGCCTGGGCAAACCATCGACCGGCAGTGCGCTTCGGGGCTGATGGCCATTGCGATCGGCGCCCAGCAAATTCGCGGCGAGGGTATGCACGTGGTGGTCGGCGCCGGGCAGGAGCAGATCAGCCTGGTGCAGCAGGCCCACATGCAGGCCGCCAACGCCGCTCAGGACGCCACGGTACGGCGCATGTGCGAGCACGCCTACATGCCCATGCTGCAAACGGCCGAGCTTGTCGCCGAACGTTATGGCATCGGTCGCCAGGCGCAGGACCGTTACGCCTTGCTGTCGCAGCAGCGCACGGCAGCCGCCCAGGCTGCCGGGCTGTTCGCCGATGAAATCGTGCCGGTAACGGCGCAGCGCAAGGTCGTGGACAAGGTCACCGGTATTCAGACCTACGAACGTGTGTACCTGGCCCAGGATGAAGGAAACCGCCCGCAGACCCAGCTGGCGGACCTTGAGGCATTGCAGCCGGTGCTCAACGGCGGCAGCGTGACCGCAGGAAACGCCAGCCAATTGTCTGACGGTGCCAGCGCCTGTGTGCTGATGAGCGGTGCCCGGGCGGCCCGCTCGGGTTGCCAACCGCTGGGGCTGTACCGAGGCATGGCGGTGGTCGGCCTGGCCCCGGAGGAAATGGGCATTGGCCCGGTACTGGCAATACCCCGCCTGTTGGCGCGCCACGGGTTGCGGGTCGAGGACATCGGTTTGTGGGAGATCAACGAAGCGTTCGCCTGCCAGGTGCTTTACTGCGCTGAGCGCCTGGATATCGACCCGGCACGGCTCAACGTCAACGGTGGGGCCATCGCCATTGGCCACCCCTACGGCATGAGCGGTGCGCGCATGGTCGGGCATGCCTTGCTCGAAGGCCGCCGGCGCAAGGTGCGCCATGTGGTGGTGAGCATGTGTGTCGGCGGAGGCATGGGGGCTGCGGCCTTGTTCGAGGTGCTCTGATTGATCGCCAACGAGCCATAACGAAGTGGCATGGCATTGATCCGAAGACGCTATTTGTGAGGGCCGTTCAACCTGCCTGATACTCGTCATCACCGACACCGCCGGCCTGGGCGGCCGGCGCGTCCGCGCTGAATACATCATTTCCCTCTCTAATAAAACAACAAGAGGTTAAGCGTGAGCGCAATCCTTTCTTTCTGCCGACGCCGTGCGCCGGTGGCGGCACTGTGCTGCCTGCTTGCCACCCCCGTTGCCGGCGTGCAATTCGATGTTGGTCCGGTACAGGGCCGTTTCGACTCAGCCCTGTCGTTCGGTACCGCCGTCAGCACGGCCAATCCGGACAACCACCAGTTACAGGCCGCCAACGGCAATGACGGGCGGCGCAACTACCGGGCAGGCGATGTGTTCTCGGCAATCTTCAAAGGCACCCACGACCTGGAGCTGCGCCGCGACAACCTCGGTGTGTTCCTGCGCGGTACCTACTGGTACGACACCCTGCAGCGTGACCACAGCCAGCGGGCGGTGGACATCGACGACCACAACCGCCAGGAATCGGCGAAAACCGCTGGCGCAGAGTTGCTCGATGCCTTCGCCTATGCCCTCTACGACATCGACGGTGAGCCCGGCTCGTTGCGCCTGGGCAAACAGGTGGTCAACTGGGGAGAAAGTCTGTTCATCCAGGGCGGGCTGAATGTGATCAACCCCTTCAACCAGGCCGCCCTGCGCCGGCCCGGTTCGGAGGTGAAAGATGCCCTGGCGCCGGTCAACCTGGTGTATGTCACGCAGAACCTGAACCCGGCGCTGTCGTTCGACGCCTTCTATCAGTTGGACTGGGAGCAGACCCGGCTGGACAACTGTGCCACGTTCTTTTCCGGCAACGATTTCATGCCCGAAGGTTGCACGGGCCTGGATGTCGGCGGGCAAATGGTGACCAACCCGGCCGTTTCGCAAGCCCTGGCCCCCTTCGGTGTGACGCTCACGGAGGAGGGCGTGCGCGTGCCCCGGGGCGCCGACCAGGATGCGCGCAACGGTGGCCAATGGGGCTTGTCGCTGCATTGGTATGTCGAACCGCTGGATACCGAGTTCGGCCTGTTCGCCGCCAATTACCACAGCCGCTCCCCCTACCTGGGCACGGTCAGCAGCCCCTACTATGCCAACAGTGGTTTTGCCCGGGGACTGTGCGGCAATGTCGGCGTGGCGCTGGCCAACTGCGGCGCCTTTCTGGCCTCCAGCAACGGGCAGACCCTGGCTGGCGCGTTGCGCATGGGGACTTCGCAGTATCGAGCCCAATACCCTGAAGACATCCGTCTGTATGGGCTTACCTTTGCCACCACCCTGCGCAACGGTGCCGCAGTGCAAGGCGAGCTGAGTTACCGGCCGAACATGCCGGTGCAACTCAACGGCAACGACATCTTGCAGTCGTTGCTCAATGCCCCCGGTCGCAGCCCGCTGAACGCCGATGGCTTGCGCCCTGCGACCGACAACACGCTGTTCGACGGTTACCGGCGCAAGGAGGTAACCCAAGCCCAGGTATCGGCCGTACAGGCGTTCAGCCAGGTCATGGGCGCCAACCAGTTGCTGCTGATGGGCGAGGTGGGGGCCACCTATGTCGGTGGCCTGGAGGGGCGTTTTGGGCCGCGTTATGGCCGCTCCGGGGCCTATGGCAATGGCGAACTGGCCGACAACAGCCTGTGCCTGGCGATCTCGAAAAGCCCGGGCGACTGCAACAGCGAGGGTTTCGTCACGCCCTTTTCCTGGGGGTACCGGCTGCGTGCGACCTGGAGCTACCCGTACCTGATCCAGGGCCTGGACATCCGCCCCAACCTGGCCTGGGCCCATGACGTCAAGGGTTACTCACCCGCTGATGGCTCGGCTTTCAACGAAGGCTCGCGCTCGATCAGCCTGGGCGTGGACGTCAGCCTGGCCAGCCAGTACTGGGCCAGCCTGGCCTATACCGATTACCTCGACGGTGATTACGGCACCCGCGGTGACCGCGATTATGTGGCGTTCAGCGTAGGCGCCAACTTCTAGTGCAACCAAGGAGCAAGACCATGTCCAAGCGCAACATGCAGCCTTCATCCGCAAACCTGCCCGGTATCGCCCTGGTGCTGGCCGGTGCCTTGGCCCCTGGGCTGGCGGCCGCTGCCTCGAGCGGGCAGGGCGTGATGCAGGGGTTCCCACCGGCACCGGAGTTGCGTGTCAGCCAGGCCAACGCCTTTCAGCCGCCGTACCTGCGCTGGTCGATGCGCCACGCCCGCGAGGTGTCGCCGACCCGTGGCATTGGCCGTGCAGCCAAGCCGCTGGCCTTGTCCGAAGGCAGCGCTGCGGCGCTCGATAAGCTGGCCTTCAGTGCCGGCGACCAGCCGTTGACCGTTGCCGGTTACCTGCAGCAAACCAGCACCGACGGGCTGATCGTGCTGCACCGGGGCAAGGTGGTGTACGAGCGTTATCTGGAAGGTTTCCAACCCGGCCAGCCGCATATCTGGGCATCGATGACCAAGTCGGTCACCGGCTTGATCGCCGCCCAGCTGATCGCAGAAGGTGCGCTGGACCCGCAGCGCACGCTGGCGCATTACGTGCCGGAACTGAGCGGCACGCCGTTTGGCGAGTCCACCGTACAGGCCAATCTGGACATGCGGGTGGCGGTGGAGTATCCCGCACAGATGCCGCCGGACCTTGGCCTGTTTGCCGCCACCGGCCTGATACCGCGAGGCGAGGGCATGCCAGGGGATATCTACAGCTTCCTCCTGCAGGTGCAGCAGGCGCCGAACCCTGACGGCAATGCGCCTTTCTTCTACCAGAACGGTTCGCCGGAGGCACTGGCCTGGGCATTGCGGCGCATCACCGGGCTCAACTGGGCCCAACTGGTCGAGCAGCGGTTGTGGTCACGCTTCGCCGAGGACGATGCCTATGTCCAGGTCGACCCGCTCGGGACCGAGATGGCCAGTGGTGGCATCAGCTGCAACCTGCGCGACACCGCCCGCTTCGCCGAACTGGTGCGCCGCGAACTGGCCCGCGATGCCAAAGGCGACAGCTTCAACCAGGCGGTGCACAGCACCTTCCAGCCCGCGGACCCTGCGGTGTTCGCCCTTGGCAACCTTGGGCCTGGCCGGCCAGGTTACGGCTACCGCAACTACTGGTACCAGAAGAATGACGGCGATGGCTCGGTCGAGGCCAGCGGGCGCTTCGGTCAGAAGATCTACATCAACCCTCGCCGCGAAGTGGTGATCGTGAAGCTGTCAGCCACCGCAGATCAGGCCCGGCGCGCCACGCGTGCCGACGGCGAGGTAAAAACCACCGCCCGCGTCGTGGACTCGCCGGCCACGTTCAACAGCATGGTTGCTGCATTGCTGGCGGCGCTGCCTGGTTGAGCTGTGAGGGGGCATGGGGTGCGTGAAGCGGACGTTGATGAATGGTGGGACGAGGCGAGAACAGGGGCAACGTCCTGTTGCAGGGCGCCCCCACGATCAACGGGCCTGATAATGAAGACTCAACGGTATCTGAAATTTAGGAAAACATAACAAATCATGGTTGCGGTCAGGCCGCACAATATGTAATCGACTCGCGGCAGGAGTATAACCAGCCCGGCTAAAGCCAGTACGATCAAGGTGTTCTGTACTATGTATTTTCTGATTTTCGGTACAGCTATGAAATAGCCGTATTGCTTGCCCAGGAAAAACAAGGTCATGCCGATGAATGACATGATCTGGAAATCGAGTATGGCAATGTCATTCAGGATGGCATGCCGGATCAAGTTTGCCAGGAGGGCCAGCCCCATGAATAGAAAAAGGTGCGAGTAGATCAAGGCGTGCCCACTCATATTGCTATCATTTTTGCTCAGCAGGTAAAAGCTGTCAAAATAGATCCACCAGATGGAGCAAATCATGATAAAGCCGGTGATTGCTGCCATCACATTATAATGATCCCATTGGATGCTGGATAATCCTCCAGACAGGCTAATGACTGACTCGCCCAAAAGGATGAGGGTGAGCAGGCCTAGTCGTTCAATCAAGTGTTCTGTATGTGTCGGCAATGGCTTTATTTTGCCCCAGGAAAATACAGGGAATAGGATGTCAAGAAAAATCCCAATATAAGCAACAAAATAACGCAGAGGTGGATCATAAAAAATGGATGAAAGACTGACGACGGCGCTGATTAGCAGTGCAACGCCAAGCCTGGAGGAAAATTCGTTACGGGAATCGAGTCTGCTTATGGGCGAAATGTACATCAGGCTGATGATGGCGCGTATGCCAAAATAACAAGTCATCACAAGCGGATAGTTTTCTTCCAGCCCTTCGCCAATGCGTGCAGATAGCACAATCAGTAGCAGCATTATGAATAAGGTTGCCAGGCGGTGAGGGTTGCTGTCTGTATCAAATCTATTGGAGTAAATCGTGTGGCTGGACCAGACCCACCATAACGGAACAAAAAGCAGGAAAAATGTCCATAATTGCTCCTGTTCAAAGTGTCCCTGCTGAACGTGCCCGAGCGTATGCGTAACCTTGCCAATTGCAACAACAAAAATCAGATCAAAAAACAACTCCAGCCATGTGGCGTGTCGATTTTTTTCATGATACTTCAAGGGTTTCATGCGCTGCTGGCTCCGTGTGCACCTCTGTCATGTAGAAGGGAACTGACGGTGCCTGGACCTCAAGCCGGGCAGGGGTAATGCCAGACTGAGGTCACTGTCTGGGCTTGGCGATTTCACCCACGTGCTATCGAAAGCTCAATGATATGACTCATCGCAGTGAACTCGGGAACCCCGTCATAGCGAAGTCCGTCAATGTAAAACGCCGGGGTGCCATTCACGCCGCTGCGTACACCGCCATTGAAATCGGATCTTATTTTGGGTGCGTAGGTACCGTCTTGCATGGCCAGGTAGAGTTCTTCTACGGAAAGGCGGTGTTTCAGAGCGATGGCCCGAAACAGCGGCATGCCCAATCGGTCCTGATTTTCATACAGTTCATCGTGAGCTTCCCAGAAGAATCCTCGACTTCCGGCATACTCAGCGGTGATGGCCGCACCCATCGCCTGCGGGTGAGCGGTGGTCAGTGGAAAGTTACGGAACACGAACAGCAAGTCATCGCGAAAATGCTGTTGCAGATTCTTCACCATCCAATACGCTTCACCGCAATAGGGACATTGATAGTCGCCAAATTCTACCAAAATGACCTTGGCTTGCGCACTTCCCTGGCAATGGTCGTTGGCACTTACCGGAACTTTGAGAGTGGCCATGGGATCACCTGCTAACTTTTTGTTGGTGTGCTGTGTGATGAAATCGCCAGCGCATCCAGCGCATCCAGAATGCCGTCCGCCCCAGGGTTGATGGCCATGGGTGAGACGTAACTCCAGGCGACCACTCCTTCCTTGTCGATCACGAACAGTGCACGCTTACAAACCCCCAGGTGGGACTCGTACGCGCCATACTGTCGCGCCACAGCCCCTTTGGGCTCGAAATCGGCCAGCAGGCTGAAGTGAAAATTCCGATCTCTGGCAAAGGCCTGATGACACCAGGTGCTGTCAACTGAGATACCCAGCAGCGCTGCACCGTATTCTTTGAAGGTGGGTAACAACTGGTTGTACAAAGTCAGTTGATCACCACACACGGAAGTCCAGTCAGCAGGATAAAACGCCAGTATCACGGGATTTCCCTTCAACTCGCGCAGCGATAACGGTTGATCAGGGGTTGCGTACAGCGTGAAGTCTGGCGCGGTAGTACCGGCCGGCAGCGGCCCTTGAACCAGGCCGTCATTCGCTTCTTTTGCATTATCAAATTCTGAAGTGTTCATTGCCTGAACCTTGATAGATGGGTGGTTGGGGCGTGCTCAGTGGGAGATGACGTGCCCGGGGGATAACTCCATCCACCATCAAGGGGTTTGAAAAAAGGCAAGCATGCCTCTATCTCAACCTGAGCCTGGGTTTTTCGGCAGCGAGGCGTTCACGTTCCGCAACAAGGAACACAAGAAGATCCGCCGTGTATTCGCGGAATTGGATTGAGGCCAGGTTGGCAGGGAAGCGGTCGGATTTGCTCTGACTCACCAAAAAGTATAGTCGGTGTTGGCGCCTACCGGAGTCGCAGAACGAATTTTCGCTACCCTCCAGTCAAGCAACACTTCTTGACGAATATCGCGTTGGGCTTACGGTGCAGGACGGTTCTGCGCCCGGAGCGCTGCAGCATCTGAGCCAGGGGGGCGGGAGACTGCACTCCATCAATCTCGATAGGATCAACGCCTTTGCGTGATAGCAATCGCTTGTCGCTCACACGGTAAGGGCAGTGTCGAGTGGTGTAGACAGTCACCCGGCTCATGGCGCTTCCCTCCTAACGGGCCGACGGCGGAAAGTCGATGTCGGTGGTGGCGACATTGTTCAGGTAGTTGGTCAGCGTCAACAGTGTGACCTGTGCCACCACGTCCACAATCTTGCTGTCGGTGAGGCCTGCTTCGCGTGCTGCCGTGATCTGTGCATCGCTCAACTGGCCGCGGCTTTCGGTGATCTGTTGCGCCAGTGTGGCGACCGCGCTGAGTGTGCCGTTGCGGGCCTGGCTGATGGCTTCATCACTCAAGCCGGCCTTGGTAGCAAAGTAGCTATGGGCTGCCAGGCAGTAGTCGCAACCATTGATTTGCGAGGTGGCGAGGGCAACGACTTCACGCTCGGCGGCGCTGAGTGAACTTTTGCCCAGGGCCTGCGCGAGCCCCAGGTAACCATTGAGTGCGGCCGGCGAGTGCGCCAGTGTCCTGAATGCATTGGGAATGAAGCCCAGGCCTTTCTGAATACCTTCCAGGGCAATTCGCGAGCCGGCAGGGGCTTGCTCCAGCGAGAGCGCAGTAATACGGGTCATGGTATTTCTCCTTTGGGATGCTCGATCGGTTTGTCGATCGGCTTGGTATGAATCGTAAGGAGATGAGCTTTCCTTTCGGGTTCAGATCGTCCAAGTTATGCAACAGATCGTCTAAACCTGAGGGCGCCATGGACCGTCTATCGACATTGCTCAAGCACTTCAACTTGCATGCATCGACGTTTCATCAGGGTGGATTCTGTGGCACCACGCCCGTTTATGGGCAGCACAGTTTCGGCCATGCACATCTGCTGCGTTCAGGGCGGCTGACCTTCAGGAACAATCGCGGCCAGCCCACAGAATTGTCTGAACCGAGCCTGATCCTGGCGGTGCGCCCACAGGCGCATCAATTGCTGGCGAGCGAAGCCGATGATGCGCAACTGGTATGTGCCACCTTGCATTTTGACGGGGGGGCCAACAATCCGCTGACTTTGGCGTTGCCGGATTTCATCATCATGCCGTTGCGCGAATTGCAGGGCCTCGATGGCACCCTCGACTGGCTGTTTGCAGAGGCCTTTGGCGATGAATGTGGCCGCGATGTAGTCCTCAATCGGCTGTTCGAACTGATGGTGATTCAGCTGCTTCGGCACCTGATGGCCAGGCGGACCATCGCCTCAGGGATGATGGCGGGGTTGGCCCATGCTCAGCTGTCGCGAGCGCTCGTGTGCATTCACGACGAACCTCAGCGCAATTGGTCCGTGGCAGAACTCGCTGGTCGTGCCGGCATGTCGCGGGCGAGCTTTGCTGCACACTTTCGCGAGACGGTGGGTATTACGCCGGCAGATTACCTGGCGAACTGGCGCATCAGCCTGACCCAGAAGCGCCTGCGTGAAGGCCGCCCGATAGCCCTCATTGCAGATGAAGTGGGCTATGAAAGCCCGTCTGCGTTGGCCCGCACCTTTCGGCGGAAGGTGGGTACAAGCCCGAAAGGATGGCTGCTGCAGAAGCCGGCATGATGCCTGAACACAGATTGCCGTACTTCGCTGGCCGTTGTTTGCAAGCCCGGTGATTGCGAGTTCAGCGCAGACTGGCTTGGCAGTATTCCTTTGGCAGCAATTCAAGGATGTCAGTACGGGATGCCCTCGTAGCCCCAGCTACTTGCGCTTGAAGGCTTCTCGACGAGACTCGCGTTCGTCAAGGAAACGATCGCTGATGAGCGCCTCCAAGTCCTTGCGTTCCACAGCGTCGCCGCAGTGAGGACAAACGCTGGCAACACCCACATCATGGCCGCAGGCGCGGTGCACGAAATGCACGGCCAACCCCTCATCCGGGTTCTTGCACCACTTCTCGCCCCAGGTGCGCAGCGCGTAGATCACAGGATAGAAGTCCCAGCCCTTGTCGGTCAGATGATATTCGTAGCGCAGCGGCTTTTCGCTGTAGGGCCGGCGTTCGACCAGGCCGTTCGCCTCCAGCGCTTTCAGGCGCGAAGTCAGCATCTGGGGCGTAGCGGTGGTCTGGATCTGCATTTCCTCGAAGCGTGTCGCGCCCATATACAGCTCACGCAGGACCAAAATGGTCCATTTGTCGCCCACCAAATCCAGCGAGCGTGCCACCGGGCACACCGTATCGCTTGTCTCATGCTGCATCGCCATCTCGCTGTTTTCTCCGTAGAAACTATTGTTTTCATAGTAACGCAGCGAGGCTAACAAATGTCCCATGGATCAACCATGGAAGCCTCATTTTCGTTGACACTATGATTTTCATAGTTAATATGAGGCCTGTGCGGCTTACGCTGTAGCAGTGGGGCAGTTGCCGCTTTGGCAAACGTCCCGGAACGCCTCTCTGTTCACCTGGAGCACCATCATGACCCATCCTGTGTATGCCTCGCAGCGGACCGCTTTGCTGCTGGTCGACCCCTACAACGACTTCCTGTCCGATGGCGGCAAGCTTTATCCCATGCTTAGACGCGTCGCGGACGAGGTTCAACTGCTCGACAACCTGCGCATGACTGTTGCCGCCGCGCGAGGACAAGCCATTCAGGTGTACTACGTGCCTCATCGGCGCTGGCAGCCCGGCGACTACAACCACTGGGATCATCCCAATCCGACCCAACGCCTGATCCAGCAACGCCACACTTTTGCCAAGGGTTCCTGGGGCGGCGAATGGCATCCCGACTTCGTGCCGCAGGAGGGCGACATCATCATCCAGGAACACTGGGGACAAAGCGGGTTCGCTAATACCGACCTGGACTTCCAGCTAAAGCAGCGAGGCATCACACACGTGATCGTCGTCGGCCTGCTGGCGAACACCTGCATCGAATCGACCGCACGCTTCGCCATGGAGTTGGGTTATCACGTCACGCTGGTACGCGATGCGACAGCCGCCTTCAGCAAGGAAATGATGCACGCGGCGCACGAGCTGAACGGGCCGACGTTTGCGCACAGCATCGTCGACACCCGCGGGCTCGTGCAGACTTTGCAACAGCAGTGAAAGGGCTGCGTCATGTCTGCTTCTTGCACATTGCCCATGGGCGTTAGCGGCCGCCTTGTCACGCTCATGGCCCTGTGCTGCGCGCTGGCGGTCTCGACCATCTACTATCACCAACCGCTTCTGCCGCAGATGGCAGCGTCGTTTGGCCTGGCGCCGACACAGGCCGGCCTGGTCGCCACGCTGACGCAGCTTGGCTATGCGCTAGGCCTGCTGTTCATCGTGCCGCTCGCCGATTGTCGACAGCCACGCCAACTCGCGCTGCTGGCCATCGCGGGGAATGCCGTTGCCTTGCTGCTTTGCGCGGTAGCGCCGACTTTCACGATGCTGTGCGTGAGCAGCCTTCTGGTCGGCGTGACGGCGATCACTGCACAGCTCATCATTCCCTGTCTGTCAGGGTTGGCCACTGCGGCTGAGCGAGGTCGTATCGTCGGCAGCCTGCTCAGCGGCCTCTCGGCAGGTCTTTTACTGGCGCGCATGCTCGGGGGATTCGCCGGCGCACATGCGGGGTGGAGAGTCGTCTTCGTGCTGGCCTCGCTCAGCGATGTCCTGCTGCTGCTCATCGTTGCCAAGCGCCTGCCCGCCACCACGAGCCTGCAGACGATAAGCTACGGCCGGCTCCTGGGTTCGCTAGGCGGCCTGGTCAGGCAGGAAGGCGTGCTGCGTTACTGCGCGGCGAGCGGCTTGCTGATGTTCGCCGCATTCAGTGCACTGTGGGCCTCGCTTGCCGCGCTGTTGGCACAACCCCCCTACGGACTTGACTCCGCCACTATTGGTCTGCTTGGCCTGGTCGCGCTGTTGGGCATCGTCGCGTCCCCCCATATTGGCGCGCTGACCGATCGCCTGGGCGCACGCACCATGGTCCTCGCCGGCGCAATGACCCTCGTCCTGGGTTTCAGCTGCATTGCAGCGAGCGGGCAACATCTCGCCTGGCTGATCTTCGGCATGGTGCTGCTCGACATAGGCAATCGTGCCGGGCTGGTTGCCAACCAGGCACGCGTATTCACCCTGAGGACCGAGGCCAGAAGCCGGCTCAATACGGTATTCATGGGGTCGTATTTCATGGGGGGAGCGATCGGCGCCGCATTGGGGAATTACGGCGTGCACCGGGCAGGCTGGATCGGCCTGGCTGCTGTTGGCATCCTGCTGTCTTTTGCAGCCACGGCGATCAGTGTGCTTGCACCCCGTGAGTCGAGCTCGACGATGAGCGAGGTTCGCCCTTGAGCGATTCAAAAACGACGCGACAGCGTACCTTTTGCTGGTTTGCTCAGGCTTGCGACCATGCCGTAGTTTGGCGTCCAAGTACCACGCGGGCATATCACTCACCCAGGTATTAAGATACCCAATCCGCTCGGTTCCCGAGCGACCTCTCATGACCGGGAGGGTCCTGCGCCGTGTTTCGTTCGCCCCTACCAGAACTGCGAACGGGTGAACGACATTCGCGCTAGAGCGAAGCCCACTCTTCACGATACTGAACCAGGAAATCCACAAAAGCGCGCACCCTCTGCGGGACATGACGACCGTGAGGGTACAGCAAGGTGTACGGTCTCGATCGCCCGCCAAACGGTTTCAAGACTTCGACGAGTCGTCCGTCAGCCAGCTCTTGTTCCACGATGAATTTGTAGGTTTGGAATAAACCGGCAGCGTTCTTGGCGAGTGTCACTCCGCCCAACACATCGTCGGAACACGAATAGCTTCCAGCGGTGAATACCTCACGCTCTCGACCGTCCTCTTGGAACAGCCACGAGATACGCCTACCGCTACTCGGAAGCTCAAACTGAATGCATTCATGATGCTCCAGCTCCTGCAAGGTCTGCGGTGTCCCGGCTTTCTCCAGGTAGGCCGGGGACGCTACGACAACCAGCTTGGCATCCTCCAGCAACCTCGCAATCATCGTGGAGTCAGGCTGAGCTCGTACACGAATCGCCAGATCGTACCCTTCTGCAACGAAGTCGATATTTCGATTACCAAGGTGGATATCAACCGTTACTTCAGGATACAGGTCCCGAAATTTTGGCAGCAACGGCAGGATGCGGTGGTGCCCATAAGTCGTGGGCAGGCTGATGCGAAGACGGCCTGAAGGCGTTGCTTGAGCGCCCATAACGGCCTGCTGGGCCTCCACCAGTTGCGTCAGTGCCTGGCTGCACTGCTCGAAGAAATCCTTTCCCGCATCGGTCAATCGAATGCTTCGGGTTGTCCTTGCGAACAGCCGAGAGCCCAGCCTTTTTTCCAAACGAAGGATCGACCTGCTCACTGCGGCCGGGGTAACGCCAGCGAGCTGAGCTGCGGCAGTAAAGCTGCCCGCTTCCGCCGACAGACAAAACAGCTCAATGCTCCCCAACTGCAGATCGTCAAAGTGCCGCTTCATGGGATTTATCCGTACAGAGGCTGGTAGGAGGCTGGGCGTCGCACAATGCGGTAGACAGATACACCGAACTGAGCGTGCTGCGTGCATTCTGTCAATCAATGACCTGCGCTCTGACCGCCGTCGACGTGCAGGATCTCGCCGGTGACAAACGAAGCGCTGTCCAAGTAGAGAATCGCTTGAACGATGTCGTTGATCTCGCCCATGTGACCGACGGGATGCAGCTTGCCTAGGGTATCGTGAGTTTCGGCGCCATGCATGGGGGTCTTGATGATGCCAGGCGACACGGCGTTAGCGCGGATGCCTCGCTTGGCATACTCAATCGCGATCGATTTGGTTGCAGCGTTGATGCCACCTTTGGTGAGCGATGCCATTACCGACGGAACACCGTCGATTGCGTGGTCAACCAGGCTGGTGGTGACGCTGACCACATGCCCGCTACCATTCTTCTCCATTTGCGCGATGGCGAGCTGGGAGATGTAGAAGAAGCCGCTCATATTGGTTGCAACGACTTGCGCATAGTCTTCTTTGGTGTAGCGGGTGAACGGTTTGGCGACGAAAATCCCGGCGTTGTTGACGAGCGTATCGATGCGCCCGAAGCGGGCCACGGCTTCGCGCACCACGCGTTCGGCTGTGGCCGGATCCGCGATATCACCGGCAACAGTCAGGATATCTGGATCGGTCGATGGTTGAATGGAGCGCGAGGTCGCCACCACTTTGTGGCCGAGGGCTCGGAACCCTTCCACTACACCTGCACCAATGCCTTGGGATGCGCCCGTTACGATGACTACCTTTTGAGAGTTGCTCATGATGTTTCCTCAACTATGGATTCATTTTTCAGTCAGACGAAGCGACGTGTGCCGCCTGCCGTAACACGTCTTCGTAATACTCAACAGACTGTGAGCCTGCGACGACTTGCCGATTGTTCAGTACCAGTGCGGGTACCGAGTTGATGCCGCGATCCAAGTAAAAACTTTCAAGCGCTCGGACTTCATCGGTGAATTGCCCGCGTTCAAGTACTGCCTGCGCTTGCTGGGCGTTCAAACCGACTTTCTGAGCCAACGCCACCAACGTCTCGTGACTGCTGGGGTTTTGCCCATTCACGAAGTAAGCCTCAAACAGTGCTCGGTGAAGCTCGCTTTGCAGTCCTTGATTCGCTGCCCAGAACAGCAGGCGATGTGCATCATGGGTATTGAAAAAGTGAGTTCGTCTTTGAAGATTGAACTCAACGCCCAGCTCCCGTCCTCTTTCAACAATCATCAGATTACGTGCCGTCACCTGCTCCGAAGTTCTTCCGTACTTGCGAATCATGTGCTGGATGGCATCCTCACCCTCGATGGGCATGTCGGGATTGAGCTCAAACGGTTTAAACGTCAACTTGACATCGATTTCGCCGGCTACGTTGGCGATGGCTTGGTCCAAGGCAGTCGAGCCAAGCGCGCACCACGGACATACGACATCAGAAACGAAGTCGATTATTACTGTGTGCTTCATGGTTTTGGTTCGGCTAATTGCTTTCTGTACGCGGTTGTCGTAATTCCAGAGTAACCCCAGTTGTCCGTGTCGACTTCTTCGATCACGATGTGGGTCAACGTCGGGTCTTTATGAAGCACGCGCTCCATCGTGTCAGTGATTTCTTTTATTACCTGAGCTTTTTGCTCACGGGTAACACCATCGCGCGTAATGCGGACGCTGATGAATGGCATGGGGAGTTCCTCTATCAAGTGTGCGTTGGGTGATGAGCAGTTGATGGAGAAACTTTAAGAATTCAGAGCGAGTTGATAAATATGCCCTGAGGTACTTCATTTGTTATCTCGTGTATCGAATCACGGGCACCGTAGCCCGTGCCAGGCAACTCCAATTCATGGGGCTGGCCTCTTTGCGGGGCAAGCCGGCTTTCACCGAATCACTGGCAAACTCCCTGGCAGCCTTGAGTCGATTGCTGACCGCCGTGAAGAATCGCTATCGATCCCTGTCGGTCAGTTCCTGCAGAGTTTTGGGGTCATATCACTTTTACCGCGCGGCCAATGAATTTCACCGGCCCCGTCGGCAGCCCGGTGGGCGAACCGCCGGATTTCTCCAATGTCAGCTCGAACAACTGGTTGGCCTCCAACGGTGGCAGGCTCTGTAGCGGAACCCGGTAGGGTTCACCAGGTTTGACCAGGCCCAGCGACACCGGTGCGCGCCACTGCTCGCCCTTGGTCCAGAACTGCAGGGCCATGCCTTCGGGGACGGCATCCTTGGCAAGCGGGATCAGCTCGATCATACGGCTGTCGCTGGTCTGAACCACCCAGCCGGGGGCCTGGCTGCTCGGCGCCACCAGCACGACCACGAATTGAGTAGTGGGCGGGGGTGTTGTCAGCAACATGAACGCCAGCAACACGCTTGCAGCCAGCCCCGCAGCACTCAGTGCCTGCCATAGGCCGAGGCGTTGCCACCACTTGACTGAGGGTGCGGCCAGTTCATTCAGGCTACGCTGGATACGGCCCCACAGGCGGGCGCTCGGTGGCCGCGCAGCAGCCAGCGCGGTCAGCTCCAGCAGGCGTGCCTCCCAGGCATCCACTGCGGCGCGCAAGGATGGGTCGGTGCCCAGGCGTTGGGTGACCGCGGCGTGTTGCTGGGGCGACAAGGTCCCCAAAACGTATTCGCCGGCGAGGGTGTCCAGTGCTTCGGCAGTATCCGGGTTCATTCCAGGCACTCCCGCAGCGCCTTCAGGCTGCGCTTGATCCAGGCCTTGACGGTGCCCAAAGGTGCACCCAGCAGCCCGGCGATTTCGGCGTGGCTGCAGCCGTCCACATAGGCGTGCAGGATGCAACGCTGGGGGGCTGGCTGCAATTGTTCGAGGCAACGGTAGATTTTCGCCGAGCCTGACCAGAGGTCAATGTCATCAAAGCCGCCCTGCACTGCGGTTGAAGTATCGATGTCGGCGTCATCCAGCACGGTTTCACGGCGAGTATCGCGGATCGTGTTCAGCGCCAGGTGGCGGGTGATGCTGTAGATCCAGCCCCGGGCCGAGCCGCGCGCCGGGTCGAAGCTGGCAGCGCGGGTCCAGATGCGGATGATTGCATCGTGGACGATATCTTCGGCGGTGGCGTCGTCACGCGCGATGCGCCGGGCAACACCCAGCAGGCGTGCACCCTCGTGATCGTAGAGCGCATGCAGGGCTTGGCGGTCGCCCTGGGCACAGGCTTTGAGACAACGGTCGAAGTCGAAGTGGGTGGCAGGCGAGTCCAACGTGTCCGCATTCCTTGATGTGTGCAAGGTACCCCGGCCATTGAGCCGGGGGCTTGCCAACGAGCGTAGATGAACGATTGCAAGGTGTCTGCTCAAGTGCCCTTCACTTGGCTGTCCAGAACACATAGTCGGCCTGGTACTGGACGACCTGCCGGGCGCCTTTGTTTTGCGCCGTGCAGTCGCTTGCCGGGGCCACGCCGCCGCGGGTGGCCAGGCGCTGAATGTAGCTGACGCCGTGCATGGCGCCCTTGCCCTCGGCCGGGTTGGCCTTGACCAGTTGGTAGGGCAGGGCGCCTTTGTCGGCCGGCGCCACCGCCAACTGGGTGCCGGTTACTTTCGACCCATCCTTGGCCTGCCAGGTGGCAGGTGGGCCGAAGTAGTCACCCACCTGTTTTCCGGCGCGGTCATTGAGCACGGCCTTGGGGCCGACGAAGGTCCATTCGGTTTGCCCGGGGGTGTTGGCCTTGTCTCGGCACTCGTAGGTGATCTCGCCAACGCCGACGGTCTCAAGCAAGACACGATGGCCATCGGGGACCTTGACCGCATCTGGCAGCGGGGCTTGGGCGTGTACGGGCTGCAGCGCCAGGGCGAGGCTGCAGGCGAGCAGGCAGGCGGAGGTTTTGAGGCTCATGGGGAGTGCTCCTGACAGGTGATTTGGCTGGGCAGTCACAAACCGCCCACTAGCAATACCCGCCAACGAGCAAACTGGATGCACTGAATGGGGCGCAAGCTTCCAGCCACAGCTTTCCATCCATTCCTCTGAGGGCCAGGCTCCTCAAGAAGTGGCTCTGAATCGGCGCCGGCTGGCACTACCTGCCACTATCGCACACGCCACCAGGGCCACGCCGGCTGCCCACAGACATCCATAGGTTCGCCCTCCTGGCACGAACTCGATGAACGAAGAAAGGAACTGCCCGCCGAAGATTGCTACAGAAAGCCAGGCCAGATTACGTCCCCGCTGGGCAGCATGACTGAGCTCGATGGTCATGTGGTTGAGCAATGGCACGGTGAGCCCAAATCCAAGACCAAGGCAAATTCCGGCTTCGATCATCAACGTCATGCCCTCTGCGGTCACAAACGCCAAGTGCGCCAGCGCGTAAAAAGCCAATCCGAAAATCAGTGTTCCGTGTTCGCCTGCCTTGCGGGCAGCAATGGGCATGAGGGCCGCTGCTCCCACCGCAACCAGTGAAACACCAGACAGAAAGTACCCGACCTGGGCTTCATTGAGGCCAATGTCATGCAACCGCAATGGCAGCATGATGATCGCGCTGAAGAATACGATCATGGAGAGCGTGGCTAACGCATACACAAGCCTCAGCGCAGCCGAGGGCGAACGAGAGATCTCGCCTGCTGGCGTCGCGTGCCTGGTAACGGAAGGCTGTGGCACGCATACCAGCACCAGCGCAAGCAGCACCCACGCGCACAGGTACAGCGCGAATGGCCACTGCCATCCCACGTTTGCCAGAAGGCCGGCTGCAGAGAGAAAGAGCACGCCGCCCAGCTCGATTGACATGCCTTGCCTGGCAATCATGTTCAACCGGGCATTGCCTTCGTAGAACTCCGAGATCAGCCCGGTTCCGGCGGCCATGATCATGGCCGTCGATCCTCCCAGAAGGAGTCGGTCTACAAATATCGCTGGGCCGTGAAAAATGCAGCCCAGCATGCCTAACAGCCCGTAGGCAAACAGGCCAAGGCACAAGCTCTTGTATAGCCCGATTCGGTCGATGAGCTTGCCCGCCATTGGCCCAAAGACGATGACACCCAACGACGGGACAGTGACCAGCCAACTGGCAGCGTTACCGACGCCCAGTTTGTGAGCAATGGTAGGCAACCCCGGGACGATGACGCACCCGACCATGATGGTCAGCGACGCGACTGCCAGTAGCACGAGAGATCCTGATCGAGAAAGTGGTGGATTCATAGGCTTGTCCGTTCAATGGAACACATATCCGAATAACGGAACAAAGCATGTTGGGTTATCCTGTCGATGTCAACGAGAGGAGCGACGAATGGCAAAGGGGGAAGAGGTGACATCTGAAGCAGAAGGTGCTGGAAAGCAGGTCATCGCGCGTGCCGCTGCGGTGTTGAAAACGCTGGAAAATCAGCGCGATGGATTGAGCCTGAGCCAGGTTGCCAAGGCGTCCGGGTTGCCACGTACCACAGTGCATCGCATCGTGACGGCGCTGGAGGCTCAGCAGATGGTGATTACCGGCAGCTCGGGGATTCGGCTGGGGCCCGCACTTGTTCGGCTTGCGGCGTCTGCCCACACAGATCTGGTGGCAATTGCCCGGCCTTATGTCGAGAGCCTCGGGCGGCGTACCCGTGAGACTGTCGATGTCTCCGTGTACAAAGGGCTTCATGCCATTTCCGTCGATCAATATCCCTCGGATCAGGAACTGCGCGTCGTTTCCCCGGTGGGCACAGCATTTCCCATCCATTGCACCGCGCATGGCAAGGCGCTGCTGAGCACGTTCTCGGAAGCGCACTTGACCCAGATGCTGACGGCACCCCTTGAGCGTCGCACAGCGTCGACCATCGTCACTTTCGATGTGCTGATGGAGCAAGTGAGTGTCGCCAGACGACAAGGGTGGGCCATCGATCAGGAAGAGCACGCCCAGGGTGTTTGCGGTATCGGCGTGCATATCCGCAGCGGGCTATCGGAGCACTATGCGATCTCGCTGGCAGTCCCGGCACTGCGCTTCCACGACAATCTGGAAGCGCTGAAGGCGGCGCTACTTCAATGCAAGGCAGAAGTTGAAGCGGTGATTGGGGTGTGAGCATCCCATGAGGAGGGGGCCGCTGAGAGCAGCCGTTCACTACAGACCGCTTTCGACCCAGAGCGGACGACGCATGCCTAAGGTTTGCGTGGTGCCTGGTGTGTTTGCCTTGGGGTATGTAGCGCCTATCAGATCGAGCGCCGCCCGCGCGGCGCA
>NZ_JBIVHT010000013.1:0-153316 GCF_044749325.1 Pseudomonas sp. NPDC089428
TAGCCCAACGAGCATAACCTCTCTCGTTAGGCCAGACACAACATACAAGGAGCGGATTTATCCGCGATGCGCCGCGCGGGCGGCGCTCGATCTCACAGGCGCTGAAAACCTGTCGCCATGCACCTGTCAGCCCAAACGCAATTCACCTCAGCCCCCTTGATTTCCCACCACTTGTTCGAAGTTGTAACACCGCTTCCTCCCCCAATTGCCTCCTTACTGAACACTCGTTTAGCATGAGCCTCACCTCTCACAGCTATCACAATAATCCGAGGCCCCACATGACCGCTCCGTCGTCCCTAATCACCCAGGTTGAAGCCGGCGTTGCCTGGATCACCCTGAACCGCCCCGAGCAGCGCAACGCGCTGGACATCCCCACCCTGAAAACCCTGCACGCCACCCTCGAGGCCTACAACACCGACCCCGCCGTGCGCGTGGTCGTCCTGACCGGCACTGGCCGCAGCTTCTGCGCCGGCGCCGACCTCGCCGAATGGGCCGAAGCCGAAGCCCGTGGTGCACTGGAAACCTACGGCTGGACCGAAACCGCACACGCCCTGATGCACTGCCTGCACAACCTGGAAAAGCCCACCGTCGCCGCCATCAACGGCACCGCCGTCGGCGCCGGCATGGACCTGTCGCTGTGCTGTGACCTGCGCCTGGCCGCCCAGTCGGCCCGGTTCAAGGCCGGCTATACCAGCATGGCCTACTCGCCGGATGCCGGCGCCAGCTGGCACCTGCCACGGCTGATCGGCAGCGAGCAGGCCAAGCGCCTGCTGTTCCTTGACGAACTGTGGGGCGCCGAACGCGCCCTGGCGGCCGGCCTGGTCGGTGAAGTGGTTGCCGACGACCAGCTGCCGGCCGCCACCGCCGAACTGGCGGCGCGCCTGGCCCAAGGGCCGACGTTCGCCTATGCCCAGACCAAGCGCCTGATGCGCGAAGGCGCTTCGCGCAGCCTGGCCGAGCAGCTCACTGCAGAACTGGCCGCCGGCCTGCTCTGCGGGCGCAGCGAGGACGGCGCCGAGGCCCTGCGCGCGGCCACGGAAAAACGCGCACCCCGCTTCAGCGGCAAATAAGCACTCACTCATTCCCCGGTTACCCAGGAACAGGCCATGAATTTCCAACTGACCCAAGAACAAGAAATGTTGGTGGATGCCGTACGCAGCTTTGTCGCCAAGGAGCTGTTGCCCCATGAAGAAGCCGTGGACCGTGCCGATGAGGTGCCCCCGGAGCTTGCCGCACAGATCCGTGGCAAGGCCATCGCCGCTGGCTTCTATGCCTTCAACATGCCCGAGGAAGTCGGTGGCGGTGGCCTCGACTACCTGTCCCAGGCCTTGATCGAGCGCGAACTGTCGAAGGTTTCCTGGGCGCTGCATGTGTTCGTCGCCCGGCCTTCGAAGATCCTCATGGCCTGCACCGGCCAGCAGGTCGAGGACTACCTGCTGCCGTGCATCCGTGGCGAGAAGACCGACTGCTTCGCCCTGACCGAACCGGGCGCCGGCTCCGACGCCAACTCGATCAAGACCCGCGCCGTGCGTGAAGGCGATGATTTCGTGATCAATGGCAGCAAGCACTTCATCAGCCATGCCGGGCACGCCGATTTCGCCATCGTCTTTGCCGTCACCGACACCTACGAGCATAACGGCCGCAAGCGTAACGCCGTCACCGCCTTCCTGGTCGACCGGGGCACCCCGGGCATGACCATCCGCCGTGGCCCCAAATGCGTGAGCAACCGGGGCTACCACACCTACGAGCTGTTCTTCGACGACTGCAAGGTGCCGGCCGCCAAGGTGCTCGGTGAAGTCGGCAAGGGCTGGGACGTGGCCAACGCCTGGCTGACCGCAGGCCGGGTCATGGTCGCCGCCAACTGCGTCGGCCAGGCCCAGCGCGCGTTGGACGTGTCGCTGCAATGGGCCGCCGACCGCAAGCAGTTCGGCCAGCCGATCGGCACCTACCAGGGCGTGTCGTTCAAGCTCGCCGACATGGCCACGCAGATCCGCGCCGCCGAACTGCTGACCCTGCACACCGCCTGGAAGATGGACCAGGGCAGCATGACCGACGGCGAGGCGGGCATGGCCAAGCTGTTCGCCAGCGAAGTGCTCGGCAAGGTCTCCGACGAGGCGGTGCAGATCTACGGCGGCATGGGCCTGATGGACGAGGGGCCGGTCGAGCGGATCTGGCGCAACGCACGCATCGAGCGGATCTGGGAAGGCACCTCGGAAATCCAGCGGCACATCATCTCGCGCGAACTGCTGCGCCCACTGCTGCGCTGACCGGAGCCTCACCATGTCGCAAGCCATTCGTGACAACCTCAAACGCCTGCTGGCCCCCCGGCACCTGGCATTCGTCGGCGGGCGCAGCATGGCCCGCGCGCTCAAGCGCTGCGCCGACGGCGGCTACCCAGGCCAGATGTGGCTGGTCAACCCGCAACACGACAGCATCGACGGTGTGCCCTGCGTACGCAGCGTGGCCGAGCTGCCCTGCGCGCCGGATGCGGTGTTCATCGCCACCAACCGCGAATTGACCCTGGCCTGTGTCGCCGAACTCGCCGCCAAGGGTGCGGGCGGGGCGATCTGTTATGCCTCGGGCTTTGCCGAAAGCGGCGCCGAGGGCCAGGCACTGCAGCAGCAACTGCTCGAAGCCGCCGGCCACATGGCGCTGCTCGGGCCCAACTGCTACGGCCTGCTCGACTACCTGCACAGTGCAGCCCTGTGGCCGGTGGCCCACGGTGGCAAGGCGGTGGAGCAGGGCGTGGCGGTGCTGACCCAGAGCGGCAACTTCGCCTACAACCTGTCGATGAGCGACCGTTCGCTGCCGGTGGCCTACATGGCCTCGGTCGGCAACCAGGCGCAACTGGGCATCGCCGAGCTGATGGACGTGCTGCTCGATGAGCCACGGGTCACCGCCATCGGCCTGCACCTGGAAGGCCTGAAGAATGTGCCGGGCTTTGCCCGCGCCGCGCACAAGGCGCTGGAGAAGGGCATCCCGATCGTCGCGCTGAAGACCGGCGTGTCGCAGATCGGCGCCGAGCTGGCGCTGAGCCACACCAGTTCGCTGTCTGGCTCCGATGCCCTGTACGACAGCCTGTTCGAGCGCCTGGGGGTGATCCGTGTCAGCGGCCCGGTGAGTTTCGTCGAAACCCTCAAGGCGGCGGCCTGCGGCAACCTGCCCAAGGGCCCCAGCCTGATCGCGCTGGCCTGCTCGGGCGGCGATGCCGGGCTGATCGCCGACTACAGCGAAAGCAACCAGCTGAGCCTGCCGGCACTTGGCGCCAGCCAGGTCGAAGCACTGGCCCAGGTGCTGCCGGCTTATGCCAACCTGGTCAACCCGCTGGACTTCACCACGGCGATCTGGGGCGACGGCCCGGCCAAGGCGCGCATGCTCGACAGCGCCCTGCGCAGCGACGCCGATGCGGCGATGCTGGTGCTCGATTACCCCGCCGAATTCACCGGCGAGCGCAAGGAATGCGACCTGCTGCTGGAGCTGTACTGCGCGGCGCTCAAGCGCCATGGCAAGGCCGGCTTCGTCACCTCGGCCTTCCCCGAGCTGTTGCCGGCCAGCGCCCGTGAACGCCTGCACGCGGCCGGTGTGCCGGCGCTGCAAGGGGTGGAGGATGGCCTGGCGGCCTGGGGCCGGGTGGCCCGTTACGCACAACAGCGCCCGGCGTTGCTGGCAATGGGTGAGTCGGCGCTGGTACCGCTGTGCCCGCAGCCGCTTGCCGGGGACAATCGCCTGCTCAACGAGTGGGAGTCGAAGCAAGCCCTGCGCGGCTTCGGCCTGCCCATTCCGAATGGCGTGCTGAGCAGCCCAGAGAACGCCTTGGCCGATGCCGCCAAGGTGGGCTTCCCGCTGGTGCTCAAGGCCGTCAGCGCGCAGTTGCCGCACAAGACCGAAGCCGGCGCGGTGGCACTGAACCTGGCCGACGAAGCGGCGCTCAGCCATGCGCTTGGGCAGATGCGCGCACGCATTGCCGCTTACGCGCCGGGTGTCGCCTTCGACCAGGTGCTGCTCGAACCCATGGCCGCTGCGCCGCTGGCCGAGCTGATCGTTGGCATCAAGCGCGAGGCGGATTTCGGCCTGGCGCTGGTGATCGGTGCCGGGGGTGTTCTGGTCGAGCTGCTCAAGGACAGCCAGAGCCTGCTGCTGCCAACCACCGATGGCGCCATCCGCAAAGCCGTACTGGGCCTGCGCAGCGCTGCCTTGCTGCAGGGCTTTCGCGGCAAACCGGCGGCCGACCTGGAGGCACTGGTCGCCGCCATCCGCGCGGTGGCCGACTACGCCTGCGAAAACGCCAGCCAGCTGCTGGAGCTGGATGTGAACCCATTGATGGTCGGTGCCAGCGGCACCACAGCGGTCGATGCCTTGATCCGCCTCGGCCAGGTGTAAGGACATGAACATGACGAACCAAACACTCACAGGCGGCCAGGCGCTGGTGCGCCTGCTGGCTAACTACGGCGTCGATACCGTCTTTGGCATCCCCGGCGTGCATACCCTGGAGCTGTACCGCGGCCTGCCCGGCAGCGGCATTCGCCACGTGCTCACCCGGCACGAGCAGGGCGCCGGTTTCATGGCCGACGGCTATGCCCGGGTCAGCGGCAAGCCAGGCGTCTGCTTTGTCATCACCGGCCCCGGTGTGACCAATGCGGCCACCGCCATTGGCCAGGCCTACGCCGACTCGATTCCGTTGCTGGTGATCTCCAGCGTCAACCACACCGCCAGCCTGGGCAAAGGCTGGGGCTGCCTGCACGAGACCCAGGACCAGCGCGCCATGACCGCGCCGATCACCGCCTTCTCGGCCGTGGCGCTGAAGGCCGAGGACCTGCCGGAGCTGATCGCCCGCGCCTATGCCGTGTTCGACAGCGAGCGCCCGCGCCCGGTGCACATCTCGGTGCCGCTGGACGTGCTGGCCGCGCCTGTGGCGCGGGACTGGAGCAATGACGTGGTACGCCGCCCCGGGCGTGGCCCGGCCAGCCTCGACAGCCTGCAACAGGCGGCCGCCAGGCTGGCGGCAGCGAAGCGCCCGATGATCATCGCCGGCGGTGGCGCCCTGCAGGCCGGCGCCGAGCTGCAGCAGTTGAGCACACGCCTGGCTGCGCCCCTGTTCACCAGTGTCGCCGGCAAGGGCCTGGCGCCACTGGACTCGCCGCTCAACGCCGGCTCCAGCCTGTGCGTGGAGACGGGCTGGGCGCTGATCGCCGAGGCCGACGTAGTGCTGGCGGTCGGTACCGAAATGGCTGACACCGACTTCTGGCGCGAGCGCCTGCCACTGACCGGCGAGCTGCTGCGGGTGGATATCGACCCGCGCAAGTTCAACGACTTCTATCCCTGCGCGCTGGCGTTGCACGGTGATGCCCGGCAGACCCTGGCGGGGCTGCTCGAACAGCTGCCGGACGGCGTGCGCGATGCCACCCAGGCCAGCGCCGCCGTGGCCCGCCTGCGCGATGCCGTGCAGGCGAGCCTGGGGCCCTTGCAGGCGCTTCACCAGGCGATCCTGCAGCGGGTCGCGGCCGAGCTGCCGGACAACGCCTTCATCAGCACCGACATGACCCAACTGGCCTACACCGGCAATTACCTGTTCAGCAGCAGGGCGCCGCGCAGCTGGTTGCACCCCACCGGCTACGGCACCCTCGGTTATGGCCTGCCAGCAGGTATCGGCGCCATGTTCGCCACTGCCGAGCGCCCAGGTCTGGTGCTGGTCGGCGACGGCGGTTTCCTCTACACGGCGCAGGAACTGGCGACCGCAGTCGAGGAACTGGACCGCCCGCTGGTGGTGCTGCTGTGGAACAACGACGCGCTGGGGCAGATCCGCGACGACATGCTCGACCTGAACATCGAGCCCATCGGCGTACTGCCGCGCAACCCGGACTTCGCCGGCCTGGCCCGTGCCTTCGGTTGCACGGTCGCACAGCCGCAGAGCCTGGACGAACTGCAACGCGACCTGCGCGGCGGCTTTGCCCGCAACGGCGTGACCCTGATCGAGCTCAAGCACGCCTGCGCGCGCTGAGCCCACCCCGCACAACAGGATAACCAGCCATGCGATTTTCCTCTTTGACCCAACGGATCGCCGGCGACGGCGCCGCCGCCTGGGAGATCCACTACCGCGCCCTGGCCATGCTCGAACAGGGCCGCGACGTGCTGCTGCTTTCAGTCGGCGACCCGGACTTCGACACCCCGGCGCCGATCGTCCAGGCCGCCGTGGCCAGCCTTGAAGCCGGCAATACCCATTACGCCGATGTGCGCGGCAAGCGCAACCTGCGCGAGGCCATTGCCCGGCGCCATCAGCAGCGCAGCGGCCAGGCGGTCAGCGCCGACCAGGTGACAGTGCTGGCGGGGGCGCAGTGCGCGCTGTTCTGCGTGGCGCAATGCGTGCTGGAGCCGGGTGATGAAGTGATCGTCGCCGAGCCGATGTATGTCACCTATGAAGCGGTGTTCGGTGCCTGCGGTGCCACGGTGGTGCCGGTTCCGGTGCGCCCGGAGCATGGCTTTCGTGTGCAGCCCGAAGATGTCGCCGCACGCATTACCCCGCGCACCCGTGCCCTGGCGCTGAACAGCCCGCACAACCCCTCCGGTGCCAGCCTGCCGCGCAGCACCTGGGAGGCCCTGGCCGAACTGTGCATCGGCCATGACCTGTGGCTGATCAGTGACGAGGTGTACAGCGAACTGCTGTTCGAGGGCGAACACATCAGCCCGGCCAGCCTGCCGGGCATGGCCGAGCGCACGGCGACCCTGAACAGCCTGTCCAAGTCCCATGCCATGACCGGCTGGCGAGTCGGCTGGGTAGTTGGCTCGCCGGCGCTGTCCGGGCACCTGGAAAACCTGGCGCTGTGCATGCTGTATGGCTCGCCCGATTTCATCCAGGATGCGGCGGTGGCCGCGCTGGAGCAGCCATTGCCAGAACTTGACGGCATGCGCGAAGCCTACCGCCGGCGCCGTGACCTGGTGTGTGCACGCCTCGCCGACTGCCCAGGCCTGCGGGCACTCAAACCCGATGGCGGTATGTTCGTGATGGTCGATATCCGCGAGACCGGGCTCAGCGCGCAGGCATTCGCCAACCGCCTGCTCGACCTGCACGGGGTGTCGGTGCTGGCCGGTGAGGCGTTCGGCCCGAGCGCGGCCGGGCATATCCGCCTGGGCCTGGTGCTCGATACCCAGGCCCTGGGCGAAGCCTGCCGGCGCATTGCCCTGTGCGCCAGCGAACTGATGGAGGCTCAAGGCAATGCGTGAATATAGCCGTCTTTTCATCGATGGCCGCTGGCAGCAACCGGCGGGGCAGGGCATGGCCGAGGTGATCGACCCGGCCAGCGAGGCGGTGGTCGGCAAGGTGCCGCTGGGTAACGAAGCAGATGTCGAGCGGGCGGTGAGTGCTGCGCGCAATGCCTTCGCCGACTGGTCGCGAACGCCGTCCAGCGTGCGCGCCGGGTTCATTCGCGCCTTGGCGCAGCAGCTCAAGGCGCGGGCCGACGAGATGGCTGCGCTGATTACCCGCGAGCTGGGCATGCCGGTGCAGTGGTGCCGGCCGGTGCAGGTCGACGGGCCCATCGTTGGCCTTGAGCAGTACATCGAACTGGCCGGCCTGATGGATGAGGTGCGCGAAGTCGGCAACTCGCTGGTGTACCGCGAGGCCGTGGGCGTGTGCGCGTTCATCAACCCCTGGAACTACCCGTTGCACCAGTTGATCGGCAAGCTTGCGCCTGCCTTGGCCGCAGGCTGCACGGTGGTGGTCAAGCCGAGCCAGGAGACCCCGCTGCATGCCTTCCTGCTGGCTGAAATGATCGAGGCCATCGGGTTGCCGGCCGGGGTGTTCAACCTGGTCAGCGGGCCGGGGGCGAAGGTCGGTGAGGCGCTGGCACGGCACCCACAGGTAGACATGGTCTCGTTCACCGGATCCACCGGCGCGGGCGTGCGAGTCGCTCAGGCGGCGGCACCGTCGGTGAAGCGGGTGTGCCTGGAGCTGGGCGGCAAGTCGCCACTGCTGATCACCGCCGACGCCCCGCTCGACGCGGCGGTGCGCCATGGCGTGCAGGATGTGATGATCAACTCGGGGCAGACCTGCACGGCACTGACGCGCATGCTGTTGCCGGCCTCGCGTTATGCCCAGGCCCTGGAGATCGCCGTGGACGAGGCCCGTAGCCTGGTCATGGGCGACCCGCAAGACCCGCGTAGCTTCCTTGGGCCGATGTGCTCGGCCGGGCAGCGGCGCACGGTGCAGGAATACATTCGGGTTGGCCAGGAAGAGGGCGCGCGGCTGCTGTGTGGCGGTGCGAGCGCGCCGGGCTTCGAGCGTGGGTTCTATGTGCCACCAACGCTTTTTGCCGACGTCGACAACCGCATGCGCATTGCCCAGGAAGAAATCTTCGGGCCGGTGCTGTGCCTGATTCCCTATGCCGACGAGGCCGAAGGCATTGCCCTGGCCAACGACTCGCCGTTCGGGCTGTCCAGCGCAGTGTGGGCCGGTAGCCGCGACAAGGCGCTGCAACTGGGCCGCCAGCTGCGCGCGGGGCAGTGTTTCGTCAATGGTGGGGCGTTCAACTACCAGGCACCGTTTGGCGGCTACAAGCAGTCGGGCAATGGGCGGGAGTGGGGTGAGGAAGGGCTGAACGAGTTTGTCGAGGTGAAGGCCATTCAGCTCTGAAGGGCGAAGGAGCAACTGTCTTGCTCAATTTCTGAAAGCGGGCGCGATTCACCCTGTGGGAGCCGCGCCAGCTCTCGGAAACTGGCGTTCAGGCCGTGTGGGTGTGTTCCTTCGGCGTATCGAACGCCACGAACAGCTGATCCGCCGTGATCGCCCCCAGGTCCAGGCGCATGTTCTGCTCCAGCATCGCGAACAGCCGGGTGAACACCTCGTACACCTTGCAGTGGTCCTCGAGCCCGGCAAACGGGTTGTCGATCTTCTCGGCGATCAGCGAGCTTTCCTGCACGGCGTCATACACCTCGCGCAGGGTGATTTCCTGCGGCGCGCGGGCCAGTGTCACGCCGCCCTGGGCGCCGCGATACGAGGTCAGGATGTTGGCCTTGACCATCTGCGACACCATCGAGCGCACGCGGGTCGGGTGTACCTTGACCCATTTGGCGATGGTTTCGGTACGCAGCTTCTGCGGGGCATTGGCCGCCACGAACGAAAGGATGTACGAGGCGGTGATGAGTCGGGTCGACTGGCTCATGGGGCAAAGGCTCCCTGCGAAAACGTCAATGTTACACCACTGAAAAAGCCCGGTATCGGGCGCTGGAAATCAGCTTGTCCTGCCGCTAATGTATTTGTTACGGTAACAATTACAAATTGTAAACAGCTTCTACGCAATCCGCTTTGACCGAACAACAAATACTTGCGGTTCAACAGGGGCAAATGCCATGAGCGATAACAACAAGAACAATCCTCACGCCATTCCGGGCGGCGGCCTGCCGCGCCGGGACTTCCTCAAGTACAGCGCGGCCGCTGCGGCCATGGCCGGGGCGTTTTCCCTCGGCCTGCCGCTGCGCGGCCTTGCCGACGAGGCCACGCCAAAGCCGGGCGGCACCTTGCGCCTGGGGCTGGCCGGGGGCAGCACCACCGACTCCAAGGACCCCGGCTCGTGGGTCGACACCTTCACCTTCATCGGCTTCTCGGCGGTGTACAACACACTCACCGAAATTGCCGTGGACGGCACCGCCATCCCCGAGCTGGCCGAGCACTGGGCGTCGAGCCCCGACGCCAAGGTCTGGACCTTCACCCTGCGCCAGGGCGTGACCTTCCACAACGGCAAGACCCTGAGCGCCGACGATGTGGTGGCCTCGATCCAGCATCACCTGGGCGAGAAATCCACCTCCGCAGCCAAGACCGTACTGGGCGATGTGGCCAAGGTGTACGCCAGCGCCCCCGACACCGTGGTGTTCGAGCTGCACTCGGGCAACGCCGACTTCGCCTACGTGGTCGCCGACTACCACCTGGTGATCATGCCCGCCAAGGACGGCCTGGCCGACTGGCAGGCCGGCATCGGCACTGGCGGTTACCGCATCAAGGGCTTCGAGCCGGGCGTGCGCATGGACCTGGAGCGCAGCCCCGACTACTGGAAGCCGGGCAGGGCGCACTTCGCCAGCGCCGAGCTGATCGCCATCGCCGACGGCGCCGCGCGGGTCAACGCCCTGGTGACCGGCAAGGTCGATGTGATCAACAAGGTCGACCTCAAGACCGTGTCCTTGCTCAAGCGCAACCCGAAACTGGTGATCGAGGAAACCAAGGGCGCCCAGCACTACACCTTCCCGATGCTCACCGACAGCCAGCAGTTCCGTGACAACAACGTGCGCATGGCCCTCAAGCACGCGATCAACCGCGAGACCCTGCTGGCCTCGGTGCTGTACGGCTACGGCCAGGTCGGCAACGACCACCCGTTGCAGCCGGCCAACCGCTTCATCAACCCGGCGCTGGAGCAGCGCGTCTATGACCCGGACAAGGCGCGCTTCTACCTGCGCCAGGCCGGCATGGACAGCCTCAAGGTGCGCCTGCAGGCGTCCGATGCCGCCTACAGCGGCGCGGTGGATGCCTCGGTGCTGTTCAAGGAGCAGGCGCGCGTGGCCGGGATCGACATCGACGTGGTGCGCGAGCCTGCCGATGGTTTCTTCACCAATGTGTGGATGAAGCAGCCGTTCACCACCTCGTTCTGGTACTCCAGCCTCACCGCCGACCGCATGTTCAGCATCGGCTACGCCAAGGGCGCGGCATGGAACGAGACCCACTGGGACAACCCGCGCTTCAACCAGCTGCTCAACGCCGCCCGTGGCGAGATGAACGAGCCCCTGCGCCGCGAGATGTACAACGAAATGCAGGCGCTGTGCCGCGATGACGGTGGGGCGATCGTGCCGTTGTTCGCCAGTTCCGTCGCCGCCCGTTCCAGCCGCGTGGCCCATGGCCCGCTCACGGCGCCCTATGGCGAGCTGGATGGCCTGCGGGTGATCGAGCGCTGGTGGCAGGCCTGAGCCGGCCATGTTGCGCATGGCTCAACCCTGCAACCAGCCGAGGCATCCAGTCCAGGCCTCCATTCGAGGAGTTATACGGTGAATAATCTTGGCAAACTGCTAGTGCAGCGGCTGGCCCTGGGCCTGTTGTCGCTGTTTGCGGTCTCGGTGGTGATCTTCCTGGGAGTGAGCATGCTGCCAGGCGACATCGCCCAGGCCATGCTCGGCCAGTCGGCCACCCCGGAAACCGTGGCCGCCTTGCGTGCCCAGCTGGGGCTGGACCTGTCACCCGTGCAGCGTTTCGTCCAGTGGGCGTGGAGCCTGTTGCACGGTGACCTGGGGGTATCGCTGGCCAACCAGCGGCCGATCGCTGAACTGGTGGGCACGCGGCTGGGCAACACCTTCAGCCTGGCCCTGCTGGCGGCGCTGTGCTCGGTGCCGACGGCCTTGCTGCTGGGCATGCTCGCGGCGTTGTATCGCAACAGCTGGTTCGACCGGCTGCTCAATACCGCTGCGCTGAGCGCGGTGTCGTTCCCCGAGTTCTTCGTCGCCTACCTGCTGATCCTGGTGTTCGCGGTGAAGCTCGAATGGCTGCCGGGCATCTCCAGTCTGCCTGCGGATGCTTCGCTGGGCGAGGTGCTGGAAGTCTCGGTGCTGCCGGTGGCGACCCTGAGCCTGGTGGTGATCGCGCAGATGATGCGCATGACCCGTGCCTCGCTGATCAACCTGCTGGCCAGCCCCTATATCGAAATGGCCCGGCTCAAGGGCGTGTCGCCGGCGCGGGTGATCTTCAGGCACGCCTTGCCCAATGCCCTGGCGCCGATCGTCAACGTGGTGGCGCTGAACCTGGCGTACCTGGTGGTGGGCGTGGTGGTGGTAGAGGTGGTGTTCGTCTACCCGGGGCTCGGCCAGTTGCTGGTGGACTCGGTGGCCAAGCGCGACATCCCGGTGGTGCAAGCCTGCAGCCTGATCTTTGCCGGCACCTACATCCTGCTCAATACCGGCGCCGACGTGCTGTCGATCGCCAGCAACCCACGCCTGATGCATCCGAAGGGGTAGACCATGAGCCTGATCACACCTGTGCTGCGTGCGCCCCTGAGCGCCAAGTTCGGCTTGCTGGTGATTGTTGCCTACACCGTGGTGGCGCTGTTTGCGCCACTGCTGGCGCCGTACGGCGAAACCCAGGTGGTGGGCGAGGGCTTCGCGCCGTGGAGCCCGCAGTTCCTGCTGGGCACCGACAACCTTGGCCGCGACACCTTCAGCCGCCTGCTGTTCGGCGCCCGCAACACCTTGGGCATCGCCTTCCTGACCACCAGCCTGGCCTTCCTGCTGGGCGGCCTGTGCGGGCTGGTCGCGGCCATCAAGGGCGGCTGGATCGACCAGGGCCTGTCGCGCCTGGTGGACATACTGATGGCCATCCCGCAACTGATCTTCGCCTTGCTGATCCTCAGTGTGGTCGGCACCACGGCCACTTCGCTGGTGCTGGTGATCGCCCTGCTCGACGCCACGCGGGTGTTCCGCCTGTCGCGGGCAGTGGCAATGAACGTGGTGGTGCAGGACTTCGTCGAGGCCGCGCGGCTGCGCGGGGAGGGGCTGTGGTGGCTGGTCAGCCGGGAAGTGCTGCCCAATGCTGCGGCGCCGCTGATTGCCGAATTCGGCCTGCGCTTCTGTTTTGTCTTCCTGTTCATCAGCGCCTTGTCGTTCCTTGGCCTCGGCATCCAGCCGCCGACCGCCGACTGGGGCAGCATGGTGCGCGACAACGCGGTGCTGATCACCTTCGGTGACATCAGCCCGCTGCTTCCGGCCCTGGCGGTGGCGTTGATCACGGTGAGCGTGAACTTCGTCGTCGACTGGGTGCTGCACCTGTCCAGTGGCCTGAAGGAGTGCTGAACATGAACCCTGATACGTTGCTGGAAATCCGTGACCTGCGCATTGAAGGCCATCACGACGGCGCCTGGCACCCGCTGATCAAGGGCATCGACCTGACCCTCAAGCGCGGCGAGGTGCTGGGCCTGATCGGCGAGTCGGGTGCCGGCAAGTCGACCCTGGGCCTGGCCGCGATGGGCTACGTGCGCGACGGTTGCCGGATCAGCGGCGGCAGCGTGTGCTTCGATGGCATCCCGTTGCTCGATTGCAGCGCCGAAACCCTGCGCAAGCTGCGCGGGCTGCGCATCGCCTACGTGGCGCAGAGCGCTGCCGCCTCGTTCAACCCGGCGCACCGGCTGATCGACCAGCACGTGGAGACCGCGGTGATCAATGGCGGCATCGAGCGCGCCAAGGCCGAGGCCGAGGCGGTGGAGCTGTACCGCATCCTGCGCCTGCCCGACCCCGAACACATCGGCCAGCGCTACCCGCACCAGCTGTCGGGTGGTCAGTTGCAGCGGGTGATGACGGCCATGGCCATGGCCTGCCACCCGGACCTGATCATCTTCGACGAACCGACCACGGCGCTGGATGTCACCACCCAGATCGAGGTGCTGGCTGCGATCCGTGACGCGGTGAAGACCTTTGGCAGCGCCGCGCTGTACATCAGCCATGACCTGGCGGTGGTGGCGCAGATGGCCGACCGCATCATGGTGCTGCGCCACGGCAGCCTGGTGGAAGAGGCGCAGACCCGCAGCATGCTCAGTGCCCCGCAGCAGGCCTACACCCAGTCGCTGTGGGCGGTGCGCAATTTCCACACCGCGGCCAAGGCCTGCCCGCGCCATGAACAGCCTTTGCTGGAAGTGCGCAATGCCGATGCCCGCTATGGCCAGCAGCCGGTGCTGCACGATGTGTCGCTGAAGCTCTATCGTGGCCAGACCCTGGCGGTGATCGGCGAGTCGGGCAGCGGCAAGAGCACCACGGCGCGTTTGATCAGCGGCCTGCTGCCGCCAACCTCGGGCCAGGTGCTGTACGACGGTGAGGCCTTGCCGGCCGACTACCGCCAGCGCAGCAAGGAGCAGTTGCGGCGCATCCAGATGATCTACCAGATCCCTGACACCGCGCTCAACCCAAGGCAGCGCATCGTCGACATCATCGGCCGGCCGCTGAGCTTCTACCTGGGGCTCAAGGGCAAGGCGCTGCGCGAGCGGGTCGCCGAGCTGTTGCGGATGATCGACCTGGAGCCGGCCAAGTACATGGATCGCCTGCCACGGGAGCTGTCGGGCGGGCAGAAGCAGCGGATCTGCATCGCCCGTGCCTTGGCCGCCGAACCGCAGCTGATCATCTGCGACGAAGTGACCTCGGCGCTCGACCAACTGGTGGCCGAGGGCGTGCTCAAGCTGCTCGACCGCATCCAGCGCGAGCTGGGCGTGGCCTACCTGTTCATCACCCACGACGTGGCCACCGTGCGCGCCATCGCCGACGAAGTGCTGGTGATGCAACGCGGGCGGGTGGTCGACCATGGCAGCCGCGAGGCGATCTTCCAGCCGCCGCACCGTGACTACACCGGGCTGCTGTTCGCCTGCGAGCCCGAGATGGACCCTGACTGGCTCGACCGTCTGCTGGCCGCGCGCAACCCCATTTCCCCTTTGACAACTGTTTGAGGATTGCCCATGAAAGTCCTGATCGTTCACGCTCACCCCGAGCCTCAATCCTTCACCGCCGCACTGCGTGACCAGGCGGCACAGACCTTCCGCGCCCAGGGCCATGAGGTGCAGGTCAGCGACTTGTACGCCATGGGCTGGAACCCGGTGGCCAGCGCCGACGACTTCAGCCACCGGGAAAACCCCGACTACCTGGTGTACGCGCTGGAGCAGCGCCTGGGGGTGAAGAGCGGTTCCATCGCCCCCGACATCCAGCAAGAGCTGGACAAGCTGCTGTGGGCGGACCTGCTGGTGCTCAACTTCCCGATCTTCTGGTTCTCGGCACCGGCCATGCTCAAGGGCTGGATCGACCGGGTGCTGGTGTCCGGGGTGTGCTATGGCGGCAAGCGTTTCTACGACCAGGGCGGCCTGGCCGGCAAGCGCGCGCTGGTGACCGTGACCCTGGGCGGGCGAGAGCACATGTTCGGCGAAGGGGCGATCCACGGGCCGCTTCAGGACATGCTGCGGCCGATCCTGCGTGGGACCCTGGCCTATGTCGGCTTCGAGGTGCTGGAGCCGTTCGTGGCGTGGCATGTGCCGTACATCAGCGATGAGGCGCGTCAGGCGTTCCTGCACAGTTACGCGCAACGCCTTCAGCACCTGTCGGATGACCTACCGCTGAGCTTCCCACGCCTGGACCAGTTCGATGAGGCGCTGTATCCATTGCAGCGCTGATCAGCGGGGTGGCCTGAACGACTTTGCAGCAGACCCGGTTTTCAGCTTGGCTGCAAAGCAGCCCCCGGAGGCCGGGTCAGGATTTAGAGGATGCCCAGTGGTCGGCGCCTTCCTCCTGGGCGATGTCGAGGTGGCTCATAAGTTGATGAGCGCTCATCCCTTGTCCGCCTTGCCGGCCGCGGCGGCGAACTTGGCCAGCTGGACATCCAGCCGGCGAGGGCGCCGGTTCAGGTCCTCGGCCCGCTCTTTGCGGCGAATGGCATTGCGCACCATCAAGGACCCCAGATAACGGATGGGTTCCGGTGGGAAATGCCCGAGCGGGCCATTGAGCAATGGCGAGCGTGTCCAGGGGTTATCCAGCCCCAGTACCAGCGACGACAAGATCTGCCCGCCCATGTGACAGGGGCCTACACCGCTTCCGGAATAACCGAAGCCATAGAAGATATTGCGATTGGCGCCCATGCGGCCGAAGAACGGCAAACCGGTGACCGAGCGATCCGAAGGGCCGTTCCAGCTTGCCGCGATATCGACGCCAGTGAATGCCGGGAAGAACGTTTCCAGCGCACCGCGCAGCAGGTTCGCATAGGGTGATGGCTGGTCGAATACCGGCAGCATGCGCCCGCCGAAGGCGAAGGTATTGCCGCCTTTGCCCAGCATGATTCGCCCGTCGGGTGTGTTGTGGTAGTAGTGCACGAAGATGCGTGAGTCAAGCACGGTCACGCCGCTGGTCAGGCCGATGCGCTGCAGCAGGTCCGGCCGCGGTTCGGTAATGATCATGTCGCTGGAGACAATGGCCACCGAACGCGAGAACTGTGGAAAGGTCCGGGCCATCCAGGCGTTGATCGCCAGCACTACCTTGCTGCACGTGACTTTGCCGTGGGGTGTGATGACCGAGGCTGGCTGCCCTTCGTCCAGGCCGACCATCGGCGAGCCTTCGTGAATGCGCACGCCCAGCCCCAGCGCCACACGGCGCAGGCCACGCACCAGCTTGGCCGGTTGCACGCTGGCCGCTGCGGGCGAGTACCAGCCTTCCAGGTGTTGGGCCGAGCCCGCCATCCGTTGCACGTCGGTGAGCGGGCGTTTGCTGAAAGTGTTGATGCCATGGCGCTCCAGCGCCGCGACCACCGCGTCGGTGGAGCCGACCTGAGCCTGGCTGGTCGAGGTATACAGCGTGCCGTCGAGGCGGTAGTCGGCATCCACGCCGTACTTTCTGCAGAAGTCGCCGATCGCGTAGATGCTCTGCTCCGACGCCTTGACCAGGCGCACGGCCTCTTCGAGCCCGAACAGACGCTCCAGGGTAAAGAACTTCGCCGACCACGACAGCGCGCAACCGCCGTTGCGCCCACTGGCGCCCGCGCCGCAGATGTCCGCTTCGACGATGAGCACATCGAGCTCGGGGTTCTGCTCCTTGAGCATGATGGCGGTCCACAGGCCGGTGTAGCCGCCGCCGACGATGCAGACATCGGCGCGGGTGTTCTGCCGCAGGGGCGGGCAGGGTTCATCGGGCTGATTTTTCAGGGCTTGTTCCAGCCAGAAAGGGCGCATCGTGCTTCTCCAGAAAGGGACCGAAAAGGGCACCAAGCAACGCGTGCCCTGTGCCACGCATCCTTGCAGTGCCCTCTTCATAAATAAAATCGATTTAACGTATGCATATATAAGTTCAGTCTATTAATGCGCGACCCCACCCATTCGGGTTATGGCCCCCTGGGCTAATCCCCCGGATAGTGGCTCCATCCGCTCACCCGAGCCGATCCTGATCACACGATGGAGTTGCTATGCGCAAGGCATTGAAGGTGATTTCCAGTCTGTTGCTGTGCTGCAGCGCCACGGCCGCCCTGGCCAACGAGGCAGACACCAGCAACACGCTCAGGTTGTACAACTGGACCGACTACATCGGCGAAAACACCCTCGCCGATTTTGAAAGGCAAACCGGCATCAAGGTGATCTACGACACCTTCGACGGCTACGAGACGGTCCAGACCAAACTCCTCACCGGCCGCTCCGGCTACGACCTGGTGATGCTCAATGGCTCCCTGGTGCCACCGCTGATCAAGGCCGGGGTGTTCCAGCCGCTGGACAAGGCCCGGCTGCCCAGCTGGGCCAACCTCGACCCGCAGGTGGTGCAGAGCCTGCAGGCCTTCGACCCCGGCATGCGCTACTCGGCGCCGTATACCTGGGGCAGCTCCGGCATCACCTACAACGTCGACAAGATCAGGCAGCGCATGCCCGACGCCCCCATCGGCTCGCTGGCCATGCTGTTCGACCCGAAAGTCGTCTCGCGCTTCGCCGACTGCGGGGTGACCGTGATGGACGCGCCCAGCGAAGTGATCCCGCTGGCCCTCAAGTACCTTGGCAAAGACCCGCAGAGTGCCAAGCCGGCAGACCTGAAGGCTGCCCAGGACGTGCTCATGGGCATCCACCCCTACATCAAGAAGTTCGATTCGGTGAACTACCTCACCAGCCTGCCCAACGGGGACGTGTGCATGGCCCTGACCTGGTCCGGCGACTACGCCACGGCCCAGGCCCGCGCGGTGGAGGCGAAGAAGGACATCAACCTGGCGTTCTTCATTCCCAAGGAAGGCTCACTGATCTGGTTCGACAGCCTCTACCTGCCCAACGATGCCCCCCACGTGGCCAACGCCCACCGTTTCATCGAATACCTGCTGCAACCCAAGACCATGGCCGATGTGACCAACTACATCCACTACGCCAACAGCAACGCGGCCGCCACGCCGCTGGTGCAGGCCGACATCCGCAACGACCCAGCGATCTACCCCGACCCGCAGACCCGCGAGCGGCTGTTCACCCAGAAGTCCCAGGACCCGCAGGCCATGCGCGCCATCACCCGGGTCTGGAGCACGGTCAAGACCGGCATCTGACACCTTTCACCGTACCGATCCGACAAGGAATTGCTTATGGCTACCCCGACTCGCCCATTGGCCGCCACCCCGATCAACGACCTGCTGGTGAAAGCCGACAAAGCCCACTACATGCACGGCTACCACATGTTCGACGAGCACGCCGAGCAGGGAGCGCTGAACATCCAGGCCGGTGACGGCGCCTACATCCACGATACCCAGGGCAACCGCTTCCTCGACGCCGTTGGCGGCATGTGGTGCACCAACATCGGCCTGGGCCGCGAGGAAATGGCGCTGGCCATCGCCGACCAGGTGCGCCAGCTGGCCTATTCCAACCCGTTCTCGGACATGGCCAACCCGAAAGCCATCGAACTGTGCCAGAAGCTTGCCAGCCTGGCGCCGGGCGACCTCGATCACGTATTCCTCACCACCGGCGGCTCCACGGCGGTGGACACCGCCTACCGGCTGATCCAGTACTACCAGAACTGCCGTGGCAAGCCGCACAAGAAACACGTGATCGCCCGCTACAACGCCTACCACGGCTCCACCTGCCTGACCATGTCGATCGGCAACAAGGCCGCCGACCGGGTGCCGGAATTCGACTACGCCCACGAGCTGATCCACCACGTCTCCAACCCCAACTTCTACCGCGCGGCAGACGACATGGACGAGGCCGAGTTCCTCGACTTTCTGGTGGCCGAGTTCGAGGACAAGATCCTCTCCCTGGGTGCGGACAACGTCGCGGCCTTCTTCGCCGAGCCGATCATGGGTTCGGGCGGGGTGATCATCCCGCCCAAGGGCTATTTCCAGCGCATGTGGCAGGTGTGCCAGACCTACGACATCCTCTTCGTCGCCGATGAGGTGGTCACTTCGTTCGGCCGCCTGGGCACCTTCTTCGCCTCCGAAGCACTGTTCGGCGTCACCCCGGACATCATCACCACCGCCAAGGGCCTGACCTCGGCCTACCTGCCACTGGGCGCGTGCATCTTCTCCGAGCGCATCTGGAAGGTCATCGCCGAGCCGGGCAAGGGCCGCTGCTTCACCCACGGCTTCACCTACAGCGGGCACCCGGTGTGCTGCGTGGCGGCGCTGAAGAACATCGAGATCATCGAGCGGGAAAACCTGCTGGCCCACGTCAACGATGTCGGCAGCTACCTGGAGCAGCGCCTGCAGACCCTGGCCGAGCTGCCATTGGTAGGCCAGGTGCGCTGCATGAAGCTGATGGCCTGTGTCGAATTCGTCGCCAACAAGCAGACCAAGGCCCTGTTCCCGGACGCGGTGAACATCGGCGAGCGCATCCACGTGCGGGCCCAGGCCAAGGGGTTGCTGGTGCGCCCGATCATGCACCTGAACGTGATGTCGCCACCGCTGATCATCACCCATGCCCAGGTGGACGAGATCGTCGCTACCCTGCGCAGCTGCATAATCGAGGCGGCGCAGGAACTGACCGAACAGGGCCTGTATCACGGCCAATGATCGACCTGCAGCCAAAGATGCACGCGCATGCCCCGGCCGGTAGACTGCGGGGCATGAGCCGAGCACACGAAAACACCACAATAAACCTGCCGTTTCATGCCCTGCAGCAATGGCACAACGCCCTGCAACAGGCCTTCGCCCACAGCGAGGGCCCGGACGCGCTGAGCTGGCTGGCGGCAGCCATCAGCCAGCTGGTGGCCGCCGAATCGATGCTGATCAGCCTTGAGCGCAAGGGCCAGCCACCGCAGCTGTTGTATCAGCAGGGCATTCCGCACCGTTACCACGAGGCGGTGCTGGAGCGCTATTTCGCCGCGGGTTACCTGCTTGACCCGTTCTGCCTGGCGGTGGAGAAGGGCCTGGCCCAAGGCTTCTACCACCTGGAAGACATCGCCCCGGATAATTTCTTCGACAGCGACTACTACAAGACCTATTACCTGGGCACCGGCTGCAGCGAGGACAGCTACTTCATCGTCGACCTGGGCAACGACAGCAAGATCTCCCTGAGCCTGTTCCAGGGCTGCAGCGGTGCACGCCTGGGCGTGGCGCAGCTGCACCTGTTGCAGGCAGTGGAACCGATGGTACGCGAGCTGCTGATGCGCTTTGCCCGGCATGGGCTGGCGCAGCAGCCGGAAGCGAAAGGGAGCGTGCAGGCTGCGTTCGACAGTTTCGGTTGCGGGGTGCTGACCGAGCGCGAGCGGCAAGTGGCGCAGATGGTGCTTCAGGGGCATTCGGTGAAATCCACGGCCCACGAGCTGGGCATTTCGCCAGAGACAGTGCGGATGCACCGCAAGAACCTCTACCTGAAGCTGGAAATCAACTCGCAATCGGAGCTGTTTGCCCAGTTCATCAGCTGGTTGCGGCGCGACTGAGCGATGCTTGCGGGCAGGCTCACCAGCGCAGCAGCCGTGGCCCCAGCCACGCGCCGAGTGCGGTTGGCAGCAGCATGCCGAGGACGTACCACAGGCCCCAGAACGGCACGCCCATCTCGGGGCAGTGCAGGCAGTAGGCCAAGGTCGCCGTAGACCCGGCCAGCAGGCCGCCTGCTGCGCCAGCCTGGCGCAAGCGGGTCGGTGCCAGGCCGCGCAAGGCCCAGAACACACTCACCAGCCCTGGCAGCGACAGCAAGGTAATGTTCAGCGCACAGGTGCGCCAGGTGCGGCCGAACAGCAGGTCGGCGCGCGCCTCGAGGGGGGCGCCGGCAAGGCTGAGCGCCGCGCCCAGCCACAGCAGCATCAGGGGCAGGCCAAGCAGCCCCCAGGCCATGCCACCGCGCACGCCGGGCCTTGCCAGCCGGCTGGTCAGCCACAGCCCGAGCACCGCCAGGCTGCTGGGCAAGGCCACCTTGGCCCAGAACAGCGGGGTGCGCGCCACCTCGGCAAGGTCGCTGCGCACACCGTAAAGGGCCACGGTCATCAGCACGGCCGCCAGCATGCCCAGCAGCATGGCCAGCCCCAGGCGCCTGCCGGTTGCGTTGTGCTGTACCGGGCCTTCGCCTGCGGCCAGCAGGCTGATCAGCTCATCGGTCTTCATGCTTGCCTCCAATCAACCTGGCCAGTGCCTTCAGGCCGCGATGTATGCCCACTTTGACCGCAGAGCTGGAAAGCCCGGTCAGTTGTGCGGTTTCTTCCACCGACAGCCCCTGCAGCTTGACGTGGACGATCGGCAGGCGCTGACGCGCCGGCAGTTGCTCCAGCAGCCTGGCCAGGTCCCGGCTGGCTTCGGCCGGCTCGGCATCGCTGCTGGCGAACAGTTCGGTATCGTCATCCAGTGGCGCGTTGTGCGCATCGATGCGGGCCCGGTTGCGCAGGTAGTCGACCAGCTTGTAGCGGGCGATTGCCTGCACCCAGGCGGTCAACGGCTGTTGTGCCTGGTAAGTATGCCGCGCGTTGTGCACCGCCAGCAGCACCTCCTGCAGCAGGTCCTCGATCTCGGCCGGGCGATTGGCCAGGCGCCGGCGCAGAAACGCCCGGATATGCAGCGCCAGGGCCGCAAGAAATGCCCGGTAGGCCTGCGCATCGCCCGCGAGCCCACCCAGCAGCAAAGTTTGCAGCTGGGCCTCGCGCGCCTCGAGTACTGCCTGTGAGTTAGTTCGCTGCATGGGCCGCCTGGGTTACACCCTGGGTGCATTTACTGTGAGCCGACCGTTGGCGACGCATGGCACCCACGCATGCGCCCCCTGGATTGAAACGTTAGGTCGCCGCAGCCGGTTGAGCGAAAATTTTTTCCAGGGCTGTAACCCGATCCGCGCACGCCGCGAACTACTCCATGAGCCGCCGGTAAAAATGCCACGGCCACAGACCCAGGAGACTTCCACATGAAAACCTTAGCCCTCGCCACCGCCGCCCTGGCCCTCGCTTCGCTGGCAAGCGCCGCCCTGGCCGCCACCCCGACCCAGCCAGCCGGCAGCGGCGCCGCCATGGAAAAATGCTACGGCGTCGCCATGGCCGGCAAGAACGATTGCAAGGCCGGTGCCGGTACCACCTGTGCCGGTTCTGCGAAGAAGGATTACGACGGCATGCACTGGAAAAACGTCCCGGCCGGCACCTGCACCTCGATCAAGACCCCGGCCGGCATGGGCTCGCTGACACCGATCAAGTCCTGAGCAGGGGAGGCCGACCATGAACGGCAATCTACCGTTGGGCGCCGGCATCGGGCTCAAGGCCGAGCACTATGCCCAGGCGCTCGCGTGCCGCGCCGAGGGGCTCTGGTACGAGGTCCACCCGGAGAACTACATGGTCGGCGGCCCGCGCCTTGCCTGGTTGATGCGTATCGCTGAGCGCCATCCGCTGTCGCTGCACGGGGTGGCGCTGTCGCTGGCGGCCGATGCCGACCCCGACCCGCTGCACCTGCAGCGTTTGCGCACGCTGATCGACCAGGCCCGGCCGGTGCTGGTGTCCGAGCACCTGGCCTGGTCGACCTGGCGCGGTGCCTATCACCCCGACCTGTTGCCATTCCCGCGCAACAGCGAGGCCCTGGTCCGCATCACCCGCAACATCCAGCGCAGCCAGGAGGCATTGGGGCGGCGAATCTCGATCGAGAACCCCAGCCACTACCTGCAGCTGGACGGGCACGACTGGGATGAGATCGATTTCCTTGCCGAGCTGGCCCGGCGTACCGGCTGCGGCTTGTTGCTGGACGTCAACAACGTGTACGTCAGTGCCCACAACCTGGGCTTCAGTGCCAGTGACTACCTGGACCGTTTTCCGGCGCAGGCCATCAGCGAAGTGCACCTGGCGGGTTACAGCCATGATGCGCAAGGCAGTTTGTTGATCGACTCCCATGATGCGCGCATCGCCGAGCCGGTCTGGGCGCTTTACCGGCGCCTGGTCACGCGGATCGGCCCGCGCCCGACACTGGTCGAGCGTGATGGCAATGTTCCGCCTTTCACCGAGCTGTTGGGCGAACGCGCCATGGCCCAGTCGGCCCTGAGTGGCCCGGGAGTGCAGCCATGAACCTGACCTTGAGCGAGTTTCAGGACGCCTTCGTTGCAGCCTTGCAGGGGCGCCCGGCACCGGGCCTGGCGGCGCTCACCAGGCAGCCGGCTTTCGCGGTGTACCGCAACACGGTCATGGCCGGTTGCGTGGAGGCATTGTGTGCCAACTTCCCCAGCGTCCTGACCCTGGTCGGGCGCGAATGGATGGAGGCTGTGGCGGCGGCCTACGCAGGGCAAATGCCGCCCGGCGATCCCCGGCTGATCCATTACGGCGCAGGCTTCGCCGACTTTCTCGAACAGGCGCAGGCACAACACGGGGTGCCGTACCTGGCCGCGGTTGCGCGGCTGGATACCTGCTGGAACGAGGCCTTCAGCGCAGTCGATGCACCTTGCCTCGACCTTGCCGAGCTGGCCGGCATGACGGCCGGCGACCTTGCGCGTAGCGTCTTGTACCCCCGTGACAATGCCCGCTGGCACTGGTGCGCGGAGCACCCGGCCTACTGCCTGTGGCGCTGCGGCCGCGAGCAGCTGGAGTGGGCAGACGATCAGCCCTGGGACGGCGAAGGCGTGCTGTTCGTCGGCAGCCCCGAGGGCGTCAGCCACCAGCCGTTGGAGCAGGGCGGTTGTGCGTTCCTGCAAGCCTGCGCAGCCGGGCAGACCCTTGAACAGGCCTCATCGTTTGCCCAACACACCCAACCGGACCTGGACTTCAGCGACCTGCTCGGCCGCCTGATCAGTGCACAGGTCTTCTGCCCGCTGACCTTTCCCTGAGGAAACCACCATGGACCACGTCCACCCCACGCCTTTGGCCAGCAACCTGCGGCACGCCTGGAACCGGCTTGCCGAGTCCCTGCAACAGCACCTGAGCGACAGCGTACTGTGCCTGGTTGCGCGGTTCGGCATTGCCTCGGTGTTCTTCCTTTCCGGGCGCACCAAGGTCGAAGGCTTGCTGACCATCACGCCGAGCACTTACGAGCTGTTTCGCACCGAGTATGCCTTGCCGCTGATTTCCCCTTGGCTGGCGGCACACCTGGCCACCTACGCCGAGCACCTGTTCTCGCTGCTGCTGGTGCTGGGCCTGATGACCCGCCTGTCGGCGCTGGCACTGCTGGGCATGACCACGGTGATCGAGGTGTTCGTCTACCCCGATGCGTGGCCCACCCACCTGACCTGGGCAGGGTTGCTGCTGCTGTTGATCGCGCGGGGGGCGGGTAGGCTGTCTCTGGATCACCTGCTGAAGGTGCGCTGATCGCGAACCTCGGCCTGCACATGCAGGGACGTGCGCAGCAACCGGCTGCGCCGGTGTTCGCGGGCAAGCGCGCTCCAGCAACGCCGTTACCCGTTGGGGAGCTCGACCGCCGTCCGCTGGAGCTATCGGATGGGCAGCGCCAGCGCATCGCAATTGCCGGGGCGCTAGCGATGGGGTCAAAGGTGCTGGTGCTGGATGAACCTGTGCCGGTTCTTTCGCGGATAGACCCGCGATGAGGCCGGTACAGGCGCCAGAACAAGAAAAGCTATGAACACTAGTTCGAAGTGCTTCTGAAACTGAGTCCTTTCTTCAAGTCAATATCATCATGTGCACCTGCGACCATGGCACCTCCAAAGTTGAACAACGCGCCCACCATCCGGTCAGACTTCGACGAAGTCTTATCGCGTACCCATCCACTGGCCGACGTAAAGAATGCGGTAGTGTTACTGATTTTTCCGGCATCTACGTCCTGCGTTAATTGTACGTATTGTCCTAGCTTCGCTGCCGAAATATCGGCAGCTCCGTTGGAAGCCAGGTTTGAGTTCACCATATTGACTGCCTGGCTGAAAGGTTTGTTGCTTTCGGCATTACTCAGCTGTTCGGCAAGCGCAGAACGGTTTGGGATCACCCCCACCGGCGGCTTTTGAGTACCGGGCATGAGTGATTTTATGGCGGTAGCAAATGCACTGGAGAGCAAAGATGAATCGTTCGCTGGTGGAGGCGCAGCAGGGGGAACTTGGCTGGAGCCACCGGGTAGGGGGGTTCCAGTTCCCCCCGCAGGATAGCCAATCTTGCCGTTGACTCTTTGCGGCATGCGCATTCCCAGTTTTTTCATTAGGGATGCTCCTAGTCTTTGGTTAAGGCTGGGGCGAGCCACAACCCCTGGCGTGTACATCCAGCTACGCGAGCGCCCCAATGTTCTACTCATGCTATTGGAATGTATTGAAAGGCGCAGGGAGCGTAAGGCGGTCAACGTGTTTGAGCCCAATTTCCCAAGCACGCCTCCCAAAAATCTGGCTCCGCTATGAGCCAAGCCTAGCAGGCCAGCAGCCATCGCCGCCCACCCCAGTTTCTCTGCCAGTTCAGGGTTGCTCTGTTGCACCGACACCTGCGCGATGGTCAAACCTGCATACGCCAGCGTCGATCCATACATCACTGCCTTCGCCACCCCGGCCATCTGCGAGCCTAACGCCGGCGCACTGGCCAGTGCCATCATCACGTGCCCCACAGGTTCCAATGTCCGCGACAACTCCGGGTTCGACTGCCTCAATGCCATCCCCGTCGCCGTGACGGCGGCACCCGCTGTATAGACGATCATCAGGCCGGCGATCACCGGTGCACTGAGGGTGCCCGCCGAACCTATGATCATCAGTGCGCCAAAAATCGTCAGGCCAGCGAACAACAGCCACTCCCCGAAGCTGGCAGCCTGGGGCGGCGCCGTCTCCGTGCTGGGCGTCAGCGCCGCAAGAATGGTATCGAGCCTTGCCAGGCTATCTGCCTGGGCCTGGCGGCTGAGCATGATGTGGCCACTGGGGTCCTCGAAGTTGACCGGATCGGCTTTCGGGCAGTAGGCACGGTCATTCGGGCCGGCCGCACCCAGGGGGCTCCAGTCGTCGGGCTGGCAGAACACTTTGTGCTGGGCGTCGTAGAAGCGGTAGCCGTCGCCCAGATGGTACCCCCCCGTCACCCGATCCACCCGCTGGCGGTTGTAACCGACACCCACCGATTGACGGTTGAGGGTGGCCAGATCGGTTACGCCCCAGGGCGTGAACGTGACCGAGTTGCGAACCCAAGCGCCATCCTTGAACTGGTATTCGTCACCCCCGCCGGTCTGCGGGTCGCCGAGCACGAACAGCCATTGATCGCCCAAGGCAACCGCAAGGCCTGCCTGGTCATCCAGCGTCAGGCGCTTGAGCACCTTGCCTGCAGCATCCAGCCAGGTTTCCCCACTCAGGCCATTGGCACCATAGTTGAGGATGCGGCGCTGGTTGTTGACGACATCACACTGGGCGATCAGCCGGTCATGTTCGTCATACTCGTAATAGGTCAGCGGCGTCGTGCCACCCTTGGCAGTCACTGACCTCAGGCGGCCGCTCTCGGTGTAGGCCAGGGACTGTTCCCGCTCGTTGGTCGCGAGGTTGCCGTTGGCGTCGTACGTCAGGGTGACCGTGCGGGTAGTGGCCTTGCCGGCAAGGGTCGAGGTGCAGGTCATCGCGGTGCGCCGAGTCGGATGCATCGCATCGTCGTAGGCATAGTTGCGTACCAGCGTGTCGTTGTTGCTCCGCGTGGTCGAGCATTGGGTCATGCTGCCCAGCTCGTCGTATTGGTAAGTCTCTTTCTTGATGGCATGCCCTTCGTCATCCTTGACCTCCTCGCCCGCCACTGCGTCCACCGTCCATTGCTGCAATTCATCGCTGGTACCGGTCACGCTGGTGTAATAGACGAATGTCTCGGTTCTTGCCCGCGTGCCGTCACGGTACAGCGTCTTGCTTAGCAGCTGGCTGGCCGGTGACCAGGTTTGCTCGTAGCGCACCTTTTCCTGGCCATTCAGTGAATAGCTGAGCGTGGTTTCGCGGCCGAAGGCATCGTAGTCGTGCAGCACCTGCAAGTGCTGGCCGCTGCGCATGTCCTGCACCGTGAGGCAGGCCAACTGGCCCAGTGCGGTGTAGGTGTAATGGTATTCGAGTGATCCGCGGCGTAACCGGCTGCGGTAGCCTTGGGCATTCTCCCAGGCCTGCAGGGGCAGGCCGTTGCTGTTAAATGTGCCGGTCAAGACACCGCGCAGGGAGGCCGAACCCTCATCGCGCTGCTGTTGGTCGTGCACCGTCCGGTTGAAGCGCCAGGTACCCAGCAGCAGCGGCTGCAAGGTTTCGCTGGTGACCAGGCTTTGATGATCGCCGTGCACCGGGCGTTTGGCCTGCAAGGCCTGTGTGACGGGGCTCAGCTTGAAGGTTACCAAAGGTGTCCTGCTCGCTGTGCTGCTGCTTTTTTGGGCATACCAGGACAGGCTGCCATCGTCGTTGCGTGCATGGTAAAGGCTTGTGCCATCTGGCTTCACGTAACCGTCTGGTCGGGTTCGCAGCGTTTGGCTGGTATCGCTGCCCCTGACCAGCGTCGACACGACGCCCTCATTGAACGTGCGGCTGGCCAGTACCCGTTCCGGCGCGTTCGCCGACTTTTTCACACTCATGCGAGTCGGGGCGTGGTTCAAGCCTTCATAGGCCCAGGCAATGATCGATTTGTCCGGCTGGGTCAGTTTCTCTGGGCGCCCCAGGCCGTCGTAGCTGATATCCCAGGTTCTGGCTTGCTTCGCATAGCCGGGGATATCCTCGCGCACCTGGGTGCGCTGGCCTTTCTGGTTGAGGGTCTGGGTGGTCGTGATGGCAGCGCCGGCGGCAGGTTTCTCGAGGCCTTTCCAGGTTTCGTGAGTCAGGGTGACCGATCCGTCCGGCAGGTTGCGCTGGGTGGATTGTTGGGTGGTCAGTGCGCCTTGCGAGATCAGCCCCAGGGTGGAGCGGGTGGTCAACGACACATTCTGATTTTTGTCGGTCACCACCGGGTCATGCCCGTGGGCCTGCCAGAACCAGGCCTTGCTCTGCTGAGGCAGTACTTTGACGTTGTCGATGCGCAGCCCACCCGGCAAGTAGTCGAACATCACTTGGTCGGCCATTTGCCTATCGCTGTCCCACGATGTTTCTTCCACTGTGCAATAGTTGGCGGCACTGTGGTCAGGCCCTGGCACGCGTTGCAGCTCACGGCGCACGATGCGTTGCTGGCCATCGTAATAGCACTGCTGGTGACGCCCCAGGGCGTCGCAACTCCTGACCAGCCTGCCCTTGCCGTCTTGCGCGTAGTGGATGGACTCCGAGTGGGTGGGGCTTAGCGTAGTCACCACGCCCGTGGTAAAGGCACTTTCTTCGAACGCATAGGTGTCACTGCCCACGCCCCGGCCCAGGCTATCGTACCGATGGCAGGTGAACGCTATGGCTTTGCCCTCGTTGTCTTGCTGGGTTTCACGCAGCAGGCGGCCGGTGCGCGCCGACACGATCTGGCGTTGCAGGATGGCTGTTGCCGTCGAGTAGGGTGTGGTGCGCAGCCGTTCGTAAGTGGCGGCTTGTTTGCCGATAGTCACCACCTCGGTCACGGTCTGGGTGCTGCGAGCGTTGTCGTCCTGGTACCACTGGGTGGCGATGCGTTCGCTGCTGCGGACCGCGCTGGCCTGGAGCTGGTAGTTGGCCTGCACCAGGGAGACGGACAGCGCAGTCGGCTTGGCCAGCGTCACGTCCTTCAAGGCCAGGGTGTCGCTGTCGGCAAAGGCTTCGAAGCCTTCGAAGGTCAGCACGGTGTTGGGCAGCAGGGTGCCGTGCTCGTCGCGCTGGTTCAGGGCGTAGCCGAACAGGGTCAGTACCGGGGCCTGGCGGGTACCGTCGGGCAGCAGCAGGTACTGGTATTGCGCGCACAGTGGCAGCAGGCCTTTACCAGCCTCCGGGCGCTGGGTGCAGCTGAGCTGGGTGGCATCGGCCAGTTTCCGGCCGGTGCTGCCCTGCGTGGCGTTGGTACCGGTGGTGACCTTGGCCAGTGTCAGCCCTGCCACCAGCTTGCTGATATCCAGTGGATGGGCGTCGGTTTCGTAGTACCAGAGCCGTGTGTGCAAGCCGTCGTCAGTGATGAACTCCATAGGTTCCAGGCCGCCTGGGCGGTAGCGGGTAAGCGTGGTTTCCGTGAGCGACGTCGCTGGAAGGGTGGGCGACGGGCTGGAGGTGGTCTGATCCGTGCTGGTCATGGCTGCTGTTCCTCGGCAGTGGCGGCGACGCGGAGATCTTCGACGGTGATGTGCTGCTCTGTTTGCCGCGGCTGGCGCAGCGGCTCGGGCACGGCGTTGTCGGTTTGATAAACATGGCGCGTGATGCGCTGCTGCTCGCCGGGGACCTTCTCGATCAGGCGCGCAAGTTGCGTGGCACCGTCAGCGCTGTGAGACCACTCCCAGCAGGTGGATGGGATCTGTTCCAGGTCGCTGCCGACTGGCGCGTGTGCGTAGCGGGTGGCTGCGGTGATTCGCGCGCCCCGGCCCCAGTCCCAGTCCAAGTCCCAGGCCCAGGCGTGGTGGATATTCGGTTGTTGGCCACCGGGGACCAAGGTTTGCAGAACGACGCGAGGTAATGAAAAGCGCCTCTGCCAGTCGTAGTCGACCACTTCCCGTGAACCATCGTCCTCGGTAACGCCGCACAATACATTGTCGAGCACTGGCGTCGCCGCGTACTGGAAGTGCAGGCGCTGGTCGGGCTTGTCGGGCTGGGAGCCGCTGGAACGAGTCAAACGCCTGAGCAGGCAGTCCTTGATGTCCAGGGTGATACAGCACCGCTCATCCGTCTCTGGCCAAAGGGTGAAAACGCTCTGTTGGCTGCCCTTCAGCATCGGCTCGGCGGAGTGTTCGGCCTTGAGCAGAACGTTGACGCCGTCCTTTATGCTATTCAGGCGGACATGGCCCTTCACGCCTTGCCAGGCCAGTTGCAGCGCTCGACTGTCGGCCTTGAGTTGCAGGGGCACCAGGATCAAGGCATTGCGCTCGACATCGGCGAGTGCCAACTCCATTTCCGTTTTCAGTTTGTTCAGCTCTATTCTATTCGCGATGACCTGTTTGAGTTTTCCCCGGTCCTTACCTAGCGAATCGATGCCCCATGTGGTGCTGATAAACGGCGCAATAACGGAAGAGAGATGAATACATTGGGTTTTCTCGTAGTCATCAATTTTTGAACCAGCCCCAAGACCTATGCCTCCGGCAAACAAAGCACCGAGAATGCTCCATATCGGCGGTGCATCTTTTGATGGGGTTTTCAGGTCTTCCAGTGCTTTATCGATTTGCTCAATGATCTCATTGATCTTGCTTTTAAGGCGGTCTTTATAGGCCCCGCCACTTTCCAAATTGTCATGAGTCTCGGGGAGGCCCAGTACTTCCTCGTGGCCGTTGAGGAGTTCGATTGTGAGATCACTCAGGTGATAGACCTGTCGCTTGTCACCTCCAGCGCTCAACTCGACGGTAGTTCCTTTGGCTGCTTTGAGGGTATAGCCAAGGCGTACTATCGGCTCGCCATTGATCAGTTGCTTGACGTCATCAATGCTGAGCTCATGTACGGTGCCGTTGCTCAGTATCAGGCGCCGGTTTCGATTGTCGTAAGAAGAAAAACCGGAGAACGCAAAGCCATCGCCGAGGGCGCTTTCGTTGGCACGTAACGGCGAGTAGTTGAACACCAGTGGGATCGCAGGCGTGTTGCCGGAGAGGCTGGACAGCGTTGCAATTGTGTGATGGAAGTGGAACAGGCCTGTCTGGGGCGAGACGCCATGGGGCTGCGAGCCGCTGGAGGCAAAGAGCTCGGACCCTGCGGTATTGGCCATATCGGCACACAGTGTGTCCTGCGCAGGCATTTCAGACACTTCTTTCTTTGCGGTGCAGCTTTGGATTTTCTTCCAAAGAGAACCTGGCGATACGATGCCGATCAAGATGCCTGCTGTAGCGCTGTCTTCATCTGGTTTGAAAGGGTAGTTTAAATCGAGTGTGAGTTCGCCGTCATCTTGGCTACATGAGACTAGAGAAAAGCCTTTATCGATGGATTGAGTATCGAGTGCAATGCAGAGTTGCTCCCGTGGTGAGGAGGTGCAGATCTCGATAGTTGCGAAGTGGCTTTGGGTTGTTGCTACATCTGAGAGGGTCTTTTTGATGAGTGTTCTGTTATAAAAAGCCCGCTTAATAAGTTTAATGATCTGGGATTTTGTGTTGAGGTGGAATGTGCGGCCAAAGAGGTCCGTGTACCCTTTAATAATATATAGGCAGGCGTCAGAAGTTTTCTGAGGGATGGGGCCGATGAACTTAGATGATTTTCTTCTTAGGTGTAAATGTTCTCTAATGCTGTACGACTTAATTAATTTGCTTGCGTCGAATTTTTCTGGGTCTTCTGGAATGACCATATTGATTAGCATCGGATTTTTTAGGGTTGTTTTTTTGAGGTAATCAATGGATTTACTTCCTTCCTGAAAAATTTTTAAGTATAAATAATCTACGGGGTCTATGTATTCGTATGGTTTAAATTCGATTTTATTGATATTGAGGATGTGATTGTTATATTCCTGGATTGGTCCATTTGTAATGAGTTTATCGATGTAGAATGGCAAGAGGGGAGTGTCATGATTGTCAGTCGCTATGGGTTCGGGAGTTATTTTTCTCAGTGTTGTTTGTAAGTGAAGAGTAGTCGCTTCGCACAATTTCCAATGGTTCAGAGAGGTGCCGGAAACATTGGATTCGATGCTGACTCCAAGCCAAACAACCCCGTTTTGTTTCAAGTGCTCTTCAAGCGTTTTCGCCAGCTTGGCCCGCTTTGCTGCCTGATCGAGTGAAGACTCCATCGCCGATAACGTAATGGATGAAGTGTGGCAGAGGTATCCCGTGCGCGTGTCGCGGCTCTCAATGAGCAACTGGCTACCGTCGTCGTCAAGACAGGCCTCAAGCACGTCATCGATCTCCTTGCCGGAGCGGCTTGACCAGGCAGGTGATGCCAAGGGCTCGCTCATCCAGATGCGAAGTGGCACCGCTGCGCGTAGGCAACGCCATGTCGAAGCAGGGGCCGTGCCGCTGCTGCTTGCCTGTTCCAGTTTGATGTAGGGGGCCAAGGGGCTGCCAGCCAACTGGCTGGCCAACGCGCTCGGCCACTGGTCCTGCGCTTTAGTTGCAACACTTGGGCAGAACGTGAACGGCGATCCCGGCAGCGGTGCGCCCGTTACATCATCGTGCACCGCAATCATCACCTTGGTTTCCAAGGCCAGGTCCGCGCTCACGGTGAATGATGCGTGCTCAAGCCAGTTGACGGATTCAAGTTGCACAGAAAGGTCGGACAGTTGCGGTATCCAGAGCTGATTACCCTGCTCCGCGGGCGTGATGCTGATGCCATCGTCCTGGAGTTTGCCGGCCCTTAGCATCGCACTGTGCTTGTTGAGGAATTCGCACAGCGGTTTGCTCCAGCTGCTGCGGGTGCTGTTAGCTTCGGGCTCCCAAAAATGAGATGCGTACAGGTGCTGGCTGGTCCTGTGGCGTACTTGTATGCAAACCCGTTCTCCCAGAGGCGGCGCTGTATCTGGAAGCCGGAGTGCACTGACCTGATTGGCCTTGAACGGAAGGTTGCTGAGCAGCTTGCAATGCGAATCAAATGCCCACAAACGATCGACCTGGCGTTTCTTGATGTTGTTGTAACCCGTGAAGGTTTGCGAGGTGGGGGCATCGGTGTTTTCGGTAAATTCGGCGTCGTCCGAGAGATGCCCGGCCTGGAGCAGCACGGAGCCCTCGACCAGCGTGCGGTCGGCCTGGATCGCCTTGACCAACGCAGCCGGCCAGGCCGCGCGGGCCTTGTTGGCCTCGGTCGCTTTCAGCGAGACGGTTTTCAGCACGCGCCCGTCGATGGGGTCGACGGCCCAGACGTGAACGCTTTCGTGCGGTTGCAGGTCCCGGTCTGCCAGCACATGGCAGGGGCTTGCCCAAACGCAATCGCCTGTGCCCAATTCACTGTGCTCGAAGCCTGTCATGCAGGGCAGTTCGGCCAACGGTTCGACCGTAAGCGCAGGGGTATCACTGGGTAGTTTAAGCACATAATCAGGTGCGATACTGGGTGGTTCAAGTACATAATCAGGTGCGATTGCATGCACGAATGCCTGGTATCGGGTGGCTTCCATGTCCACGAAGTCAGGCGCTGGGGTGTTGTCGCGGAGGAAAAAGAAGACGTAGCTCAACTCATGGTATGGGAAAAAACTCTTGGAGATCTTCTTTAAAATCCTGGGGTTGGCAATTGCGATTTTCAAAGCTTCGGTGTCCTCATCGCGGAGGAGCGTTACCGTGCTTGGGCTTTCACCCTTTGAAACCTTGCCGACCTGATAATCGGCATGGGTTTTAGAACCCCTTCGTTCGAGCAGGAGTGGGTGAGGGATGGTATGAAGTTTATCGTGGTAGCTGGCCTTCACCAGCCGCCAGCCTCTCTTGAAAAACTTGGAAAATTCGTTCGCTATTTCTTGCTTTGTTTTTTCAAGGGATTCGAAGCTTTTGATATCGCTCCAGCGTAAATTCTCGAAATCTTCATATTTGGGCGTTGGCGTGAAGCTGACGTACTCATCGTTGTAATTTCCCCAGTAGCGGGCACAGCCGTTGACAGTGACGGGGTCGCCTGCATCGAAATACCTGAACACATCCATTTCGCTGTTGATTTTGTTGGCGCTCATTTCAACCTCTCAGGTATGGGGCCCCAACAGGGGGCTTGATCACGCTGCTGAGCCGATGTTGAAAACAGGGATGATTGAGTGTTCATCTGGATAAAAGGGGAGGCAACTGGCAAAAATGTCAGTTGCGAACCTACGAGTTTGGCTCTTGTGGCGTTGCTTTCAGCATGACGGGATGCCCGCGATCAGGCCTGCGAAGCGGAGTGCGATGTGCGCGAATTCGCATTATCCGAGTGCGATAGCCAAGGCGCTATGTCGCCCTTTCGTGACACATGCCCGAGAAGAATCTCACACGGTGGATGGCACCGGCTGCACCGGTGTTCGCGGGACTAGCCCGCTTCACATCTGTTTTGGGCCAGTGCGATGCATCTCGGTGGGCACGGCAGGCACCTCTCACAGGCGCCGCCGATATAGGCGCAGGAAATGATCAGGATTGCCGCTGCCTCCCAGTTTCACGGCCCGCTGCTGGCACGGGCTCAGTTCACCAGCACCTCGTCCAGTGCCTGCTCAAGGATGCTCACCGTGCGCTCGATGTTGTGCAGTTTTTCAAGCCCGAACAGACCGATGCGGAAGGTCTGGAAATCGGCTGGCTCGTCACATTGCAGCGGCACGCCGGCGGCTATCTGCAGGCCGTGCTCGGCAAATTTCCTGCCGGTCTTGATGTCGGCATCATCGGTGTAGCTCACCACCACGCCTGGGGCCTGAAAGCCGGCCGCGGCTACGCTCTTGATGCCCTTGCCAGCCAGCATGGCGCGCACCTGATCGCCCAGCGCCTGTTGTTCGTGGCGCAGCTTGTCGAAACCGTAGGCTTGCATCTCGTTCATGACGTCGTTGAAGCGCGCCAGTGAATCGCTGGGCATGGTCGCATGGTAGGCATGGCCGCCCTGTTCGTAGGCCTGCATGATCTGCAGCCACTTTTTCAGGTCGCAGGCAAAGCTGCTGCTCTGGGTCTGCGCGATGCGCTCGAGGGCCAAGGCGCTGAGTATCACCAGGGCGCAGCAAGGGGAGGCGCTCCAGCCTTTCTGGGGGGCGCTGATCAGCAGGTCGACTGCGCAATTTTGCATATCGACCCACAGCGTGCCGGAGGCGATGCAGTCCAGCACGAACAGGCCGCCAACCGCATGCACGGCGTCGCCAACGGCCCGCAGGTAATCGTCGGGCAGGATCATCCCGGAGGAGGTTTCGACGTGGGGGGCGAAGACTACCTGCGGCTTGTGCGTCTGAATGGCCGCCAGCACTTCGTCCAGAGGGGGCGGGGCGTAGGCCGCCTGGCGCCCCGTGTCGATCGGCCGGGCTTTCAGCACCGTGGTGGCCGCGGGGATGTTGCCCATCTCAAGGATCTGGCTCCAGCGATAACTGAACCAGCCGTTGCGTATCACCAGGCATTGCTGGCCGTTGGCAAACTGTCGCGCTACCGCCTCCATGCCGAAGGTACCGCTGCCCGGGACTACCGCAACGGCCTGGGCGTTGTAGACCTGTTTCAGGGTCCTGGAAATGTTTTTCATCACGCCTTGAAAGGCCTGCGACATGTGATTGAGCGAACGGTCGGTGTACACCACCGAGTACTCGACCAGGCCCTCGGGATCAATACTGGGATAAAGCTTTGACATGGGGTAACTCCTTCACCAGAGAAGGTTCAGCATAGACCACAGCCTGCACTTCAACGGTAGCTGCAGCGCCTGTCATGAGCGTGGCTAAAGGTTCTGTGAAATCAATTCAGTTCCACGCGAACAGCCCCTCAACCTAGAATGCGCACCCATAAGAGATTAATTAAATATTTGAGTGAGACGGTCGATCATGACGCCCACACATTTCAAGTTTTTCATCAAGAGCATCCGTTTTGACGAAAACTATCGTCCTGCGGAAACAACGCGTATCACTACGAACTTCGCCAACCTGGCCAGAGGCGCGAGCCGTCAGCAGAATTTGCGTAACACGTTGAAGATGATCGACAACCGTTTCAACACCCTGGCGCACTGGGACAATCCTGCCGGGGACCGTTACAGGGTCGAGCTTGAAATAGTTTCTGTCGCAATGAACATGGGCGATGAGCGCCGCGATCATGCGCTACCCTTGATTGAAATGCTGAAAACGAACATTGTCGATCGCACCACCGGTCAGCGCATCACGGGCATGGTCGGCAACAATTTCTCTTCTTATGTGCGCGATTACGACTTCAGTGTATTACTGCTGCAGCACAATAAAGACCAGGCAGCCTTCAGCACGCCTGAGCACTTTGGTGAACTGCACGGTAAGTTGTTCAAATGCTTCGTCAACTCAACGGCGTATAAAGAACATTTTGCCAAGCCACCGGTTATCTGCCTGAGCGTTTCGAGCAGTCGAACGTATCGTCGAACTGAAAACCAGCACCCGGTACTGGGCGTTGAATATCAGCAAGATGAAGACTCGCTGACGGATGAGTATTTCGAAAAAATGGGCCTGAAGGTGCGTTACTTCATGCCGCCGAACAGTGTTGCGCCCTTGGCGTTTTATTTCTCCGGTGATCTGCTCGGCGACTACACGGCGCTGGAACTGATCAGCACCATCAGCACCATGGATACGTTTCAGAAGATCTATCGGCCCGAGATCTACAACGCGAATTCTGCTGCAGGCAAGTCTTACCAGCCCAGCTTGCAGCATCAGGATTACTCATTGACGCGCATCGTCTATGACCGCGAGGAGCGTAGCCGGCTGGCCATCGAACAGGGGCGCTTTGTCGAGGAGCACTTCATCAAGCCTTACCACGATGTGCTCGCGCAGTGGTCCGCTCATTACGCGGCTTGAATTACCCGGCATACAAGGTCATACACCATGAAAAAACTGCTACCCACTTCCACTGCCGGCAGCTTGCCGAAACCTTCCTGGCTCGCTCAACCCGAGACGCTCTGGTCACCCTGGCAGTTGCAAGACGAGGCATTGGCCGAAGGCAAACAGGATGCCCTGCGCTTGGCCCTGCAAGAGCAGCAGCACGCCGGCATCGATATCGTCAGTGACGGCGAGCAGACGCGCCAGCACTTTGTCACCACCTTCATCGAGCACCTGAGCGGCGTTGACTTCGACAAGCGCGAGACCGTCAGGATCCGTGACCGCTATGATGCGAGCGTGCCGACCGTAGTGGGCGCCGTTGCGCGGCAAAAGCCGGTGTTTGTCGAAGATGCCAGGTTTCTGCGCCAGCAGACCCGGCAACCGATCAAGTGGGCGCTGCCAGGCCCCATGACCATGATCGATACGCTGTATGACAGCCATTACAAGAGCCGTGAAAAACTGGCCTGGGAGTTCGCCACGATCCTCAACCAGGAGGCGCGGGAGCTGGAGGCCGCTGGGGTTGACATCATTCAGTTCGATGAGCCGGCTTTCAATGTCTTCTTCGACGAGGTCAATGACTGGGGTGTAGCCACCCTGGAGAGGGCGGTCGAAGGCCTGAAGTGTGAAACAGCGGTGCATATCTGCTATGGCTATGGCATCAAGGCCAACACCGACTGGAAGAAGACCCTGGGTTCGCAGTGGCGGCAATATGAACAAGCCTTCCCCAAGCTTGCGAAGTCCAGCATCGACATCATCTCGCTGGAATGCCACAACTCCCGTGTCCCGATGGACCTGCTCGAACTCATCCGTGGCAAGAAAGTGATGGTCGGTGCCATCGATGTCGCCAACCACGCGATTGAAACCCCTGAGGAAGTCGCCAACACCCTGCGCAAGGCGTTGCAATTCGTCGATGCCGACAAGCTCTACCCTTGCACCAACTGTGGCATGGCGCCGCTACCGCGTCGGGTCGCCAGCGGCAAGCTGCGTGCCTTGAGTGCAGGGGCAGAGATCGTTCGCAGCGAACTCTCGCGCAAGTGACGAACCTCGACCGTCAGGATGATAGCGATTATTCACGCCGAACTTGCCTGCTGCCCATGATCGATCTGAGACACCTGCGCACCCTGCATGCCTTGCGCGAAACCGACAGCATGCCCGAAGCCGCCGAGCGCCTTCACCTGACCCAGTCGGCGCTGTCGCATCAGTTCCGGGAGCTGGAAAGCCGTGTCGGCATGGCGGTGTTCGTGCGCAAGTCCAAACCGGTACGCTTCACCACTGCGGGCCTCAAGCTGCTGCAACTGGCCGACCAAGTGCTGCCGCTGATCCGTACCACGGAGCGCAACTTGAGCAAGCTGGCCAACGGCACGGCCGATCGCCTGCACATCGCGATCGAGTGCCACAGCTGCTACCAGTGGCTGATGCCGTCGCTGGATGCGTTTCGCAGTGCCTGGCCGGAGGTTGAACTGGACCTGGCCTCGGGCTTGTCGTTCACGCCGCTGCCGGCCCTTGAGCGCGGCGACCTCGACCTGGTGGTGACTTCCGACCCGCTGACCTTGCCGGGTATCACCTACGTGCCGCTGTTCGGCTATGAGGCCCTGCTGGCCATCGACAAGCATCATGCCCTGTGCGCAAAACCGTATGTGGAACCTGCCGATATCGCCGGCCAGACCTTGATCACCTACCCGATCGAGCGCAGCCGCCTGGACATCTTCACCGGCTTCCTCGACCCGGCCGATATCGAGCCGGCTCAGGTACGTACTGCAGAGATGACCGTCATGATGATGCAACTGGTGGCCAGCGGCCGGGGGGTGTGCTGCCTGCCAAACTGGGCGGTGCACGAGTACACCTCGCGGGGTTATGTGGTTGCCAGGCGCCTGGGCGAAAAAGGCTTGCAGGCGACGCTGTACGCGGCGGTGCGCAGCGACATGCTCGAAGTGCCTTTCATGAGTGATTTCCTGCTCACTGCAAAGGACATTTCCTTTGCGACCTTGGAAGGAGTCAATGCCGCGTCGAGCATTGCTACCTGACGGGTAGTGCCTTCAAACGGGGCAAAGGCTGAAAACCGCCAGGAATCGAAATCAGCTGTTCGGGTGACCGCTTGCGACCCGAAGCCGCCAGTGAAGTTGGCAGTGATTCTGTGGGAGCGGGCTTGCCCCGCGAAGGGGCCGGCCCATGAAAAGCAGATGCATGGCACGGGCTGCGCCCGTGTTCGCGGGGCAAGCCCGCTCCCATAAAGATCGCCTCTGAGCTTACGGGCAGTCATGGGCCGAAGGCAGTGATCCTCGACCGACAGCTTTCGACCCATGGCTGCCAGTGAGGTTGGCAGTGATTCTGTGGGAGCGGGCTTGCCCTACGAAGAGGCCGGCCCATGAGATGCAGTTGAAACGCGACCCCGCGTCTAGTTCGCGGGCAAGAGGATCACGAAGTTCTTTTTCATATCTTCCAGCACGGTCCATTTGCCCTTGGCGCCCGGTTCGATGATGAACGTGTCGCCGGCGGTCAGTGTGACGGGGGCGCACCCGTCAAGCTCGATGACGCAGCAGCCACTCAGCACATGGCAGAACTCCCAAACTTTGTAGTCGATGCGCCACGCTCCGGTGCTGGCTTCCCATTCTCCGGAAATGCGACCTTGCTGTTCATCGTGATAGTACTTGGACGTCAGCGTGTGAGGGGTGCCTTCCACGACTTCTTCAAAAAATGGAAGGTCGCGCACCGGTTGGATATCCAGTTCGCGGAACACGGTGAGTTTCTTGTTCATGGTTTTTTCTCGAGCACGTTGGGGTTAGGGCGATACATCAAATAGGCTTCACCGGTGACGCCCAGCATCGGGTGCGCAACGATCTGGCAGGTTTTAACAATCTGAAAACCGTGACGTTCGTAGAAGCGGCGTGCACCGTGGTTTTCTGCATAATCGATCAGGCATAGCCCATCCAGGCCAGAATCCTCAGCGCGCTGCTGGGCGTGGTGAAGAAACTGGACGCCCAGCCCCTGGCTGCGCCAGGCCTCATCCAGGGCCAGGCTGGATATGTACAAGGTGTCGGGTATTTCCATGTCGGAATACGGCGCGAGGACCGGGTCTGTCTCGACCGGCCTGTCAGCGGTCTCGCGCAAGGCATAGCTATGCATCATGCCGATGACGCGCCCTTCGAACGTGGCCATCAGGCAGTTCTTGTAGGAAAAGTCGCCCTGTTCCCTGGCATAGCGAGCCGCACCGACACTCAGCAATGCTTCTCCATGTGCGGCAAGCTTGCTCCATATGTAATCGGCCATGCCTTCCGATGTCAGTTGAAAGAAGCGCGCAATATCGTGTGCGTCCGAGGCTTGAGCGGGTCTGAAGTCGATAGGCATGTACAGTGCTCTTATGGGATCGGGTGGTTGGTTTTCAAGGATTACGCCTTTGACAGGGTGGCAGGGTAGGCGGGGTGGACGGTTGCCATCATGCTCTGGGCGAACACTGTCAGTACGGCGTGCGACGTTGCCCCATGCTCAAAGGCATGTGGCGGTCCAATGGCTCAGGCCTGGAGAATCGATCGTGCAGTTGCCGGAGGTGGTGAGGCGAGAAGCGCGGCGACAGGTACTTCCGTGACGGGATGGCCGAAATCAGAGCAGGTTGTGTCCGTATGGGGTCGTATGCCACGAAAGGCAGCTACCGACCCAAAGCAGACATGCCGCTCGAATGTTACGGGGTGGGTAACCCAACGCGGTGTGCTTCAGCGCTTTCACTCATCGGTTTCCCTTTAGCACCGGCTTATACCCGAGCAGGGCAATGGCCGGTTCAAGGCTCTCGTCCGGAGGCACCAGCAGGTCGTGAAGGCGTTCAAGGCTTGCCCTGCTGTGCTAGGCTAGCAGGCCCTGCGCCGCGTCGAGAACGTCGTGATGATTCAGGCGGCCCGGCAGCGATCACGCCAGAGGCCTCTCATGGTCAAAGGCGTGCCAGCTAGCGTAGCGACATGACTGCGTTTTGCACGGGTAACCGGGATTGCTCCGGGTGCTGCTGCAAGAAATGCTTGATCGCTTGGCCCTGCCGGTCCACGACGCACACGTTCACGGTGGCGTGAGGGACCGTGCATTCGTCCAGTGCGAGAAATCCGCAGTTCATCACGCCGTAGAGCGCGACCGGCTGAGCGACGGATGAGCAGTCGTACACCATCTCCCCAAGGTAGTTGAGCTTCCCTTGATTGACGGTGAACCGCAGCGGGCTGGAATACGGGCCCATGACCCCGCGGCGGTGCCCCAGGCGAGTGACTTCATATTCCCCGGCGGGCAACCACGCCGAGTAATCGTCCTTGGGCCCCCAGCCATAGGTCTTGTGACTATTGATGTCCTGGAATTCCAGGTAGGTGCCATAAGGGCCACCTCCTATCAGCGCGCCGACCACAAGGCCGGCATTTTGCGCGTTATAAGTGGTTGAATCCAATGCCATCTCAGTGGGTATTTGCGAGCAACCGGCCAATAGTCCTATCAGGCCGATTGCAACGATGTGGTGCGAGCAAAGCATTCCATTACCTCAGTAAAAAAAGAACACGCTGTTGGAATAGGCGCGCTAGACGGCAGCTACCGCCTTCACTAGGATGGCGGCCTTTCGCTTTCCTGTGAATCAAGGACGATACATCAACATGTTCGATTTCTACCAATGGCGCCTGTTTGGCGCCGTCAGCATCGCCGCCCTTTCCATCAGCGGGTGCAGTATCAACGGTTCCTATCCAGACGCCACCGAGCCCGACGCGGCAAAGCTGCGCTTCATCAGCAGCAATCAAAATTCGACGATGGATGTGTTCGACGCTGCCCATTGTGGCGGACAGACCACAGGGCTGCTCAACAACCTGTTCACCGCCAACACCCGGCGTCGCGCAGCCATGAGTGTCTCCGCGCCAAACGACGCCAAGGCTTATCTGGAGGTGCGGCTACAACCGGGCCGCGAGTTGTTTGTTCGTGCCAATACCTTGGGCTCCGCCAGTGTCTGCACCGTCGCGTTCAACTTCACGCCTCAGAGCGGTGGCGAATACGAAGCGAACTTCCGCTACGTGGGTAACAATTGCCTGGTCACGCTTAACCGGCTGCGCGAGATCGACGGGAAGGCGGTGCGTTCGCCCATCGTGCTAATCAACAAAGGCCTGCCCGCTTGCTCCGGCAGCAACCCGATTTTCCCCAAACCCACCCAGGTACAACCGCAGTCAGCAGAGCGTACGGCCTTGATCAGTCAGATCGTGGACGCCAGCGTCATAGCCAAGATGAAGTACGCTCCTGCCGACACCACTGCGCAGACAGCGTTGTTCGATAAGGGAATTGAGGAGCGCAAGCAGCGCCTGGGCTTCACCCTGCCCGATGCCTACTGGACCGAATACCGCCTTAATCTGGAGCAATCGGCCAACGACATGGCGAGTACCCAGGCGCGCTCGCTGCAGCTGTACAAGGATTACTACAGCAATAAACTGGGCCTGCTCGACACCCCGGCGATCAAGGAACTGCTTCCGGACAGTGAGACCGCAGACCGCAGTAAGGCGATGACCACCAATAACACTATGCTGGAGTATTACTACCGGACCCAGCGGGAACTTCAGAAAGAAGCATTCAGCGCGCATCAAGCACGCATGGCCGATCTGGACCAGCGCTTTGACGTATGCAAACGTTACCCGGCGTGCTGGCAGAACTAGGTCGGGCCCAAAACGCACGATACGTGTGTTTCTGGAGCGGTCGGTCATTTAAGTGAGTCTATTGGATAGTCGCGGCGAGCATCGCCTTGGCCAGCATGTCCTGCTGCTCTTCTGGCTCAATGAGCTCCAGGCTGACCACCTCGCGATCGAGACGGCAGTTTTGAGCCCATTCTGATCCCCAAGCATGAGCGCCGTTACACCGGATTTGATGACAAAATCATCGCCATGAACGCCCGTGACATGACGGTCAGAGAGATCCGGGCCTTCCTTTCAGAGCAGTATGGAACCCACGTTTCACCCGACTTCATCAGCTCTGTGGCAGACGAGGTCGTGGAGGAGATTGGCGCGTGGCAACAGCGGCCATTGGAGCCGATGTACTCGGTCATTTTCTTCGATGCGCTGCGGGTGAAGATTCGCGAAGAAGGCCTGGTACGCAAGGCCATTTACTTGGCGCTGGGTGTTCTCGCCGACGGGACGCGCGATATCCTTGGGATCTGGATCGAGAACACCGAGGGTGCGAAGTTCTGGATGAAGGTTTTCAACGATCTCAAGACACGTGGTGTCGAGGATGTGCTGATTGCCGTGACCGACGGCCTCGAAGGCATGCCTGAAGCTCTTAGCGCAGTATTTCCAGAGACGACGTTGCAGACGTGCATCGTGCACCTGATCCGCAACAGCCAGGACTACTCGGCCTGGGACAAGCGCCGGGCACTAGCCAGAGAGCTGAAGCCGATTTACCAAGCCATCAATGCAGAAGCGGCTGATGAGAAATCGCACCTGACTTGACCAAGCGTTTACATCCCACTTGACCACCTGTTTGCATCCGACTTGACCAGCCATTTGCATCGAATGTGACCTGTGCACGGGTACTTCTTGACCGGCGGAATCGACCCAAAGCAGACGTTCACTATTGGCTGCATACGGCCCCATGCCGTCAGTCGCTTACTGGCGTGTACCAAAGGGCTGCGGCGTCAGCATGAACATGTTTTTGTTTATGGGGTATGAAGGGTGTGTCGAGCGTGCCTAAGGCTATCGAAACCCAGTCGGCAAACTCCCCGTGCGATCGTGACCAGAACAAGGTCGAACCACACTCCATGCAGAACTCACGCACTACCTTCCGTGAAGAGGCATAGGCTTTGATCTGGCTGGAACCTTCTAATACTCGAAGCGCGCTGCGAGGAACGCTGCCGTACGAAGCGAACAACGCTCCGTGCCCTTTTCGGCACTGGCTGCAATGACAATGACTTACTGCTTGGGGTGCACCAATCAGCTCGAATCTGACCTTCGCACATAAGCAACTCCCCTGATAGACCTCAGCCATACGCCCGCCCATGCACGCAAAAGAACGCCAGCTTAATCTTCCGCATCCGAGCAGTCGACTGACTGCTATTGGCCGATTGCTGCCCCGCACGAAGGGCTGCTTTGGGTCGGCAGCAGCCGGTCGTGTGCGTCTGCTATCGACCCATAGCGGACGTTCACCCATTAACAACTTGCCCAGCATAAGCTGTGGACTGAACATCGAATGCCCGTGGTGTCACCACGACCGAAGGTCGGGCGCAGGCTGACGGAAAGCTCGTGTCAGCAAGTGAGATAGATCACGTCGAGGGCACAGCCCACGAGTTCATCCAGGGTGGTAGCTGTGTATAGCGCAGCATTGTGGTAGAGGTCGGCGCTGCTGAGCTGAAAGTGCAAGTGGGTGTCTTGCAGGCCGGGCACCATCAGCCGAACTGTGCGTTGATTCGGCGGGTCTCGATGCCCGCCATGCGTTCGATGTCGACGTTAGCACCCACAGCGACCATGCGCCCCTAATGCACGGCGATGGCCTGGGCCCTCGGCAGGTTCGGGTCCAAGGTGTGGATGTCAGCGTGGGTAATGATCAAGTCTGCTGAGATAGTCATGCGTACTCCGGTCAAGCGGATTTTTATAATGCGGACGATCTGCGGCGCGACAATCAAGTGCCACTCTTCACCTTGCTCCAGATCCGGGTACGCACACGCTCCAGTTTGAGCGGCAGCGTTTCGAGCGCGTACAGCGTTGCCATTACCTCCTTCGAGGGGTAAAACGCCGGATTGTCGCGCAGCTGCGGATTGATGAGGGCCGTGGCGTCCTTGTTGCCATTGGGATAACCGACATAATCGGAGCTTTTGGCAATCACTTGCGGGCGCAGCATGTAGTTGATGAAGTCATAGCCCTGCTGCGGGTGAGGTGCATCCTTGAGCAACACCATGTTTTCAAACCAGACCGGCGCGCCTTCTTTCGGGATGCTGTAAGCCAGTTTGACGCCATTGTTGGCATGGTCTGCCGTAACCTTGGCGCTGTAGACCGAGCCGCCCCAGCCGACCACGGCACAGATGTCACCATTGGCCAGGTCGGTGGTGAACTTCGAGGAATCGAAGTAGCGGATATACGGGCGGATCTTGAGCAGCAACGCTTCAGCCTTGCGATAGTCTTCGGGGTTCTTGCTATTGGGTGGCAGCCCCAGGTAGTTCAGCGCAATAGGCACGATCTCCACGGGTGCATCCAGCATCGCGACGCCGCATTTACTGAGCTTCGCGATGTTTTCCTCTTTGAATATCAGGTCCCAGGAATTCACCGGCGCGTTCTTGCCCAGCAGTTGCTCGACCTTGGCTTGGTCATAGCCGATCCCAGTAGTGCCCCACATGTACGGTACGGCATAGCGGTTTTCCGGGTCGTTGCCTTGCTGCTTTTCCAGGATTTCCGGGGCTAGGTGAGACCAGTTGTTCAGCCGTTCACGATCCAGCTCCTGTATCACTCCGGCCTTGGCCAAACTGGGCAACAGGTCGTCGGGTACCATCACCACGTCATAACCGGTGCGCCCGGTCATCAGCTTGCTTTGCATCACTTCGGCATTGTCGAAGGCGTCCCAGATCAGCGAGATACCCGTATCTGCTTCGAACTCCTTGGGTGTTTCCGGTGCCAGGAAGTCCGACCAGTTATACAGGTGCACACGGGCAGGCTCCGCGTATGCGGGGTTCAAGCTGGTACCGAGCAGCGCGATGAGGCCGAACTTCAGTAAACGGTGAAGCGTCATGGAAGACTCCTGGCGGAGTGCCGGCTTGCGACCGTGCAGTCCGCAGACTGTCGCTGGATTATTGTTATCGTTGGCGCGAGCCCGGTGGTCGTGGGCACGTGAAGCCTTGCTCAGGGAATCAGCAGTTCACGGCGGCCATCGGCGTGTTCGATGCGTTCACCGGGCAACTGGAAGCGCTGGTCCGCCTGGTAGTGGTAGAGCGCACGAGCATCGGCCAGTTGGGTCATGTCCAACTCGATGACATGTCGGCACTCCTGGCGCCCACTTTCCAACAACATCTGCCCGGACGGGTCGATTACCGCACTGCCACCGGCGAAAACGGTATTGTCCTCACCGTCCCCAACCCGGTTCACGACCACGGCGAACACCTGGTTTTCCTGCGCACGGGCGGTGACCGAGGTTCGATGCACGTGACCATAGGGTTCCATGTTGCCATCGGTGACCAGGATCAACTCGGCGCCCAGTGCCGCTACAGCCCGGGCGGTTTCCGGGAACTCGGTGTCGTAGCAGATCAGCAGGCCGATACGCACGCCGCGCCACTCCACGGTGCCATAACGGTCGCCGGGCAGCACCAGCCCGGGTTCGGAAACCCAGAGGTGGGTCTTGCGATAACTGAGCTGAACCCCTTCAGGGGTGATGAACAACGTCGTGTTGTAATAATGCCCACCGTCGTTCTCGATCAGCCCCACTACCACCGCCACCTGGCGCTCACGAGCGGCCTGCTGGACGGCCAGGATAATGGGGCTGTCCAGGGCCAAGGCCTGTTCGGCAATGTTCTGGTGGTTCAGGAAACCGGTGATCTGCGCTTCGGGAAAAACAATGATATCGACACCTGGAGCGCAATGGATGATGGCGTCCAGCGTACGTCGCAGATTGTAGGCGGTGTCGCCATCGCGCCCCGCCAGCTGTACAAGTTCGAGCTTCATATTCGGACCTTGGTATCGGGCTAAGTCCCGGTCAGGAAATAAGTGACTTTTGCAAAAGGTCGATGCAATTATGCGTTTTTTCAGCCCGTTTCCTATCACGTCGAGTGGTTAACCCCAGGGGGTAGATACATGACACCAACGCTCCAGGACATGGCCTGGCATCGCGCTGCCGGCCACGTGATCGAACACCTGGACAAGGCGGATTTCTGGCGAACCCTAAGCCGTTTGATAAGCGAATATGTGCCGATTGATAACTGGGCGGTGCTGCTGTTCAGCGACGGTTGCCCGTTTGCATTCGCTGAAAGCCCGTATGAAGGGGAAGGCCCCGACCCGCTGTTCCACGACTACATCAAGGGGATGTATCTACTCGACCCTTTCTACATCGCCAACCGCGAACAACCGGCAACCGGGCTGTTCCGCCTGGCGGACGTGGCGCCGGAGCGCTTCAAGGACACCGAGTACCACGAGCGTTACTTCAACCATTATGTGAAGCAGGATGAGTTGCACTACAACGTGCGATTGGATGAAGTGCGCAGCCTGTGCCTGTCACTGGGAAGCCGGCACCTGTTCACGCCCGAGCAGGTTTCGCTGTTGGAGATGATTCGCCCGTGGGTAGTGGGCCTGATGCGCCAGCGTATGTTTTTCGAGGCAGCGATGCCTGAAAGCGCACCTCGCCAGGCGCCGCGCTGGCAATCCAACCTTGAAGAGGCGATGGTGCGCCTTGGTACGCCTTTGACCGCCAGGGAGCTGGATGTGATCCGCCTGATCCTCAGCGGCTGCTCGAACAAGGAAGTGGCCGGCAAGCTGAGTATCTCGGCAGAGACCGTCAAGGTCCACCGCCGGCATGTCTACGCGAAGCTGAATATAAAATCGCCGCAAGAACTGTTTTCGCTTTTCCACAAGGCACAGGTGGAAAGCGTTTGAGTGTGAGCTAGCACTCCAAAGGTGCAGCGGGTGAACGTAGGCCGTGTCAAACAATCATCCGATGCCGGGCGATCGTTCCCATTCGTGAGCGGCTGCAATGGGTCGATAGCGGTCACTCTGCGACCGGCGGATTCCGCCCCACCGTTGCCAGTGAGCTCAGAAGTGATACTTGACCAAGGCACTCGCGGTGTTCTGATCGGTGGTGAAGCCTTTCGAGTCCCTGATGCCGTACTTGTCCGACCAGTAGTCATACTCCAGACCCACATATAGGTGCTTGGCCTCGTAGCCCATGGCCTTGCCGAGGTCGTACTTGAGCTGCGGGTTGAAGTGCAGGTTGGCGTGATAGTCCGACTGGTTGCGGTGGCTGGCGCTGGCATCCTTGTTGTTGACCACCCAATCCATGAAGCCGTCAAACAGGATGTCCGAGTTGCCTGCTGGAAAGGTGATGGCCCAGGCCGGCGTCACCTGCCACGCGCCGGAGGGTACGCGGTTGCCGTCGGGCTTGCGGTAGTAGACGTTCAGCTGGAAGTAGTCGAAACCAGGTATGGCCAGATCGACGGCTGGGCCGAGCAGGTAAGCCTCGACATCACCCTCGCCGAACTCGTAGGTACTGGCGATCAGCACATCCTTGATCGGGCCGAATGACAGGTCGGCGCCGCTGAGCTTGCCCAGCGACAGGCGCGGGCTGAATTCGCCGTAATAGCTGCTGTTGCCATTATTGGCGCTTTCCTTGCCGTTGTAGTTGATCTGGTCGACGAAGAACCAGATGTCGCCCCACGTCCAGTTGCTCGCACTCTCGAAGGTGAAGGTCTGCTGGATGGGCGGGTCGACCTTGTAGTTCTTGCCCCAGAGGTAAGTCAGGCTTTCATTGTGCCAAAGCAACGGACCATCGTTGACAGTCGGCCCTGGCGCCAGGTCTTTTCCGCCGGCAAGGGACGGCCCGGTTGCCAGCAGGCCGCTCGCGATCAGCAGGGAAGCCAGGGTACGTTCCATGTTCATGTTCCTCACCTTGCGATTTCACAAACCTATTGAGTAGTTGGCCGGGAGGGGGCTGTCAAATGCCGCAGGCCTTCACAGCCCGCCGCCGTAGCGATACTGCCAGACCACTCCCGCCACATCGAACTCGCTGCCGGTGCGGGTGTGCGCGCCATTGCTGGCAAACAGCTTCACCGAGTTGTTGCGGTTGACCGGAAGGGTGAGGGTGCAGCCATAGCGGGAGTTTTCCTGGAAGTCGTGGTTGCCAACACCGTCGACCGAGGTGTTGCCACCCGCGAAGTAGGTACCGTCAAGCGAGGCCCAGATACCGTTTTGAAAGGCATAGATAAGGTGCACCTGGGTCTGGTAGATCGGCCGTTGGGAAAACCTGCGGTTGCCAAGGTACTGGTCATTGTCGGTGAAGAAGGTGCCCGCGCCTGACAATTCCAGGGTCACCGCGCCGATGCGCTTGGAGATGCCGATTTCGGGCTTGAACGACCAGCGATTGTTGCCGAGGTTGACCAGCCGGCTGGAGTCGTATTGGCCAAGCGGCGCGGTGATCGCCAGGCTGGAGCCGATGATCACGTCCTGCTGGTAGCTGGGAAACTGCGCCAGGGACACTGCCGGGGCGCCATACCAGTTGACCGAAAAGCGCAATCTCGGGTCGATCAGGCCGGTCACATTGCGCTCCCGCGGCTCACCGGCGAACAAGGCAGAGCCCGTCAACCTTGCCTCGGGTACGACGACATCGAACTTGGCCGAACGGCCCCAGACCTCCAATGACCTGGCATAGGCAAACACCACCGTTTCGATGTCGAGCCTGGCGTCCTCCAGCGGGACTGAGGGGTTGGCGGTCACGTTGCCACGCAGTTCGCTGTAGCCCAGCAACAGGAAGTTGATGCCGACCGGCGTGTTGGCGTAGGCCCTGGGTTCCAGATCCTCGGCGATTGCTGCCTGAGCGAACAGTAGCATTGGGATCAGCAATGGACTCAGCCTGACCTCGTAAAGTCTGTGTTTCGCCGCCATTCGCTCGCTTCCTGTCAGGCCGCCCGAGTGCCATGTACTGTTGTAGCCGATCTGCTTGCCGTTGCCATGCAGGGCGGGTGGAGCCGGCTACTGGTCAGTGGACACCCTGATCTTCAAGGGACTTGCGCAACGCATGCACGCCGACTGCAACGATCAATCCGGTCATGACGATGCCGGCCAGGCCGATCAGCATGGCCAGGCAGCGCGCCAGGCCAAGCTTGGGCACCAGGTCTCCGTAGCCGATGGTCAGGCCTGTCACGAAGGAAAAGTACAGGCCATCGCCCAAGGGCCAGCCTTCCAGCTCGCCGACCACCAGCCCAAGCAAGGCCATGACGGCCAGCAGTACCGACACGATTGGCCAGACGACGCGCAGGCCGCGCCAGAACTCACGGATGAAGTCATGCCGCAACTGTTTCATGGCTCGCATGGGGCACTCCTGGAAAGAAGCAAACGACGGTTTTGTTCACCCTCGTACCTGGCTGCACGGCAAATCACCAGCCATCATCATGTAGCAGAATCTAGCGGTACTGGCCGCGTTGTGGGTGCGCTGCACCTGGCTGGCCGACGCTCTTGTAGTGCAATCGCCCCTATTGCCATCGACTAGTTGCGCGGAGGTCATCATCGTGCGCGATCCTGCAAAGAAAATGGGCCTGGTCGGGCTCACGACATTGGTCACGGTGAACATGATGGGCTCCGGCATCATCATGCTGCCGGCAAGCATGGCGCAGATCGGCGCCGTCTCGTTGTTGTCATGGGTGATCACGGCGGTGGGGTCGATGGCCATCGCCTATTGCTTCGCCCAGTGCGGCATCTACTGCACGCGCTCAGGTGGCATGTCGGCCTACAGTGAAGAGGCCCATGGCAAATCCGCCTTTTTCCTCTGTTCCTACCTGTATTTTCTTTCGCTGATGATCGGCAATGTTGCCATAGGCATTTCCGCCGTCGGTTACCTCACGCCCTTCATTCCCTGGCTCGGCAGCGGTGCGGTGCCGCTGTTGGTCGGGGCGGTGACGCTGATCTGGTTCACGACCCTGGCGAACCTGGGGGGCGCCGACATCACCGGGCGCCTGGGGGCGATCAGTGTCTGGGGTGTCATCGTCCCGGTGGCAGGCCTGAGCCTGATCGGCTGGTTCTGGTTCAGTACTGCTACGTTCCAGCAGGCCTGGAACCCGGGGCAGGTACCTGTCGGCCAGGCGATCACCAACAGTATTCCGCTGACACTGTGGGCGTTCCTGGGCATGGAGTCGGCCGCGCAGAACTCCGACGCGGTGGAGGACCCCAAGCGCAATGTGCCGCTGGCCTGCCTGTTCGGCACGCTGGGCGCGGCAGTGGTGTACATCCTGTCGACCAGTGTCATACAGGGCATCGTGCCCAACGCCGACCTGGCCAACGCCAGCGCACCGTTTGCCCTGGCGTACGCGCGGATGTTCGATGACACCGTTGGCAACGTGATCATGGGCCTGGCGGTGATCGCCTGCGTCGGCTCGCTGCTGGGCTGGCAGTTCACCCTGGCAGAAACCGCCAAGGTAACGGCCGGGCAGGGGCTTTTCCCGAAGCTGTTCACCCGCACCACGGCCCGGGGTGTTCCCCTGGCCGGGATGCTGACCTGCGCGGTGCTGCAGAGCCTGATTGCCTTGTCGACCTTATCGCCCAACGCCAGCGCCCAGTTCGGCAGGCTGGTCAACCTGGCGGCGGTCACCAACATCATTCCCTACATCACCTCGCTGACTGGCTTGCTGGTGATCATGTACAAGGCCCAGGTGGACATCGCCATTTTCCGCCGCAACAGCGCAATCATGCTGGTCGCCGTGTGCTATTGCTTCTATGCACTTTACGCCTCGGGCCTGGAGGCCGTGTTCGGTGCGGCACTGATCATGGCGTTGGGGTACCTGTTGTTCGGCTTCATTGCCAAGCGTTTCATCAAGGCGCTGGACATGATCGGAGGTACGCCATGAGCCGCAAAGCAAGACTGGCCAGCGTGTGCCTTGCCGGCCTGCTCGGTTGGGCGGCACCTTACGGCGCGGTTGCCGCAGCCGATACCATGAGCCGGCTACGTGCTAGCCAGGTGCTGACGCTTGGCTTCATGGATGGCTTTGCACCGTTTTCTTCGGGCAGCGAACAGGCACCCCAAGGTTACGCGGTCGAATTGTGCCGGGCCGTCGCCGAACGGCTTCGCCAGACGCCCGGTTTCGCCGGGCTGCAGGTGCGCTGGCGGGCGCTGGCGGAGCAGGCGGTTGCGAACACGCTGAGTTCGGGCCAGGTCGATCTGTTTTGCACCCCTGTGGTGGAAACCCTCGCCAGGCGAAAAAACCTGGACTTCTCCATCCCGATCTTCACCTCCGGGCTGGCGGCCATGGTTCGGCGTGATGCGCCCAGTACCTTGCTTGGCCCACTCAGCGGCAATGCCAGCGATAGCGCCCCGCGCTGGCGTGCGACGATCAATGCGGGCTTGAGCAAACACAGCTTTGCCGTGCTGCAAGGCACGGTGAGCAGCGACTGGGCCCGGCAACGCATTCGCCAGCTTGGCTTGCAATCCACCCTGCAAGAGGTGCCCACCTATCAGGAAGGGGTGCGCCGGGTGGCGGCGCGTGAGGTCGATGCCTTCCTGGGCGAGCGGATGGTCTTGCTGGCCTACCAGGCTGGGCAGGCCGAGCGCGCGCAGTTGTGGGTACCGGAGCATTTGTTCGTGATGAACCGCGTCGCGCTGGCGATGGCCCGTGGCGATGAGGATTTTCGGCTGCTGGTGGACAGCGCCTTGAGCCAGGCGCTTGCCGGGCTGCGCGGCCAGGAGCTGTTCACGCGCTACCTGGGACCACAATCTGAGCAGGACCGATTGTTGCAAAGCCTGTATCCGCTGGCCGACTAGGCGGGCCGCTAGTCGGACGGTGTTGGCAATCTGCCATTATCGCGTTGCGCTATTGACCTTCTCCGCTATGGTTTGGTGAGCCATACATACAAGACTAAAGTCGCAGGAGGGCGGCATGCGGATTCGTGGTGATGTGTTCAGGAACTGGGCTGATCCGATACTTCATCATCAGGCTCATGATGAAACTTTGGACGATGGCACGACCATCGATGTCCAGGTGCGACTGTCGCGAACAGGTAACACGCAGATGTTCATCGGCGTGTACGCAGGCTGTGGCAGGGCGCTGCATGAAGAGGCGTTCGCTTCCAGGCCTGGGGAATCGATGAGCCGCGCCTTGGCCTGGGGCGTGGGGCACGCAAGGCGGGTTGTTGTCGCGGGGCCGGCTCGCGCCACGGCTTATGGGGGAGGTGATCGGTCACGCCTGTGTGCTGGTTAGGAACGCATAACGGCCACCAGGTGTTCGTCGACGGTTGTTCAGCGCCTGTGAGATCGAGCGCCGCGCGGGCGACGCTCGATCTCACAGGCGCCATAACTGTCATGGCGAGCACCGCCTTTGCTCAAACCCTTGCTGCAAAACGCAGCCCCAGCGGCAGCACCATTGCCCAGACCGGCGCCAGGATCAGCGCGGTATCCAGGTGCCCGATCGGCAGGTCGACACCGGCCAACCGGGCGCCGGCCAGGTAAGCCAACGGGCCACCGAACATGCCCAGCAACACTGCGCGCCATGCGGGCTGGGCAAACCCTGCAAGGCTATGGCGCATGCCACTGGCCAACACCAGCCACAGCAATGCCAGCCAGGCCGGCAGCGGCCATTGCCCGAAGTGGAACACACCGAGCATGCCCAGGCTGCTATCCAGCAGCCAGCCAGCCGCTGCTATCCCCAGCAGCACGCGCAGCTCGCCGCCTGGGCTCAGGCACAGGTGCAGTAGCAGGCCGACCACTACGATCAGCAACAGCCAGGGCCTGTGCGCCCCCAGCACGCAAAGCCACCAGCCGGCCTGCAGCCACAGCGCATTGCCGAGCAGCCAGCCACGGCGGCCCATGCTCAGGCGCCCGGGAGTGGCGCCCGCCGCGCCTTGGGCCCGGCCCAGAGCATCTGGGCCACGCCGATGGTTCGCTCCTCGAAGCCGCCCTGGCAATAGCACAGGTAGAACTCCCACAAACGCTGGAAGGTGTCGTCGTAACCGAGCCTGACCAGCTCGGTGCGCGAATGGCGCAGGTTGTCGCGCCAATGGCGCAGGGTGCGCGCATAGTCCTGGCCGAAATCCTCAAGGTGCACCAGGTTAAGCGCCGTCTGGCGGCTGGCGGTGTCGAGCAGGACGCTCAGCGAGGGCAGGGCGCCACCGGGGAAGATGTAGCGCTGGATGAAGTCCACCGAACGCCGGGCCTGGGCGTAGCGCTGGTCGCGGATGGTGATGGCCTGCAGCAGCATCAGGCCTTCGTCCTTGAGCAGCGCGGCGCACTGACGGAAGTAGGTGGGCAGGTAGCGGTGGCCGACGGCCTCGATCATTTCAATGGACACCAGCTTGTCGAAGCGCCCGCGCAGGTCGCGGTAGTCCTCGTGCAGCACGCTGACTTGCCGCTCCAGGCCCAGCGCCTTGACCCGCTGCACGGTGTGCGCGTGCTGCGCGGCAGAGAGCGTGGTGGTGGTAACCCGGCAACCATGATGCACGGCCGCGTGGATGGCCAGGCTGCCCCAGCCGCTGCCGATTTCCAGCAGGTGTTCGCCGGGTTTGAGTTCGAGCTTCTGGCAGATCTGCCGGAGCTTGTTCACCTGGGCCTGTTCCAGGCTTTGCTCGGCGCTGTCGAAGCGCGCCGCGGAATACATCATGGTCGGATCGAGCAGCCGTTCGAACAGGGCATTGCCCAGGTCGTAATGGGCCAGGATGTTGCGCCGCGCGCCGCGCCGGCTGTTGCGGTTGAGGCGATGCAGCAGGCGCAGGGCCGGCTGCGCCAGGCGAGCAAGGCCGCCCTCCAGGGCGTCCAGCACCTCGAGATTGGCGACGAACAGCCGCGTCACCGCAGCCAGGTCCGGGCTGCGCCAGTAACCGTGGATGTAGCCTTCGCCAGCGCCGATCGAACCATTGCCGGCCACCAGGCCCCAGGCTGCCTCGTCAACGATCTCCACCTCCGCGTAGAGCGGGCTGGCAATATCGCCGAATGTCCATTGCTGGTCCCGACTGATCAGGCGCAGGTGGCCATGGCTCAGCTGGCGCAGCTGCGCCAGCACCGCACGCCGGGCCAGGCTGCCGAGCAGCGGAGCGATGCTGGCCGATTTGCTAACGCTCAAGGTCGGTTCGGACATGGTCGGGTTCCTCGCGGAGGGTTTGGCCAAGCGCCAGGTCGTGCTGGCTGGCGATGTGATCGTGTACGGGGGTGCGTTTGAGCAGCAGGCGCAGGGCTTGCCAGTAGATGCCGGTCACGGTGCGCAGGCTCATCCAGGGAAAAGCGAGGATGTGACGTTGCAGGTTGGCGCGGTCGAGCGGCTGGCGATGCAAGGCGAGGTCCGCCGTGAACACCTGCTGCCCGGCGCGCCAGTTTTCCATGTGCACGCGCACGCGCTGCGCATCGACGGCGAAGCGCAGCCGGTAGTCCATGTCCATGGGCAGGAACGGCGAGACGTGGAAGGCCTTGGCCACGGCAAAGGGCTGGGCCAGCTCGCCATGCGCTGGCAGCACGTAGTGAAAGCGCTCGCGCCACGGGGTGTTGCGTACCTCCAGCAACACGGCCGCGACCTGCCCGTGGCGGTCGTGGCAGAAATAGATGCTCACCGGGTTGAACGACAGACCCCAGCAGCGTGGTTGCGTCAGCAGGTACACGGCGCCTTCGGGTACCTGCCCGGTGGCCTGGCCAACCAGCAGGCGCGCGGCCTCGACCAGGGGTATGCCCTGGCCAGTCAACACGGGCAGGTAGTCGGTTTCGCGCCAGCACAGCGGTGCCAGGCGCGAGCGACCGAGCCAGCGGGAGAGGCTCAGTAGCTGCGGCAGCTCGTCAAGGTCCAGGTAGAACATGCCGATGCGGTAGCGGAACGCGTGCTGCCCAGGCGTCAGGCGCCGGTGGTTGAGCCAGCCGTGGCACAGGCTACTGTTCACAGCTGTTCTCCAAAGTGCCTGGCGACGTTCAGCGCACTGAGCACACCGTCTTCGTGAAAACCATTGGCCCAGTAGGCGCCACAGTAGTAGCTGTGCAGCGGGCCCTGCAGCTCGCCCTGGCGGGCCTGGGCGGCTACGGCGGCAAGGCTGTACTGGGGATGCGCGTACTCGAAGCGGGCAATGATTTGCGCCGGGTCCACCAGCACGGTCTGGTTGAGGCTGACACAGAAGGTGACCGGCGCCTCGATGCCCTGCAGGATGTTCATGTCGTAGGTGAGCGCTGCGGGGGCCTGTTGGCTGCTATCCAGGCGGTAGTTCCAGCTGGCCCAGGCCCGGCGTCGGCGGGGTAGCAGGCGGGTATCGGTGTGCAGCACCACGTCGTTGCTGGCGTAGCGGATGGCGCCGAGGATTGCCTGCTCTTGCTTACTGGGGTTGCTCAGCAGCGCCAAGGCCTGGTCGCTGTGGCAGGCGAATACCACCTTGTCGAAGCGCTCGCTGGCGCCTGGCCAGGCCACGGTCACGCCTTCATCGTCGCGGCTTACCCGTTGCACCGGGCAGTTCAACCGGATGTGCTCGGCAAAGGGCCGGCACAGGGGTGCCAGATAGCTGCGTGAACCACCCTCGATCACCCGCCATTGCGGGCGCTGGTTGACCGACAGCAGCCCGTGGTTGCGACAGAAACGCACGAAGAACTGCAGCGGAAAATGCAGCATATCGGCCCGTGACATGGACCAGATGGCCGAGCCCATCGGCACGATGTAATGGTCGATGAAGCGTTGACCGTAACGGTTGTCGCGCAAGTAATTGCCCAGCGTGGTCGCGCCATCGATACGTTGCTGGTCCAGGTCGGCCAGCGCCTGGCGGTTGAAGCGCAGCACATCGCGCAGCATGCCCCAGAAGCCTGGCGACAGCAGGTTGCGGCGCTGGGCAAACAGGCTGTTCAGGTCGTGCCCGTTGTACTCGAAGCCGGTACGCGGATCATGCACCGAAAAACTCATCTCGGTCATCCGCGAGGCGACACCGAGGTGCTCCAGCAAGCGAATGAAGTGCGGATAGGTCCAGTCGTTGAAGACGATGAAGCCGGTGTCCACCGCGTAGTGCTGGCCACGCCAGTGCACATCGACGGTATGGGTGTGCCCACCGACCCGGTCCGCCGCTTCGAACAGGGTGATTGCGTGCCGACGTGACAGCAGGTGGGCACAGGTGAGGCCGGCGATGCCGCTGCCGATGATAGCGATGCGCATGGTTCAGCCCTGGGGTTGACGCGCCAGGCGTTGGCCCAGCTTCAGACGCCAGCGTGCCGGCAGTGCGCCGAGCAGGCGCAGCAGCAGGATGAAGCTGGCAGGGAAGGTGATCTCCAGCGGGCGACGGGGCAGGCGCGCGACGATATACCCGCCGGCGCGCTCGGCGCTCCACAGTTGGGGCATGGCAAAGTCGTTGCGGCGCGTCAGCGGGGTGTCGACGAAGCCGGGGCTGATCAGGGTGACATCGATACCCTCGCGGGTCAGGTCCAGGCGCAGCGATTCGACCAGGTAGCGCAGTGCTGCCTTGGACGCCCCGTAGGCACCGGCCCGTGGCAGCGCCAGCCAGCTGACCGAGCTGCCCATCACCACCAGGTGCGGGCGCTGGCCGCGGCGCAGCAAGGGAAGGGCAGCCGCCAGGCAATGGCTGGTGCCGATCAGGTTGGTACGGATCACCCGCTCGACCAGGGCTGGGTCGAACTGCCCGGGCTCCAGGTACTCGCAGGTGCCAGCGTTCAGGATCACCAGGTCGAGCGCGCCCCAGGCCTGCTCGATCTGCGTGGCAATCCGCGCCACCTGCTCAGGCTGGTCGACATCGCCCACGGCCAGCAGGGTCTGGCCCGGAAAGCGTGCGGCGAGGTTTGTCAGGCTTTCTGCCCGGCGTGCCCCCAGCGCCACCTGGTGCCCTTGCTCCAGCAGGCGCTGCGCCAGCACCGCGCCGATGCCGCTGCTGGCACCGGTGAGCCAGCACCGGCTCATGCCAGCCTGCCCTTGAGCCAGCGAACTGCCCGGCCCATGACCGGAACATGTTCGTACAGCAAGGCGCCAGCGTCGAAGTAGTCCTGGTGAAAGTGCACCCGGCCACGCCAGCGCAAGTGGCTGCAGCCTTGCAGGCTGATCGGCTGGCCGCCGGCCAGGCGTGGGTGGCGAAAGTGCAAGGTCCAGCGGATGTAGCCGTGGCCCGGTTGCGGCTCGTCGAGGCCCTCGAAGGTGTAGCGAACCTCGGCAACATTGGCATACAGCTGCGCGAAATAGCCACGCAAGGCCGTCAGCCCACTGATGTGATGGAGCGGGTCGCGAAAGGTGACATCCTCGCTGTACAGGTCGCCCAGCAGCTCGAGGTTGTCTGCACCCAGCGTGGCAAAGCGTTCGGTGAAGTGCTGCAGGTAGGTGGACATGCACAATACCTGTACAAAGTTAAGTCGATGTACAAGGTATAGTGCAGGTGTCCGGATAAAGCTATACAGAAAAATAATTTTGTACAGCTTTGCCCCTCGTCAGTGGCTGGCCTTCAGCCATACGGCGGCGCTGGCAGCTCGGCCAGCAGTTTTTTCAGGCCATCGCTCCATTGCCGGCGAATCTGTGCGTAATAGGCGTCGTCGTTGCTGATGCGTTGGCGCGAGTGGGTTTCCAGGCTGTCCTTGCGGTACACCAGCAGGTCCAGCGGCATGCCAACCGACAGGTTGCTGCGAATGGTCGAGTCGAACGAGATCAGGCCGCAGCGCAGCGCTTCGTCCAGGGGCGTGTGGTAGCTCAGGTTGCGGTCGAGAATCGGCCGGCCGTACTTGCTTTCGCCCAGTTGCAGGAACGGCGTGTCGGCGGTGGCCTGGAAGAAGTTGCCCTGCGCGTAGATGTTGTAGATGGCCATGTCGGCGCCGGCAATCTGGCCGCCGACGATGAACGAGCAGCTCAGGTCGATGCCGGCCGTCAACTTGCTGCGGTCGCGGCTGACCACCTCACGCAGGGTATCGGCGACCAGCACGGTGGCGTCGTACAGCGTGGCCACGTTCAGCAGGTGAGGGCCGGGGCCCCGGGTGCGTTGCTGGAGCAGGTTCACCACCGACTGCGAGGTGGCCAGGTTGCCGGCGGTCTGCAGGACGATCAGGCGCTCGCCCGGCAGGCTGAACACGAACAACTTGGCAAAGGTCGAGATCTGGTCGATGCCGGCATTGGTGCGTGAGTCGCTGATGAAGACCAGCCCGTCCGCCAGGTGCATGGCGACACAGTAAGTCATGCGGGTTCCCTTGTTATCTCAATGAACGGATGTTGCCGCGGTCACTGGCGGTGGACATGGACGCTGGCCTGCATCGATTCGGCGCCGCCACCACGGCGCACGCCCCTGACCGGGCAGGCATCGAGGTAGTCCAGGCCCACTGCCAGCTTCAGGTGGCGTTCTGGCCGTGTCAGGCGGTTGGTGATGTCGAAGCTGTACCAGGCGTCGTCGACCCAGGCTTCGGCCCAGGCGTGGCTGGCCAGGTGCTGCTCGTCCTCGGTGCACAGGTAGCCGGAGACGTAGCGTGCCGGTATGCCCAGGCTGCGCGCGCAGGCGAGGAAGGCGTGGGTGTGGTCCTGGCAGACCCCGGCAGCGCCGTTGAACGCTTCGATGGCGGTGGTGCCCACCGAGGTGGCGCCCGGGCGGTACGGCATGTGCTCGGCCAGGCCTTGCATCAATCCGATCAGCGCCGAGCGGTCGCGGTGTTCGCCACAGTGCTGGCGGGCAAAGGCCTTGAGGGTGTCGTCGGCCTGGGTCAGGTGGCTGCCGCGCAGGAAGGGCAGTGGTGAAAGTTCACCCGCCTCGTGCTCGCATGCCGGGTCGATGTCGACCTGGCCGCTGGCGGTCAGCGCCAGATGGCCATGGGGCTTTTCCAGGGTCAGCACATGCAGGATGTTGCCATACGGGTCGATCTGGCCCTTCACCTTGCACGGCAGGTCCAGCTGCCATTCATCGATGCGCTGGCGTTCGCTGTTGCGTGGCGTCAGGCGCAGGAACTGGATGCTGTTGCTGACGTCGCTGGCGTAGCTGTAGGTGGTGTCGTGGCGGATGGACAGTTTCATACGACCTCCAGGTAGGAGTGATGGACCGCCTGGCCCAGTTGGTTGATGCGCCCGATGAAGTCGGTCAGCCACGGGTGCAGGCCGGCTTCGAGGATTTCGTCTACCGCGGTGTAGCGCAGGCGTGCATTGAGTTCGGCGGCCATGCGCTGGGCGGCGCGCCCGGTGCTGCCGGGCAGGCTGGCGAGGATCTGGTCCAGTTCCTCGATACAGGCATGCAGCGAACGCGGCACGTCCACCCGCAGCAACAGCAGCTCGGACACTGGCCGGGCACTGGGCGCAGCGCGATAGAGCTCGTTGAAGGCTTCGTACGCGGTCAGCGCGCGCAGCAGGGCACTCCACTGGTAGTAGCCGCGGGCAGAGTCGTCGCTGACCTCTTCGGAGGCCTCGCCAAACATTTCATAGCGCGCATCGAGCAGGCGCAGGGTGTTGTCCGCCCGCTCCAGGAAGGTCCCCAGGCGGATGAAGCTGTAGGCGTCGTTGCGCATGATGGTGCCCGAGGTCGCCCCGCGGAACAGGTGCGAGCGCTCCTTGACCCAGTCGCAGAACTGGCTGATGCCATACTGGCCCAGGCCGTTGCGGGCGATGTTGCGCATCTCGATCCAGGTGGCGTTGATGTTTTCCCACATGTCTGCGGTTATCCGCCCACGTACCGCGTGGGCATTGGTCCTGGCCGCCTGCAGGCAACAATAGATGCTGCTGGGGTTGGTCGCGTCGAGGGCGAAGAAGTGCAGCATGCGCTCGGTGTCGAGTTCGGTGTGCCGGCGGCGGTAGTCGTCCAGCGTGCCGGAGGCCAGCAGCGACATGGCCAGTTCGGCATGGCCGTCACTGCGCCCGGCCTGGGGCATCAGCGACAGCGAATAACTGACCTCGAGCATGCGCGCGAGGTTTTCTGCACGTTCCAGGTAGCGTGACATCCAGTACAGGTCGGAAGCGGTTCTCGAAAGCATGGTTCAGTCCTCCACCACCCAGGTGTCCTTGGTACCGCCGCCCTGCGACGAGTTGACCACCAGCGAGCCTTCCTGCAACGCCACGCGGGTCAGGCCACCGGGTACCAGGCGGGTTTCGCTGCCCGACAGCACGAACGGGCGCAGGTCGATATGGCGCGGGGCGATGCCGCTGTCGACGAAGGTCGGGCAGGTGGACAGGCACAGTGTGGGTTGCGCGATATAGGCATGCGGGCGGGCCTTGATGCGGGCGCGGAAGTCCTCGATCTGGGCACTGGTCGACGCCGGCCCGACCAACATGCCATAGCCACCGGAGCCCTGGGTTTCCTTGACCACCAGCTCGGGCAAGTGGGCCAGGACATGGGACAGGTCCGCAGGCCGGCGGCACTGCCAGGTGGGCACGTTGTTGAGGATCGGCTCTTCGCTCAGGTAGAAGCGGATCATGTCGCCGACATAGGGGTAGATCGACTTGTCGTCGGCCACACCGGTACCCACCGCGTTGGCCAGCACTACATTGCCGGCGCGGTACACCGAGATCAGCCCCGGCACACCCAGCATCGAGTCCGGGTTGAACGACAGCGGATCCAGGTAGTCGTCGTCCAGGCGCCGGTAGATCACGTCCACCTGCTGCGGGCCGGCGGTGGTGCGCATGTAGACATGCTCGTCACGGATGAACAGGTCGGCACCCTCGACCAGTTCGATGCCCATTTCCCGTGCCAGGAAGGCATGCTCGAAGTAGGCGCTGTTGAAGCGGCCCGGGGTGAGTAGCACGGCGGTCGGGTTGTCCAGGGGGCTGGCGCTCTTGAGGGTATCCAGCAGCAGGTTGGGGTAGTGGTCGATGGGGGCGATACGCTGGGCGGCGAACAGTTCGGGGAACAGCCGCATCATCATCTTGCGGTCTTCGAGCATGTAGCTCACCCCGCTGGGGGTGCGCAGGTTGTCCTCCAGCACGAAGTAGCTGCCATCGCCGTCGCGCACCAGGTCGACGCCGGCGATATGGGCATAGAGCCCACGGTGCAGGTCCAGGCCCTGCATGGCGATCTGGTATCCCTCGTTGGCCAGCACCTGCTCTGGCGGGATGATGCCGGCCTTGAGAATGCGCTGGTCGTGGTAGATGTCCTGAAGGAACAGGTTCAGCGCCTGCACCCGCTGGATACAACCGCGCTCGACCATGCGCCATTCGCTGGCGCGAATGCTGCGCGGGATGATGTCGAAGGGGATCAGGCGCTCGGTGTCCTGTTTGTCGCCGTACAAGGTGAAGGTGATGCCGGCGCGGTGAAACAGCAGGTCGGCTTCGCGCCGGCGTTGCTCCAGCAGCTCCAGCGGGGTATTGGCCAACCAGCGGGCGAACTCCTGGTAATGCGGGCGGCAATTGCCGTTCACTTCGTACATTTCATTGAAAAAAGCCCGGGACATAGCCACTCCTTGCTACCGTTGCTGGCAGTGCGTTGTGCATGCAAAAGGCCATTGCAATGAAAGTGCCGAAAGTTCGGCGCAGCACCGGAATGCGCGGCAGTGAGCGCTAAGGCATTGAAAAGGTGTGGTTTTACCTTGGCGTCGACGGGTGGTGTAGCGCCCAGTGGTGGCTGGCCTGCACCGATGCTGTCGCCTGGCGTGCATCAAAAAGGCGCGTCATGCAGCCCGCTGCAAGTTTTGCCCCGAGTTGGTGCTTGCACTGTGATGGGCTCAATCCTGATAGATCTTTGTCAGCAATTTCAGCAACTGCCCCCGTTCCTCATCATCCAGCGCTGACGTCGCGTCGCGATCGCTGTCGCTGGCGATCTGCTTCAGCTCCTTGAGCAGCGCTTCACCCGCCTTGCTCAGGTAGATGCCGTACGAGCGCTTGTCCGGCTTGCAGCGCACCCTTACTGCAAGCGCCCGTTCTTCCAGCTTGTTCAGCATGGGCACCACCTGCGGCGGCTCGATCGCCAGCGCCCGCGCCAGGTCTGCCTGCATCAGCCCCGGGTTCTGCTCGATGATCGCCAGCGCCGAGAACTGCGCCGGGCGCAGGTCGTACGCCGAGAGACGACCAATCAGGTTCTGAAACAGCTTCAGTTGCGCACGGCGCAACGCGTAACCGATCAAGTCCTCGAGTACCACTTCTCCGGCAGCGGGAAGCAGGGGGGCGGTATCGGCAGTGTGGGCAGACCTGGCCATCAGAGGGCATGCTCCTCGGTTATTGATAAGAAAGTTACCCAGTTTGCCTGCCCCCGCACGATCAGGCTAGGGGCGTGCCAGTAAAAAAGCTGCTCGATAGCAAGGTGAAGAAAGATAACTTTAATAATGGTTAATTGACATAGCTAATTTGCTCGATTAGCGTAAGCCCATCACCCCGAACAACAAGAGTGCAGAACCATGAGCAAATACGAAGGCCGCTGGACCACCGTCAAGGTCGAACTGGAGGCGGGCATCGCCTGGGTCACCCTCAATCGCCCGGAAAAGCGCAACGCCATGAGCCCCACCCTGAACCGGGAGATGGTCGACGTGCTGGAAACCCTCGAGCAGGACGCCGATGCAGGTGTGCTGGTGCTGACGGGGGCCGGCGAATCCTGGACGGCAGGGATGGACCTGAAGGAATACTTCCGTGAGGTGGACGCCGGCCCGGAAATCCTCCAGGAGAAGATCCGCCGTGAAGCCTCGCAGTGGCAATGGAAGCTGCTGCGTCTGTATGCCAAACCGACCATCGCGATGGTCAACGGTTGGTGCTTCGGCGGCGGCTTCAGCCCACTGGTGGCTTGCGACCTGGCTATTTGCGCCAACGAGGCGACCTTCGGCCTGTCGGAAATCAACTGGGGTATCCCGCCAGGCAACCTGGTCAGCAAGGCCATGGCCGATACCGTTGGCCATCGCCAGTCGCTGTACTACATCATGACCGGCAAGACCTTCGACGGCCGCAAGGCTGCCGAAATGGGCCTGGTCAACGACAGCGTGCCGCTGGCCGAGCTGCGTGAAACCACCCGTGAGCTGGCGCTGAACCTGCTGGAAAAGAACCCGGTGGTGCTGCGCGCCGCGAAAAACGGCTTCAAGCGTTGCCGCGAGCTCACCTGGGAGCAGAACGAAGACTACCTCTACGCCAAGCTCGACCAGTCGCGCCTGCTGGACACCACGGGTGGTCGCGAGCAGGGCATGAAGCAGTTCCTTGACGACAAGAGCATCAAGCCCGGTCTGCAAGCCTACAAGCGCTGAATCCAGCAGCGGGCAATGGCCTGATCCGCCGCTGCCCGCGGCTATTTCTCTATAACTACAACAAGAGGAATGAGCATGTTGCAGGTGCCTTTGCTGATTGGCGGGCAGCCACGTCCCGCCAGCGATGGACGCACGTTCGAACGCCGCAACCCGGTGACGGGCGAGGTGGTGTCGCAAGCCGCTGCCGCCACCCTGGACGATGCCGATGCGGCGGTGGCTGCGGCACACGCGGCATTTCCGGCCTGGGCGGCATTGGCCCCCGGTGAGCGGCGCAGCCGCTTGCTCGGCGCAGCGGACCTTTTGCAGGCGCGGGCTGCCGAGTTCATCGCCGCGGCTGGTGAAACCGGGGCCATGGCCAACTGGTACGGCTTCAACGTGAAGCTGGCCGCCAACATGCTGCGCGAAGCCGCGGCCATGACCACGCAGATCACCGGCGAGGTGATTCCCTCGGATGTGCCTGGCAGCTTCGCCATGGCCCTGCGCGCGCCCTGTGGCGTGGTGCTGGGCATCGCGCCGTGGAACGCCCCGGTGATCCTCGCCACACGCGCCATCGCCATGCCGCTGGCCTGCGGCAATACCGTGGTGCTCAAGGCATCGGAGCTGAGCCCGGCGGTGCACCGGTTGATCGGCCAGGTGTTGCATGACGCCGGCCTCGGCGACGGGGTGGTCAATGTCATCAGCAATGCCCCGGAAGATGCCCCGGCCATCGTCGAGCGCCTGATCGCCAACCCGGCAGTGCGCCGCGTCAACTTCACCGGCTCAACCCATGTCGGGCGCATCGTCGGCGAGTTGGCCGCCCGCCATCTCAAGCCGGCCTTGCTTGAACTGGGTGGCAAGGCGCCGCTGCTGGTACTCGATGATGCCGACCTGGACGCCACGGTAGAAGCCGCGGCTTTTGGCGCCTACTTCAACCAGGGCCAGATCTGCATGTCCACCGAACGCCTGGTGGTGGACAGCCGCATCGCCGACGCCTTTGTCGACAAGCTGGCGGGGAAGGTCGCCGGGCTGCGCGCCGGTGACCCGCAGGCCAGCACCTCGGTGCTCGGTTCGCTGGTCAGCGCTGAGGCTGGCGAGCGCATCAAGGCGCTGATCGACGACGCCGTGGCCAAGGGTGCGCGCCTGGTGTGCGGTGGCCAGCTGGACGGCAGCATCCTGCAACCGACCTTGCTCGATAACGTCGATGCCAGCATGCGCCTGTACCGCGAGGAGTCCTTCGGGCCGGTGGCGGTGGTGCTGCGCGCCGAGGGGGACGAAGCGCTGCTGGCGCTGGCCAACGATTCGGAATTCGGTTTGTCGTCGGCCATCTTCAGTCGCGACACCAGCCGCGCCCTGGGCCTTGCACAACGGGTGGAGTCGGGTATCTGCCATATCAACGGCCCGACCGTGCACGACGAAGCACAGATGCCCTTCGGCGGGGTCAAGTCCAGCGGCTACGGCAGCTTCGGCAGCCGCACCGCCATCGACCAGTTCACCCAGCTGCGTTGGGTCACCCTGCAGCAAGGCCCGCGGCATTACCCGATCTAGCCTCCAATTCCCAGGCAACGCGCAAGAAGACCGCCGCCTGCAACGCCAGGCGGCGGCAGGATGTACAACAAGAACAAGGAGCAACCTGCGTGAATACCGAAGCCCGCTCACGGTCGACCGACCCTGGCCAACGTCCGCGCTACCGGCAGGTGGCCATCGGGCATCCCCAGGTGCAGGTCAGCCATGTCGATGGCGTGCTGCGCATGCAGCCCGTCGAGTCCTTGGCGCCGCTGCCGGCGCGCCTGCTGGACCGCCTGCTGCACTGGGCTGCCGTGCGCCCCGACACCCCTTTCATCGCGGCGCGCCAGGCGGACGGTGCCTGGCGTGCGATCAGCTACGCACAGATGCTCGCCGATGTGCGCACCATCGCCGCCAACCTGCTGGGCTTTGGCCTCAGCGCCGAGCGGCCGCTGGCAGTGTTTTCCGGCAATGATATCGAGCACCTGCAGATCGCCCTTGGCGCCATGTACGCCGGCATTCCCTATTGCCCGGTGTCGCCGGCCTATGCGCTGCTGTCGCAGGACTTCGCCAAGCTGCGCCATGTGTGCGAGGTACTGACGCCAGGCCTGGTGTTTGCCTGCGACGCGCAACCGTTCCAGCGTGCCTTCGACGCGGTGCTGGACGAATCGGTCGCGGTGATCAGCGTGCGCGGCGTGGCCTCGGGCCGTCGCCACCTGAGTTTTGACCGCCTGCTGCGGCCTGCCGATCTGGCTGCGGCCGATGCGGCATTCGCCGCCACCGGGCCGGATACCATCGCCAAGTTCCTCTTCACCTCGGGCTCGACCAAGCTGCCCAAGGCGGTGATCACCACCCAGCGGATGCTGTGCGCCAACCAGCAGATGCTGCTGCAGACCTTCCCGGTGTTCGCCGAGGAGCCCCCGGTGCTGGTGGACTGGCTGCCGTGGAACCACACCTTCGGGGGCAGCCACAACCTTGGCATCGTGCTGTACAACGGCGGCAGCTTTTATCTGGACACCGGCAAGCCGACTGCGCAAGGCTTTGCCGAGACCCTGCGCAACCTGCGCGAGATTTCCCCCACGGCTTACCTCACCGTACCCAAGGGCTGGGAAGAGCTGGTCAAGGCGCTGGAGCAGGACGCCACGCTGCGCGAGGTGTTCTTTGCCCGCATCAAGCTGTTCTTCTTCGCCGCTGCGGGCCTGTCGCAGAGCGTGTGGGACCGCCTCGACCGGATTGCCGAGCAGCATTGTGGCGAGCGTATCCGCATGATGGCCGGCCTGGGCATGACCGAGGCCTCACCGTCGTGCACCTTCACCACCGGGCCGCTGTCGATGGCCGGCTATGTCGGCTTGCCCGCGCCGGGCTGCGAAGTGAAGCTGGTGCCGCAGGCCGGCAAGCTGGAGGCGCGTTTCCGTGGCCCACACATCATGCCGGGCTACTGGCGCTCGCCGCAGCAGACCGCCGAGGCCTTCGACGCAGAAGGCTTCTACTGCTCGGGTGATGCCCTGAAACTTGCTGTTGCCGAGCAACCCGAGCAGGGTCTGATGTTCGATGGCCGCATCGCCGAGGACTTCAAGTTGTCTTCGGGGGTGTTCGTCAGTGTTGGCCCGCTGCGCAACCGTGCGGTACTGGAGGGCTCACCCTATGTGCAGGATGTCGTGGTGACCGCGCCGGACCGGGAATGCCTGGGCCTGCTGGTATTCCCGCGTATGCCCGAGTGCCGGCAACTGGCTGGTCTGGCTGCCGGTGCCAGCGATGCTGAAGTATTGGCCAGTGATGCCGTGCGCCAGTGGTTCGGCGGCTGGCTGGAGCGCCTGAACCGGGATGCCCAGGGCAACGCCAGCCGCATCGAATGGTTATCGCTGCTCGCCGAGCCGCCGTCGATCGATGCCGGCGAGATCACCGACAAAGGCTCGATCAACCAGCGTGCTGTGCTGCAACGGCGCGCTGCGCAGGTCGAAGCGCTGTACCGTGGCGAAGACCCGGGCGCACTGCGCGCCGGGGCGCTGCCATGAGCCGCGGCGGGCTGTGCACGGCGTTCGAGGACGCCGCCATCGTGGAGATGGCGCGCACGCCTTGGGTCGACCTGGGCGGTGCCTTGGCCGGGGTTTCGCCCATTGACCTGGGTATCCTGGCCGGTCGGGCGGTGCTGGCGCGGGCCGCTATCGCACCCCAGGCGGTGGACAGCGTGCTTGCCGGCAGCATGGCCCAGGCCAGTTTCGATGCTTACATGCTGCCGCGTCACATCGGTCTGTACTGTGGCGTAGCGCAAGGCGTTCCGGCGCTGGCGGTGCAGCGCATCTGCGGCACCGGGCTGGAGTTGCTGCGTCAGGCCGGTGAGCAGTTGCGCAGTGGCGCGCAGTACGTGCTGTGCGTGGGCGCCGAGTCGATGTCGCGCAACCCGATCGCTGCCTACGAACACCGGGGCGGCTTCCGCCTTGGCGCGCCGGTCGGGTTCAAGGACTTTCTCTGGGAGGCGTTGTACGACCCCGCTGCCGGCATGGACATGATCGCTACCGCCGAGCTGCTGGCCCGTGAGCATGGCCTGGGCCGTGACGCGGTGGATGCCTGGGCCTTGCGCAGCCACCAGCGCGCCTTGCACGCCCAGGCGCAGGGTTGGTTCGACGATGAGATCGTACCTGTCACGGCGCAGGCGTTCAGCGCAGAAGGCTGCCTGCCACGGGCCATCGCGTTACCCCGCGCAGTGAGCGAAGTCAGCCGGGACAGCCACCCACGGCCTACCGACGCGGCGTCTCTGGCCCGATTGCGCCCAGTGCATGACGGTGGCGTACAAACCGCCGGTAACAGCTGTGCCATGGTCGATGGCGCGGCGGCGGCAGTGGTCACGCGCTTTTCGGGTTGCAGCCAGCCACCGCTGGCGCGCTTGCTGATGGCCACGGCCGTTGGCGTGCCGCCGAAAACCATGGGCATCGGGCCCGTGCCAGCCATCGCACTGCTGCTCGAGCGCAGCGGCCTGCGCCTGGAACAGATCGACCGCTTCGAGATCAACGAGGCGCAAGCCGCCCAGTTGCTGGCGGTAGCTCAGGCACTCGAACTCGATAGGGAAAAGCTCAACGTTCACGGCAGTTCCATTGCCCTCGGCCACCCCCTGGCCGCCACCGGCCTGCGCCTGGTGCACACCCTGGCCCGGCAGCTGCGCCACGGCAACCTGCGTTATGGCATCGCAGCGGCCTGCATCGGCGGAGGCCAGGGCATGGCGCTGCTGATCGAAAACCCCCATTTCACCGACTGATCCCGAGGTATGCCATGGCCTGGAAGGCTCCGCTGCGCGACATGCAATTCGTCCTGCAACACTGGTTGCGGGTCGACCAGTCCTGGCCGCAGCTGGCGGCTTATGCCGACGTCGACCTCGACCTGGCCGTTCAGGTGCTGGAGGAGGCGGCCCGTTTCAGTGAACAGGTGCTGGCGCCGTTGAATGCGTCCGGTGACCGCCAGGGCTGCCGGCTGGAACAGGGTGAGGTGCGCACGCCGGAGGGTTTCCCGGCGGCCTACCGCGCTTTCGTCGAAGGTGGCTGGCCGGCGCTGGCATGTGACCCCAGCCTCGGCGGCCAGGGGCTGCCCCTGGTGCTGGAAGCGGCCCTGCAGGAAATGCTCTTCGGCAGCAACCACGGCTGGGCCATGTACACCGGTATTGCCCACGGCGCCTACCTGTGCCTGAAAAGCCACGGGTCCGCCGTCTTGCAGGCACGCTATCTGCCGGGCATCGTCAGTGGCCAGACCCTGCCCACCATGTGCCTGACCGAACCCCAGGCCGGCAGCGACCTGAGCTTGCTGCGCAGCCGTGCCGAGCCACGGGGCGATGGCAGTTACGCGGTTACTGGTAACAAGCTGTTCATCTCTGGGGGCGAGCACGACCTGAGCCACGACATCCTCCACCTGGTGCTGGCGCGGCTCCCGGATGCGCCGGCCGGCAGCCGTGGGCTGTCGTTGCTGCTGGTGCCGAAGTGGCAGGAAAACGGCGAGCGCAATGCCGTGTATTGCGATGGCCTGGAGCACAAGCTGGGCATTCGTGGCAGCGCCACCTGCGCGTTGCGCTTCGAAGCTGCCCGGGGTTGGCTGGTCGGGCAGCCCCACGGTGGCCTGGCGGCGATGTTCGTGATGATGAACTCGGCCCGGCTGCATGTCGGCCTGCAAGGGTTGGGGCATGCCGAGGCCGCCTGGCAGCAGGCCCGCGACTATGCCCTGGAGCGGCGCCAGATGAACACGCCGGGGCAGGCCAAGGCTGCCCAGGGGGCCGACCTGATCCACCTGCACCCGGCCATGCGTCGGGCCCTGCTGGAGTTGCGCGTGCGCAGCGAAGGCATGCGTGCATTGGCTTACTGGGCGGCGCACTGGCTGGATATAGCCGCGTTCGCTGACGAACCTGAGCAACGGGCCCAGGCGGCGACACTGGCCGCGCTGTTGACGCCCGTCATCAAGGCGGCCTTCACCGAGCAAGGTTTCAGCCTGGCCAGCAAGGCCCTGCAGGTGTTCGGCGGCTATGGCTACACCCAGGAATTCGCCATCGAGCAGACGCTGCGCGATAGCCGCATCGCGATGATCTACGAAGGCACCAACGAGATCCAGGCCAACGACCTGTTGTTACGCAAGGTGCTGGGTGATGGCGGCGAAGGGGTTGCCCTGCTACTGGGCGAGCTGCGCGCCGAGGCTGCCGCGTCGTCTGGAAGGGGCTGCCACCGAGCTGGGCGGGGCCTGCGACAAACTGCAAGCGGTGCTGGCCAACGTGCGGTCAATGGCAGCGGGCGATCCTGAATACCCATATCGCGCGGCCGGCGACTGCCTGCAACTTTGTGCCACGGTCTTGCAGGCTTTTGCCTGGGCCCGCACTGCCCGCTGTATCGAGGCTCTGCCGGCGCAGGCGGCACAACGCCGCGAGAAGCAGGAAAGCATCGACTTCTTCTTCGACTACCTGCTACCCGACCTTGACCGGCAGGTGGCGGCCGTCGCCGCGGCCGCTGCACCTTTGCCCTTCATTGCCGAAGCGTTCTGAAGCCTACGTGTGAGGTTGCCATGAACACCGGCTGCGGCTGACGTGCCGAGGGCCGGTAGCGCATGCAGCGGTCCGCCGAGCACAGGTGCGAGCCGCCCTTGATCACCGCCACAGGCACGCCCGGCTCGGCGGGGTCGAAACTGTCGCTCAATTTCGGCCCCGGCGGGTCGAGCACGGCGTCACGCTGGGCGTCGTGGCCGGGTCGGTAGCCGCTGCGGGTCAGTTCCCAGACGTTGCCGCCGGCATCGAACAGGCCCAAGCCATTGGCCGGGAAGCAACCGACCGGCGAGGTGCCGGTAAAGCCGTCGGCCGCCGCGTTGTGGTAAGGGAACTGGCCCTGCCAGGTATTGGCCATGAGCCTGCCCTTGGGCAACTCGCTGGCGCCCCAGCTGAAGTCCGCATCCGCCAGGCCGCCGCGCATGGCGTACTCGAGCTGCGCCTCGCTGGGCAGTTCGCGGCCGGACCAGCGGGCGTAGGCCTGGGCATCTTCGAGGGTGACCTGCACCACCGGATGGTTGTCCAGCCCGGCCAGGCTGCTCGCCGGACCTTGCGGGTGCCGCCAGCTGGCACCTGGGATGAACTGCCAGCCGGGGTTGAGCACATCCGGCCCCTGCTTGAACACCATCGCACCGGGCACCCGCAGGTCGTCGGGCAGGGACGGGTCGTCTGCAACACTGATGCCGCGCTCGGCATGGGTGACGTACCCGGTGGCTTTCACGAAGCGGGCGAATTGGGCATTGGTGACGGGATGCACGTCGATCCAGAAACCCGACACCTTGGCGCGATGGGGCGGGCCTTCCTCATCGTAGAAGCGGCTCGAACCAAAGCTGAACTCACCGCCAGGCACGTGCACCATGCCGTCCCGCCACGGGCCCTGGCGGGGTACGGGCAGGCCGCTGTAGCCCGCGCACAGCAGCACTGGCGCCGGGGCGGGTGGCCAGGCGCCATAGACGGCAGCGAGCAGGCCGGCGGCGAGCGCTGCGCCGCCGGCGACCCGGGCGATCATGGCTGCCTGGCCAAGGCCGGGCGTGCCGGGCTGGCAGGGCGGCCATCGGCATCGATCGCAATGTTGCTGCGCTGGGCATAGGCTTTCCAGTCGCGCAGCAGCTGCGCCACCTGCCCGGGGTGCTCGGCGGCGATGTCGTGGTGTTCGCCGGGGTCTTTGCGCAGGTCGTACAGGTGCCAGCCCGGCTTGCCGTCGGTGGCATCCCACAGCAGCTTCATCGGCCCCTTGCGCAGCGAGGCGCTGCCGTTGATTTCCCAGCCCAGGGCTTCGTCGCTGGCGTGAATCTGGCTGTCCTTGCCTTGCAGGTAGTCCAGGGCCGAGGTGCCTTGCGGTGGCACGATATCGCGGTCGCGGTACTTGATGCCGGGCAGCGGCGCACCGGCCAGTTGCAGCAGCGTCGGCATGATGTCGCGCACGCTGGCCAGCTCCTCGCTGCGGCCGGCCTTGATGGTGGCCGGGTAGTAGACAAAGGCCGGTACGCGGATGCCGCCCTGGTAGGTGGTCATCTTGTAGCGGCGGCTGGGCAGGGCGCTGACCTGGGCCCAGGCCGAACCGATCATCAGGAACGAGTCGCGGCGGCCGTAGTTGTCCAGGCGGTTGTCGAAATTGGCCTTGATCCAGTCGGGGTCGACGCGGGTGGCGTTCTCCGGCCCGTTGTCGGACATGAACAGGATCAGCGTGTTATCCAGCTCGCCGGTATTGCGCAGATGCTCCACCAGGCGCCCGACCTCGGCATCCAGGGCCGTGACCATGGCGGCGTACACCTCCATGGTGCGGGCCGACTGGCGCTGCTGTTCCTTGCTCAGCGATGCCCAGCTCGGCACGCCTTCCAGTTGCGCCTCCAGAGGGAAGTCGGCCGGTACCAGGCCAGCTTCGCGCTGGCGCACCAGGCGCTCGTGGGCGATGGCCTCGTAACCCTGGTCGTAGCGGCCACGGTATTGCGCCAGGTAGCGGTCCGGCGCCTGCAGCGGCCAGTGCGGCGCAGTGTAGGCGGCGAAGGCGAAGAACGGCTTGTTGCTGGCCTTGCCCTGATCGATGACGTCGATCAGGCGGTCGGTGAACCAGGTGGTGGAGTAGAAGTCGTCGGGCAACTCGATGGGCTCGCCATTGTGCCGGAAGGTCGCGCTGTAGTTCGACTGCAGGTCCATGTTGGCCTGCTTGAAGTGAGCGGCGCCGCCTTCGAGCAACACGTAGGCCTGATCGAAGCCGCGGTTTTGCGGCTGCTGCGCCGGCTGCATGCCCAGGTGCCATTTGCCGGAGATGTAGGTGCGATAACCGGCGTCATGCAGCAGTTCGGCCAGGGTGGCGACGTTGCCACCGAGCACACCTTCGTAGCCGGCGCGCACCTCGGAACCGGCCGGCAGGCGCTTGCGCGCTTCCGACATCATGCCCAGCCCGGCCAGGTGCGGGTCATTGCCGGACATCAGCATCGCGCGGGTTGGTGAGCAGCTGGGCGCTGCATGGAAGTCGAGCATCAGACGACCGTCGGCCAGCAGTTTGTCGAGGTTCGGCGTCTGGATCTCGCTGCCCAGGGCCGACAGGTCGGAGAAGCCGAGGTCGTCAGCGACCACCAACAGAATGTTTGGTTGTTTAACGGTTGGTGCAGCCAGGGCCTGGCTGGCGCCGAGCATGAGCATGCCTAGGGCGGCAAGGGGGCGAAGATGAGTCATTGCGGTGCTCTTGTTGTTCTTGTGGAAGAGGTTTTTGCGACGACCGCACGCTAGAGGCCGCGCCATGGAAATACTAGCGGCCCGGCTTGGGTGTCCGCCGTCGCTGGGGGCAGAAGTGTGCGATCAGCGAACGCTTGTTGGTGGTCGCCGCTTGGCGCAGCGACTGTCCCTATTGACGGCTTAATAGTTAACAAAAATAATCGTTAACAGAGTTATCCAGTTTCAATCACAAATATAAGAAAAAAGGGAAATTCTGATGACCAGGCCGTTGAAAGGGGCATGGGTGCCCTTTGTACTGCTTTCGCTCTGCCAGTCCGTGCATGCGGCCAACCCCCTTGAAGAGAGCCGGCCAGGGCGGCCCGGCGCGCCTCGCTGGATCGAGGACTACCGCTTTCTCGACGCCCCCGGCAAAGCCACCGACCCATTCGATGGCCTGCGTTACCACCGGCTGTCCGAGTCGGCCTGGCTGCAACTCGGTGCCGAGGCACGCTACCGGCTCGATACGCTCGACAAACCCTTTTTCGGCCTGCGCGGGGTGCAAGACGATTCCTACCTGATGCAACGGCTGCAGGCCCACGCCGACCTGCACCTGTTCGACGATGCCGTGCGCACCTTCATCCAGCTGGAAAACACCCGCGCCTTCGGCAAGGACCTGTACTCGCCCAACGATGAGGGCCGCAATGAAGTGCGCCAGGCCTTCGTCGACTTCAACCACGACTTTGCCGGCGGGCGCTATACCACCCGTGTAGGTCGCCAGGAGATGGCTTTTGGCGACCAGGTGTTCGTCACTTTCCGCGATTCACCGAACATTCGCCTGAGCTTCGACGGCGTGCGCGCCGGGTTCAACCTCAAGGACGGTCGCAAGCTCGATGCCTTTGCCGTGCGCCCGCTGAAAACCGGCGAGGACAGCTGGGACGACGGGAGCAACAACGGTGTCAAGTTCTATGGCCTGTACGGTACCTTGCCGCTGTCGCCGGCCTGGAACATCGACCTGTTCGCCTTCGGCCTGGAAACCGATGACCGCAGCCTGGCCGGCGAATCCGGTGACGAGCAGCGTTACACCTTCGGCACGCGGCTGTTCGGTCGCCACCAGGCCCTGGACTGGAGCTGGAACCTGGCCGGGCAGACCGGCCACCTGGGCAATGCATCCATCCGCGCCTGGGCCTTGTCGAGCGACAGCGGTTATACCTTCGCCCATCCCTGGCAACCACGGCTGGGCATGCGCATCGATGCCGCCAGCGGCGACAGCGACGCAGGCGACGGCAAGGTCGGCACCTTCGACCCGCTTTACCCACGCAATGGCGTCTATGGCGAGGCCAGCCTGACCACCCTGAGCAACATCATCGTGGTCGGGCCCACGTTCGGCTTTTCGCCTTGGCGCAAGGTGCGCTTCGAACCCGGCATCTTCGCAGTCTGGAAGCAGCGTGAAGAGGACGGGGTGTACATGCCCGGCATGAGCCTGCTGGCCAACACCCGCGGCACAGGCCGGCAAGTGGGCACCATCTACCGCGCCAATGCCCGCTGGCTGGCCACGCCCAACCTCACCCTGGACCTCGACCTCAAGTACTACGACGTCGGCGCGGCCATCAAGGACGCAGGCGGCGAGGATTCGTCGATCATCTCGGTACGCGCCACGTTCCGGCTGTGACCACCCAACCCATAACAACAAGAGGGGCCAGACATGCGTCATACATCCGCAACTTCCAACAAGGCGGTGATCACGATCGGGTTGTGTTTTCTTGTCGCACTGCTTGAAGGGCTGGACCTGCAGGCGACCGGCATTGCCGCGCCGCACATGGCCAAGGAGTTTGCCCTGACCCCGAGCATGCTGGGTTGGGTGTTCAGTGCCGGGTTGCTGGGCTTGTTGCCCGGGGCGTTCGTCGGCGGCTGGCTGGCCGACCGGCTCGGCCGCAAGGCAATCCTGATCGTGGCGGTGCTGCTGTTCGGCGGCTTCTCGCTCGGCACCGCCCATGCCGAAAGCTACACCTCGCTGCTGATCGCGCGGCTGATGACCGGCCTTGGACTGGGCGCGGCGTTGCCGATACTGATCGCCCTGGCCAGCGAGGCGGCGCCCGCGCACCTGCGCAGCACGGCGGTGAGCCTGACCTACTGCGGCGTGCCGCTGGGTGGTGCGCTGGCTTCGGTGATCGGCATGAGTGCAGTGGGCGAGGGCTGGCGTGCGGTGTTCTACGTTGGTGGCATCGCGCCGATTGCGATTGCCCTGGTGCTGATGCTCTGGTTGAAAGAGTCCCAGGCGTTCCGCGCCCAGGGCAGCAAGCAGGCCGGCGCCGACAGCATGCTCAGCCAGCTGTTCGGTCCGGGGCAGGTGAGCCGCACGCTGCTGCTGTGGGTGGCGTGCTTCTTCACCCTGACGGTGCTGTACATGCTGCTCAACTGGCTGCCTTCGCTGCTGATCGGTCAAGGTTTCAGCCGGCCCCAGGCCGGTGCAGTGCAGATTCTGTTCAACCTTGGCGGGGCGGCGGGCTCATTCCTCACCGGGCGCATGATGGACCGCGGCCATGCCGGGCGGGCGGTGTTGATCGCCTATGCCGGGATGCTGGCGTCGTTGGCGGGGCTAGGTTTGTCGAGCAGCTTTGGCCTGATGCTACTGGCTGGGTTCACTGCCGGTTACTGCGCCATCGGCGGGCAACTGGTGCTGTATGCATTGGCGCCCACCTTGTATTCGACCCAGGTACGCGCCACGGGTGTGGGGGCTTCGGTGGCCATTGGGCGTTTGGGTTCGATGGCCGGGCCGCTGGCGGCCGGGCAGATCCTGGCAGCGGGGGCGGGGGTCGGCGGCCTGCTGCTGGCAGCATCGCCTGGCTTGGTGGTCGCTGCAGTAGCGGCGCGCGCCTTGCTTGGGCAGCGGAGAAAGCGAGCCGGCGAGGCTACCTCGGAGGGTATCGCGTAGTCCTTGTCACCGACTTTGCCTGGATACTCTGGTTAACCCAGTGGCCCAGACCTTGCTTCTATTTGCAAATTGCAACAGGAAGTAACACGCACGCCATGCATGCCCAACGCCACCGCTTCAATGACGTCAACACCCATGCCAGCGCCATCCTGGGCTGGCAGCAGACCTACGACCAGATCAGCGCCGGCAGTGCCCACACCGAACTGACGCATCTGACCGCGCAGCGCTTCCAGATTTTTCGTGAATGCCTGGACAAGCGTGTGGTCCAGCACGGGGTGGCGCCGGCGCGGCGGTTTTGCCTGGCGATACCCGCTGGCAGCGCGAGTGCCGGGGTGTTCCAGGGCAGCAGTGTGGGCAGCGCGGATGTCACGCTTCTTCACAGTGGTCAGGAGTTTTTCGTCCATGCGCCTGAAGGCATGGACCTGCTGGCGGTCAGTGTCGATGCCGGTCGTCTGGAGCAATTGGCCGAGCGTGAGTTCAGCGCCCAGGAACTGCGTGCTTTGAACCGGGCCACGCGGCTGAACGTCAGCCCGGCTTTTCTGGGGGCGATACGCCTGCAACTGCAGGGGCTGATCGATGCGGCGCTGCAGGGCGAGGCACTGGTGGAAGCGCAGCTCGAAGACTTGCTGCTGGAATGCATGCTGGTGCTGCTGGACCACATCAGCCAAGGCGGCGCGGGGCGTGCGGGCAATGTTGCGGTCAGCGCCTACCTGGTCCGGCAGGCGCACCAGTTGGCCTTGGATTGCCCGGACGAGCCGTTATCGGTTTTGCAGATCTGTGAGCGGCTGGATGTCAGCCGCAGCACCTTGCAGCGCAGTTTCCTCGGGGTCACCGGCCTGAGCCCGGTCGAGTACCTGCGCGCGGTACGCCTGAATGCCGTGCGCCAACGGCTGCAGTGCACCGCAGCCGAGCAGTTCACCGTCGCCCGGGTGGCCAGCGATCTGGGCTTCACCCACCTCGGGCATTTCTCCGGCGCCTACCGCGCGCTGTTCGGTGAACTGCCTTCGCACACCGCTCGCCAGGACAGCGTCGTTCAGGCAAAGCGTTCCAGGCGGTAAGGCGCGGGGTCGACCAGCGGGGTACTGCCATCGACCAGGTCCGCCGCCAGTTGCCCGGCCGCGGGCGAAGTACCGAAGCCGTGGCCGGAAAAGCCGGTCGCCAGCACCATCCCCGGCAGTTGTCGAACGTGCCCGATCACCGGCAGCGAGTCGGGCGTCACATCGATGGTGCCGGCCCACGCCTGCTCGATACGCGCCTCTTTGAACACCGGCCAGGCGGCCCTGAGGTTATTCAGCGCCTCCTGGTTCAAGGCCGGGTTGGCGGCAGGGTCCTGGGTGCGGATGCGCTCGAAAGGGGAGACTGACGTGGGCGACCAGCGTCGTGCCAGCGCCAGGTCCTTGAAGAACGGCTTGCCGAACGATACCCGCAGCAAGCCCCGCTGCGCGCGGAACTGCGGCAGGTAGCGCCGCCCCAGCAAGGCATGATCGAGGGTCAGGTGCGCGTCGAGGGCACCCCGTTGCGTGATGATGAAACCGCCGTCGATATGCTTGCGGAACGAGAAGTCCGGGCCGCCCACGGCGATGTCGGTCGGGCCTTCCATGGCCGCCGTGCGCAGTACCGAGCAGTTCAGCGGCAAGGTCGGCAGGGCGACGCCGTGGTTACCCAGCAGGCGCCGCGACCACAAGCCGCCGGCCAGCAGCACCTGCTCGCAGCGGATCTCGCCGTGTTCGGTCACCACGCCGTCAATGCGCCCAGCGGCGGTGGTCACGCTGCGCACGGCGCAGTGCTCGACAATCACCGCACCACGGGCCATGGCGGCGCTGGCGATGGCGCTGCTGGCCAGGGTCGGCTCGGCACGGCCATCGCTTTCGGTGAAGATGCCGCCGGCCCAGGTTGCTTGACCACCTGGCACACGCTGGGCGATTTCGGCATTGCTCAGCAGCCGCGAACCGACCGGCAAGCCTTGCACCGACTTCAGCCAGGCCTCGTGCATCGCCATTTGCTCGGGTTCCCGGGCGGCGAACAGGATGCCCGCCTGCCGGTAGCCGACCTCGCGCCCGACCCGGGTGGGCATTTGCGCCCATAACCGGTCTGCGGCCAAGGCCAGGGGCAGGTCCTCGCGGTGGCGGCTGGTCTTGCGTACCCAGCCGAGGTTGCGCGAAGACTGCTCGCCGGCGATGCGGCCTTTCTCCAGCACCACCACCGGGATGTTACGTTCGGCGAGGGTCAGTGCAGCGGTCAGGCCGACGATGCCGCCGCCGATGATGACCACGGTGGTGGTACTGGGGGGTGTGGTTGCGCAGTGCACCGGCGCGATGACAGGGGACATGGGCGGTTCTCCTCGGGGCGGGCTAGCGCGAAAGGTCGATCAGCTGGGTGGTGGCGCGCGATGCTCCGCGGTAGGCGGTGACCTCCAGCTCCACCCGGTAGACCGTCGCCCCCAGGGGCGGGCAGGTGACCGTGCTGGCCGGGTCGATGCCGCGAAACACTTCGCCGACGATGGTCATCACGCTGGCGACATCCTCTGGGTTCTGGATGAACACCCGTGAGCAGACCACGTCGGCCAGGGTCGCATCCACGGCGTGCAGCGCCGCTTCGATGTTGGCGAACACCTGGCGGGTCTGTGCCTCGAGGTCCTCGGGGATTTCGCCAGTTGCCGGATTACGCCCGGCGGTGTTGGAAACGAAGATCCAGTCGTCCACCGCCACCAGGCGCGAATAGCTGCCCAGGGTCTCGTATTTCGATCCGGTCTTGAGTTTGGTGATCTGCAGCATGGCAGTGTCCTTGCGATTGAAAAGGTGGATGAATCAGCTCAGCGCCGGGCTTTCCCACAGGTTCAGGCGTACCCCGACGCCGCGCTCAAGCGCCTGGCGGTACACCACCGTGCCCCAGGCCACATCCTCGACCGGCATGCCGCCCACCGACATGATGATGATCTCCTCGTCGTTGAGCCGGCCGGGCGCGACGCCTGCGACGATCTTGCCGATGTCTTCCAGCTGTTCGGCCGGCAGCGTGCCTTCGGCGATCATGTCCATGAAGCGCACGCCCACCAGCGGCACATGGTTGTGCGCCGGCTTGGGCAGCTCCTCGAACCAGGCCTCGTACAGGCCGGTGTTGTCGACCACCTTGCGTACGTCGGCTTGTTCCATGCCGGCGTCGATGCTGCAGCCGGCCGGCATGGCGAGAAATGCGCCGGGCTTGACCCATTCGCGCTTGACCAGCGGGTAGCTGGACGGGTCACCGGTTTCGCCGGAGGTGCAGTAGGTCACCAGGTCCGAGCCACGCACCACCGCCTCGATGCTGTCCACCACGTCGATGGTGGTGATTTGCGGGTAGGTGTCGCGCACCCAGCTGATGAAGTCGTCCAGGCTTTTCTGGCCGCGGCCCTTGAGCTTGAGGGTGTCGATTTGCGGGCACACGGCCATGAAGGCGGCCACGGTGGTCTTGCCCATCACGCCCGGGCCGAGCAGGCCGATCACCCGTGAGTCGCGGCGGGCCAGGTGGCGAGCGCCGACACCGGGGATGGCGCCGGTGCGGTAGGCCGACAGCAGGTTGGCCGACATGTGCGCCAAGGGGGCGCCGGTGTCGGGGTCATTGAGGGTGAACATCAGGATCGAACGCGGCAGGCCCTTGTCGCGGTTGGCGATGTTGGAGCCGTACCACTTGACCCCGGCGGTGCAGAAGTCGCCGCCCAGGTAGGCCGGCATCGCCATCATGCGCCGGTCGGCGGTGGGTTTGGGCATGTTGGGGAAGGGCGAATCCTTGGGGAAGGTGATCATCGCGCCGTGGGAGTCGCTGTTCGGCCCGGCCATGCGGTAGTCGCCGTGGTGCAGCAGGGCGAACATCTGCTCCATGGTGTTCACGCAGGCCAGCATGTCGGTGACACCGGCGCGGATCATGTCCTGCTCGGACAGGTAGAGAAAGTCGATTCTTGTCGTTGTAGTCATGGCTCATCTCGGGGCGGAGGAAGAGGGCCGACAGCGAAGACTGCTGCCGACGGTGCCGATGTTAGGAACCCGCCAGGGCGCCCGGCTATCCCGAATTGGTCAGGAATGACGGGGTGTTTGCAGGCATGTCGATCTGTGCTGTCTAGCGTGAGGCTTTGCGTGTTTTCGGCGGGTTTCGGGCCGCAGCCGTGTTGGCAGCCATGACCAAAAGCTCGGCAATGCGGTACATGCCGCACGCCTTCGGGCGTTGCACACTGAGGCGGTGACAAGGCCCCTCAATTCAGGATCAGTCCATGAAAACAACAACATCCAATCCGATTGACAAGACGTCCGTGTACATCTGCGCAGGCCTGGTTTCTGCTGGCGGGGCGCTGCTGCTCAATGTATTGCCGGTGCTGTTCGGTGCCCTGGCCGAGCAGTTCGGTTATGGCGAACAGCAACTGGGCAGTCTGGCCATGGCCATGAACCTCGGTTTCGGCGTGCTTGGCCTGGCCTCGCTGCTGTGGATCCAGCGCCTGAGTTGGCGGGTGATTTCCACCCTGGCCTCGCTGCTGGTGGCGGTGGCACTGGCCGGCATGCTGGGTAGCCCCACGTACGAGACGCTGATGCTGCTCATGGCCCTGGCAGGCGCCGGCACCGGTGCGCTGTATGCCCTGGCGATGACCATTTTTGGCGACAGCGCGCAACCTGAGCGGGCATTTGGTTTCAAGCTGGGCATGGAGACCGTGCCCGGCGCCTTGCTGCTGATCGTGCTGCCGGTTGCGGTGGCGCCACAGTGGGGCTTCCAGGGCATGCTGGTGACCCTGGTCATCAGCCTGCTGCTGATGGGCGTAGCCCCTCTGCCGTGGGTGCCAAGCCGCAGCGCGCGGCAGCTGCAAGCGCGCGCCGGCGAGCCGCCGGTGGTGTGCCGCGAGAGCCGCACCATTGCCTGGCTGAGCCTGCTCGCCAGCCTAGTGTTCCTGACCGGAATCATGTCGGTGTGGGCGTTCCTTGAGCTGATGGGAAAGAAGAGCGGGCTGTCTTCGGACACCATCGGCTCGGTGCTGGCGCTGGGCTTCATCATCAATGCCGGCGGCGGCTTCATCGCCTCGTCGGTCGGCCTGAAAGCCGGGCGCTTCCTGCCGGTGGCGGTAATCATCGCGGCCGAGGTAGCCGGCCTGGTGCTGTTGGCCCAGTTCGACTCGCTGACCACCTACGTGGCTGGGGTTATGTGCTTCCTGTTCTCGATCAGCTTCGTGCTGGCCTACACCTTCGGCGTGATGGCCGAGTTCGACCTGTCGGGCCGCTTGGTGGCCTTGGGGGCGTTGTGCCTGTCGGTCGGCGCGGCGGTGGGGCCGGCGGTCGGGGGCCTGCTGATCGAAGCCTACGGCTACACGGCGGTGCTGCTGTTCTCCGGTGCCTGCTCGATCAGCGTGCTGGCGATCTACGGTGCTGCCGTGCTGCGTTCGCAGCAGGCGGGTAAACGCCAGCCGCTTGGTGATGCGGTCACCTTGCCAAAGCTGTGAGGGATGCAGCCTGGGTAAACGAGGCTCGCCGGGGATGACCCGGCGAGCTTTTTCATTTCGCGCAGCAAGGACGAAACCAAACATGAAGATTGCTGTGATCGGGGCCGGGGCAATGGGCAGCCTGTTTGCCGCCAGGTTGATCGATGCCGATGCCGAGGTGACCCTGGTGGATGTCGATGAGCGTTTGCTCGACGCCTTGCGCAGCCATGGCCTGCGCCTTGAGGACGAACAGGGCGCCCGCGTGTACTGGCCTCAGGTGGCGCGTGCCGAGCAGTTGCAAGGCGAGGTCGATGCCATGCTGATGTTGACCAAGAGTTACCACACCCGCCAGGCCATGCAGGCAAGTCGGCATCTGCTCGGCCAACAGACCCTGGTACTGACGTTGCAGAATGGCCTGGACAGCGTGCCGGTGCTGCGCGAGTACGTGGCTGACCGTTGCCTGGCGATCGGCATGACCCTGTACCCGGCTGATGTGCTGGCGCCGGGCAGCGTACGCAGCTGCGGCGCTGGCGAAGTGCGCTTGCGCGGGCTGTTGCCTGGGCCGCAACAGGCCGGGCCGTTGCAGGCATTGATCGACTGCTTGCGCCGCGGCGGCATGCACTGCATCGAAGACCCGGATATCGAGGTGAGCATCTGGGAGAAAGTCGCTTTCAACACGGCCCTGAACTCGCTGTGCGCCCTGGCGCGGGAGAGCGTGGGCGAGCTTGGCCGCTGCGACCGTGGACGCGAAATGGCCCTGGCCTTGGTCGCCGAGGCCGCCATGATCGCCGCGTCGCTGGGCGTGGCGCTGGACCCGCAGCGAGTCACGCAGACGGTGCAGCAAGCATTCGTCGTGCACGCCGGGCACAAGCCTTCCATGCTCCAGGACCTTGAGCATGGCAGGCGCATGGAGATCGACGCGTTGTCCGGCGCGTTGCTCGCCCATGCCCGGCGCCAAGGCGTGCGCGCCCCGGCCATGGCCGCTGTCGACAGGCTGCTGCGCCGGGCGCAGCGGCGCGGCGCGATGGCCTCAGTGCAGCGGTGAAAAGGCCGCGGGCAGATAGACCACCGAATTCATCTTCTGCAGTTGCGGGGCAGAATTCTCCGGCGGCCATACCCCGTCGCCGACGGCGCGGCTGCGCACATCCAGGCGCTGCTCCAGGCTGGCGTAGGGCCAGATGTGCAGGTAGCGCGGCACCCGGCCATTGGTGGCGTAGAACGCCGCATACACCGGCGAATACTGCGCGCCGGTGCGCGGCCCGACCGCCTTGCGCCAGCCGGCCAGGGTCGGTGCCAGGCCGGAGCTGACCAGGTCGTATTCGCGCAGCTCGTAGAACGGCCCATGCTTGCCGGGCGCCAGTGGTTCGAGGAAAGGGAACAGGCGGTAGTCGTCCATGTGCTGCTCGAGCACGAACTCACCGATACCGAAGGCGTCGCTGGCCACTAACACACGCTCGCGTTCGGCCGCCTGGACCTCGATGCTGGCAAAGCGTCGCAGCACGGCGATGGTGTTCTGCGGACCGATTTCGCAAACCCAGCAGCCGATCAGCTCAACGCCTTCGACGGCGGCCTGCAAGGCCAGCTGCAGGCGTGGCAGGGCCTGACCTGGGGTGCGCACGCGCAAGGTGAAGCGCAGCAGTTCGTAGTGGTGGGACATCAAGCGTAACTCCTGGATGAAAGGCCCGGGCTTTCGTACGGCATCGCCGGGCAAACCGGTAGGGCACGCTAAAGGGAGGCGGGCAGGGCGCTCAATGACAGGCGGGAGCAATGTTGTTGCGATGTCCGCAACGACCTTCCGGTCGCAGACCGGCGTGGGCAATGTGGCGCGGTATGTGCTTACGCTTTGGGCACAGCTTTTTTGTTACCCAAAATCACGTGAAAATTGCACTAATATGGCGCGTGCTTTCGATAGAGGTGGTTGATGAACGGTCAAGCGATGTCTGTCTGGAACGCCAGTGTCCACGCTATTTGCGGGCGCTTCGAAACCCGCTACGACCACTGTCAGAGCCTTTTCATCGGCGATCTGCGCCCGTCGCTACTGGGTACGACGCGGGTCGCCCATATCCGCAGCAATGCCCATGCGATCGCACGCTCAGGACGCGACATTGGGCGTGACGGCGATTCACATTGTTTCCTTGTGTTACAACAGAGTGGGGAAATGTCCATCGAGCTGGGCGACCGGGTGATGGACCTGCGCGAAGGTGACATGGCCCTGCTGGACTCGGCGCAGGCCATGAAGATGATCCCCCGCGGGCTGTTCTCCCACGTGTCTATCCACCTACCCCGGGAGCGTTTGAAGAACCTCGATGCCAGCCGTTTCGGCAAGCTGTCCACCGCCGGCGCATGCGGGCAGTTGCTGGCGACGATGGTGCGCCAGGTGGCCGAAGGCGAACTCGAACAGTGGGCCTGCGCACAAGACGGTGACGGGCTGCAGGCCGCGCTGGTCGGGCTGCTCGGTTCGGTGCTGGAATATCGTGCGCGTGACAGTTCGCCCGGCCTGCACCTGCACGAAGTGCAGTCGCTGATCCAGCAGCGCCTGGACTCGCCGCGCCTGACGCCCGTCGCCCTGGCCGAGGAACTGGGTATTTCCAGCCGCCAGCTGTATCGCCTGTTCGAAGCCAGCGGCGACAGTGTCTGTCGTTACATCCTGCGCGAACGGTTGCACAAGGCCGCCCAGGACTTGCGCAACCCCGCCTATGGGCATCGCTCGATCACCGACATCGGCACCCGTTGGGGCTTCGCCGATTCCGCGCATTTCTCCAAGACCTTCAAGAAGCAGCTGGGCATGACGCCGAGCGGTTATCGCAGCCAAGGCCAGTAGGCCAAGACCCGCTTGCTCAAAGGATCGGTTTACCGCCGGTTACCGCGTAACGTGAGCCACTGATGTAGCTGGCCTCATCGGAACCCAGCAGCACATAGATCGGCGCGACCTCGACCGGCTGCCCTGGCCGCCCCATGGGGTAACCGGAACCGAAGTTCTTCACGGCCTCATCGGGCATGGTAGCCGGAATCAAGGGTGTCCAGATGGGGCCTGGCGCCACACTGTTGACCCGAATCCCCTTTTTGCCCAGCAACTGGGCCAAGCCAGCGGTGAAGTTGGCAATCGCGCCCTTGGTTGCGGCATAGGCCAGCAGGCTGGGGGACGGGTCGTCGGAATTGACCGAGCTGGTGTTGATGATCGAGCTGCCCTTTGCCATGGAGGGCAGTGCCGCCTTGCAGAGCCGGAAGATGGCGGTGATGTTGATGTCGAACGTCTTCACCCATTCATCATCGTCGATCTCCTCGAGGGTCTCATGGGTCATCTGGAACGCTGCGTTGTTCACCAGGATGTCGATACGACCGAACCGCTCCACGGTCTTTGCAACGATGTCATGGCAGTGTTGCTTGTTCGCAAGGTCCCCTGGCAACAGCAGGCATTGCCGGCCAGCGGCTTCTACCCAACGTGCGGTCTCTTGCGCATCTTCATGTTCGTTGAGATAGGCGATGGCAACGTCCGCACCCTCACGGGCATAGGCAATCGCTACAGCCCGCCCAATTCCGCTGTCGGCGCCGGTGATCAGGGCAATCTTGCCGTGCAGTCGGTTGTGGCCGGTATACGACTGCTCCCCACAGTCTGGAATCGGCTCCATTCTGCGTTGGGAGCCTGGCACGTCCTGTGGCTGTGACGGGAAGGGGGGAGTAGGGAAATCTCGCATCAGGGAAGCTCCTGCAGTTGAGTACGCTCATACCATTCGAAACGCCTGACGTCTGGACGTTGGTTTCGATGCGCAGTTGCAGCGACGAGCGGTGCGGCCCCGGCTCGGTGCATGCGCACGACAGGGGCCGTGGAGAGACGATCAGCCAGCCAGCGCCCTGATCAACTGCTCGTTGAAGGCCGGGATATCGTCAGGTTTGCGGCTGCTGATCAGGTTGCCGTCCACGACGACTTCTTCATCCACCCAGTTGCCGCCAGCATTACGAATATCGTCCTGCAAGGTCTTGTAGCTGGTCATCCGCTTGCCCTTGACGAGGCCTGTGGACACCAGCAGCCAGGCGCCGTGGCAGATCACCGCCAGCGGCTTGTTGGCCGAATGGTGACTTTTCACCAGTTTCTGAGCGCCGGGTATCAGCCGAATGTTGTCGGAATTCTGTACGCCGCCAGGCAGCACGATGGCGTCGTAAAGATCGAGGTGGGCACTGTCGAAGGTGGCATCCACGGCAAATTCGTCGGCGGGTTTGTCGTGATGCCAGCCGCGCACCCTTCCTTCCTTGTCCGCCAGGATGTCGACCACCGCACCGATTTTTTGCAACGCGTCACGGGGCCCCGTCAGCTCCACTTGTTCAAAACCATCGGTGACCAGGAAGGCCACATGCTTGCCGTTGAGTTGTGCACTCATTGTTGAATCTCCGTTTGCGATAGACCTGAAAGGGCAGGCCCTGATCCGGGCGTGAAGTTCAAACTCGATGCTTCAGCGGCGCCTGCGCTGTGCATGGGTGATGAGCAGCCCGGCGAGCAAGCCCATGACTGCGGCACTCAATAACAGCGGTACGGTGTCTTTACGGGTTATGCCGACACCCTCCATGCCCAGCTGTCCGCCCGGTGAGGTGGGCGGGTGTTCGGAGAATGTCGGCGCACTGGCAGCGTTGCGGGTTGCGCCACCGTTGTGTGTGTGACGGGCGACCTCGATATCTTCGGTCGGGGCACTGACTTCTATCCGGGCAAGCTTCAGTGCTGTGCCGTCCACCAACGTCAGCGTCAGGTTTTTGATATCCCCCGCTGCGCGATCAGGAAAAACCGGTTCGCCTGCCGCATCGAGGTTGTCGTAGATGAAGCGCGTGCCCTCCAGCCAGCCCACAGCGGTGAGCAACTCGGGGCCGAGGTAGTATTTGCCATCGAGAAAGAAGCCTGGAAATTGATGTGCGCGTTCGACGTTTTCTACCGAGTAACGCTCACCCGCCTTCATGCCGGTTGTTGGATCAATCATGGCCACCGCCTCCCTATGTTGTTAAAGCGATGGAGACTGGGCGGAGCAGAACTGTTCCGAAGGACTGACCAGTGGGCTTCGATTCAGCCGTCGGTGGTGGCGATGGGTAACTACCATCGACCGGCCTTTTTCATGCGAATCGCGTTACCGACTGTATGGCGAGAGCGCTTCAGCCTGCCTGTCGAAGAAGAAAGTGTGCGTTTATCGAACGCGCCTTGGGCGAGCAACTGTGCATTTCAAGAATGCTCCAACGACAGCAACAAACTGAGGAAAAGCGCAGGCGACCCTGAGTTGTTCGCCTTGAGCGCGACCCTTCACGAGCCTATCGCTACAAGCTCGCCACGGGTCGCGAACTGCAAGCGGCGCCCTGGTCTCCACCCGCATCTGGAGCCCGTAATTGCTGGGCTTCAGACGCCTGGCCAGGCTGTGCCAAGGCACGGTTGCGCCACGAATCAGTGTCATCAAACTGGGTGAGATCACGCCCAGCCGGCGTGCCATGAACGTTTTTGCCTTGATCCTCAACGTTCTGCGCGCTAGCGGTTTTTCTGGCATCAATCCACTCGCCTTTGGTCGCAAATCAATGTGTTGAACCGCTCTAGAAAGGGCCTTTCAGCGATCACAAAAGTTAACTACACATTTAGTAACATGTGCTAGGGTGGCGCCGCCTTGCAGGGGGGCGTGTGCCCATCCCGCTTGGGCAGCTTCCCATTCATTGGTACTTCCCATGCTTAGTAGACGAGAATTTTTTGTCTCCAGCGGCGCTGGCATGATGCTGCTGACCCTGGGCGCACCCAAACTTCTGCCCAAGGCCATGGCGGCCAGCGGCGCACTCGAAGTCCCTGTTGCCCCGATCCCGTTCATCTCTCTGGCTGACCAACTCTCCGGCCAGATCGGTGTCGATCGCGAACTGGTCAACCTGGTGCACCAGAAACTTCAGCCGACACTCCCACAACTCCCCCAGCTGGTCGAGCAGTTGCTGGCAACGCTACCCGAACTGTCCGTCTTGAAGTCCCCGGCCGAGCGCCTGCAATTGCTGGCCAGCAAAGACCCGGACCTCAAAAGCCTGTTCCTTCGCCTGAACACCGCGCTGTATCTGGGCACCGTCGAAGACGGCGAAGGGGTACGTGAGTGCGTCGCTTTCGAAAGCGTCGTGGCCTACCAGGCCGTGTCCGATTTCGTCGAGCCCCCAAGCTACTGCACCGGAAGCCCGAATTTCTGGGTAAATCCCCCTGCCTACGCCCTGCAGAAAGATACCGAACGCCATGCCTGATTCGAATTCCACCCCAATGTCGGCCGACGTGGTCATCATCGGCGCCGGTGCCGCGGGCGGCGCCGCTGCCGTCAAGCTGCTGCGCAAAGGCCTGTCGGTGCTGATGCTCGAGGCCGGCGCACCGCTGGACCAGGCTATGCTGGTGTCCAACTACCGCAATGGCGCGTACAAGAACAACCACATGGCGCCCTACCCAGCGATGCCATGGGCGCCCCAGCCGAACTTCGTTCCCCACGACAACGGTTACCTGATCCAGAAGGGCCCGGCCCCGTACACCGCGCAGTACATTCGCGGCGTGGGCGGTACCACCTGGCACTGGGCGGGCCAGGCCTGGCGCCTTATCCCCAACGATTTCCGCATGCAGTCGCTGTACGGGCAGTCGGTCGACTGGCCGATCAGCTACGACGATCTCGAACCCTACTACTGCGAAGCGGAGATCGAGATGGGCGTCTCCGGCGGCGGTGCACTGGCGGGTGACTACGGCTCGCCACGCTCGATGCCGTACCCCATGGACGTCCTGCCGCTGCCCTACGGGTTCGAGCGCCTGCGCCAGCGCTACGAGGCGGTCGGCCTGGAGCTGCTGCCAGGCCCGCAAGCGCGCAACAGCACCGCTTACGACGATCGCCCGGCCTGCTGTGGCAACAACAACTGCATGCCCATCTGCCCGATCGGCGCCCAGTACAACGGCAGCATGTCGGTGCGCCGTGCCCAAGGGCTGGGGCTGAACCTGATCAGCAATGCCGTGGTGTTCAAGCTCGAGACCGGGGAAGGCAACCGTATCGTCGCTGCCCACTTCATCGACCACAACAAGGAGGTCCACCGGGTCACCGGCAAGCACTTCCTGCTCACCGCCAATGCCATGGAAAGCGTCAAGATCCTGCTGATGTCCAAGGATGAGCGCAATCCCAACGGCGTGGCCAACGCCACCGACCAGGTCGGCCGCCGCCTGATGGACCACCCTGCCAGCGCCGTGGAGTACCTGGCCGACGAGCCGCTGTACGTCGGCCGCGGCCCGATGTGCCCGGGCAGCATCAACAACACCCGCGACGGTGCCTTCCGCAGCGAGCGCTCGGCCTTGCGCATCGATGTGCACAACGACAACCCGACCCGTTACCTGACCGAGAAGTACGTTGCCCAGGGTTATTACGGCAAGGAGCTGAACGAGAAGATCAAGCGCGATGGCGAACGCTTCGTGCTGCTCAAGTCGATGTTCGAAATGCTGCCGGACCCGGAAAACCGCATCGTCCTGAGCGACCAGAAGGACGCCTGGGGCATCCCCAGGATGGAAATCCACTACCGCTTCCCCGAGTACGTGCACCGTGGTTACGACGCCTGCCGCGAGCACTTCGCCGACTGCGTGACGGCCTCCGGCGGCAGCGAGGCGAAGTTCTCCGAGCGCGGGCAGTACACCAACAGCCAGCACATCACCGGCACCTTGAGCATGGGCAACGACCCGCACACCTCGGTGTGCAACAAGCTGGCCCAGGCCCACGACCACGAAAACCTGTACTTCGGCGGCACTGGCGTGATGCCGACCGCAGCGCTGGTCAACTCGACGCTGACCGGGGTGGCGCTGTCGCTGCTGGCCGCCGACAGCATCATCAAGGCTTCGGTGTGAGGTGCTACGCATGTTGATGAAAACAGGATCGACAAAAGCGCGCGCCCGCTTGCGGGCGCTGGCCTGGAGCGGTATTGCCGTAGCGGTCGCGGCGGGTATCGGTGCCGGCAGCGTGATCTGGAAACAATCGCAGATCGACATGCCGGTGGCCAAGCCTGGGCAGGATGGCGCAGCATGGATCGAACGCGGCCGCGCCGTGGCCCTGGCCTCTGACTGCGTGGCCTGCCACACCGCCGACGCCAGCAAACCCTATGCGGGCGGCATGGCGTTCGACACACCGTTCGGCAGGCTGTACTCGACCAACATCACCCAGGACCCGGTCAACGGGATTGGCGCCTTTACCGACGCCGAGATCGTCGGCTCGGTACGCAATGGCATCTCCCGGCACGGCAGACGCCTGTACCCGGCCATGCCATATACCTCGTACACCGGGATGTCCGACGACGACGCACTGGCACTGGTCGCCTACCTGCGCACGATCAAGCCGATCGACAGCAAGCCGCCAGAAAACACCATGGGTTTCCCGTTCAACCAGCGCTGGGCCATGGCCTTCTGGAACGTCATGAACTTCCGTTCCGGGCGCCAGTTGCCGGTAGCTGGCAAGAGCGATGAATGGAACCGCGGCGCCTACCTGGTACAGAGCCTGGAACACTGCGGCGAATGCCACAGCCCGCGCAACTTCATCCAGGGTCTGAGCCATCCGGACTTGGGCGGTGGCAATCTTGGGGTCTGGAAGGCCTACGACATCACCGGTGGCCAGAGTGGTATCGGCACCTGGAGCGATCAGGAGCTGTTCACCTACCTCAAGACCGGTGCCGTGCATGGCAAGGCCAACGCCGCAGGCCCCATGGCCGAGGCGGTAGAGAACAGCCTGAACCACCTGCCCGATGCCGACCTGCACGCCATGGTCGCCTATCTGCGCGATCTGCCGGTCAGCGGAACACCGAACAGTGCACCCGCCCGCACCGGCCAGGGCCAGGCCTACACCGGTACCACTGCGCTGCGCGCCAGCCATCCGCAATACGACCCGAACAGCGACGCGCTGGGTGCCGAAGTGATGTTCAACGCCAACTGCGCCACCTGCCATGCGGTCACCGGCAAGGGCGTGGGCGAATACCCGCGGCTGTTCGGCAATAGCGTGCTGGGCGCAGGCGACCCGACCAATGTGGTGTCGGTGCTGCTGCGCGGCGTGCACCGTAAGGTCGATGGCCAGGAGGTGTTCATGCCTGGCTTCGCCAACCTGAGTGATGCCCAGTTGGCGACCTTGGGTACCTTCCTGTTCAAGCAGTTCGGCAACTCCCAAGTTCAGGTCACCGCAGCAGAGGTAGCCAAACTGCGCTGACACCCTTTACTCGCGCGCCCGGCTTGCCGGGCGCTTTCGCTAAATCGTCAGGAGAACCTCATGTCCGTACGATTCCTGCTGTCCGCCGCGTTCGCCCTGGGCCTCGCCGGTACCGCCGCAGCCGCCGATTCGGTAGCACTGCCTTCGATCAAGCAACTGGACCTGGCTGCCGCCGAGCGCATCGCCCAGGCCGCCGACCAGTACGCCAAGCAACAGGGTTGGGTGGGCTCGATCGCCGTGGTCGACAACGCCGGTTACCCCATCGTGGTCCGCCGCATGGATGGCGCCACCGCCATCAGCGCGGAACTTGCGATGCGCAAGGCCAAGGCATCGGCTCTGATCGGCGCCCCCAGCGTGAATTTTGAGAACCGTGTGAATGACGGCCACCCGGCGTTGCTGGCACTGGACGTCACCACATTGGCCGGTGGCCAGCCGATCCTGGTAGAGGGCAAGGTGATTGGTGCGGTGGGCGTGAGCACCGCGGTGGGCGCACACGATGATCCGATTGCGGTGGCCGGTGCCCACGCGGTGGACGGCGCACGCTAAGGGTTGTAGTGCGCGCAGTGACTGCCAAGCGCTTGCTTGGGACGAGTGATTGACGTGTAGCGGTTTGCTGAAAGATAGCGGTCATGCCTGACTGCTATCGACCGCGAGCAGCTACTGATCCAAGCGCCAGCGTATGCCGCTGGTAGGGCGCGGAGGATCCGAAAAGCCAGGCATCCTGATTTGTCAGAATCCCGTGGAACTCACTCACAGGCTATCCGGATCCCCGAAGAACATCTGTATCCGCGACCTCAGCCAGCGTTCCGCCGGGTCGTTGTCCTGCGCTCCGCGCCAGGCCATGTGCAGCTCGAACGTGCGCACTTCGATCGGCAGGTCTTCAGCGCGCAGCCCGCCGGCTGCGGTCAAGGCATCGGCTGTGTAGTCCGGCACCGTGGCGACGATATCGGTCCCCGCCAGCAAACTCCCCAAACCATTGAACTGCGGCACCGCCAGCACCACATGGCGCTTGCGGCCGATTTCTTCCAGGGCTTCGTCGATGAAGCCCGACAAGTCACCGGCAAACGACACCAGCGCATGTGGCCGTGCGCAGAAGTCGTCGAGGCTGATGCTGCCCGGCACACTGTCGGCGCGCAGCAGCTTGGGCTTGCTGCGGCGCAGCACCTTGCGCTTGGCGTTGGCCGGTAATTCACTGGTGTAGCTGACACCCACGGAAATCTCGCCCGAGGCCAGCAGGGTCGGCATCAGCAGGTAGTTGACCCGACGCACCACCAGGACGATGCCGGGAGCTTCGGCGCGAATGCGCTTGAGCAGCTGTGGCAGCAGGGCGAACTCGGCGTCGTCCGACAGGCCGATGCGGAACACTGCATTGCTGGTGGCCGGGTCGAACTCGGCAGCACGGCTGACGGCGGTGGAGATCGAATCAAGCGCCGGCGACAGCAGGGCGAAGATTTCATGAGCCCTGGCCGACGGCTCCATGCTGCGCCCGGTGCGCACGAACAGCGGGTCGTCGAACAGGTTGCGCAGGCGCGACAGGGCCGCGCTGATTGCCGGCTGGCCGAGGAACAGCTTCTCGGCGGCACGGGTCACGCTACGCTCGTGCATGAGGGTTTCGAACACGATCAGCAGGTTGAGGTCTACGCGACGCAGGTCGTTTCGATTCATCGGTGCGCTTCGCCTAAAGTGGGGCAGGGGTGAATCTTAAGGCCAAAGGCTGTTACCCTGCACCGATTTCCGGGGGCCAATGCACAGGAAAGTCAGGTGCCCAATCGATGACAGGCATGTCGACTATTAATAGCCACTGATGGTCTAACGGTAAAAGCCCGGATAAAGTCCGTGGTAATACGAGATTCACACAGGCGAGGTATGCGATGTCCCGCATGATCCGTTTCCACAAGTTCGGCGCTGCCGATGTGCTCCGTTGCGAGGAGCAGGCCGAACCGTCACCTGCCGTCGGCGAGGTGCAGATCCGCGTCGAGGCGATCGGCGTGAGCTGGTATGACGTGCTCTGGCGGCAGAACCTGGCGCCATCCCAAGCCCGTCTGCCCGCAGGGATCGGCCATGAGATGGCCGGTGTGGTGACGGCGGTCGGCGAAGGCGTCGATGACATCGCGGTGGGCGACCGGGTCGCGAGCTTCCCGGCCACCAGTGCCAACGATCACCCAGTGTATGGCGATGTCATCGTCCTGCCGCGCAGCGCCATCACCCGTTATCCGGACGTGCTCACGCCGATCGAGGCCAGCGTGCATTACACGCCGCTGCTGATCGCCTACTTCGCCTACGTCGACCTGGCGCGGGCCAAGGCCGGGCAGACCGCGCTGGTCACCGATGCCAGCCATTGTGCCGGGCCGGCCTTCGTGCAGCTGGGCAAGGCTCTCGGCCTGAAGGTATTTGCCGTCACCAAGGAACCCGAGCAGCGTGAATACCTGCTGGGCCTGGGCGCCGACAAGGTGATCGTCAGCGAAGAGCAGGACCTGCTCATGCAGGTTGGCAAGTACACCGATGGGCGCGGCGTCGACATGGTCCTCGATGGCATGGGCGGCCCGCAGATGTCGCTGCTTGGCGATGTGCTGGCACCGCGGGGCAGCCTGGTGCTGTACGGCCTGCAGGGCGGCAACCAGACGCCGTTCCCGGCCTGTGCGGCGTTCCAGAAGAACATCCAGTTCTACGTGCACTGTATCGGCAACTTCACCGGCAAGCCGGAGCTGGGCATCAGCCAGGACCAGGTGGCCCTGCAACGGGCCTTGCGTGATATCAACCAGTTCACCGCCGATCAGTTGCTGACGCCACAGATCATCAAGGTGTATCCGTTCGCCGAGGTGGTCGAGGCCCATCGCTACATGGACGAATGCCCCTGTGGTGGGCGGGTAGTGCTCGATATGGCGCCGCGCTGACGGCATGTTTGGCAACGAAAAACCGGGCTGATGCCCGGTTTTTGCATTTTTGCCTGACTATATTTGAACAGGGTGAAGTTGCTGGTTTTGTAAGTTGATGTTGCTGGTTAATCATTGCCAGCTTCCTGGCGAGCTTTTCTGCTCTGTGCATTGTGCGTTTGCTGATTTCTGAATGGTATTTTCATCAGGATCTGTATCTTTTAATCCATATGCAACGCTCGATAATGGCGCATTGATAGTTGGTGCGAGGAGCGTGCAGTGGAGAAGAGCAGGCGCGGCGGTGCGCGGTTCAAGGCGGTGGCGGGTGCTTGGGCGGGCTCGTATTTTTCAATGGTGTGGCGACAGCGTTTAGCAACTTCAAAATTTCCTAATTAATTGTAGGAAGTTTCTTCAAGGTAATTCCGCTGCCCTCGTGTTCAGGTGGCGTGCTTTTGTGCTGAATGAAGTTGTGAGGTAACGCCGTGAGTATTGTTCACGACCAGGCTATGCACTTTATCTATCAGCAAGTGCTGGAGCGCCTGTTGAATCATATGTCCAAAGAACAACGCGCTTCGCTGCAGTTGTTGATCCAGCGTTTGCTGGTGGCTGCGGGCGGGCCGGAATACATCGGTACGTTCAGGTTGCTGGTGGTTCAGGGGGCAGACCGCCGTAGCGCCCGGCTGTTGGCCATACTGCGCGCCGCCCAGCTGAGCATTGCCTTGCGAGCACCGGTGACCTTCAAGTTGCGGGTGCTGGTGACCTGTTTGCCGGCCACCAGCAGCGCGTTGCTCGAGCAGCATGAGCGCAGCTTCAACGCCTTGTTCATGCATGATGATCCAAGGGTACAGCTGCTTATGGTCGAGGGAGCGGCAGTTGTACCTTTCTGTCACCAGGGTGGCGCCACGGCCGGGCATCTACCCTTGTCACGTGAAGCCTTGCTGTTGTTCGGCCACCTCGTTGATGCGCGCCCGGAAGCGCTGCTGGGCAGTCGCACGCATCTGGAACTGGCCGATGGTGTCCGCCTTGCACTGGCCGAATACCCGGGCGCCGATGCGCTGATCACCGCCATGCCAGCCAGCCAGCGGCGGCGCTTTGCGGCCTGGGCCCGGCGGAGCCTGCGCCAGGCAGGTGTCGCCAGCCCCGACGCGCTGCATCAATGCGTAGACAGCCTGGCCACGTGGCTGGCCCAGTTGCATGCCGTCGCAGGTTCACCGGGCAGGGTGATTGACGCGCCGGGTATCGCTCAGGAAAGGGCATTGCCGCTGCGGGTCATCGTGATCGACGATCTGCTCGCCCAGTTGCTCACTGCCGGCGAACTGGACCGGGTGATGGGCTGGGGCATCGAGCTCGGGCAAGAAGGCGCACCGCTGGCAGCATTTGTCGACCCTCTGGCGCTGGCGCAGCTGTACGAGATAGGCGGGCGCTGCAAGGCGCTTGCTGCGTCCAGGCAAGCGCTACGCCTGGTCAGGCCTCAAGCGCCTCAGCAGGTGCGCTTTGCCAAGGCCTACGGGCTGGAGCAGACCCAGCTTGCCTGTCTGTTGTACCGGCCGTTTGCCAATCAGGGGGCTGGGCTGGAGCGGTTTCTGCAATGCCGTCACGCTGACATGCTGGTCGCCTTGCCTTACCTGCACCGGGCCTTGCAGGGCAGATCCTGCCCTGATGCCGTCAAGGACTGGATCGTGAACACCAGCGGCCTGCCACTGGCGCAATTGCGCATGGTCTACAAAGGGCGGCTGGGGGCGGGGGTACGGCAACTGCTGGCCAACCTGGCGCGGCGGGATGTGCAGTTGCGGTTTGTGGGCAGCGTGACGCGCAAGGCTTCATCCTGATGGGGCGTGAGTTCGCCTATCAGGCGGTGTACCGCTACCTGGTCGCCTTGATCGAAGAGGCCGAGCGGGGCGGGCAGCCACGCTTGCCTTCACTGCGGGCATTGTCAAGGCGCCTGCGCGTCTCGTTGGCCACGGTGCAGGCTGCCTACAGCCTGCTCGAGCACGAAGGGCGTGTGCAGTCGGTGCCAAGGTCTGGCTACTTCGCCCAGGTGGGCGTGCAGGCCGGCCTGGCCGATGCAGCCCAGGCGCTACCAGCGCAGCCACTGCTGGAGCGCGCGCTGTTCGCCCATGAGCGGCGCCTGGGGCGGCTGCGTGCCCGGCCCACACACGTGCTGGGCGGGCCACGCCTGCGAGATGCCCTGGCCGAGCGCTATACCCAGTCTTCCCGTCAGTACTGGCGGCCTGAGGATGTGCACCTGGGCCCTGATGTGCAGGCGTTGCTGGAAACGCTGCTGCAGGCATTGGCGCTGCGCGGCAGTACCGTACTGGTCGCCTCCCCATGCTGTTGGCGCATATTGCGGGCCTTGCAACGTTGCGACGTGCGGGTCCTGGAGGTGCCGCTGGTTGCCGGCGGCAGCCCTGATATCGGTAGCCTGTCCAGGCTGCTGGGCGGTGAACCGGTGCGCATGGTGATCGTGCCTTCGTGCCTGGGTACCCCAGTGGGGCGCCTGATGCCCGAGCGCGATCAGCAACAGATTGCCGACCTGCTGGCCGTGCACCCGGTCTGGTTGCTGGAAAACGATCTGGACAGCGAACTGTGCTTTTCCGGCCCTCCGAGCTCGCGCTTGCGTGACTGGGTGGACCCGCGCTGGTTGCTGGTGCTGGGTTCGCTGGAGGCGACAGTGGGCGGCGAGGCGCCCTATGCCTACCTGCTGGGGCGCCATATGGCCTTGGCAGAAGCGTTCGCCCAGCGCGCTTTCCAGCTCGCCCCGATGCGCCAGCAGGCGCTGGCGCAGATGATCACTTCCGGGGAAATCGACGAGCACCTGGGCCGGATGCGGGTTGCGCTGCGTGGGCGCATGGAGCAGTTGTGCCAGCACCTGCGCAGGGTGTTGGGCGGGGAGGTCGACTTTGACATGCCTGAAGGTGGATACGCCTTGTGGGTGCGCCTGTCACCGACCATGGTAAGCGCTCAAGCCGTGGCGGCGTCAGCGGACTCGGCATTGCAGGTGCTGGAAGGGGAGCAGTTCAGTCTGCATGGGCGTCACCGGCAGTTCCTGGCGCTGAGCTGGTTGGGTGAGCAGCCTGAGGCGCTGAGCGAGGCGCTTGAGAACCTGGCGCGGGCCCTGGCGTTTGACGCCATTCGTCGGTAGGGCGGCGCAACGGGCCTGGGGGCTTGCCTGTGTGCCTGATCTGTATGTATAAACAGTGCTCACTTTTGCTGCCCGACCCTGTCCTGTGATCGCCCACTCTGTCGATGACCCGCTGTATTACCTGCACAACTTCCGCCAGGTACTGCTCTGGGTCGAGTCACGTTATGCCGACTTGCTCGACGAGCATGAAATGGCCTTTCTGCATGCCTTTGCCGAGCTGGCGCAACCGGCCCAGGCGCTGATGGTGCGCATGGTGATGCGCAAGGGCGAGCTGTTTCGCTGTGACCGCCTGGACTATGCCGAAATCGGTGACAGCATGGCGGCCTTGCAACCGCTGTTGGCATTGGGTTGGGTGCGCGAGCCCGAGGCCCTGAGCCTTGAGCAGCTGTTTGCACTGTTGCGCAAGGATGAACTCGCCCTCGGTTTCGCTGGGCAGTTGAGCCGTCCGCGGGCGGCCAAGGCCGACCTGTTTGAGCAACTGCGGCCCCTGTCGCTGGCCGCCCGGCCCTTGCGCGACTGGTTCACCCAGGCCCCGGTGGCTATCGTGCAGTGGTGCCTGCAGCCGCTGTGCGATCGCATGCGCCTGTTGTTTTTCGGCAACCTGTACCAGGACTGGTCGGATTTCGTGCTGGCCGACCTGGGCCTGCTGCGTTACGAGCAGGTAGCGTTCAGCCCCCACTCACGTGCCCTGCAGCAGCGCAGCGAGGTCGACCAGGCCATCGCGCTGCACCAGTGCGCCGAGCGTCTGGAACTGGGTGAGGACCCTGGATCAATCCTGGCGACGCTTGCCGGCCTGAGTATCGACAACCCTTGGCTGGCCCGGCGCCATGGGCGGTTGCTGTTCGCCGTGGGCCAGCAGTGCGAGCGCCTGGGTGATTGGGATCAGGCCCTGGCGGTGTATGCCCGTAGCAGCCATGCGCAAGCGCGTATCCGCCAGGTTCGTGTGTACGAGCGCAGCGAGCGCTGGGCGCAGGCCGACGCATTGGCCCGTCAACTGGCTGCCGCACCGGCCAACGCCCTGGAAGTTCAAGCCCTGGAGCGCATGTTGCCGCGGCTGGCCCGCAAGCTTGGCGGCCCCGCACAGCCCCGCCGGCGCGCCGCGCCTCTGGCGCTGATCGAACTGGAGTTGCCGCGTGAGCAGGCAGCGCTGGGTGTCGAGGAGGCCGTGCGCCAACATCTGGCACAAGCGGGTGGGCAGGCGCATTACGTGGAGAACACGCTGTTCAACAGCCTGTTTGGCCTGTTGTGCTGGGAGGCGATCTTCGCTCCGGTTCCGGGGGCCTTCTTCAACCCGTTCCAGGCCGCGCCGCAGGATTTGCATGACAGCGATTTCCAGCAACGGCGTGCAGAAGCTTTCGCGGCCTGCCTGGGCCGTCTTGACGACGGTTCCCATCGCCAGGCCATCCTCGATTGCTACGCGGCCAAGCAAGGCCTGCAATCGCCGTTCGTGTTCTGGCCCATGCTCAGCGAAGCGTTGCTCGATCAGGCGCTGGCGTGCCTGCCCGCCGCGCATTTGAAACAGTGCTTCCTGCGCCTGTTGCAGGATATCCGCAACAACCGCGCCGGCATGCCGGACCTGATCCAGTTCTGGCCGGAGCAGCAGTGCTATCGGATGGTCGAGGTCAAGGGGCCGGGTGACCGCCTGCAGGACAATCAACTGCGCTGGCTGGCATTCTGCGCTGAGCACGGCTTGCCGGTGGCGGTCTGCCATGTGCGCTGGAGTGAGCCAACGTGAGCTATCGTGTGGCGGTGCGGGCGTTGTGCGAGTTCAGCGCCAAGGTCGGTGACCTGGACCTGCGCTTTACCCCGTCACCCACGGCTCAGGAAGGTATCGAAGGGCACCGCCGGGTAGTCGCCCGGCGCGCTGCGGGCTATGAGGCGGAAGTCGCCCTCGAGGGCGAGTATCAGGGCCTGCTGGTGCGCGGGCGTGCCGATGGCTATGACCCGGCCGCCAATCGCCTGGAAGAGATCAAGACCTACCGCGGCGACCTGGCGAAACAGCCGGCCAACCACCGCCAGTTGCACTGGGCCCAGGCCAAGGTCTATGCCTGGCTGCTGTGCCAGGCGCGGCAGCTGGCGGCCATCGAGGTGGCATTGGTCTACCTGGACGTCGACACCGACAGCCAGACGCTGATCAGTGAGCACTGTCGCGCCGAGGCGTTGCAGCACTTCTTCGAAGTGCAGTGCCAACGGTTTCTCGCCTGGGCCCAGGCTCAGCAACAGCGCCTTGCCGAGCGCGACCAGGGTTTGCAGGCACTGGGCTTTCCTTACCCGCAGTTTCGCCAGGGCCAGCGGCAACTGGCCGAAACCTTGTACAAGGCGGTCAGCACCGGGCGCTGCCTGATGGCCCAGGCCAGCACTGGCATCGGCAAGACCCTCGGCACCTTGTTCCCGCTGCTCAAGGCCATGGTCCCGCAGCAGCTGGACAAGGTGTTTTTCCTCACGGCCAAGACCCCGGGCCGGGCGCTGGCGCTGGACGCGCTGGGCCAGATCAGCGCGGGCACGCCGCAGCCGGCCTTGCGCACCCTCGAGCTGATCGCCCGCGACAAGGCCTGCGAATACCCGGACAAAGCCTGCCATGGCGAGTCCTGCCCGTTGGCCCAAGGCTTTTACGACCGCCTGCCTGCCGCACGCGAGGCGGCGGCGTTGCGGCCTATGCTCGATCGCGCCGGCTTGCGCGAAGTGGCGTTGGCGCACCAGGTCTGCCCGTACTACCTCGGGCAGGAAATGGCCCGTTGGGTGGACGTCCTGGTGGCCGATTACAACTATTACTTCGACGCCCATGCCTTGCTGTTCAGCCTGACCCAGCTCAACCAATGGCGGGTGGCCGTGCTGGTGGACGAGGCGCACAACCTGGTCGAGCGCGGTCGTGGCATGTACAGCGCCAGCCTCGACCAGGGCCAGTTGATCGCCTTGCGCCAGAGCAAACCTCAAGGGCTCGGCAGCGCCCTGGACCGGCTCAATCGGCAGTGGAACGCGCTGTACAAGGCGCAGCAGGCCCCGTACCAGGCCAGTGAGCAGCTGCCGGAGGCCTTTCTGCGGGCCCTGCAACAGTGTATCGGGCTGATCCAGGAACGCATGAACGAAAAACCCGCCGAGGTCGATGCCCAGGTGTTGCAGTTTTTCTACCAGGCGCTGCAGTTCAGCCGCGTGGCCGAGCTGTTCGATGAGCATTTCCTGTTCGATGTCAGCCTGCGTGAAGGCCCGCGCAAGCGACGTTTGGCCAGCCTGTGCCTGCGCAATGTCACCCCGGCCCGGCTGCTTGCGCCGCGCATGCAGGCGGCGCGCAGTGTGACGCTGTTTTCCGCCACCTTGAGCCCACGGCATTTCTATACCGACCTGCTCGGCATGCCGGCCGATACCGCCTGGCTGGAGGTGGCGGCACCGTTTCGCGCCGAGCAGCTGGAGGTGCGCATCGCCAGCCAGATCTCGACCCGCTACCGCGAACGCCAGGCGTCACTGGCGCCGATCGCCGAGCTGATTGCCGACCAGTATCAGCGCCAGCCCGGCAACTACCTGGCGTTCTTCAGCAGCTTCGAATACCTGCAGCAGGTGGCCTGCCTGCTCGCCGAACGTTTTCCCGGTATCCCGCTGTGGGCCCAGGCGCCAGGCATGGACGAAACCGCGCGCCAGGCCTTTCTCGATCGTTTCGTGGCAAACGGGCAGGGGGTGGGCTTTGCCGTGCTCGGCGGGGCATTCGGCGAGGGCGTCGACTTGCCTGGCACGCGCCTGATCGGGGCCTTTGTCGCCACCCTCGGGCTGCCCCAGGTCAACCCGGTCAACGAACAGTTCAAGCAGCGCCTGGGGCGGCAGTTTGGCGCCGGTTTCGACTACGCCTACCTCTACCCCGGCGTGCGCAAGGTCATCCAGGCCGCCGGGCGGGTCATTCGTGGCGACCAGGACCGTGGAGTGCTGGTGCTGATCGACGAACGTTTCGCCGAACAACGGGTACAACAGATGTTCCCCGCCTGGTGGCAGGTGGCCGTTAAATAATCCTGGGCGGCCCCATCGCACGGTATTGCAACTCCCAGTACACTGCGTGTTCCAACACCAACATCTGTTGAACTCGAGGTTTTTGCATGACGCTCAGTCCTTTGGCAGGCAAGCCGGCTCCGGCCAGCGTGCTGGTCGATATCCCCCGCCTGCTCACCGCTTACTACACCGGCCGCCCTGACGCCGCCGTGGCGGCCCAGCGCGTGGCCTTCGGCACTTCGGGGCACCGGGGCAGCTCGTTCGACCTGAGCTTCAACGAGCACCATGTGCTGGCGATTACCCAGGCCATCTGCCTGTACCGCCAGGAAAAAGCCATCGATGGCCCGCTGTTCATCGGCGCCGACACCCACGCGCTGTCTGCGCCAGCTGCGGCCAGTGCGCTGGAAGTGCTGGCCGCCAATGGCGTGCAGGTGATGCTCTCCAAGGACGACGAATACACCCCGACGCCGGCGGTGTCCCATGCCATCCTCTGCTACAACCGTGGCCGCAGCCAGGGCCTGGCCGATGGCATCGTCATCACCCCGTCGCACAACCCGCCACAAAGCGGTGGTTTCAAGTACAACCCGCCCAACGGCGGCCCGGCCGACAGCGATGTGACCAAGTGGATCGAGGCCAAGGCCAACGAACTGCTGGCCGCCGGGCTTGCCGGGGTCAAGCGCATGGAACATGCCCAGGCGCTGCAAGCTGCCACCACCCAGCGCCATGACTACGTGGCCAGCTACGTGGCCGATCTGGAAAATGTCATCGACTTCGACGTCATTCGTGGCGCCAACCTGCGCCTGGGCGTCGATCCGCTGGGCGGGGCAGGGGTGCGCTACTGGTCGGCGATCGCCGAGCGCTACCAGCTGAACCTGGAAGTGGTGAACACCGAAGTCGACCCGACTTTCCGCTTCATGTGCGTGGACTGGGACGGCCAGATCCGCATGGACCCATCCTCGCCTTACGCAATGCAAGGCCTGATCGGCCTGCGCGAGCGTTTCGACGTGGCCTTCGCCTGCGACCCGGACCACGACCGCCACGGCATCGTCACGCCAGACGGCTTGCTGCAGCCGAACAACTACCTGGCGGTGGCCATCGACTACCTGTACCGCCACCGTCCGCAATGGCGCAGCGACGCAGCGGTGGGCAAGACCGTGGTGTCCAGCGGCCTGATTGATCGCGTCACCCAGGCCTTGGGCCGCAAGCTGTTCGAAGTGCCGGTGGGCTTCAAGTTCTTCGCCCAGGGGCTGTTCGAAGGTTCGCTGGGCTTTGGCGGCGAAGAAAGCGCTGGCGCATCGTTCCTGCGCAAGGACGGCTCGGTCTGGGCCACCGACAAGGACGGCTTGATCCCGGCCTTGCTGGCAGCCGAGATGACTGCACGCACCGGGCGCAACCCGAGCCAGGCCTACAACGACCTGACCGACAAGCTTGGCAAGCCATTCTCCACCCGCGTCGAGGCCAAGGCCGATGCACGGCAGAAAGCGGCGCTCAGCAAGCTGGCACCGGAGCAGGTGAAGTCGACCGAACTGGCCGGTGAGCCGATCGTGCAGATCCTCAGCCATGCGCCGGGCAATGGCCAGGCGATCGGTGGCTTGAAGGTGATGACCGCCAACGGCTGGTTCGCCGCGCGGCCATCGGGCACCGAAGACATCTACAAGATCTACGCCGAGAGCTTTGTCGACGAGGCGCACCTCAAGCGCCTGGTGGAAGAGGCGCAGGTGCTGGTGGATGCGGCGATTGCCTGAATGACCTGAGCGGGGCTGCCTTGCAGCCCAATCGCCGGAAAGCCGGCTTCCACAGAAACTGCACAAGTCTCAAGGTATGTGCGGTCTCTGTGGGAGCCGGCTTTCCGGCGATTGGGCCGCAAAGCGGCCCCCTTCACTTACGCGACATCGACCAGGACGATTTCGCTGTCCTCGATCGCGGTGACCTTGAGCACTTCCTCCTGCTCGATCGCCACCCCATCCCGGCCCTTGGCACGCAGCCCATTGACCTCCACCAGCCCCTTGGCCGGCACCAGGTAACCCCGGCGCCCGGCGTCGAAGCGGTATTCGGCGGTTTCGCCAGCGCGCAGCGTCGCGGCCACCAACCGTGCGTCGGTACGGATCTGCAGGCTGTCTTCATCACCGGCACGGCCACTGGCCAGGGTCACGAAACCTTCGCCGCGCTCACCTTTCGGGAACGGGCGGGTCCCCCACGACGGCGCATCACCAGTACGCTCCGGCACGATCCAGATCTGGAAGATGCGGGTATCGACCTCTTCGAGGTTGTACTCGCTGTGCACGATGCCGCTACCGGCACTCATCACCTGCACGTCGCCAGCCTCGGTACGGCCTTTGTTGCCCAGGCTGTCCTGGTGGGTAATGGCGCCTTCACGCACATAGGTGATGATTTCCATGTCGCGGTGCGGGTGCGGCGGGAAGCCGCTGCCGGCAGCGATCAGGTCGTCGTTCCAGACCCGCAGGTTGCCCCAGTGCATGCGCGCCGGGTCGTAGTATTCGGCGAACGAGAAGTGGTGGTGAGCGTCGAGCCAGCCGTGGTTGGCGTGGCCGAGGCCTTCGAACGGTCGCAGTTGCAGCATGGTCGTGCTCCTTGAATCAGTGGAATGGAGCCATGATGCGACAAAAATAGATCGAAAATAAGCGTAAATATCGGCTAATTATGATCAGTTTAGTGGATTGATGATGGCGATGTGGATTATGCGATTCATCGCCTAATGCACTGATCTGCAAGCATTCGCTGGCGATTTTCGGCGGATCCAGCCACCATGGTCCGCTGATTCGATCTTCAACGGAGTGACCGTGGCCAACGAGCAACCCCAGGCCCTCGCCGAACTGACCCCGCCCGCCCAATTGCCCTGGTTTCGCCGCCTGGCTGCCCGCTTGCTGGGCCGTGGCCTGACCCGCCTGCAGGCGCAACATCGCGAATCCTGGAGCCTCGGCCACGCACAGGGTTATGAAGCCGGTCGCCAGGTTTTGGTGATCCGCGATTCACGGCCGGACACCGCCGCCGTGCCCGACCGGGACGACAACCTCTTCGATGACTGGCGCCTGCCCTTGACTGCGGAGCTGAAAAAGCGCTTCAAGGCCGACGTTGCCCAGCGCCTGCCTGCCGAGGCCCAGCCCAGCGCGGCGCAGTGGAAGCTGATCTTCAGCGACACGCCGTCCACCTGCGTGGTGGCCGGTGCCGGGGCGGGCAAGTCGACCTCGCTGGTGCTGCGCATCCTGCTGCTGCGCCACTACCTGGGCTACGAGCTGGACGCGATGACCGTGGTCACCTTCACCCGTGAGTCGCGCAAGGATTTCATCAAGCGCCTGGTGCAGGTGTTCGCCCTCTGGCAGCTTGACCTGCAACCGGCCAAGGCGCGCGAGCTGGTGCGCACCTTCCATTCGCGGATCCTGCCGCTGGTGCGCAGCCTGCCGGGTTTCGGCCAGGTGCGCGCGTTCGAGACCCTGGGCAATGAGATGCCGGCTGGCCGCGAGGCCGAGGCCGACAGCAACCCGTTCGACCTGCGCCTGAACGATGCCCAGCGCCAGCAGCTCAACCAGTGCTACAGCCAGTTGCTCGGGCAAAGCCCGCGCTTCGCCGAGATCGTCGCCGCCTTGCGCCGCGAGGCCCTGCAACTCAAGCCGCTGGACCCGGACCACCCGGATGTGCAGAAGCGCGTGCAGGTCACCCAGCTGGCCGCCCAGCGTGACGAAGAACTGTGCGACGTGATCGAAGACCTGTGGTTCGCCGCTGGCGCCTGGCCGATCAAGGGTATCGAGCCCTGCCGCGAAACGGTCCAGATCCGCGGCAGCCGCTTCCATGTGCATGGCCGCCTGGAAGGCCTCGATGCCTGGGTGGTGCTGGGCTTCGACCCGGCGGAAAGTGCCCAGTATCAGCGGCCCGGCGCCAAGCTGGCGGTGCGTGCCGAGTGGGCGGTCAAGCGCACCTTGTTGCAGGCGTTCTGCGACAAGCCGCTGATCTGGCTCGACAACTACGCCATGGCCCGGCGCCTGGCCGCCTCACTGGCCGGCGATGCCGTGGCCGGGCCCGGTTTCGAATACAAGGTCAAGGGCGAGCTGGCCCCGGCACCGCTGCTCGATGCCTTTGTCGGCGCCGCCAACTTCATCGAGAACCTGGGCCTTGAGGTGAACCCGGCCGTGGCGGCCATGAGCTTCCCGTCCGGCGATCCCGATGCGTTGTTCTTCGAGGCGTTGGCCCTGTACTGGAAAGCCCTGGAGGCGCACCTGCTCGACCAGTCGCCACCGGTGATGAGCTACAACCGCATGTTCGCCCTGTTCGGCGAGAACAACCCGGAAAACCTGCAGTTGCTGCCCGACTCGCTGCTCAGGCCGCTGGCGCACCTGATGATCGACGAGTTCCAGGACGTTTCGCCTCAGATCGTCAGCTGGCTGCGCGCCAGCCTTGCGGAAATCCGCCGCCGTGGCCCGGTCATGCACACCGGGCGCAATGCCCAACACGCGTCGCTGATGTGTGTGGGCGACGACTGGCAGTCGATCTACGGTTGGCGCGGCAGTTCGCCGAAGTACTTCATGGAGTTCACCAAGGCCTTCCCGTCACCGGCCAACACCCGCGTGATGCTGGTCGACAACTACCGCTGCCAGCAGCAGGTGATCGATGCCGCCGAGCACCTGGTGCGAGGGACGCCGGCCATTACCGGCAAAAAGGCGCGGGCCAGTGGGCCTGCCGCCGCGCTGCCGGGCACGCCCGTGCGGGTCTTCGACCGTGACGAGGCGGCGCTGGGCCAGACGCTGATCGAGCACTACCAGCGCGGCGAGTCGGTGATGATGCTGTACCGCAAAGGCAGCGACAAAGCGCTGATGAGCGAGCATCTGCACAGCGTCCTGCACGCCGAGGCCCAGTTGCCCGCCGAGCAACGGCGCCTGCGCCAACTGACCTACCATAGCGCCAAAGGCTTGCAGGCCGATGCCGTGTTCATGCTGGGCGATTGCCAGTACCTGACCAGCTCGCCCTACAAGAACCAGGTATACCGCCAGGCCGGCCTGGGCAAGGCCGGAGATGCGCAGCCGTTCGATACCGCGCAGAAAGAGGAGGTGCAGCGCCTGGCCTATGTGGCGGTGACCCGCGCGGTCAGGCACTGCTATTGGCATGTGGAGGCGGCCAATGGTGACGCGGCGGCAGCGCCGCGTGCGTCCAGCCAGGTGGATGGGCGGCAGGCCTTCTTCGAAGACCTGCGTGGTCATTGATCAGCCCTCAGGCATCGAGGACTTCCGCTTGCCGGGTGAGGCTCAGCAGCAACCCGGCTTCAACCTTCTGCTGCTCGCCGTTCAGGGCATTGGTGGCCTTGTAGTACTCGGCATCCTTGAGCGGTACTCGGCGTAGCCTGCCGTTTTCGTCCAGCGGCGGCGATGGCATTTCAGGGCTCAATGCCTGAATGATCGCGGTGCTCAGCTGAGTGACCGGCTCCTGGCTTTCATCCAGGCAATAGAGCAGGTAGTCGAGCCCGGGCCGCCAGAAGTCGGTGATGGCCTCGAACTGGCTGGCATGTTGGCGCTTGAGGTAGTCGACCCACACCGGTTGTTCGGCCATCCACTGCTGCCTGGCGCCGGTGTCTGCATCGAGCTTGAGCACGGCATTGCGCACGTTGTCGATGATTTGCTCGTCGATCCTGGCGGTGTACCGATAAAGCATGCCACTGCTGGGCTCTGGAAAGTCCAGTATCTTGGCCAGCGACTGGCGCAGGGCCAGGCGGACTTCGATGTCGTCCACCAGGCCGGTGGTCAGTGCGCTATCGGGGAAGGCCGCCGGGACGTCCAGCACGTCATAAGCCGGCAGTTGCTCATCCATGGCGTTGTTCTGCAGGGCCTGCTTGCGCAAGCTGCGCTGCAGGCTGATACGATCAGCCAGCTCGTTGACTTTCTCGCGACGATACAACTTGCGGTATAGCTGCAAAAGCGGCTTGGCGGCGCCCTCTGTCTGCCCGGATGCCTGGCTGACGAACAGCTCCACCTCCAGGGCGCTGAATGCATCGGCGCCGGCATCTCCACAGGTAGGGGGAAAGGATTGTGCTACCTGATTCAGGCGCTCGCGCAACGCAGTCTCGTCGTGGGCCTTCTCCAGCAGCGCCCATACCCGATCGCGCAAGCCTTCCGGGTCTCTGTTCGCTTCCACCGAGCGAGTCAGGCGCTCCAACACAGCCAGTAGGTCGCCATGCTCGTTGTGCTCGAACAGGTCGTTCCAGACGCGTTCCTGATCAGCGCTCGCCGAATCGCGCCAGAGGTTTTGCCACTCGGGCCTGTCGGGCGCGGCTTCGTAAATATTCACGCCGAGTGTGCGCAGGCGCGTTGCCAGATTGGCTTCCAGGTTGTTGTAGTTGAACAGCCATCTTTGCCCTCGCTCGCGGGCGGCTAAACCTCTTACGTACGGGGTATTCACAAGATCGTCCACGCCGTCTAAGTGATGAATGCGATTGGACGAAAGCTCCAGGAAGCGAAGCTGGTAGTTTGCCTGTGACATCAGGGTGATAAGGCCGCTTGGCCATGCCTGCAACTCGCAGCTGTGCAGGATCAGCTCCTCGAGGCGGGCCATGTAGCGTACATCCGGTGCATGTCGCAACGGGTTGAAGTTCAGCGCCAGTCGCTTCAGGAACACCATGTCCTGAAAACGCGCCGCCAGGTTTGCATCAAGCGAAATGCGGTTGTGCCCCAGCTCCAGGACTTCCAGCGGTCGGCTGGCCAGCAGTTGCAGCGTGCTTTCATCCAGCGTCAGCCGGTTACGGCTCAGATTCAACTCGCGCAGGTCAGGCATGGCAGCCAGTGCCCTGTGGGCAGTAGCGGAGAGGCTTTCCAGGGCATTGTTGGCCAGATTCAGCGAGCGAAGCCTCGGGACGTTTTCAAGCGCCTCGAAGAGTGATTGCGCGTGTAAGCTCGGGTTGCCGGACACTTCCAGCACCTGCAGGTTGGGAAAGCCTGCCAGGAATGCTGCATCCAGTTGCTGCAGCTCAAGCCTTGGCAGCCTGAGTTCGCGGATATGGGGGAGGCGGGCAGCGAGTGGTGGCAAGTGCGTCAAACGGAACCTCTCAAGCGAGAGCGTCCCCTGGTTGCTGGCACCTGTACGCTGCCAAGCCTCCTGGATACGTGCGATGCATCCTTGACGTTCCAACAGGATCGCCAGCGTTGCAGCACTGTCTTTCCATGATTTCAGATTAGATTTGAGCTCCTTCCATTCATTTTCTAACTGCCGGACCTTTGACCCGAGGTCACCTGCCAGGCTCAGTTCGGCCTGCAAGGCGCTGATCTGGCCGCTGCTCAGGGAAGGGTACAGGGACTTGAGCCGGCGTGCCGCAGCCTTGGTGCTGAGGTGGCCTGCACCGCGGCCACTGAGCGGGTAACCGATGCGGCCATGGGCCAGGCGCATGGGCGAGCGCCAGCTTGGCTTGATGGGCTGCTGGCCAAGCAGGGTCGCGCATGCAGCGCGGTCAGCGAGGGCCATGTCCAGCAACTGCGCTGCACTTGCATGGGGTTGTCGGGCCAGCAGTGTGTCACGAAGCAGTTGGCTGTCGGCATTGGCCAGGCTCGGTCGATAGAGGCCAAGCAAGGCACGGTCAAGGCGCGCCCGCGCTTGCAGGTGGCGAGCTTCCTCGGCCACGCGTAACGGCACGCGCCCGTTCCTCATGCTTTCACGTTCGCGGCTGCCGGCATGCGCGACGAGTTCTTCCAGGGCACTGTCTGGCAGCCCGGTGAACTGCCGGCCAAGGGTCTGCGCCTCGGCGCCAAGCGTCGGGCGATGGTATTTCAGCAGGCTGGCGAACACTTCGGCACGGCGCGCGGCCAGGCTATCGGCCAACAATTCGTCGAGCGCCCTGGAGCGCTGCTCTGGCGCAGTGTCCGGTAGCAATTGCTGTTTGGCATCTTCATCCATCCCGGCCAGGAGAGTCTGGCTCAGCTTGCCTTCGTCCAGCTCCTCACGACCGATCTCGATCTGCACCGTGCCGGGCTTGTCCTCTGCGCCATAGTAAACCGCATCCCCCCACTTTTCGGCGCCCTTGAACACTTTGAGCCGGTAGCGCGCCGGCCAGCCCGGCAGGCGCACCAGTTCCGGCAGGGCGAAGTTCATGTGGGCGGCCAGGGGCAGGCCGTGACGCACCCGGGTGATGATGCTCTGCACGTCGTTATCCAGGCGCAACCTCAGCAAGGCATCGGCCAGCAAGGCCGGTGGGCGTAAGCCGGCGACCTGATGGCGGCGCAAGGTGGAAGCATCGGTGTCGGTGATGCGCAAGGCGCTCAGACGCTCTGATTCATCCAGCCCCCGGCTATGCAGGCCAAGCCCTTCGAGCAGTTGCGCATCGTCCCATTCGAGCGGTTCGTCGTGGGCCAGCTGCCAGCGCTGGTCGCCCAGGTAGCGCAAGGCCGGGTTGTAGGCATCAGGATCACTGGGATGACGCACACGCCACTCAGCGTCGCGTTGAAAAACCTCATACAGCTCGCCCTGCAGCCAGACGTGGGGTTTGTCGTCGATGCTGTAGAGCCCATCAGCATTTGGCTGAGGCTCCAGCGGCAGCGAACGGGACGTGCCATAGGCGCGCATGTCGGCGTGCCACAGCCGTTCGCGGCCATCTTTCCAGACACTCTCAAGGGCATCGACGAACCCCGAGGCCTTGAGCACTGTGCTGCCGCCAGCAAAACCGGCTGCCACCACGGCATTGATGGCCAGCGACTCGAGCTGCTGCAGTGCCTCCTGGGTATCGCCTTCTTCCCACGCTTCGAAACCAGTGAACACCGAGTCCATGAGGTCGTAGGCGAACACACCGAGCATCACCGCATCCAGCCCCGGCACGAAGAAGGCGGCGACGTTGAGCAGGTTCATGCCTGCGTCAAGCCATTGTTGCAGCCGCGCTTTGCGAGCCTTGGCGTCGACGTCGGCGGTGGGCACCGCGAGGGTTCTGGCATCTGCCTTGAGGCGGCGCTTGTGGTTCTTGTAGAGCACTGTCCAGATGGGTAATGCCAGGCGGGTTCGGTTGAAACGTAGATCGGGCTGCTTACGCGGTTTGCGCACGCCGTCGCTGGATTCGAACAAGGCGTCAGCGAGCTTGTGGCTGAGTTCGGCTTGTCTGGCTTTGTCTGCGAAGCCGATCAGGTGCTGGCGAAATTCGCTTTGCAGCAAGCGTTGACGCAGGTGAGCGCCGGCGTTCTGCAACGAGGGGAATTCCCTCACCGGGTGCTCGCTGTCCTGGGGGATGTAAAGGATGCAGGGATTGCTCTGGTCAGCCTCATCCGGGCCGATCAGCAGGACATCATGGATCGGAATGCCGAACAGGCTGAAACGCCAGCAGTGCAGGGCGTGCTCACCGTAGTGCGGCGTGCGGGTGTTGGCGCAGAGCTGAGCCAGTGCGTCGCGACCTTTGCTCGACAGCAGGTCTTTGAGCACCGCCATTTCTGCCTCGGTGTCCAGCGTCTGCTGGCTTGCCTCTATCCACAATTGCTGAATCGTTGCCTGTGCGGGGCCGTCATAGATGCTCTGCAGGTGCTCCTGGTACTGGCGGCCCAGATCCAGATCACGGCAATGGCTGACGAACGCTTGCAGTTCCAGGCCGGGCGGTGATGTGTCGTTGTTCGGGCCAAGGGTCAGGGCGTCGAACGGGCCCAGATCGTCATCCCCTTCGAAGTTGTGCAGTGCTGCCTCCAGCAGCGTGCGCTTTTGTGCCGGGCCATCAGGGAACCTGATCAGTTCAGGTACGTTGCCGAACTCCAGTCCAGGGGGATTTTGCTGGGTGGTGTAGACCTTGTACGGCTGGTGCAGGTACTGGGCTTGCTCGACGTCGATATCCTGGGCCAGTCGTTGCTCCAGCAAAGGCTTGCAGAATTCGCCAATCTGCCTGAAGTCCTTGAGCGCCGTTCGCAGGGCCTTGAACTGCGCATCGCGTAGCCTGATGAGCTGGCGTACCTGCGCCTGGTCTTCAGCGCTGGCGGCGGCAAACCAGGCATGGGGCGCGCCGTTTTCGTCAAGGTAGTCCTTGCGTACGCCCTGCACGATGCGGCGGATATGGTCGGGGTGCAGGGTTCGGGCCCAGGCGGGCAGGGTGCGGACAATCTGGGCCTGGTGATAGGGCACAGCAGTGGTGGTCATGGGGGGATGCTCCGTAGTCGAAGGAGGCATCAGTCGACCGGTTTGGCTTCGCCCTGCGGTGGTACTTAGTTGAATGAGCAGGTCGGTCCTGTGCACGCGAGGGTCGGTAGGGGAGCAGCGTGGACGGGTTGCCTGGGGGATGGTGGAGTACGGCATGGCGTGGGCATGCCGTGTGGGTGGCGTCGGCGCACGGGGAGTGGGCCGACGCCACGTGATGCCTGGCCACGGGCCGGCACTCTGTCAGGGAGAACTTCGATGCATTCGCTGTGCAGTCCCAAGGATCACCTGCTGGACCTCGACGGTATTGAAATAGCGGTACGCACCTGGGGGCCGGAAGATGGCATTCCGGTGCTGGCCGTACATGGCTGGCTGGATAACGCCGCTTCGTTCGAGCGCCTGGGGCCATTGCTGGAGGGCTGCTTCGTGGTAGCCCCTGATCTGGTCGGCCACGGTCGTTCCGATCACCGCCGCCACGACAGCGGCTACTACCTCTGGGAGCATGCCGAGGACATGCTGGCGGTCACCGATAGCCTGGGCCTGTCCCAGTTTCATGTACTCGCCCATGGCATGGGGACCGGCATTGCCTCGCTGCTCGCCGCCATGACCAGCGGCATTGCCAGCATGATCTTCCTCGATGGCATGGGGGCGCCATTCACCGTGGCCGAGGATGACCGCGTGCAGCACCTGGCACGTGCCTACCGCCTCAAGCGGATGGTCCAGCGCAGCCAGTTGCAAGGTTTTGCCGAAACCCCCAACAGCCGATTCGACAACCTGGAAACCGCGCTCGAGCAACGGCGCAAGCGCTTGGATGGCGAGTTGGCGGAAGACGCCGCACGGCTGCTGGCCTTGCGCGACCTGTTGCAATTGGCCGACGGCTATTGCTGGCGCCACGACCCGCGCCTGGTGCTGCCCGAGCCGATGCCGCTGACCGAACGCGAGGCCTGCGACCTGCTGCGGGAAATCCGTTGCCCGTTGTACCTGATGTTCGGCAGGCAGGGCGCTTTTGCTGGTAATGGGTTCGAAAAGCGCCAGGCGGCGTTGCCCGGCCACGCGAAGGTATCCTGGCACCCCGGTGGGCACCATTTCCACCTGGAGGCGCCGGACCGGGCGCTGGTCGACCAGATCCTGCGCATCCTCGCCCGGCATGAGGGCGGTCTGTTGCAGCGGCTGGTGAATGAGTAGCGGGTAATGGCCAGCGGGCCAGGTCCTGGGCTATGGTGGCGAACGCTATCGGGCAATCGCCACAAGGAGACCTGGCATGCGGCCGTTCGCCATCAAGCACATCGACCATTTGGTACTGCGGGTCACCGACTTGCAGCGCAGCGTGGCTTTTTACCGCGACCTGCTGGGTTGCACCGTCAGCCGTGAACGCCCGGATCTGGGCATGGTTCACCTGGCAACCGGGTCGGCAATGATCGACCTGGTGACGCTCGACGGCCCGCTGGGCCTGCCCGGTGGTGCGGCGCCGGGCGCGGAAGGTCGCAACCTGCACCACTTCTGCCTGCGCATCGACCCGTTCGACGAGCAGGCGCTGACGGCTTACCTGCACGCGGCTGGGGTAGCGGTCGAGCCGGCAGAAAAACGTTATGGCGCTGAAGGCGAGGGGCTGTCGCTGTACTGCTTCGACCCTGATGGCAATCAAGTCGAACTCAAGGGCCCGGTCGAGGGGGCGGCATGACGCAGATCACCCTGGCCGAGCACTGGATCGATACGCCCGACGGCAAGCTGTTCGCCCAGCACTGGCGACCACAAAACGCACCGGGCGTGCCGATCATACTGCTGCACGATTCGTTGGGCTGCGTTGCCTTGTGGCGTGACTTCCCCGAACGGCTGGCAGTGGCGACCGGGCACTGGGTGATTGCCTATGACCGGCTGGGCTTTGGCCGCTCCGATGCGCACCCGGGCCGCTTGCGCCGAGGCTTCGTCGAGGCCGAGGCGCAGCTGGGCTTCGCGGCGTTGCGGCGGCAGTTGGAGATCGGCGATTTCATCGTCTTTGGTCACAGTGTCGGCGGCGGCATGGCTGTCGGCTGCGCCGCGACCCATGGCAACCATTGTCGAGGCCTGATCACCGAATCGGCCCAGGCCTTTGTCGAAGACCTGACCTTGCAGGGTATTGCTGATGCCAATCGGCAGTTCGCCGAGCCAGGGCAGTTGCAGCGCCTGGCGCGCTACCACGGCGACAAGGCCGAATGGGTGCTGCGCGCCTGGGTGGACACCTGGCTTGACGAAGCCTTCGCCGACTGGAACCTGGATGGGTTGCTGGCGAAGGTGCATTGCCCGCTGCTCAGCCTGCATGGCGACCAGGATGAATTCGGTTCGCCAGCGCATCCCCGGCGTTTCACCACGTTGGCCGCTGGGCCGAGCGTGATGCGCCTGCTGCCGGGCTGCGGGCATGTCCCGCACCGGGAGCAAGCCGAAGTGGTGCTGGCCGAGGTGCAGCGGTTTCTGGGGTGACGGCATATGGTGATGCTGGCAAGTGGATATTGCGGCAAAGCCGATTATGCTTCAGTTACCTTGCTGCGATTCGAGGCGGCCAGCCTCGTCGTGCTTCGCGCAACCAATGCTAGCCCTAGGGCCTGGGTGCGACGGTGAAATGGGTGTGAGGTACTCCGGCCTTCGACAACGACAAGACGGAGGCACCCCATGGCGGTACTCGATAGCGCTTCCACGGGCAGTAGCGCGCCCCAACGGGGCATTACCAAAGAGGAGCGCAAGGTCATCTTCGCTTCCTCGCTGGGCACCGTGTTCGAATGGTACGACTTCTACCTGTACGGCTCGCTGGCGGCGATCATCGCCAAGCACTTCTTTGCCGGCGTCAATGAAACCACCTCGTTCATCTTCGCCTTGCTGGCCTTTGCCGCCGGCTTTGCCGTGCGGCCGTTCGGCGCCATCGTGTTCGGCCGCCTGGGCGACATGATCGGGCGCAAGTACACCTTCCTCATCACCATCGTCATCATGGGCCTGTCCACCGCCGTGGTGGGGCTTTTGCCCAGCTATGCGGCGATTGGCGTGGCGGCACCGATCATCCTGATCACCCTGCGCCTGCTCCAGGGCCTGGCGCTGGGTGGCGAGTACGGCGGTGCGGCCACCTATGTGGCCGAGCACGCGCCCAAGGGCCGGCGTGGCTTCTTCACCGCGTGGATCCAGACCACGGCCACGCTCGGCCTGTTCCTCTCGCTGCTGGTGATCCTGGCCTGCCGCACCGCCATGGGTACCGAGGTGTTCGAAGCCTGGGGCTGGCGGGTGCCGTTCCTGTTGTCGATTCTGCTGCTGGCGATCTCGGTGTACATCCGCATGCAGCTCAACGAGTCGCCGGTGTTCATGAAGATGAAGGCCGAGGGCAAGGCGTCCAAGGCGCCGCTGACCGAGTCGTTCGCCCGTTGGGACAACCTCAAGGTGGTGATCATGTCGCTGCTCGGTGGCACCGCCGGGCAGGCGGTGGTGTGGTACACCGGGCAGTTCTATGCGCTGTTCTTCCTGCTGCAGATGCTCAAGATCGACCCGCAGACCGCCAACCTGCTGATCGCCGGCTCCTTGCTGATCGGCACGCCGTTCTTCATTTTCTTCGGCAGCCTGTCGGACCGCATCGGCCGCAAGAAGATCATCATGGCCGGCTGTATCATCGCCGCGCTGACCTACTTCCCGATCTTCAAGGCACTGACCGAGTACGGCAACCCGGACGTGTTCGTCGCCCAGGAACAGAACCCGGTGGTGGTGGTGGCCGACCCTGGCCAGTGCGCCTTCCAGTTCGACCCGGTGGGCAAGGCCAAATTCACCAGCTCCTGTGACATCGCCAAGAGCCTGCTGGCCAAACGGGCGATTCCCTACACCAACCAGGCGGCCGAGCCTGGCAGCGTGGCGCAGGTTCGCATCGGTGAGCGGGTGATCCCGAGCATCGACGGCAGCAGCCTGGCGGCCGCCGACCTGAAGACCCAGAGCGACGCCTTCACCGCGACCATGGTTGGCGCCCTGAAAGAAGCGGGTTACCCGGAAAAGGCCGACCCGGCGAAGATTCACTATCCGATGGTGCTGTTGTTGCTGACCCTGCTGGTGATCTACGTGACCATGGTCTACGGGCCGATCGCCGCCTGGCTGGTGGAGCTGTTCCCGGCACGCATCCGCTACACCTCGATGTCGCTGCCGTACCACATCGGCAACGGCTGGTTCGGCGGTTTCCTGCCGACAGTGGCCTTCGCCATGGTGGCGGCGACCGGGGATATCTACTACGGGCTGTGGTACCCGATCGTGATTGCGGTGATGACGGCGGTGCTGGGGATCTTCTTCCTGCCGGAGACCAAGGACCGGGATATCACTTAGGCAGGTCCGGCCCCATCGCGGCTAAAGCCGCTCCCACAGGTGCCGCGCAGGCCTTGTAGGAGCGGCTTCAGCCGCGAAGAGGCCGGCACAGGTACACATCAATCGAAGTAGCCCCGCAGGCTAAAGGCATACCCGGTATCCACGCCCTTGGCTTCACCCCGGCTCCAGCGCTTTTTCAGCACGAACTCGAACGCCGGCTCGTACAACCCATCCCTGATCAGCGCTCCCGCCAGCACCTCGACGTCATACCAGCCATTGTCCAGCTCGATGATCGGCCGCCCCGGCACCTGATAGCGCGCGATCAGGTCACCCAGCGTCTTGGGGGTGAAGTGCTGCAGGATGCGCCAGGTGTAGAGCATCACCGCGCGGTTCTCGACTTGCAGCACATAGCCGTTGCGCCGGTGCTTGAGGCGGCTGCCGGGTTCGAGCAGGGCGGGTGTGTAGCCATCGAGGGTGAACAGGATGTGGTAGGGCAGGTTGTCGACCCCTGCCAGCGGTATCACCACACCTTCGGCCACGGCCCTGTCGCCGCTGTCGTTGCGGGTGAACTCGCGGGCCAGGTCGTCGGACAGGTTGTTGTCATGTTTGAAGCGGTCGAGCAGCTGGATATCGCCCAGCAGGAAGTAGTCGACCAGGTCATTGAGCACTTCGCTGAATTCGTGGCGCATCTGTTTTCCTTATTGTGGCGCACGGGATACAGCTGCAATGTAGCCAATGGCAGCATCGGCTGCCATGGCCGCGGCTCAGTGTTTCTGGGCGATCTGGATCAGGTTGCCGCAGGTGTCGTCGAACACCGCGACCGTGACTGGGCCCAGGTCGGTGGGCGCCTTGGTGAACTTCACGCCGGCCTTGCACAGCCGCGTGTACTCGGCCTGGATATCGCGCACGCCGAAGGAAGTGGCGGGAATACCATCCTGCTTCAGCGCTTGCTTGTAGGTTTTCGCCGCCGGGTGCGCATCGGGCTCCAGCAGCAGCTCGACACCATTGGGGTCGTTGGGTGAGGTCAGCGTCAGCCAGCGATGCTGGCCCATGGGGACGTCGTGCTTGGGCTCGAAGCCCAGTACGTAATGGTAGAAAGCCAAGGCCTTGGCCTGGTCGTCGACGAGGATGCTGGTGACAACGATCTTCATAGGCGCACACCGTTCCTGCGGGTCGTTACCTGACAGTAAAGACGCTCTGGCCCATTTCTCCAGCGAAGGGCAAGAAGCACTTCGCTAGGCCGCACACTTGTAAGAGCAATCGCTTAAGGATGTACGGTTGTTCGCTATCTGCGCCAGGCCGCTTTGTTTCGTTGCTTATCCCGCTATCTTGCGGCTTCTTTTCAACCGCATGAGGTACAGCCATGAAACTCCGATCCATGCTCGCTGCCGTCGCCACAGGTTTTTCCGCGATCACCCACGCCGCCACAGCTACCCCGATCACGGTCGCCGTCGGGGCGCCGACCATGGTGCATCATTTGAAATACCAGGTGATGTACAGCGAAAAGCCATTCGAGCTTGCGACCATCTACTACTACGACAATGGCATCTACAAGATCGTGTCGCCGGGCGAAGATCACTATGGCGTGTATGTGATCGAGGGGCAGTCGACCGACGAGGTGTACAAGATCAGCTACATCTCACTACCCTCCGAAGACTGGGCCGGAAATGTCGCCAGGCACGATCTGACCTTCGACAACCAGACGCAGGTGTTCACGCAGCAAGCCCTGGCCCATTCGGACCAGGGCATTCCACCACAGCATGGCAGCTTCGTGCAGGCTGCGAACACCGCTACCGATCATGCCGGCGTGCGCTGGCAGCAACCCTGACGGCAGCGCCTGCGCAGGCTACAGCCAGCCCTTGATCTGCCGCGCCACCGCCGCGGTGGAGATGCCATAGCGATCATGCAAGGTCGGTAACGCCCCGGCATCGAGGAATGCATCGGGCAAGGCGATCTGGCGGAAGGTCGGGGTCACGCCATTGCGCAGCAGCACGCCGGCCACGGCCTCACCCAACCCGCCGACGATGGAGTGGTTCTCCGCCGTCACCACCAGCCGCCCCGGCTTGCGCGCCTCGGCCAGGATGGTTGCCTCGTCCAGTGGCTTGATGGTCGGCACATGCAGCACCGACACGTCCACGCCATCCTTGTGCAGCTGTTCGGCTGCCTCCAGCGCACGCATGGTCATCAGCCCGCTGGCAATCACCAGCACGTCGCGGCCGCCGCGCACCACCTGGGCCTTGCCCAGCTGGAAGCGGTAGTCGTAGCGGTCCAGCACCAGCGGCACGTTGCCGCGCAGCAGGCGCATGTACACCGGGCCCTGGTGAGCGGCGATGGCCGGTACGGCCTGTTCGATCTCCAGGGCATCACAAGGGTCGACCACCATCAGGTTGGGCATGGCGCGCATGATCGCCAGGTCGTCGGTGGCCTGATGGCTGGGGCCATAGCCGGTGGTCAGGCCGGGCAGGCCACAGACGATCTTGACGTTGAGGTTCTCCTCGGCGATGGCCATGCAGATGAAGTCGTAGGCGCGCCGCGATGCGAACACCGCATAGGTGGTGGCGAACGGGGTGAAGCCTTCGCGCGCCATGCCCGCTGCGGCGCTCATCAGCAGCTGTTCGGCCATGCCCATCTGGTAGAAACGCTGTGGGTGGGCTTTGGCGAAGATGTGCAGGTCCGTGTACCTGGACAGGTCGGCGCTCAGGCCGACGATGTCCTGGCGCTGTTCGGCCAGCGCCGTCAAGGCATGGCCGAAGGGGGCCGGGCGGGTGGGTTGGCCTTCTGCGGCGATCGAGGCGATCATCGCCGAAGTGGTCAGGCGTTTGGCAGGTGCGGTCTGGCTGTTCATGCGCGGCTCCCGGCGTCCAGTGCTTGCAGGGCGAGGTCCCATTCGTGTTCGTCGACACGGATGAAGTGGGTCTTGTCGCGGTTCTCGAGGAAGGGCACGCCCTTGCCCATGCGCGTGTCGCAGATGATCACCCGCGGTTGCGCGCCGCGGTGCGCGCGGGCCTGGTCGAAGGCCTGAACCAAGGCGTCGAGGTCGTTGCCATCGACCCGCTGCACATGCCAGCCAAAAGCCCGCCAGCGGTCGACGATCGGCTCGAAGGCCAGTATCTCGCTGGAGTGGCCGTCGGCCTGCTGGTTGTTGACGTCGATGATGGCGATCAGGTTGTCCAACTGCCAGTGGCTGGCGGACATCGCCGCTTCCCAGGTCGAGCCTTCATTCAGTTCGCCGTCGGACAGCAGGTTGTACACCCAGCTGGCCGAGCCCTTGCGCTTGATGCCCAGGCAGGCGCCGACGGCGATGCCCAGGCCGTGGCCGAGCGAGCCACCGGTGATTTCCATGCCGGGGGTGTAGGCGGCCATGCCGGACATCGGCAGGCGGCTGTCGTCGCAACCGTAACTTTCCAGTTCGTCTTCGGCGATCACCCCGGCTTCGATCAGCGCCGCGTACAGGGCGATGGCGTAATGGCCGATGGACAGGTAGAAGCGGTCGCGCTGTTCCCATTCGGGGTTGGCCGGGTCCAGGCGCAGGGCGTGGAAGTAGGCCACGGCCAGCAGGTCGGCAGCACCCAGGGCCTGGCCGATGTAGCCCTGGCCCTGGACCTGGCCCATGCGCAGGGCATTGCGGCGGATGTTGTGGGCGCGCGCAGCCAGAGGCCGCGCACCCGGGGTAGCGGGTACGGCATTCATGGGGTGACTCCTTTACAGGGAAATTAACGGTTGACCAGGCTCGCCGGCACGCGGAACACCAGGGCGGCACCAAAGATCAGCACGGCGGTGATCAGGTACATGCCGATGGCGTTGTTGCCCAGGGTGCTGGTGACCCAGCCGATCAGGAACGGTGAGCAGAACCCGGCCAGGTTGGCGAAACTGTTGACGGCGGCGATGCCGGCGGCGGCTGAAACACCCCCGAGCAGTGTGGTCGGCAGCATCCAGAACAGTGACGAGGCCGAGAGGATGCCCGATGCCGCCAGGCACAGGCTGAGGATCGACAGGCTCAGGTGGCTGGCGAACACGGCGGCCAAGGTCAGGCCCAGGGCGCCGGCCAGCATCGGGATTGCCAGGTGCCAGCGCCGCTCGCGGTGGCGGTCGCCGCTGCGTCCGGCCAGCAGCATGGCACCGATGGCGCACAGGTAAGGCAGGCTGGTGAGCAAGCCGATGTGCAGCGGGTCGGCGACGCCGGCATTGCGCACCAGGGTCGGCAGCCAGAAGGTGATCGCGTACTGGCCCATGACTACGCAGAAGTAGATACCGGCCAGCAGCCACAGGCGACGGTCACGGATGAAGTCGGCCACCGAGCCGTGCTGCACCTTGTGCTGCTCATCCTCGGCCAGCTCCTTGCGCAGCAACGCCTTTTCTTCATCGTTGAGCCAGTGCGCCTGATGGACACCGTCCTTGAGGTAGCTGAGTACCAGAATGCCTACCAGCACGGTCGGAACGGCCTCGAGGACGAACATCCACTGCCAGCCGGCCCAGCCATGCACGCCGGCGAAACGCTCCATGATCCAGCCCGACAGCGGCCCGCCGACCATGCCCGAGAGCGGGATGGCGATGAACCACAGCGCGGTCATCTTCGCCCGCCGGTAGGACGGGAACCAGTAGGTCAGGTACAGCAGCAGGCCGGGTGCCAGGCCGGCTTCGGCGACGCCGAGTAAGAAACGCAGCACATAGAATTGCCAGGCCGTCTCGACGAAGGCGAACAGGGCCGAGATCAGGCCCCAGGTGATCATGATGCGGGCGATCCAGCGCCGTGCGCCGACCTTGTGCAGGATGATGTTGCTCGGCACCTCGCAGAGGAAGTAGCCGATGAAGAACATCCCGGCGCCCAGGCCGTAGACCGCTTCGGACAGGGCCAGGTCATCCATCATCTGCAGCTTGGCGAAGCCGACGTTGACCCGGTCGAGGTAGGCGCACAGGTAGCACAGCATGAGAAAGGGCATCAGCCGCCAGGCGGTCTTGCGATAGGCATTGCTACGCGCGACCGTGGCCGCGTCGAGGGTTAGGAGGGTCATGTCGATCTGATCTCTTGTTGTTATCGATCGCCCCGCGTGGCGGGGCTCAGATGCAAAACACAGTGCCAGGGTCGATCAGTGAATCAGCATGCCTCCGTTGACGTCCAGGGTGATGCCGGTGAGGTAGCTGGAGAGGTCGCTGGCCAGAAACAGCGCGGCGTTGGCCACGTCGCGGGCTTCGCCCAGTCGGCCCAGGGGGATGCCATCGATGATCGCGTGACGGCGCTCGTCCTGCATCAGGCCGCCCGTGATGTCGGTATGGATCAGCCCGGGAGTGATGGCGTTGACCCTCACGTTGTCCGGGCCGAATTCACGGGCCATGGCCTTGCCCAAGCCCAGCACACCGGCCTTGGCGGCGCTGTAGTGCGGGCCGCCGAAGATGCCTCCGCCACGCTGTGCCGACACCGACGACATGCAGATGATGCTGCCCGAGCGTTGGGCGCGCATGGCAGGGAGCACGGCCTGGGACATCAACAGTGTGCCGCGCAGGTTGACGTCGAGGATGCGCTCGTAGTCCTTGCCGGTGATTTCCAGGGTTTTCACCGGTTGGGTGATACCGGCGTTGTTGACCAGCACGTCGATGCGGCCAAAGTACGCCAGCACTTCGGCCACCGCGTCGCGCACCTGGGCTTCGTCGGCGACGTTGGCGGCAAGGCCCAGGTGGCCTGCGCCCAATTGCGCGGCAGCGTCACGGGCGGCTTGCAGGTCGAGGTCGAGGATGGCCACCTTGGCGCCCTGGTCGGCAAAGGCCTGGGCGGTGGCGCGACCGATACCGCGGGCAGAGGCGGCACCGGTGACGATTGCGATTTTACCTTCGAGCAGCATGGGTGTACTCCGGATGTTTGTTGTTGTGGGTACAGCTTGGGACCCACGCGAGGGCTGGGCAACGCAGTGCACTTCAGCCTATGCTGAAAAAAATTCAGCACAGGGCAGGGGCGTGACCACGTTCGAGGCCCGTTACACCCAAGGAATGCGATGAACCACGATCCGGGCAAGAAGCCCTTGCAACTGCCGCCGCTGAAAGCGATTCAGGCCTTCGAGCAGGCGGCGCGCTTTGGCAACGTCGCGCGCGCCGCCGAACAGCTCAACCTGACACCGTCGGCGGTCAGCCATCAGATCGCCAACCTGGAAGCGCTGATCGGCCGGCCGTTGTTTCTGCGCACGGCCAAGGGGGTGACGCTGACGGCGGCAGGCGACCAGTACCTGCGCGAGGTATCGGGCATTCTGCAGAGCCTGGCCATGGCCACCGAGCGGGCTGGCAGCGCGGTCGGCTTCGACTGCCTGCGCCTGCATTCGGCGCCGAGCTTCGGCCTGCTCTGGCTGTTGCCGCGGCTGGAACATTTTCGCGCCAGCCACCCGGATATCCAGATCAACCTGTCGTGTTCCTATGAAACGCTGCACTTTGGCCGCCATCAGATCGACGTCGATATCCGCCATGGCTACCCCAACTGGCCGAGCCTGGAGGTGCGCACCATCCGCTACGAGCGGGCCACCGTGCTGGCGTCGCCGGCGTTGCTGGCCCGCCAGCCGATCCACCAGCCTGCCGACCTGCTGGGGCAGAACCTGATTCTCTCCGAGTCGGCGCTGGTGCAATGGCCGCAGTGGTTTGCCCAGCAAGGCGTATCGTTGCCACAGGCGCCGTTCGCCTTGAGCTTCGACCGTTCGTACATGAGCCTGGAGGCGGCCAGCCATGGCTACGGGTTCGCCCTGGAAAGCTCACTGTTGTCACAGGACTACGTGGCCAGGGGGCAGCTGGTGCCGGTGTTCGGTACCGACCAGGCAAGCCCGGTGAGTGCTCACCACCTGGTGTTTCCGCGGGGGCATGCCGAGTTGACCAGGGTGCGCACGTTCCTGCAGTGGATGCAGGGACAGTTGGGGCATGATTTCAGTTACTGATTGCCACGAGCCGCAGAGGGCAGCCATTTTGTATTCAAGCCTTAGGCAAATCCTTCATCACCCAGCAGCCCGCTGAATCAGGCCACAAGGTAAAGTGACAGGAAAATACCAAGGCGCCCGCCCAGGGCGCCAACGAGGTGCCTGTGGCTTCCTACACCCTGCGACAACTCAAATACTTCGTCACCACCGTCGAGGCCGGCAGCGTCGCCGAGGCCTCGCGCCAGCTGTACATCGCCCAGCCGTCGATCTCCACGGCGATCAAGAGCCTGGAGGAAAGCTTCGGCGTGCAGCTGTTCATCCGCCACCACGCCCAAGGGGTGTCGCTGACCCCTAGCGGCAAGCGCTTCTACGCCAAGACCAAGTCGCTGCTGCAGATGGCCCACGAGTTCGAGCAGAACGCCCTGGCCGACAACGACACAGTGGCCGGGCAGATCGACATCGGTTGCTTCGAGACCGTGGCGCCGTTGTACCTGCCGCGGCTGATTGCCGGCTTTCGCGAACGCTATCCAGGCGTGGACATCCGCCTGCGCGACGGCGAGCAGCAAGACCTGATCCAGGGCCTGACCGCCGGCACCTTCGACCTGGCGTTTCTGTATGACCATGATCTGGACGGCACCATCGAAGCCGAACCCTTGATGCCGCCGCAGAAGCCTTACGTGCTGCTGCCCGAGAAGCACCGCTTCGCCGGCCAGGCGCAGGTGTCGCTGCGCGACCTGTGCCCGGAGCCGATGATCTTGCTGGACGTGGCGCCGAGCCGGACCTACTTCGTCAGCCTGTTCAATGAAATGGGCCTGACGCCGAACATCGTCTTCAGTTCGCCGTCGATCGAGATGGTGCGCGGGATGGTGGGGCAGGGCTTCGGCTTTTCGTTGCTGGTGACCCGGCCGCATTCGGAATGCACCTATGACGGGCAGAAGCTGGTGATGATCGACATCGCCGAGCCGGTGGCGTTGTCGGGGTTGGCGGCGGCGCACCTGAAGCGGGTGCAGCTGACCAAGCCCGCGCAGTTGTTCGTCGAGTTCTGCCGCGAAGAACTGGCCAAGTTCTGAAAATGCTTCGCGGGCAAGCCCGCTCCCACAGGGTTGCGCCGAACCTTAGGTCTGCGCGGTACCTGTGGGAGCGGGCTTGCCCGCGAATGGGGCGCAGAGCGCCCCCGGCGTTTTCACAGGATCACTGCTGATCCGGTACCACCGCAATCACATCGATTTCCATCAGCCACTCGGCCTGGGCCAGACCGGCCACCACCAGCCCGGTGGAAATCGGGAACACCCCCTTGAGCCATTTGCCCACTTCCTTGTACACCGGCTCGCGGAACCGCGGGTCGGTGATGTAGGTGGTGGTCTTGACGATGTGCGACAGGTCCGAGCCTGCCTCTTCAAGCAGTTGCTTGACGTTCTTCATCGCCTGCTCGGTCTGCGCCCGAGGGTCACCCAGGCCTACCAGCTTGCCTTCGAAGTCGGTGCCGACCTGGCCGCGCACGTAGATGGTGTTACCGGCCCGCACGGCCTGGCACAGGTCGTTGTCCAGGGTCTGGTTGGGGTAGGTTTCCTTGGTGTTGAACATGCGGATGCGAGTATGGGTAGGCATCAGTGGGCTCCGAGGGTGCTGACGTTGCTGATCGAGTGGTCTTGTTGGGCATCCGCTTCGCGCTGCTCGCGGTCGCGGTAGGCCAGGTAGGTGCGTTGCGTGGCGATATGGCCGGCGACGTGCTTGGCGTCGTGCCATACGCCCCAGATGAACGACGAACCACGGCGCGACAGCCAAGGCAGGCCGAGGAAGTACACGCCTGGCTCGCGGGCTACGCCGCGCTGGTGCTGGGGCTTGCCGTTGGCATCGAAGGTGTCGACCTGCAGCCAGCTGAAGTCGACACCGTAGCCGGTGGCCCAGATGATGCTGGTGACGCCGGCCTGGGCCAGGTCCAGTTGCTGCAGCGGGTTGACCATGCATTCCGGATCAGCCAGGCGCTTGCGCGCTTCGGGCTCTTGCGGCAGGTCCAGGCCGTTGCGCTCGATGTAGGCATCGGCGGCGTCCAGCAGGGCCAGGTAGTTTTCGTCGCCACGGTTGATGTTTTCGACCAGGTTGTCCTGGAAGCGCGCTACGCCGTTTTCGAACGACTGGGTCAGCCCAACCAGGGTCATGCCCTGATGGGCGAGGGCGCGGAAGTCCACGGTGTGGCCGCCACGGGCGCCACTGACGGCGATGGTCACGTGCTCGCGGCCCGGCTTGGCGATTTCCGCGTCCCACTCGCCGAGCACGCCCAGCCACCAGCAGAAGTCGCGGTTGCGGTAGGCCCGAGGCGGTCGGTCGTGGGCGCCGACCGACAGGTACACCTGGCGCCCGGCGCGCATCAGTTCTTCGGCGATCTGCACACCGGAGGAACCGGCGCCCACTACCAGCACGGCGCCTTCAGGCAGTTGCTCGGGGTTGTAGTAGGCAGCAGAGTGGATCTGGTGCAGGTTGGCGTCTTTCGGCGCGATGGCCGGGATGACCGGCTTCTGGAACGGGCCGGTGGCGGCCACCACGCGGTTGGCGCGGATCACGCCTTCGTTGGTTTCGATGGTGAAGCCGGGGCGGTCGGCGTTGCGCACCACCTTCTTCACTTCGATGCCGGTGCGTACCGGCAGGTTGTACTTGCGAACGTACTGTTCGAAGTAGTCGGCGACCTGGTCCTTGCCAGCGAAGGCGTCGGCGTCGAGGTTGAATTCCAGCCCCGGGAAGCGGTCGTGCCAGACCGGGCCGTTGGCCACCAGCGAATCCCAGCGGCCGGTGCGCCAGGCCTCGGCGATGCGCTTGCGCTCCAGTACCAGGTGCGGCACGCCAAGCTTGTTCAGGTGTTCGCTCATGGCCACGCCGGCCTGGCCGGCGCCAACCACGAGGGTGTCGATTTCGATGTTGTTCAGTGTCATGTCCGAGCCCTTGTTCAGGCGGTTTTTGTCAGGTCGGTTTGGAGGACCGCCGTTGCCTGGGGCCAGACTAGGGACGCCTGGAAATTCGCGAAAATAGTATTTAGCTGGGGCTTGCCGATAAAACGGCGAAGGCCCCGATTTGCAAGGGCTTGACTGGGGTTCTCAGGGCTTTTCCAGGTGTATTGGCGGGCCTTAGTTTTTTCCTGTTCAAGGCACAGGAAAATGTTGGTTTCGTGGCCCTGAAGGTTCCGCCCAGAATGCTGGGCATCGCACAGAACAACAGGAGCTCCACCATGACCTTCTCCATCATCGGTCGCTGCCAGGAAACCGGCCAGGTCGGTATTGCCATCAGCTCGTCGAGCATCGCCGTGGGCGCCCGCTGCCCCTGGGTACGTGCCGGTGTCGGTGCCGTGTCCACCCAGAACATCACCTTGCCGGCACTCGGCCCGCAGATCCTCGATGCCCTGGAGCAGGGCCAGTTGCCGCCAGCCGCCGCGCTGGACCGGGTACTCAGCGCCAATGGCTGGAGCGAGTATCGCCAGGTCACGGTAATCGACAGCCAGGGCCAGGTGGCGCTGTTCACCGGCAAGGAGGCGCTGGGCGTGCATAACGCCGTGGCGGGTGAGCAATGTGCGGCCGCTGGCAACCTGTTGTCCTCGCTGCAGGTGATCGAGGCCATGGTGCAGGCTTTCGAACAGGCCGGCGGGCATCTGGCTGACCGCCTGCTGGCGGCGATGCATGCGGCGATGGCGGCCGGTGGCGAAGCCGGCCCGGTGCACTCGGCGGCGCTGAAGATCGCCGGCGAGCTGACCTGGCCACTAGTTGACCTGCGTGTCGACTGGGCTGAGGAAGACCCGATCGGCGTGCTCGATGGCCTGTGGCAGGCGTACCGCCCGCAGATGCAGGACTATGTCACCCGCGCCCTCGACCCGACCGCCGCGCCGAGCTACGGGGTGCCGGGCGATGAGTGAATTCAGCAGCCGCACCTTGCTGGAGCGGCTGATCGGCTTTGCCACGGTCAGCCGCGATTCCAACCTCGAACTGATCGGTTTCATCCGCGACTACCTGACCGGGTTTGGCGTGGAGTGCGAGCTGTTCCACAACCCGGAAGGCACCAAAGCCAACCTGTTCGCCACCATCGGCCCCCAGGATGTCGGCGGTGTGGTGCTGTCCGGGCACACCGATGTGGTGCCGGTGGAAGGCCAGGCCTGGACGCTGCCGCCTTTTGCCCTGACCGAGCGCGATGGGCGCCTGTATGGCCGCGGCACGGCTGACATGAAGGGTTTCATTGCCTCGGTGCTCGCTGCGGTGCCGGCGTTCCTTGCGCAACCGCTGCGCCTGCCGGTGCACCTGGCGTTCTCCTATGACGAGGAAGTCGGCTGCCTGGGCGTGCGCTCGATGCTGGCCGCACTGCAGCAGCGCCCGCACAAGCCGCGGCTGTGCCTGATCGGCGAGCCCACCGAACTCAAGCCGGTGCTTGGCCACAAGGGCAAGCTGGCGATGCGTTGCGAAGTACATGGCGCAGCGTGCCACTCGGCGTACGCCCCTTACGGGGTAAATGCCATCGAGTACGCCGCAAAACTGATCGGCAAGCTGGGCGAGATCGGTGAGGCGCTGGCCTTGCCGGCGCATCATGACGAGCGCTTCGACCCGCCGTTCTCCACGGTGCAGACCGGGGTGATCAAAGGCGGCAGGGCACTGAACATCGTGCCGGAGGAATGCGCATTCGATTTCGAAGTGCGCGCCTTGCCGGGGTACGAAGCACAAGCCGTGGCCGACCAGTTGCAGACCTACGCCGAGGCCGAGTTGCTGCCGCGCATGCGCAAGGTCAACGCGGCCAGTGCAATTCGCCTGCAACCGCTCAGTGCGTATCCAGGGCTGGCCACGCCAGCTGACAGCGAAGCCGCGCGGTTGGTGGCCTTGCTCAGTGGCTCGGATGATTTCGGTACCGTGGCGTTTGGCACCGAAGGCGGTTTGTTCGACCAGGCTGGCATACCCACTGTGGTGTGTGGGCCAGGCAGCATGGACCAGGGGCACAAGCCGGACGAGTTCGTCAGCGTCGAGCAGCTGCAGGGCTGTGATGCGATGTTGGAGAGGCTGGTGGATTACCTCAGGCATGCCTGAGCGGGTATATCACCGCCCTTGCGGGCCGTGCCGTACCTGTAGGAGCGGATTTATCCGCGAAGGGGCCGCAGAGCGGCCCCGGCAGTTTTAGAAGGTAGCCTTGACCTGCAGGCCCACCACCAGCGCGTTGTCGATGTCTTTGCCGGAGAACGCACCTGGCTCGATGATGTATTGCACATCCGGGCGCAGGTTCAGCCACGGCGTGGCCTGGTAGCCATAGCTCAGTTCGATCAGCTGCTCGGCATTGTCGATGTTGGGGAACTGCTGCCCGGCGTTGAAGGCGGCGTCTTCCAGCACATCGCGGCTGCGCGGGTTCGGCACGGCGCGGCCATAACCCAGGGCCACGGTATCGCGCGGGCGGCCTTCGAACGGCTTGTACAGCACCACACCGGCGCCATACCACTTGGTGAACGGCGAAGCAGCCTCGCTCGCGGCCGAGTACTGGCCGAAGGCGTGCAGGCTACGGCCCGGCGAGCCGGCGTCATTCCATACCGCCTGATCGACCAGCAGGTAGTGGCCGCCGCGACCGGATACTTCCTTGCTACTGTCGACGCGTTTCACGTCGGAGCTGTCGTAGTAGTAACCCAGCTTGTACTCGCCTGGCAGTTCGCCCTGCAGCTTGTACACCAGCTCCACAGGCACCACGGTACCGGTGGTGTGCTTGGGCCCCAGGTGCCAGGCGCGGCTGGAGTTGCCGTTGCTTTCCGGGTCGACGTTGAACGCCGCCACGCGCAGCTGCCAGGACGGCCACAGGTCGTATTTGACGCGCACGCCGAGGTGGGCGTTGGGGTAGTTGGTCCAGCCGCTGCCGCCGGACATGTTCAGCGGGTGGCCGCAGAAGCCGGCGTTCATGAAGTTGCACAGGATGCCGCTGTCCAGGCCGCCGAGGTCGTTGCCCATGGCCATGTAGCCAAGCTTGACGTTGAGTGCCGGGGTGAACAGGGTGCGCTCGTAGCTCAGTTCGGTCAGGCGGGTGTACAGGCCACCGTAGTTTTCCTGGATCGGCAGGCGGTTGCCGACCAGGTCTTCCGAGGCACTGTTGCCGCGGCGGTCGTTGATGGTCAACTGGACCTTGCCGCCGTTTTCCAGGCCGTACAGTTTCGACAGGTCGAACTGTGCACCGAGCTTGATGTTCTGCGAGTAGCGCGCCGAACGGTGCAGGCCACCGTGGGTGTTGTAGGCGGTTTCGCCGCTGTAGTCGCCGGTGATCTTGACGCCGTCTTCTTCGAGCTGGTGACGCAGGCCGCCCCAGTCACCGGTCATGGTGCTGCGGTTGAGCAGGTCGCCGTCGGCCAGGGCAGGGGTGCTGGCCAGGGCCAGGAGCAGGGTTGGAGTGATACGGATAGCGGATGGCATTGCTGTGTCTCGTGTTGTTGTTCAGGGCCCACTCGCGATCAGGCCCGCCCCCACATGGATCGATGGGGGCGGGCCTGGTCGTTGCAGAAGCGACGCGGTTTACGGCAGCGCGTAAGAAATCACATAGTCGCCACGATCAGTCGACTGGCGCGCACCGCCAGCGGTGATCACCACGTACTGCTTGCCGGTTTTCGGCGAAACGTAGGTCATCGGGCCACCCTGGCTGCCCACTGGCAGGCGGGCTTTCCAGATTTCGTTACCGTTGCTGCTGTCGTAGGCGCGCAGGTAGAAGTCCTGGGTACCGGCGATGAACACCAGGCCGCCTTGGGTCGACAGGGTGCCGCCGAGGGTCGGCAGGCCGATCTTGATCGGCAGGTGCATGCGGATGCCCAGGGGACCTGTGTCTTCCACGGTACCGACCGGTACCTGCCAGGCGACCTGGCGCGACTTCATGTCGATGGCGGTCAGGGTGCCGAATGGCGGAGCCTGGCAAGGAATGCCAGCAACCGACAGGAAGCGGTTCTTGTTCACGGCATACGGGGTGCCCTTGAGCGGTACGGCGCCCATGCCGGTGTTCAGCGCTTCACCGCCGGAAGCGGCGTCGCCTTTGTTCTGCGACGGGATCATCTGGATCCACAGGCCCAGGCGCATGTCGTTGACGAAGATGAAACCATGTACCGGGTCAGTGGAGATGCTGCCCCAGTTCATGCCACCCAGCGAACCCGGGAAGCTCAGCGACAGGTCGGTACCCGGCGCGGTGTACAGGCCGTCGTAGCGCATCTTCTTGAAGTCGATACGGCACAGCAGCTGGTCATACGGCGTGGCACCCCACATGTCCGATTCGCTCAGGGTCTGCGCGCCGATCTGTGGCATGCCTACCGATTTGGGCTGGGTCGGGGAGTACGGCTCGTTGGGGATGTTGCTCGCCTTGACCGGTACTTCGTCGACCTGGGTCAATGGTTTGCCGGTAGCACGGTCGAGCACGTAGATCTGCCCGGCCTTGGTGCCGATCACCACCGCAGGCACGGACTTGCCGTCGTCCTTGGTGAAGTCGATCAGGCTTGGCTGCATCGGCAGGTCGAAGTCCCAGAGGTCGTTGTGCACGGTCTGGAAGACCCACTTCTGGTTGCCGGTGGTGGCGTCCAGCGCCAGCACGGACGCGCCGTAGGTGTGGTCCAGCTTGCTGCGTTCAACACCGTAGATGTCGGTGGACGACGAGCCCATTGGCAGGAACACGGTGTTCATCGCCGGGTCGTAGGACATCGGTGCCCAGCTGTTCGGGGTGCTGCGCACATAGGTGCTGTCGCCTTCTGGCGCCTTGCGGTCTTCCGGGTTGCCCGGGTCGAAGGCCCAGCGCATTTCACCGGTGATCACGTCGAAACCACGGATCACGCCGCCAGGCATGTCGGTCTGGACGTTGTCGGCGACACGGCCGCCAACTACAACGGTGGTGCCGGCCATCAATGGCGCGGAGGACAGCTGGTAGTAGGAGTCCGGCACGTCACCCAGGCCGGCCTTGAGGTCGACCTGGCCATTGTTGCCGAAGCCCTGGCAGAACTCGCCGTTGTCGGCGTCGACGGCAATCAGGCGGCCGTCGATGGTGTTGGTCAGCAGACGACGCTGGCAGTTGGCACCGGCTGCGACGCTGACGCTGGTGACAGGCGAGCTGTTCGGCTGGGTCGGCTGGGCGATCGCGGCGGTGGCGTCGAAGTAGGCCATGCCACGGCAACGCTGCCAGACCTTGGACTGCGCGTTGATTGCGTTCTTCCACAGCTCTTTGCCGGTGTCGGCGTCAAGGGCGATCAAGTTGTTGTGCGGGGTGCAGATGAACACCTTGTTGCCGATTTGCAGCGGGGTCAGCTGGTCTTCGGCACCGTTGCCGTCACTGATGGCGACGTCACCGGTGTGGTAGGTCCAGGCCACCTTGAGCTTGTTGACGTTGTCGCGGTTGATCTGGTCCAGCGCGGCGAAGCGGCTGCCACCTTCGGTGTTGCCGTAGTGGGCCCAGTCCTTCTGCTCCTTGCCGGCTTCGACCGGGGTCATGCCCGGGCCTTTGCCGGTTGGAGCAACGCTTGGGTGCGCGACGAACATGTTGCCGACGGCGATCACCAGCGCCACGGCCAGCACGCCGGCGATGCCGTAGGCACCACGGCCGGCGCTGGCGCCATTGGCACGGGCCAGCATCGGGTAGACCAGCGCCACCACCATGCCGATCGCGCCGAACATGAACAGGCGCGAGAACAGTGGCCAGAACACCAGGCCGGCGTCGCTCACAGCCCAGATCGCAGTACCGACCAGAAACGCCGCATACAGCCAGGCGCCGGCCTGCTTGCGGCGAGCGATGAGAATGCCGGCGATGGCCATGGCCAGGCCGCCGATCAGGAAGTACCAGGAACCGCCCAGGCCAGCGAGCTTGACGCCGCCAGCAGCCAGGAGCAGGCCGAGCAGGGCGACGATCACGCCCAAGCCGACCAGAATGATTTTTGTAGCGCCAGAGGCGCGCGGTGTTTCGTTCATGCCAGGGATCTCAGCAGGTGGAATGTGCGCAGTTTAAGCCCTTAGCTTGCTAATTAACAAGTTGGTACATAATTTTCTGAGGCTGATTGTCGCAGGGCTGAACTTGCGAATATGCGACTAAAAGTCTAGGACACGTTCTGAAAATTGCAGTAAACGCAGTGTTTAGGAGGCATGTGCATGTGACGGCTTAGACTTTTGTAGCATGAACGATGGGTGTTTCAATGGCTCGGCCAGGGTGTGTCGATGCCATGAAACACGGCAAGCCAGATGGTCGGCTGCCCCTTTGCAGTCCATTCCACGCGGTGCCGGCAATGCGCCGGAATGTCCAGGCAGTCGCCCGGGGCCAGCAAGCGGGTGTAGTCCTCATGCTCCAGGCGCAGCCCTGCGCTGCCGGCCAACAACATGATCCATTCGCCTTCGGCCTGGTCGTACCAGAAACCGGGCGGACTGGCCTGGCCGCAGGACACGATGCGTTCGATGCGCAGGCCAGGTCGCTGCAGCAGTTCATCGACCCGCTCGCCAGCGGCCGGGTCGCAATGGGGCAGGGCATTGAGCAGATTGGTAATGGTCATGGGAAATTCTCGCGCTGATGGAGGTGCTTCCACTATGGACCTGATCGCTCTGTTGCGCGCTTCTTGACCCGCCTTGTGGATTGTAGGAGTGTTCCGAAATCTGAAAATTGGAGTAGCTATGGACAAGCTCCTGGCGATGCAGATGTTCACCGCGACAGTCGATGCACAAGGCTTTTCCGCAGCGGCGCGTCGGCTTGGCGTGGCTACCTCGTCGGTGACGCGCCTGGTCGATGCGCTGGAGTCGGAACTCGGTACGACCCTGCTCAATCGCTCCACACGCCAGGTCAGCCTGACCGAAGCGGGCGCACGTTACTATGCGCGCGCCAGAGAAATCTTCGACGCGCTGGAGGAGGCAGACGCCAGCGTCGCCGACCGCGGCGATGAGCCAGTCGGCGTGCTGCGCCTGTGCCTGCCGGTGGAGTTCGGCCGGCGGGTGATCGCACCGCACCTGGGGCCATTCCTGGCCCGTTACCCGTCGCTGGAGCTGGACATCGACATGAGCGACCGGCTCGATGACCTGCTCGACGGCCGCTACGATCTGTCCATTCGCCTCGGCGACCCGTCACCGAACGACGAACTGGTGTGCCGGCAACTGGGCCGCTTCCAGCGCTGGCTGGTGGCAAGCCCGGACTACCTGGCCAAGCGTGACGCGCTGCTGCACCCCGAGCAGTTGCTGCAGCAGGCCTGCCTGCGTTTTCGCTATGGGCAGAAGGCGCGCGCCTGGCGCCTGCAACGCGCGGATGAGGTGCTGGAACTGGAAGTGAGCGGGCCGCTGCGCAGCGCCAACGCCGACCTGTTGCGCGAAGCGGCGCTGGCCGGTAGCGGTATCGCCTTGCTGGCTGATTGGCTGGTGCGCGAGGATGTCGCGGCCGGGCGTCTGCAGCGGTTGTTCGCGCAGTGGCAGGTCAGCCCCGGTACCGCCAACGACAGCATCAATGCCTTGTACTTGCCCAACCATCGCGGCTCTCGGCGGGTCAACGCGTTCATCGGCTTTTGCGAAGGCCTGCTCAACCCCTGATCCCCAGCGTTGCGCCTGGCGCAAAGCCCCGTTGCGCCACTGCCGGATTCACGCAGCGGCAAGCGCTCGGTAAGGTGCCAGGCATATTCCAACCCGATGCCGAGGTACCTCGCATGAATTCCTCCCTTGCTGCTGCCCAGCCAGCCCATGCCAGCCTGAGCCGTGCCCTGGTCGCGCTGCTGGCATTCTGCTGCGGCGCGATCGTCGCCAATATCTATTACGCGCAGCCCATCGTCGGGCTGATCGCCCCGGACCTGGGCCTGTCCACCGAGCGCGCCAGCCTGATCGTGTCGCTGACCCAGCTGGGTTACGCACTGGGCCTGCTGTTGCTGGTGCCACTGGCCGACCTGGTGGAAAACCGCCGGTTGATGATCATCACCGCCGTGCTGGCCTGCGTCAGCCTGCTGCTGGCAGGCACCAGCAGCAGTGGCCAGGGGCAGCTGTTCCTGGCCTATGCCTTGCTGATCGGTTTCAGTTCGGTGGCTGTGCAGATGCTCATCCCATTGGCCGCGCACCTGGCGCCTGAGCAGGAACGCGGGCGGGTGGTCGGCAACATCATGGGCGGCCTGCTGCTGGGCATTCTGCTGGCGCGGCCGATGTCGAGCCTGGTTGCCGACCACTTTGGCTGGCGCACGGTGTTCATCGGCGCTGCCGGCCTGATGCTGGCAATCATCCTGTTGCTGGCGCTGACGCTGCCGCGCCGGGTGCCTGAGCACAAGGCGAGTTATGCCGGCCTGATGCTGTCGTTGGTTGCACTGCTGCGTCAGCACCCGGTGCTGCGTCAGCGCTCGCTGTACCAGGCGTTGATGTTTGCGGCGTTCAGCCTCTACTGGACCGCGGTGCCGCTGGCCCTGGCCAGCGAGCATGGCCTGTCGCAGAGCCAGATCGCCTTGTTTGCCCTGGTCGGTGCCGTTGGCGCCATCGCCGCACCGATCGCGGGCCGCCTGGCCGACGCCGGCCATGCCCGTGTCGGTTCGTTGCTGGCGCTGGTGTTGGCACCGGTGGCACTGCTGCTGGGGCTGACCACGCCCGGTTACAGCGTGATCGGCCTGGGGCTGACCGGGGTACTGCTGGATTTTGCGGTGCAGATGAACATGGTGATTGGCCAGCGTGAGGTGTATGCACTGGACCCGGCCAGCCGCGGGCGGCTGAATGCGCTGTACATGACCAGCATTTTCCTTGGCGGGGCAGCGGGCTCGGCGGTGGCCAGTGCGGTGTTTGCCCAACAGGGGTGGCACGGTGTGGCACTGGTGGGGGCGGCATTGCCGGGCATGGCGCTGGTGTTCTTCCTGTCGGTTTCGCGGCGCGCTTGAAAGGGGGCGCCTGGCGCCCCTTTCGCCGGCAAGCCGGCTGCCACAGGAGCGCGGCAGCCAGCGATACTACCGGCCCAGCGGCAAGGCCACGCCAATCAACGCGAACAGGCTCGCGCAGCAGCGATTGAATCCCTTGCCACCCTTTGCCAGCCATGGCCGGATACGAAACGCCAGGCGCGCCAGCACGTATTCGACCACGCACTCCACGCTGGCAAAGGTCGCTGCCATGATCACGAACTGCAGCAACAGCCCACGCTGTGGGTCGATGAACTGCGGCAGGAAGGCACCGTAGAACAACAGCACCTTGGGGTTGGCGATCGCAGACAGCAGGCCTTGGCGGAACATCCCCGGATTGCTCAGGCGGGCTGCGCGCTCGGTCACTTCCAGCTGCAGGGCAGGGCTGCGCCAGAGCTGGATGCCCAGCCAGACCAGGTAGGCCCCGCCCACCCACTTGAGCACGGTCAGCACCGAAGCCGAGGTCTGCAGCAACGCCGTCAGCCCGAACATCGCCAGGGCAATCAGCGCACTGAAGCCGAACACCCCGCCGAGGATGGTGAACAGTGTGCGGCGCGCGCCGTACAGCGCGCCGTGGGTCAGGGCGAGCAGACTGTTCGGGCCAGGGGTCAGCGACAGGCCGATGCTCGCCAGCAGGTAGATGAGCCAGGTATCCAGAGCCATGGTGGGTGCCTTCGGAATTCACGAGCGGCCAGTCTATGCGACGGCGCTGCAAGCGCAGGGTATGATCTGGACATTTCATGGTGTTTTCTGGACGAGTTTACATGACCCCTGATATCCGCCTGCTGATCTTGCCGTTGCCAGATTTCGCCTTGCTGCCATTCGGTGGGTTTCTCGACAAACTGCGCTTCAGCGCCGACGACGAGGACTACAGCCAGCAGCGCTACTGCAGCTGGACCCTGGCCAGCCTCACGGGTGAGCCAGTACCGTCGAGCAGTGGCGCGGTGATGCAGGTGCAGGCCATTGCCGAGCAGTTGCAGTGGGATGACTACGACTACCTGGTGCTGTTCGGTAGCCGCAATGCCGAGGCCACTGCCGCATTGGCACCCCATTACCAGCGCCTGCTCAAGCGTGCGGCCAAGGCGGGGGTGAAACTGGTCGCCATCGACAACGCCGCCTTCCTGCTGGCCGCCTGCGGCCTGCTGGACGGGCACAAAGTCGTGGTGCACTGGCGCCATGAGGCGGAGTTCCGGGCATCCTTCCCGCATCTGCAGCTGTTGCGCGAGCAGTTGTACTACATGGATGGCGCACGCATCACCTGTGCCGGCGGCACGGCAGCCATCGACCTGGCGGTGGAACTGCTGGCGGGCGCGTGCGGACGGGCCCGGGCGCTCAAGGGGCTGGCCGACATGCTGGTCGACGAGTCGCGTGACAGTCGCCATGCCCTGCGTTCGCTGGAAACCGGTGCGGGGCAGGGGCGCCAGGTGCAGCGCGTGCTGGCACTGATGCGTCATCACCTGGCGGCGCGTTGGTCGATCGAACAGCTGGCGGGCGAGCTGGGCATCAGCCGCCGGCAACTGGACCGGCAATTCCAGGCCAGCCACGGCATGAGCGCCAAGGCCTGGTGGCTGGAAATGCGCTTGCAGCAGGCGCGCTGGCGATTGCTCAACGCCAGCCACAGCCTGGCGCAGATCGCCGATGAGGTCGGTTTGGGGGATGCCAGCTACCTGGGCAAATGCGTGAAGCGGCGGTTTGGCTGCACAGCATTGGCGCTGCGCACACGTGCTACACGCACCGTGTAGGAGCGGCCTTGTGTCGCGAAAGGGCCGCTCCTACAGGGTCACTGCGGTGTGCCGAACAAACCGGTCCAGTAGATGCCCGCATCGCTCTTCGGGTCCACTGCATAGGCCGCGCCCATTTCGCGGAAGTCCGCGTTCATCAGGGTGGCGCAATGGCCTGGGCTGTCCAGCCAGCCATCCACCACCTTCTGCGCCGTGTCGCGGCCGGCGGCGATGTTTTCGCCAATCTGCCGATACAGATATCCGGCCAGCTCGGCCCGGTCGCCCGGCGTGCGCCCGTCCTTGTCGATATGGTCGAAGAAGTTCTGGTTGGCCATGGCCCGCGTATGATTGGCCGCCACGCCCGCCAATGCTGCATTCCAGCTCAACGCTGGCGCTGCGGGGAATGGCTGGCCACCGCACTGGTGTGGCGCCTTGCGCGCACTGTTGATGGCCTGCAGCAGCTTCTGCCCTTCGGCCTGCCAATCGCCCAGGCGCCCGCTGAGCAAGGGCCGGGCAAGCACGATGCGCCAGTCGCGGCCTTCCTGGCTGACGCCGATGTCGACGAACTGCGGGTCGAGCACCACCTGGCAGAAGCTCTCTTTGATGGCGTTCATGGCCGCATTCGCATCACGTGGGCCAGAGAGGCTGATGGCCTGGACGTTGACCATGGGGTAGGCTGCGCGGCTCATGGCCTGCTGCAGGTCGCGAGTGCCCTCCGGCGACAGGGCCAGGCGCGTGTCGCTGTTGAGCGGCGGCAGTTCCACCGACACCTGGTCACCGCAGCGCTGGGCCTGGCTGCGGTAGATATTGATCGAATCGATCAGCTGCGCCTCTTCGCCGGTGACGGCCAGGGCTCCGGTCGACAAGACCAGGCCCAGCGACAAGGCGGCAACGGATGACAGGACGCGCATGTGGATCTCCCTGTGACTGGCAGCGTCTTGGTATGCGCTGCTCATCCTACACAAGCGCAAGGCGTTTGGCCCACTCTCGTGCAAAGCAAAGAAAACGCCAGCAATGACTTGCGGGCGGCAAAAGAGGGAGTAGACCGGTGAACGCCAGAAAAGTGCGATGGCCTGTCAACGCGCCAGCGCCTGGTTCGGCTTGTAGAACAGAAAGTGCCGGGTCTCGGCGGTTTTGCGATAGGCCTTGGCCCAGTCCGGGTGCACGTTGCGGTCATGGAAATACAAGGCGCCCCCGGTCGGGTCCTTCAACTGCTGGTTCAGTGCCTTGCGCGCGATTTCCTTGGCCACGTCGTAGCGTTGTGCTTCCTCGACCTGGTCGGAGCGCCCGTCACACCACCAGGAAAACTGGCAGGCTTTGGTTTCAACGCCCTGCTTGACCACGCCGCAGATGGTATCGGGGAAGCCTTCATGGCCCAACCGGTTGAGCACCACGCTGGCCACCGCGCTCATGTCCTGGGCATCGGCGCCTTTGGCTTCCCAATAGATGGTGCGGGCCAGGCAGGTGATACTGTCGTCCATTGGCGCCTGGCCTGCCGGGTCCACCGCCTGCACCTCGACTGGGGTGATGGTTTCCGCTTTTTTCGGCGGTGGGGCATCCTCCACCACCTTTTTCTCAAGCTTTTCGGCCTTGTCTTCGGCCACGGCGGCCTTGGCACTTTCGGCGGCATGCAAGGGGCCTGCGAGCAGGGCCGAAGTCAAGCAGATCACCATCCACGAGAGGCGCATGGTCGAGTTTCCAACGGTGGGGTGATTCACAGTCTAGCCAAGCGGATTCACTTCAGTGCAAGCATCAGCACCAAGGGCAACGTCACGGCTGCGACCACGGTCTGCAGGGCGATGATGGTCGCCATCAATGGCGCGTTGCCGCCCATCTGGCGCGCCATCACGTAAGACGACGAGGCGGTTGGCAAGGCCTGGAACAGCACCGCCACGACCGCCGCCTGGCCGCTCAGCCCAAGCAGGCGGCACAGGCCCCAGGTGGTCAGCGGCATGACCAGGAACTTGAACGCCGATGCCGCCAGCAGTGGGCGCACTTGCTGGCCGAGGCTGGCTCCGCCGAGCGCGGCACCCACGCACAGCAGGCCCAGGGGCAGGGCGGCCTGGCCCAGCGCCTTGACCGTTGGCTCCAGGCCAGCCGGCAGGCCCAGGCCGGTGACCCGCAGCAACAGCCCCCCGGCGCAACCGACGATCAGCGGGTTGGCGAAGATGGCCCGCAGCACCGTCGCTGGCGAACTGTGGCGCGCGCTGAAGCGGGCGAACACCAGCACGCAGAGCAGGTTGACCAAGGGCACGATGGCGGCGTTGGCCACCGCTGCCAGGGCAATCCCGGCGCTGCCGTAGATGCCGGCGGCGAGGGTGGCGCCGATGTAGTTGTTGAAGCGCACGCCGCCCTGGAACACCGAGGTAAAGTCGGCGCCTTCATGGTTCACTGCACCCTGGTAAAGCACCAGCAGCACGGCACCCAGCAAGGTCGAAAGCATCAGCACGCCAACCATGCCCAGCACCGGTACGCCCTCGAGGTTGGCCGTGGCCAGGCCATGCAGGAATAGTGAGGGCAGCAGCACGTAGTAGCTCAGGCGTTCGGCGCCGGGCCAGAACGACTCGGCGAGAAAACCACGGACCCGCAGGAAGGTGCCCAGGGCGATCAGCAGGATGATAGGCACCAGGGTGGTCAGCAGCAGGTGGAGCATGGGTGTCATTCCGTGGTCGGGTACGGGCACAGGTTAGCGTGGCTGACCGAACGGGAAAAACGTTGATTTCTGCAGCGACTGTTGAGAAAAACTGTACATTCAGGCGTCCATGGCAGTCTTCAGTACCGCACTCAGGTGGCGCCGCTGACTTTTTTGGTGTTCCAGCAGCACCACCCGCCGCACCAGCTGAGGCTCGCCAAACGGCAGGCAGGTGGCGGGTGGCAGGCGCTGCAGGTCGTCATCGGCCATGGGAATGATCGCCACACCCAGCCCCATCACCGCCATGCGCGCCAGCGCTTCCTGGCTGTCCAGCTCCATCTGTTCGCTGACCTGCAAATGCTGGCGGCGCAGCTCCTGCTCAATCTGACGTCCGGCCCAAGCACGTTTGTCGAAGCGCAGGAACGGCTGGCTGGCGAGCAGCTGTGGCAGGCTCTGGCCAGCCAGGTCGGGGTGGGCGATGGCCCAGAAGCGGTCTTCGAACAGGGGCGTGAAATCCAGGCTTTGCGGGTAGGGGCTGATCGGCTCGGTGGTGATCGCCGCATCCAGCTCGCCATCTTCGACACGCCGTGCCAGCTCCGCCGACATCCCCGAGTTGACGCTGATGTGCAGTTCCGGATAGTGCGCCTTGAGCCACACCAGGGCCTTGGGCAGGCGTCGGGCCAGGACCGTGTGAATCGCCCCCAGACGCAGCCGGCCACGCAGGCTCGGGCCGCTGGCCAGGGCATCGGCCAGTTCGTCGTAGGCGCCGAGTATGTGCTCGGCCCGCGCCACAGCCAGTTGCCCAGCCTCGGTCAGCACCACCTGGCGGCGGCTGCGGTCGAACAGCGCGACCTTGAGTTCGTCTTCGAGGGTCTTGATGTGCAGGCTCACGGCCGAAGGGGTGAGGCTGAGTAGGTCGGCGGCACGGGCGAACGTGCCGTGGCGGGCGATGGTCACCAGGGTGCGCAGGGCTTTGAGGGACACGCGAACGGGCTCCGGGCGGCTAGCGAAGTGCTTGAGTCTGTGGCTGGATGGGATGCCTGGCAAGGTGCGCAGTCCCAAAAGTCACGTGGGTACGATACCTGCTTATCCCAACCCATAGAGAAACGACGTGAAAGCACGGGTCTTCAGCGCAGTGCTGGCCTCGACCGGTCTCGTCCAGGCCGCACAGACGTTGGAACTGAAGCTGGTCGGGGTAGACGGCCCGGGCAAGTCGATCGCACCAGCTCGTCCGAGGCCAGCAGGTTATCGAGCATGCGCCCCCACCCAACGCCACGCCATGCCCGTGTAAGGCGGCTTGAATGATGCCGTGGGGCTTCAACACTTCACTCAGGGTAAGGACGCTTTGGCTTGAACGCTGGTTGATCAAGGGTTTTAGAGAAAGCCGCCGTCGGTGAAATTGATTGAGTTCAAAGTTTTGTCGCGCACTCGAGCAAAAAGATGAACCCACCCAACGTGCAACTCGTAGTCCTGCTAGTTGTACGATTGCTTTGTCCTTTTTAATTTGTGAGTGCGGCTAAAGAATGGCTTTGGCCAGAAACGAGGTAGTGGCATGAATATTTTTGAATGTGCAGGTTTGAAACTTAACGAAGAGGCAAGGCAGCAAGCAGGGGCTAAAGAAGAGCAGTGGTTCACTGTTACCTGGAAGCGACCGAATGAAGCATATGAGACTCATGAGGGGGCAGATGCGTTCATTGACTATGAGTATAATGCGGGCCACATTCAGCTGGTAGGCAACATAATCCGAAAGCACTCATGGTTGGTACTTAATATTCCCAACAATTATGACGACGGCACTCATGAAATTATTACTTTCGACGAGAAGCTGAGCGGAAAGGAAGGTGTTGTGTTATCAGGTGTGTTAGACCAAATGATAATGAATGACTGGCGCGGAAAATTGACATTTGAACGAAAAGAAAAATTTACGGCAACGTTCAATGCAGTCAGTGAAGGCGGTTATGAAATTCAGGAGGCGAGCATGGAATTCAATAGCTATAAGAAGTAGTTAAACAAGCGCCGGTGTGATGGCATGCGGTCATGGATTTGAATTGCATAAATTCTGCAAGGGACGTAAGGCCCTTACGGCTGGCGTTCGGCTACCGCACGCAAGGTTCGCAGCGTCACCACCGGGGCATCGACGACGAAGCGGTTGGCCAGCCAGCCCGGTACGTCCCCGGCAGGATCTGCCTGCAACTGATAGGTGACTTCGGTTTCTCGCTCGCCGAGCGGCTTCATGATCCATTCGCCCGACAGGCGCTGAACGCGGATCAACCCGGGTTCTTCGGGCAAGCGGCCCGGTTCGGCGCTCAGGTGCCGCACCAGGGTGCCGTCATCCAGGCGCTCGGTGCGAACCTTGAGAATGATGTCGCGCGGCAGGGTCGGCCATGGCAGGTTGGTGGTCAGGTAGACCCAGGTGCTGTCGCCATCCACGCCCAGCAAGCGCATCTGCTCGCAGGCGTAAAGCCATTTGCACGCCACCCGCAGGTTTTCCTGCAGGTCGGTGAGGGTGCGTACGCTGGCCTTCATGGTGCTGACGCCGCGGAACTGCTGGTAGGGCGAATCGGCCACGCCACTGAGGTACACGCGGATACCTTCGCGGTCGTAGGCAATCTTCCAGTCGTCAGCCGCCAGGCTGGCGGTGGAAACAAGCAGTACGGCAAGTATCAGGCAGCGGTTCATGGCGAGTACCGCGCATGGAGGCAGGGTTTTTCAGTATGAGCGGCAAACAGAAAGCCCGCCAGGTGGCGGGCTTTCGGGCATCAGCCTGAACTCAACGCTGTGGATTGAGGGTCAGGTGCACATGGCGGTTGACGTCCTTGTACAGCAGGTAGCTGAACTTGCCTGGGCCACCGGCGTAGCAAGCCTGCGGGCAGAAGGCGCGCAGCCACATGAAGTCGCCGGCTTCCACTTCCACCCAGTCCTGGTTCAGGCGGTACACCGCCTTGCCTTCCAGCACATACAGGCCGTGTTCCATGACGTGGGTTTCAGCAAACGGAATCACGCCGCCCGGCTGGAAGGTGACGATGTTGACGTGCATGTCGTGACGCATGTCGGCCATGTCGACGAAGCGGGTGGTGACCCAACGGCCTTCGGTACCTGGCATTTCGATGACGGTGGCGTTGTCGCGGTGGGTGACGAACGACTCAGGCACGGCCAGGCCTTCGACCTTCTGGTAGTGCTTGCGCAGCCAGTGGAAGGTGACGTTGGCCTTGCTGTTGTTGCGCAGGCTCCATTCGGCGCCCGGGGCCAGGAAGGCATAGCCGCCCGGGGTCAGGGTGTGGTGCTTGCCTTCGACGGTGATGTCCAGCTCGCCTTCGACGATGAACACCACGGCTTCGGCATTCGGGTCCAGCTCAGGGCGCTCGCTGCCGCCTTCCGGAGCCACTTCGACGATGTACTGCGAGAAGGTTTCGGCGAAACCGGTCAGCGGGCGGGCGATGACCCACATGCGCATCTTGTCCCAGAACGGCAGGTGGCTGGTGACGATGTCACGCATCACGCCTTTGGGGATGACGGCATAGGCTTCGGTGAACATGGCACGGTCAGTCAGCAGCTCGGTCTGAGCTGGGTGCCCACCGTGGGGGGCGAAGTAGGAGTGGTTCGACATGAGCGGTCTCGACTTGTTGTTCTCTCCCCGTGCCTTGGACCACACCGGCCGGTGCGTGCAGGGGATGTGCGGACAGCATAGGGGGCAGCCCGCATCATCCACAAATTAAATGTTGAAATACTCGACATTCAGTTACTGAATGCGAACCTGGCGCCCCGCGTGGGCCTCCGGCAGGCGGTCGCCGTGGCCGAAAAGCTTGTTGCGCAAGGTGCCGTCGGCGTAGCCCAGTGGGTAGCGACCACGGCGCTGAAGCTCCGGTACCAGCAGTTCGACGACGTTGGCCAGGTCGTCCGGTTGTACGGCATAGGTGAGGTTGAAACCGTCGATGCCGGTCTGCTCGAGCCAGTGCTCCAGTTGGTCGGCAATGTCGCCTGGCGAACCGACCAATACCGGGCCACGCCCGCCCAGGCCGACGAACTCAGCGGCTTCACGCACGGTCCAGCGGCGGTTCGGGTCGGCCGCAGTGAACGCCGCCAGGGCGGCGCGGCCAGCATCATTCTCGACATATTCGATGGGCGCATCCGGGTCGAGGCCGGCGAAGTCGATGCCGGTCCAGCCCGAAAGCAGGGCGAGGGCCGCATCCAGGTCGACGTAACGGCGGTATTCGGCAAAGCGCGCCTGGGCCTCTTCCTTGGTTGGCGCGACGATCAGCAGCGCCTGGGCATAGATCAGCACCTCGTCGCGGCCACGCCCGGCCACCTCGCTGGCCTGGCGAATGCCGTCGGCGTAGCGGCGCAGCACGGTGGGGGTCGGGCCGCTGATGAACACGCACTCGGCATGCCGGGCGGCGAACTGTTGGCCGCGCGCCGAGGCACCGGCCTGGAACAGCACCGGGGTGCGCTGGGGCGATGGCTGGCAGAGGTGCATGCCGGGCACCTGGAAGTGTTCGCCAGCGTGCTGGATCGCATGCACTTTCGACGGTTCGATGTAGCGGCCGGTTTCGCGCTCCAGTGGCACGGCATCGTCCTCCCAGCTTTTTTCCCAGAGTTTGTACAGCACCTCCAGGTACTCCTCGGCCAGGTCGTAGCGCTGGTCATGGCCCAGCTGGCGGGCCAGGCCCAGGTTGCGGGCGGCGCTGTCGAGGTAGCCGGTGACGATGTTCCAGCCGACCCGGCCATTGCTCAGGTGATCGAGCGTCGACATGCGCCGGGCAAACGGATAGGGGTGCTCGTAGGTCAGCGAGAAGGTCACGCCGAACCCCAGGTGCTCGGTGACTCCGGCCATGGCCGGCACCAGCAGCAGAGGGTCGTTGACCGGCACCTGCACGCCACCGCGCAAGGCGGCTTGCGGGCCACCCTGGTAGACATCGTAGATACCCAGCACGTCGGCGATGAACAGCGCATCGAACAGCCCGCGCTCCAGCAGGCGCGCGAGGTCGGTCCAGTAGTCCAGGCGGTTGAACGCCACGCTGGTGTTGCGCGGGTGGCGCCACAGCCCCGGGGACTGGTGGCTGGCGGCGTTCATGCTGAAGGCGTTGAAACGGATGTGGCGGGGCATGGCGTTCACTCCCTGGTCACGGCAATACAGACGCCGGGTAGATCGCATCGGCCACCTGCAATTTGCGCGGGATCAGGCCCAGGCCCTGGAAGGTATCGGCCAGTTTCTGCTGCTCGGCGACGATCTCAGGGGTGATGGCCACGGCGTTGTAGTTGCGCCGCTCGCTGGCCACCTCCAGCACGTTGGCGCTGATGCCCAGTTGTGGTGCCAGCAGCGCGGCGACTTCGGCGGGCTTGGCGTTGGCCCACTGGCTGACCTTGCCCAGCTCGCTGAAGAAGGTTTTCAGCAGGTCGCGGTGCTGGTCGGCGAAGGCGGCGGTGGACAGGTAGAAGGTGCGGTTGTTGGACAGGCCGCTGCCATCGCGCAGGTTCTTCAGGCCCGGCTGGCTTTCGGCTGCAGCGAGGAACGGGTCCCACAGGGTCACAGCCTGCACGCTGCCTGATTGCAGGGCGGCGACGGCGTCGGCGGCGTTGTTGACATAGGCCGGGGTGATGTCCTTGTAGCTCAGGCCGGCCTGCTCCAGGGCCACCGCCAGCAGGTATTGGGCATTCCAGCCGCGGCCGGTGGCCACGCGCTTGCCTTTGAGGTCCTGCACCGCGGTGAGGTGATCCTGCTCGCGCACCACCAGGCCGATGCCGCGCGGGTAGGGTTGTTCGGCGGCCAGGTAGACCACCGGTTTGCCGGCGGCCTGGGCGAACACCGATGGCGCGTCTGCAGCGTGGCCCAGGTCGATGGCACCGGTGCTCAGTGCCTCGAGCAGTTGCGGCCCGGCGGCGAATTCGTGCCAGCTGACCTTCACGCCTTGGGGCGCCAGGGCCTTTTCCAGCGCGCCGCTGCCTTTGAGGATGTTGATGCTGTTGAATTTCTGATAGCCGATGCGCAGGGTCTTGGTGTCTTCGGCGAAGGCGCTGGACCAAGGCAGCAGGCTGCTGGCGACAGTCGCCAGAATGCCGCCTAGCAGTAGGCGGCGCAGGGGGGAGAAGGGCATTGACGTCGCTCCTTGAGCAGGTGGGAAAGGGTGCACCCAGCCTAAGGAGGAGGCCTCTGGCTTTCAATTTTTTAATTCCATTTTGTTAGAATGTTTTGTTCTTTTTATATCCTTTTGTGTTTGCGTCATCTGATGACGACAATTTCTCATGCGCTTGCTAGCATTCGGGCCAAAATCGAGGAGCCCCCCGTTCATGTCCATCCTGCGCCGGCGCAGCACCCGTATCGCCCTGACTGCCACCACCAGCCTGGTGGCCGCGACCCTCGGCTTTTTCGCCTGGCAATCGTTCTACCCGGTGCAGGCCGCCAGTGGCTGGCGTGTCGAGGTGCTGCACCGCGACGTGGCCAAGGCCGCCTCGCTGCTGCCCCAGGCCGACGGCAGCCTGCTGGTCAGCCGCGAGCTGGATGACGGCAAAGGCAGCATTCTCAAGATCACCGCCAGCGGCGACCGCGTGGTGCTGATCGACAACCTGTCCAAGCCCGACGGCATGGTCGCGGCACAAGGTGGCTGGGTGTTCAGCCAGGAAGGCGGCCACGCGCCGGTGAGCCTGTCCCGCGATGGCCAGGTCACTCACCTGTTCAACGGTGACAGCGTGCAGGGGCTTTGGAATGACGGCGATCACCTGTATGCCATCGAAGACCGCAAGGGCAATGGGCGCCTGATGCGCTATGACTGGGCCAGCGGCCAGCTCGACGTGCTGCGTTCGGGGTTGACTGAAACCGAGGGCCTGGCCCGTTGCGCCGACGGCCGCCTGCTGTACACCGAGAAAGGCACCGGCATCGTTCGTGCGTTGTCCGATGACGGTAAAGACCCGGTGGTGGTCGAGGGCCTGCGCCATCCCACCTTCCTGATGTGCGACCAGCGTGGCCTGTGGATCAGCGAAGACAACACCCACCGCGCGCGCCTGCTGCGCGTGGATGCCGATGGCACTCAGCACGTGGTGCTGACCTTCCTCAAGGCACCGCAGTCGATCATCGCGGACGGCAAGGGGGGCTACCTGCTCGCGGAAGGCGGGCGCAATCGCGTGCTGCAGCTGACCCCGCCCGCCGACGAGGCCACCGCCCAGCGTTAACTGGGCAGGCGGCGATATCGCGAGGTTGCATGGGGCAGGGTCCGTCCAGGCAGGAGGCACGCAGGCTAGCGGGTTGTTGAATGGAATTTCAAGAACGATGCTGCCTGTTCCGGCCCCTTCGCGGGTAAACCCGCTCCCACAGGTATCGCGCAAACCTCAGGTTCTGTGGAGTACCTGTCTTGCTCAATTTCTGGAATCTGGCGCGATCCCTGTGGGAGCGGGCTTGCCCGCGAAGAGGCCGGAATAGGCTAACCCGCAATCATCAGCAACGACTGTGGCACGGGGCTTTGTGGATGCTGCGGTTCTTGCAGGCTCAGCAATCTGAAACCCGCCATGTCCAGCGCATTCAGCCAGCTGGCCAAAGTCCGGAAATACCACGGCATCGGCCGCCAGTTACCAGCAAACCCGGCAAACGACTCCTCGCGCCAGCCGTCCTGATAATCACCGCCCGCCACGCTCCAGGGGTGCAAGGTCTGGATCACCAGCGCGCCGGTGGGTGCGAGCCGTGCTTTCATGGCCGCCAGCAAGGGGATGATGTCTTGTTGCAGCAGGGCGAAATTGGCGCAGATCAGGTCATAGCCACTGCCAATGTCCACCGCGCCTTCGGCCAGCTGGGCATAACTGGCCTGGTGCACCTGCGCTGAGCCTGCGGCCCGGGCAGCCTCCACCAGCGCGGCGTCGCCATCCACACCGGCCACCTCGATGCCGCGATCAGCCAGCGCCCGCAGCAACCAGCCCTCGCCGCAGCCAAGGTCCAGCACCCGCTCAGGCTGGCGACCGAGGATCGCCAGCAGGATTGCCTGGTCGGTCACCTGCAGGCGGCTCTCGATGGCGCCGCCACGCACTGCGTCTATCCAGGCCCGGGCGTTGAGCTGCCAGCTGTGCAGCAGGGCGTCTTCGGGGTTGGGCATGGTCGTGTTCCTGAGCAGAGGGCCTGCTCAAGCATAGGCATCTACCGGTGCCTTGTCTGCGCTCGCCTGCGCCGGTGCCTGCAGCGCCTCGCGGCCGTAGAAGCCCAGGGCAGTGGCCCAGGTGGTCAGCCACACGAAGATCCCGGCCCAGAAGGTGTGCGACATGTAGTGCCAACCTTGCAGCACGCGGGTCGTGCCGTAGATGAAGCCGATCAGCAGAATGGCAACCAGCAGCTTGCGCGCATGCTGCCAGCGGTGGCGCAGTGCCACGAAGTACAGCGCCAGCAGGGTGAAGCCGCTGGAAGCGTGGCCGCCCGGCCAGCAACGGCCTTTGCCAGCCTCGCTGAACCAGCTGAAGTTCTCGTACCACTCCACATGTGCTTCTGGGCCGCCGTAGAGGGTGGTTTCCACCGGGCAATACACGCTGGTATGGCTTTTCAGGTAATGGATGATTGTGGTGCTCAAGGCAAATGCCACCACCACGAACAGGAAGTCACGGCGATGACGGCTGGTGAAGCGCAGGACCGGGCTGATTCGGGCGGCATTCAGGCCGCGGGTGATCAGGGCGTCGGGGTGGTTGGCCAGCCGTGGCCAGATGAACGACAGCAGTGAACCGATGACCGCCGCCTCGCCGGTCCAGTTCGGCAGGATGCGCGGCCATTTGTGGGTCACTTTCTCGAACAGCTGGTCATGCAACAGTGGGAACTGCCCGGTGACCGGGTCGAGCAGCAGGTTGCTGATCCAACGGTCCAGCTCGGTGAGGTCGAACAGCATGAACACGATCGCTGCCAGCAGCAGTGGCAACAGCAAATTGTTGACGTAGAACGTGGTGCGTGAAGAAACGGGCATGCTTACTTCCCTGTGCTGCTGTTGAGTGTCTGCCATTGGTTGGCGTTGAGTTGCCCGAGCAAGTGGGCCTTGCCGTTGCTGTCTTTGCTGATGAACAGGGTGCTGGCATAGCCGGCAACGCGTTCGCCGCCTGCTACGCGCAGTTGCCGTTCGAGGTGGTCGATGCAGCCACTGTGGGTGACCAGCACCAGGTTGTGGCCCTCGCGCTTGTGCGCCAGGGCGGCGTTGGCAAAGGTGCTGTCACAGCGCGCCAGCCATTCCTGGGTTTCGATACCCTTGCCGAAGACGAACGACGCGGTCTGCTGGGTGCGGACTTCCGGGCTGCTGAGGATATCGGCATTGGCCAGGCCCAGGCGGCGGATGCCGTCGCCGACGGCGGCAGCGGCCTGGCTGCCGTCAACGGTGATGCCGGCAGGGTCGCCAAGGCAGGCATGGTTGGAGCGGTCGCAGCGTTCGGCATGGCGGACCAGGACAATCACCTTGCCGCTGTTCCAGGCGCTGTAGACGCCATTTTCGCTCATCAGTTGCGGGCTGCCCAAGTTGGTGACATGCGGACGAAGCACGTGCCAGAGGCCGAACGCCATGATGGCCAGCAATACGGCCAACAGCCAGACTGCAGGCAGTTTCCGGCGTTTCGGGCGCAGAAGGCGCGGGTGCGTCGCAATAACATTTTCCAGCATGCTGCCACTCCGAGGACAAGGCTGGCAGCACCTTATCCTCGGGTTTGTGGCCCAAGAGTGAAGCAGATGTGAAAATTGTCTTATCCCGGCCGGCCGCCGCCGAGCGTCTTGTACAAGGCCACCCGGCTGGCCTGCTCGGCCCATTGCAGGCTGATCAGCGCCTGCTACGCGCAATAGAGCGGGCGCTGGGCGTCGAGCATATTGAGGAAGCTGTACGAGCCTTGCTTGTTCCGCGCCAGCGACAGGTTGTTACGGGTCTGGTTGTTATCGGTCTGAAATGTAAGCGATGTCTCGGGTTTGTACCCGCGAAGGGGCCAGAGCAGGATTACAGGGCCTTGCGCATGAACACACGAGAAAACCCATGCTCTTCGGCCCGGTGAGTCTCGACATAACCCAGTTTCTTATAGAGCTCGATGTTCTCGGTCATCCGCTCGTGGGTATACAGCCGCACCGCGCTGCACCCAACCTGCCGTGACCGGGTTTCGCACAGCTGCATCAGCACCTTGCCAATCCCTTGGCCCTTGCACTCTGGCAACACGGCGACATTGACCAGCAGCATCTCGCCACTCTCACGCTCCAGTACCAGCACGCCGGCAACGCGCTTTCCTTGCAGTGCTAGATGCACCTCTGCGTCTGCGATTACCTGGCGGTAGTCATCCAGCATCGGAGCGGGCGGTTTGCCGATGCGCGCGATATAGGGCGAGTAGGCCGCCTGGACCAGCCCGGTGATGGCCTCGACGTCAGCGGGCTCGGCTCTGCGAAGGATTAGAGGTAAATGCAAAGTAGGGTCTCCGGAAGTCTGCATGAGCTTAATGCAGGCAATCTTGCAGGGCCAATCGTCGCGAGTCTGCGGTTCTTCCTCGGATTCATCGCCAGAACAATCGCCCCGTGACGGGGCGCATTTGAACGAGTGCACCCTGCCAGTGCGCTTGCAGGGTGCGTGGATCGTTGGAAAGCGCGATAGTTAGCTTGCATACGAGTTGGCGTGCAACTTGCTATCACTTTGCCATCTAATGTCGCTTATGGTGAAGATAATGTCGCTTTCAAGTAGTTCCATGCAGTTGTCATCGAGCGAAAAGGGCTGGCTGCCGTGGTTTGGCAAGACCGGCAAGTTCAGCATGGGCTGGGCCTGCCACCTCAACCGTGCGCACTACCCGGTGGTCGAGCAGACCTTCGAAGCCATCGCCCAGACCCGCGTGCAGTTGCTGCAGAACTGGGCCCGCGAGCAGTGGGAGCACCTGGCCGAGCTGGCGGAGCAGATGGCGCCAGGCGGCGCTGAGATCGACCGTTCGGTGTTGCTCGACAAGCTGGCCCAGGCTGAAGATTTTTCCGAGCTGTGCGTGATCGACACCGCTGGCAATGTCACCGTCTCTACCTGGGCAAAGCGCGGCAACTCACGGACCGACCAGATGCAGGCATTGGCCCAGGGCCTGAAGGCGCCGTTCCTCCACGGCCCCTACAGCGACCCGCTGACGTTGCAGATCGGCCCGTCATCGTCGCGCTTCCACGATGAAGTGACGCTGATGTTCTACCAGCCGCTCAAGCGCGAAGGCAAAACCGTCGGCTGCCTGTGTGGCCGGGTGCCCAACGATGTGCTCGGTGACCTGATCCAGCGTGAAGCCGGGCACATTTTTGCCGAATCCGGCGACAACTACCTGTTCATGGCGCAGTCGCACTTCGACCGCACCATCGAGCCAGGCACTGCCTTGTCCCGTTCGCGTTTCGAAGACGGCACCTTCACCCACGGCGAGAACCTCAAGAGCGGCGTGCACACGCCCTGGGCCACGGTGCAGATCCAGCGCCACACCGAGCTGGAACTGCGCTTCACCGACCCCTCCACCCGTGAACTGCACCCCGGTGTACGGGAAACCATCCGTCACGGGGCCAACCTGTTCGTGACCTACCCAGGCTATTCGGACTATCGCCATGTGCCGGTGGTGGGCAAGGGCGTCACGTTCCAGTTGCCGGGCTCGCCAGACCGTTGGGGGATGATGTGTGAAGCCGACCTGGAAGAAGTCTACCGCCGCCGTTCGCTCAGCTACGGGCTGATGAAGCCCTATGTGGCGACCATGGCCGGGCTGTTCGGCTGCAACTACCTGGTGCAGCACTACGCCGGCTTGCCACAGGGGCTGAACGACGCCATCGAGGCGCTGTGCATGATTGCCGCGACGCTGCTGTTCAGTGTGCTCGGGCCGAAGCGGCTGGCTGCACGCCTGAACGGCATGAGCGGCGTGCTGCGCACCATCGCCGAAGGCGAAGGCAACTTGCGCCAGCGCCTGGACACCAGCACCATGGCCAATGACGAAAGTGGCGACATGGCGCGCTGGATCAACAGCTTCATCGACCGTCTGGACGCGGTGGTCGGGCAGGTGGTCAAGGCCAGTCGCACGGTGGGCGCCACCAACCAGATGATGCTGGGCCGCAGCCAGGCGGCGAGCGTGAGTTCCACCGATGTGGCCGACGCGGTTCACCAGATGATGATCATCATGGAAGAACAGCTGGGCGAGCTGCAGCAGGCATCGGTCAGCGCTGAGCAGATGAAACAGGCCATGGACGAGGTGGTCAGCCGCGCCCGCGAGCAGTTTCTGGCGGTGCAGGCCGGTACCCAGTCGATTCGCGATGTGGTGGCGCGTTCCTCGTCGAGCGTGCAGTTGCTCGACAGCCGCATGGGCCAGATCGGCAACATCACCGGGCTGATCAGCGACATCACCAACCAGACCAACCTGCTGGCCCTCAATGCCGCCATCGAGGCCGCGCGGGCCGGGGAGCATGGCCGTGGTTTCGCGGTGGTGGCCGACGAGGTGCGCAGCCTGGCTGCGCGTACCTCGCGTGCTGCCGACGACATCCGGCACATGGTCGAAGGCCTGCAGAACGAAACCCAGCAAGCCGTGAACTTCATGGAGGAGGGCGTGCAGGATGTCGATGACAGCCTGCGCCTGGCGGAGGATGCCTCGTCGGAGAACATCCAGCTGCATCAGGCGGTGGAGGCGATGTTCGCAATCATCCAGCAGCTCAACCGGCGCAGCATGGAGTACGGCAAGACCATCGACCAGGTCAACCAGTCCTCCAGTGATATGCGCCAGACAGCGGTGGTGTTGCAGAGCAGTGCCGAGACGGTGAAGGCCAATGCCAGCAAGTTGCAGAAGCTGGTGGGGCAGTTCGAGGTCAGCGGCAAGCATGAGCGCGCTGCCGTGGCCTGATCATGCACGGTTGGCGTAGGAGCGGCCTTGCCGGTCTGGCGCCCCGGCGAGGCCGCTCCTTTGGTATGATCCGCGGCCGTAATTGGAGCCCGCCATGGCCAAAGACATCGAAAACCCCTGCGTCTCGCTTTGCCAGCTCAACAGCGAGCTGTGCGTGAGCTGCGGCCGCACCCGTGAGGAAATCCGCAAGTGGCGCGGCATGAAGCGCCCGGAGAAGATGGCCACTGTGCAACGCGCGGCCACGCGGATGAAGGCCATCAGCAAAAAGAACGCCAAGCGCCAGGGCAGCGACTGAAGCCGCTGCGCTTGTGTAAGATGCTGGCTCCGCACTGTTCTTGAGCCTGCCGTATGGATACCCACTCGCTTCTCGCCTTTACCCTGGTCGCTGCAATCGCCATCGCAAGCCCGGGGCCGGCCACCTTGATGGCCATCAACAACAGCCTCAACCATGGCCAGCGCAGCACGCTGTGGTCGTCGCTGGGCAATGGCACGGGGCTGTTTTGCCTGTCGGCGGCCGCCATGCTCGGGCTGGGGGCCTTGTTGGCCAGTTCAGAGATGTTGTTCAACGCAGTCAAGCTGATCGGTGCCGGCTACCTGTTCTACCTCGGTGCCCGTCAATTGATCAAGAAAGGCCCGATGCTGATGGATCAGTCGGCGGCCAAGGTCAGCAGGCCGACCCCGATGAAGTTGTACAAGTCAGCGTTCCTGACCGCCGTCACCAACCCCAAGGCGACCATGTTCTTCACTGCACTGTTCCCGCAGTTCATCGACCAGGGCGCGCCGCTGCTGCCGCAGTTCCTGACCCTTACCGGGATTTTCGTGGCCTTGTCGCTGACGTCGCTGAGCCTCTATGCCGCGCTGGCCGCGCGGGCCAAAGGTGTGCTGACCCGGCCGGCGCTGTCGCGCTGGGTGAGCCGGGTGGTCGGCACCACGTTCATTGGCTTTGGTGCGGCGATTCTCACCATGCGCCGGCAGTAACCCCTCGCCGGCAAGCCGGCTCTTACAGGGATATCACCGGCCTGCAGGCCTGCACTATACCTGTGGGAGCCGGAGCACAGAACAGCGGCTGAGACGGAAACAAGACTCATGATGATCGAGCCGCGAGGGGTGTTGAATACCGGCCATGAAGGCGGGGAGCGAACAGCGCTGAATGACGTCTGGATCTGATTCGAGATCGATAGCAGTGGCTCGCTTCATCACGGGGAAGGATTGATTGGGTCAGTGCCTTCCAAATTGCGCACGGTAGGCCATGGGTGCCAGCCCGACGGCCTTGCGAAAGGCTGCACGAAAACTTTCCGCAGAGGCGAACCCGCAACGTCCAGCGATTTGCTCATTGCTCAACGGGCTGCTTTCCAGCAGGTCGCGCGCCAGATTCATGCGAACCTGAAGCAGCCAGGCTTTTGGTGCCATGCCGGTCGCTTCGCTGAACCGTCGCAGGAAGGTGCGTTCGCTCATCAGTGCCTTGGCCGCCATTTGCTTCACCGTCAGAAGGCTATCCACATGACGGGTCGCCCATTCCAGTACCGATGCCAGATCATCGCGAGGCTTCTGGGCAACCGGTGCTGGAATGAATTGCATTTGCCCCCCCGCGCGCTGCGGCGCCATGACCAGGCGCCGCGCAACCGCATTGGCGACATGGGTGCCAAAGTCCCGGCTCACCAGGTGCAGGCAGGCGTCGATCCCGGCAGCGCTACCTGCCGAGGTAATCAGCTGGCCGCTGTCCACGTACAGCACACCCGGATCCACTTCGATACAGGGGTAGCGTTGCGCGAGTTCATCCGTATACCGCCAATGGGTAGTGGCGCGTTTGCCGTCCAGAAGGCCTGCGGCCGCGAGTACAAATACCCCTGAACAGATCGAGAGCAACCGGGCGCCCCGCTGATGGGCGGCGATCAAGGTGTCCAGCAGCGCTTGTGGCGGGCGTTCATCACGGCTGCGCCAACCGGGGATGATGATGGTCTGGGCATCGATGAGCGACTCCATCCCGAATTCGGCCAGCACCTGCATGCCACCTGCCGCCCGCATCGGCGCGGGGTCGACGGCGACGATGCGATGCCGGTACCAGGCAAACTCGAATTCCGGGCGTGGCAGAGCGAAAATCTCCACGGCAATACCGAATTCGAACGTACACAGCCCGTCATAGGCCAGCACGGCAACCAAACCTGGGTCGTTGAGCATTGGCGGAAAACTACCGGTCACTGTCGAGTGCGCCACTGTAGCGGTATGGGTCGGCTTCCTACAATGGGCACACTTTCAATCGAGGAGTGATATCCATGCCTAGCTTGGTCAGCGAATACCCTGCCGCAAACCCCTCCGATGCCTCGTTGCACTTCAGGCGGCGTCTGGCCTTTGAAACCGACTGTTCGGACGTTCAGCGCAGCCAGCTGTCGGGTGAAGTCGACTATGTACTGGTCGACGTCAGGAGCAGCGAGGCCTTTGCACTTGGGCATGTGCCGGGTGCTATCAACATCCCGAGCCGCATGATCAGCGCACAGCGGATGGCCGAATATGCTCGCCAGACGCTGTTCGTTGTCTATTGCGCTGGCCCTCATTGCAATGGCGTACATCGGGCGGCGGTGCGCTTGGCTGAACTGGGCTATCCAGTCAAGGAAATGATCGGAGGGGTCACCGGTTGGCTCGATGAAGGCTTCTCGCTGGTTGGCGAGAATGTCTCTGCCCTCGGCAACGGCGTTTCCTGCGCATGTTGAGTAGAGAGGGCTGCGTTCGGCCGGCACTGCGCGGGGATGTACCCGCGCTGATTGGGCTCATGCGGGCGTTGGCGGAATTCGAGGGGTACCTCGATGAATTCGCAGTGGATGAAAACGCGCTGCTTGCACGTGCGTTTGGCGAGAGCCCCGAGTGTAATGTTTTTGTCGTCGAGGGCGCAGAAGGTATCGCTGGCTACGCCGTCGGGTTGATTATCCCTTTCACCTATGACCTGCGACCGACCGTAGTGCTCAAGGAACTGTTCGTGGCGGCCAGTGACCGGGGAAAAGGGTTCGGAGCAGCATTGCTGAGCCAGGTTGCTGCCTGGTCGCTGGAGCAGGGAGCGGGGAGGTTGAAGTGGGACGTGTTGGCCGGGAATCACAGCGCTGAAGCGTTCTATCGGCAGCATGGCGGTCGACCAGAGGCGAAATGGATGCCATACCAGATGAGTGAGGTAGGGTTAAAAGTTCTATCCCGCATGGAATAACGGTCTCACGGACGCTTGGAGTCTCAATCCTGCATGGTGCTGGCGACGTACCTGACTTGGGGCTGGTGAGGACTCGGATGTTTTCGCCGTGGGGTATGTAGCGCCTATGAGATCGAGCGCCGCCCGCGCGGCGCATCGCGGATAAATCCGCTCCTTGTATGTTGTGTCTGGCCTAACGAGAGAGGTTATGCTCGTTGGGCTA
>NZ_JBIVHT010000014.1:0-146117 GCF_044749325.1 Pseudomonas sp. NPDC089428
AAGGCTGACAACCATGGCCTCACAGGCAAGGCCACGTTGCAACAAATGTAGGAGCGGATTTATCCGCGATGCGCCGCGCGGGCGGCGCTCGATCTGATAGGCGCTACATACCCCACGGCGAAAACATCCGAGTCCTCACCAGCCCCAAGGTAGGTCCATCCGCTTCGGGTCGAAAGCTGCCGTACGTGACAGGCCGCTATCGACCCAAAGCCGCCAGTGAAGTTGGCAGTGATTCTGTGGGAGCGGATTTATCCGCGATGCGCCGCGCGGGCGGCGCTCGATCTCACAGGCGCTACATACCCCAAGGCAAACACACCAGGCACCACACAAACCTTAGGCATGCTGTGTCATTGCGCGGCCACCTTGGTGCCGGCGGCACTCAACCAGCGGTCGACAGTCGTCTTGTTGGCTGCAACCCAGGCCTTAGCCGCGGCGTCCGCCGGCTGCTTTTCGCGCTCGATCTTGAGGATCAGGTCATTGAGGGATACCGGATCGATGCTCACGTTCTCCAGGAATGCGGCGATCCGGGGCGCACGCTGCTGCAGGGCCGAGGACGCGAGAATGTGCACCTTCGCATCGGGATAGGCACAGGTGACGCTGCTCTTGTTCAGCCAGTCGGCATCGACGGTCGGGCTGATGAACTTCCAGCAGCCATCTGCCTTGTAAAGCGGATCGCCCTTCTTGTTGTCCTGGGCATATCCGTCGAACGGCGGCTCATCGAGACGGCGCAGATCATAGGCAGAGAAGATCCAGTCCGGCGTGTAGGCATAGAAGATCACGCCGCGCTCGGCCTTGTAAGCCGCGTCGAGCTTCGCGTAAGTCACCGAGGCCTCGGTGGACACCGCCTCGAAATTGCCGTCGAAGCCAAAGTCCTTGGCCTTGATCTGACCGATATAGGTCGACTCCCAGCCCGCTGGGCCGACCAGCAGTTGGGACTTGCCCCCGCCCAGCGGAGCAAACAGCTTGGCCACCTCCGGTTTCTTCAGGTCGTACACTGACTTCACATCGTATTTGTCCTGGATGTAGCCCGGAATGTAGAAGCCCTGCACGCCGACATAGGGCTGTTTGTTAGGAATCAGCGAATGCGTGCCACCGCTGACGTACTTGGCCCAGGCTGCGGACTGGTTCGGCAGCCAGATGTCGGTGAGCACGTCCACCGAACCGTCGCCCTTGGCGGCCGCAGCGAACAGTACAGGCAGGTCACCGGCAAGATAGGAGACGTCCCCATCGAGACGACTGGAGATGATGTCGCCGAGGATGTACTGAATGGCGATGGCGCCGGTCCAGTTCTGCTCGCCGATGACGATCTTGTCCTTGGCGAAGCTTGCCGTGGCCGGCATGAGCGCACCCAGCAAGGCGGCACCAGCTAGTGCGCGAGAAAGGAATCTGGCCATGGAAGGTATTACTCCTGAGTGGAATGATGACGTTTGCGAAGGGATGCCTGGATAATCCGGTCGGGTACCAGGGCACAAAAAACAATGGCTATGCCGGCGAGGACACCCTCCCCACCCTTGATGTTGCGCAGGGCGGTCATGACGTCGTATCCCAGGCCTCCAGCGCCGATCAGCGCTGCCACGACGACCATCGACAGACTCATGACGATGGTCTGGTTGACACCCAGCAACAGGGAGCCGGAGGCCAGCGGCAACTCGACCCGGGTGAGCGTCTGCCAGGGCGTTGCACCATGGGCGACCGCGGCCTCGACGGCGGCCTTGGGAACCTCCCGGATGCCCAGGGCGGTGAGGCGGATCATCGGCGCCAGGGCAAAGATCACAGTAGCGATTACCGCCGGCGTCTTGCCGACGGAGAAGAAGGCCACCGCCGGGATCAGGTAAACGAAAGTCGGCAATGTCTGCATGACGTCCAGCAGCGGGGTGATCACACGCCGCGCCAGCGGCCGCTTGGCCAGCAGGATGCCCGTGGGAATACCGATCAGCAGCGACAGCAGAACCGATGAGCCGACCAGAGCGATGGTGGAAACCGTTCGTTCCCAGAAGCCGAACAGGCCGATGTAGCCTAGGGCCAACGCACTGGTCAGGGCCAGGGCGGCGCCGGCAGAGCGCCAAGCCAGGTAGACCAGGGCCAGCGCCGGTACGGGCCAGGGAATCCAGCCCAACACGCCTTCAACGCCCTCGATGACGGTGCGCACCGCAACTATCACCCCGACGAAGGCGCTCTCGAAGGTCAGCTGCGACCAGGCGATCAATCGGTCAATGGCACCGGCGACCGCCAGCATGCTGTCGCGGTCGGCGGGGAACTGCAGCAGTGCGCCGGTGGCATCAGGTATCAGGGCGCGCCAAAGCGTCAACATCTGACTCGCCAGCAGCAGCGCCAGGGGCAGCACCAGACCATGAGAGTCGCGGCCGTTGCCACGACGGCTCAGCCAGACGCTGGCGATGCGGTTGACCAATAGCGCTGCCACTGCCATGGCCAGCGTCCACCCAGCGCCCTCGCGCCAAGCGCCAGCGAACCCGGCCAGGGCCATCAACTCGACCAGCAGCGCCAGCCAGAACAGGCCGTTTCGTCCGGCGGCCGCCAAGGCCGCCGGCCCCAGGAGGCCCTGGCGAATCCAGTTGCTTGCCGCAATCTCTTCCACGGCCGCCGGAGATGAGGCGCCGACCGCCTGGTAGCCAGGCGACGACACGGCTGGACTGACATGGGGTCGCTCGTCGAAGAAATCCGCCACGCCCTCGTCCGCCGGGTGTTCAAGCAGTTCTTCGGGAGTTCCGACCTGAATCAGTCGACCGGCGCGCAGCACGGCAATGCGGTCGGCCAGACGCAGCGCCTCGCCCGGATCGTGAGTCACCAACAGGGTCGTGATTCCGCGTTCGCGCACCAGATGCAGGAAGCGCCCCTGCAGGTCGCGGCGGATGGTCGGGTCCAACGCGCTGAAGGGTTCGTCCATCAGCAGAATGTCAGGCTCGGTGACCAGGGCCCGGGCAAGCCCAACGCGTTGCTGCATGCCGCCAGACAACTCATGGGGGAAATGCTCGCCCCACTCATCGAGTCCCACTGCCTGCAACTGCCGTTGCGCCGCCGCGTGCCGCGCGCCTTCCGGCTCACCACGCAGCTCCAGGGGCAGGGCAACGTTGTCGCGCACGCTGCGATGAGGCAGCAGTCCGAAGTGCTGAAATACCATACCGATGCGCTGCGAACGCAGCTGGCGCAGCGCTGGAAGCGTCAAGTTGCCCAGCACTTCGCCATCGATCAGCACTTCGCCGCTGCTCGGTTCTATCAACCGGTTCACGTGACGCAGCAAGGTCGACTTGCCACTGCCGGAAGTGCCCATCAGGCAGAGCACCTCGCCGCGCCGCACCGCGAGGCTTACCTGCTCTACTGCGTTCTTCGGATCTGACCGGCCACCTTCGTAGCGCTTGGTCACCGCGCGGAACTCCAGCGCGATGTCGGCGGTTGCTGCAGAAGTACAGGCGAAACTTTGTCCATCCGCGCCTACCAGCGCAGTGGCGTCCACTCGGTTACTGGCAATCAGCGGGTATTCGTCAGCGCTCACATTGGCCCCTGGGATTCATGAGATTCCAGGGGACAGGGCAGACTTCATGCCAACCGGCTAGACCCTATGTATTTCTACGCCAGCCAGCGCTTTATCGTGGACGGCATGCTGCTACAGCAGCATCGCTGTACGGCTACTGTTGGGTGGACAACAGCGAGGAGGAGGCACGTCATCCAAGGAGATTGGGTAAGCCGCCACGTGGCCGGATACATCATTCAGAACGACAAATGGAGACACACAGCGTCCAGAACACCGAATCAAGCACGAACGTGATAACCGAGCGCTATTAACGCTTCTCGGACCGGCTCATCCTATTTTCCCTGACGTATGCATACGTCGGCACGAACCAAGCCTTCTGGCCAACAAATCTGGGACAGACGTCAAAGAGAACTTTGGGGAGCACTACGAGCGGCCGATCAATCCCGCGCGTGCGAGATACGGAAATGAAGGAGGCCTTGAAAAACACGATCTGTTCATCGCGGACTGGGTGACTGCAGGGCGCGAAGCCGGACATTCATCACTGGCACTCCAGCGTCTCTGGACAGCGATCCTTGAATTCGCAAGGGCAGCGTAAGAGACGGATAGCATCCGCAGCTCGTAGAGCCGCCGGTGAAGTTGCAGTGATTCTGTGGGAGCGGGCTTGTCCCGCGAAGAGGCCGGCCCATGAAAAGCAGATGCCTGGCACGGGCTGCGCCCGTGTTCGCGGGGCGAGCCCGCTCCCACAAAGATCGCCTCTGAACTTACGGGCAGTCATGGGTCGAAGGCAGTGATCCTCGACCGACAGCTTTCGACCCATTGCAGAAGCTTTCAACGACTGGTTCTGAGCACGGTCACCACAGTTGATTCTAACTATGATCTGAGCATCCAGCGGGCGCAGTAACAGGGCGATTTTCGCGACCGCGAAATGAGGTGACGCATGCCGGGCCAAGGTCTCTGTGTTGGCTCTTGTGCTGGCTAGGCTGATCCTGCCCGGTGCTCATTGCATGGTACCCCGCACAAAGCTATCGAGATCAGCGATGCTGCCATTGAACACATCGAAGTCCGCAGGTTTCGGGCTTCCATGAAACTCGCTGGCACGCTGCCAGAAGGCGAACCTTGTCCAGGCAGGAGGCAGCCGGGGCTCCTGCGCGCCGGTCCAGTCGGCGATCCACAGTGGGTAGGTGGCGAATTGCGGGTGGTCCAGGTAGCGGCTGCCCATGTCCCAGTTGGTGTACAGCAACGGTGTGCACTGCATGCGCTCTTGCACCCTGGCCAGAGCGCGGATCAGTACCTGACGGACTTGGGCGACATCAGGCGCTGGCGCGCGCGAGGGCAGACTCTGTTCTTCGAAGTCCAGTGCCAGGCAAAGATCACGGGGCCGAGCCTCACCGATTGCTCGTACCGCGATGTCGACCTGGGTGATAGGGTCCTGGTCGATACGCAGGAACAGGTAGGCACCGCGGTACAGGCCCTGACGGCGCATGAGCCGCCAGTTGATGGTGAATTCCGGGTCCAGGCGTGTGCCGAAGGCCACGCGGGTGAATGCGAAGTCGATATCCGCAGCGACCTCCAGCACCGCCTCGGCACCAGACGTGCCTGAGCCCGACCACTGCGAGACGTCCAGTCCCCGAGGTAAGCTCCCCGGGACCGGGGCGAGTGCGGTTCTGCCGGCTGCTGGCGCGGGACTTGTAGCAGGGGGGGCGACTTGAGGCGTGCCAGTCACCCGTGCCGGTTGGGCCTTGCGCAGGTGGTCGTTGGCATAGATGCCCAGGGCCGCAGCGAGGCAGGTGATCAGCAGACCACTGATCGCCAGTAACAAGCCGTGACTGTGTACCCAATGCCGCTGGAGTATTTCACCGGCCTGCGCATCGTTAGGCCGGTCGACGTTCACCGAGTGCTGAGTGGTGGCTGTCGAGTCGCTGGGAGGAGGGCGTAGCCTGAGCCTTTCGAGGCGAGCCTGTTGTTGAGGGCGCGCCAGTCTGGCCAGCAGTTGCACGCGCGCGCAGGGACGAATCTGTAACAGGCCATGCGTGGCTGCTTGCATGAGCTCATAGGCATCCGAAGGCAGGGCAATGCTGCGGTACAGCACCTGGCCTTGTCGATTATTGATGGTGGAAGGATCGTCAGTGTAATCGCCGTTGTCGTTAATGATGATTCTGGGTTTGTTGTCCACCATCTCGACTCGGGGTGTACCGAAGGTCGCACCGATGCAACACAGCTCGTCGTTGGCTGGCACGGGTGGGCGGTGGACCAGCGCCAGGCCCGACGCGATGAGGCGTTCCAGGAGCATGGCAATTTCCAGGGTATGCGCCAAGGCATTTTCCGCTTCGCAGAAAATGGCCTGCGGTACGTAAAGGAATGCGCTGCGATGGGACGGTTGAAGGATCAGCGCGCGCTGGGATGCATCGTCAAACCAGCTGTCACGCCAAAGATCCCGTAACGGTGTTGGACCGCCGCAGGTCAGGTCAAGAAGGGTGCCGAGCCAGGCACGCTCCTGATGGTTCAGGAAAGTGGGGAGGTCATCGTTACGCGCTGCTTTCATGGGGCCTATCTCCGAAGGACGGCGAGCCAGCGTGATGGTGGGGGAGCCACCCATCACGCTGGAGGGTTATAGCGCGGGGCCCCGGGCGAGGATGTGCTGAACGGCGCCGGGGTAGTGTTGGCGCTGCGGACGTCAGTTTCCGCTGCCGTCCCCGCTGCTATCGCCGCTGCTGCCGGTTGTCGTGCTGGAGCTGCTGGAAGTACCGGCGGGGCCGGCGTCATCGGCGGAAATGCTGATGTACTTGTTCGGGTAGTACTTGGCCATCCACGCCTGAGCCAGTTGCGAGGCGGTAATGCGCTTGAGGTAGTAGGTGATGGGGGCGCCGAGATTGCCAGCCAGGCATTTCTGTATGTAGTCGTCCAGTGCGTCCATCATCGAATTGGTGTCGATGACCTTGTTCGCCCCATCGTCGATTTCTGAAAGCGCCGACAGGGCACTCTCCATCTGGTTCGACTTCATGGCCATGAACTCCTGGCCGGTGCGCGCCCGGTCGGCGGCCGACGACACCGACTCCTGGTCGGTCTGGGTCACGCCTTGGAGTTTGAGCAGCGCAGTCATCGACGAGGCGCCGTCGAAGTCGGTGAACTGCTTGACGCCCATCTTCACCTGGTTGGACTTGATCGACGGGATCGAGCCCACCGTGGTCAACGTGCAATGGGAGGTTACATTCTGCGAGGACAGCAGCGCCTTGGCGTCATTGCTGAAAGAGCTGTTGACGCCAAAGCCACCGGAAACGCTTTCGAACCAGCCAGCAACCTTGAATTGGGTCTGCAGCGACGAGGCGACACTTTCCATTGTTTCGCTGCTGCGGGTGTCGGTGGTGTTGAGGATGTGCACCATGCCAATGAAGCAGGAACCCATGGTCGCCCCAGATAACAAGGTAAGGGCTTTCTCTTCCTTGGTGTTGGCCTGTAGCGCGACCTTTTGCATCGATGCGATGGAGTCGGTCTTGATCATGTTGTCGGGGAAATAGGCATTGAATGCGCGGATGCCCTTGTCGACGTCGAGGATGAAGGGGGCCAGCAGCACGGCGTCCTTGTGCGTACAGGTAACGCTGATCACCAAGGTGCCGGAGATACTGTGGTTTTCCACCTGGCTATTGACCTGACTGGCTGCCGACCCCGAGGCCTGGGAGGCGAATTCGTCACCGAAGATGCCGACCTGGCCGCTGATGAACGAGGCGATCTTCGAAGCGTGGGTACCGGACTGCTGGCTGTTCTGATCGAGGCTGAAGTACTGGACGTTCATCCGCAGGCCGTCTGCCGACAACGGCATTTGTTTGATCTGGGTGCGGTTGTAGTCGACTGGGCTTTCCACCGAATCGCTGATGCCGGACATCTTCGCCTTAAGCGGTTGAATGGCCTTGATGGCATCGACCTTGGCCTTGGCGAACGCCTGAGCGGCCGCGGACACGTCTTTGCCGACAGCCGCCGACTCGGTGTCGACGTCGCTTGTGTCGATGCCCATCCCGGCCAGTTCCTGGGACGTCATGTCCAGTGAACGCTTGGCGGCGATCAGTGAATTGAGGGTGTCTTCGGCTGCGTCGGCTGGGGCCTGTGCGGCGGCGATCTGTTCCAGCACATCGAGCCGTTCGAGGCTGACCAGATTGCCCAGTGCCAGGGCCGGGTCGTAGGGAATTGTGGAAGGCATGGTGGGTGCTCCTGCGTGGTAGGTTGAGTTGCGTTCTGCAGTGGGTACGACTACAAGCGGCTGGCCAATGAGCCAGCTGGGGCCGCCAGGGGGCGGTAAGCCTTGAGTTGCCGGCGCGAGACGCCGAACGTCGCGTGCAGCGCCTCCGGTGTCCAGTCCTGGTTCAGGGCCAGGCGAATCGCGGCACGACGAAGGGCGAGGAACAGCCCCCAGACGCTGGGGATGTCAATCTGGCCGTTGACATCGGCCAAGTCGCGCCACTGGGCGTAGGTGGTTTCGGGGACGTACAGGCCGGTCTGTTGGAGGAAACGTTGTGGTCGGGTCGGCAGGTAGAGGCGCCTGCCGCCGTGGGCGTTGACCAGATCGAGGATCAGGGCGAAGTCGGTGTCTTCGGCGATCTGCGCCAAAGACCCGGGCAGGCAACCGATCACCAGTTCACGGTTGCGCTCGCAGAACTCCAGGCACATCTGCCGTGAGTCGCCGGTCATCAGTGCTGCGCCACCCAGCAGATAGAGGAAACACTCACCTTTGTATGGGGCACCTTCCAGCCATTGTTCGCTTGCGTTGTTTTCCATTTCGCTTTCCCCTCGGATTTTCCTTGTGATCCGATGAGTTCACGCTAGCGATCTGCCACTGTGCAAAGTAGGGGAACAAAAATCCCTGTTTGCGATGAGCCTGGTGGGGCGACGTTGGCCGGCAAAAAGCAGGATTCGGGGAGCATCGATCCCCTACCGGCCAACCTGGATGGGCGCCACGCTCACTGGACCTTCTCACGGATTGATCAACAGCCGGGGAGAGGTGGCAGATGGCCGATGATCGGCCATTCAGGTAACCACGAAAAGGACCACACCATGCTTCGTATCCTGGAAAAAGACTATGCCAATGCCCTGTTCGAGGCCTACAAGGGCTACAAGCCGGGGACACAAGGCGACGGCAACTTCGACTCGGTCGTGCTGCGCGCGGTGAGTGACATTCTCCACACGCATCCAGCGACCGGGATTCCCCAGCTGGGCAGCGACCAGAAGTCCAATAGTGTGTCGAAACCGGCGACGGCCACCGCGGCCAACCTGCAGAGCTTGTTCACCGGTGCGGCCACGCCCTCTTACAACGTGATCCTGCTAGGTGAGGCGCACAACAGCCAGGCCGACATTGCCCGTGCCAATGGTCTGCTGGCGGCACTCGCCACCCACCCTGCGACCCTGACGGCCAGCATGGCGGTGTTCGAGCGGGGGATGTCATACAAGACACCTTCGTCGGATGTCATCGCCAGTGTCTTCGAGGAGGTCGTTGTCAAACCCGACAACGTTCCGGTGTCGACGCCGGCCACTTGTCCGCGAGGGCTTTCCGCCTTCTGTGCCGGGTTGACCGCCAGCCAGCGCTCCATGGCGGTGGCCGGGTACATGGCGGCCTGCGCGGGTGCGGGGCCGCAAGGTGGCAAGGCGAATTTCCTGGTGTTCTTCGGCGCCAACCACCAGGACATCCTCACGTACTTCGAGAAATTCGTCACCCAGTGCGGTGTGCCGCATATGCGCAAGCTCCAGCGCAACTACACGTTCGTTAACTCTAACGTATGACCTGAGGTTGCTGGCAGCGCGGCATGCGCTGCCAGCCCTGCACTGCCGCTCTGTCGGCAGATCCGCGGTCACCTGGGGCTGGGCATTGAGGTCGCAGAAGGATACTTTGCGCAAGAATCGGCCGATTGCTGTGCTTCGCGAATGGCTGCCAAAGACACATAGCCGCCTCCGCCGTGCGACGGCCACGGGGCAAAAGCCACCCTTGCCAACGAGCGGGCGATCGCTGATCGCCACGCACGCGACACCCACCTAAACCAGGAAATCACTGACCAGCTTGTACCAGCAATCCGCGCCCAGGCGGATGAGCTCGTCATTGAAGTCGTAGTGCGGGTTGTGCACCGAGCAGCCGTGAAACTCACCTTCGCCGTTGCCCAGCATGAAGTAACAGCCCGGAACCTGCGTCAGCATCCAGGCAAAATCCTCCGTGCCCATGACCTTTGGCCCTTTGCTGTGCAGCTGCCCTGGTGCGAACAGCGGTGTCAGGCTTTGACGAACCCGCTCTGTCTCGGCCGTGTGGTTGATCAGGGCAGGGGCCAGTTGAGTGAAGGTCAATGCGATGCCGACACCGAACGCCTGCTCATGGCCACGAACGATCTGTTCCAGGCGCTGGTTGATCTTCTGCTGGGTCTGCGCAGTGTCGGTGCGCACGCTGATCAGCATGCTGGCCTCGTCCGGGATGATGTTGTACACGCTACCGGCCTGCAGCATGCCGATACTGACCACGGCGTACTCCTCCGGGGCAAGGTTGCGCGACTTGATGGTCTGAATGGCGTTGATCAGGCTTGCCACCACGGGCAAAGGGTCCACGGCCAGTTCCGGCATGGCACCGTGGCCACCTTTGCCAGTGATGTGCACCTGTACCCGTTCCGAGGAGGCCATGGTGGGCCCTGCCTGCACTACCGCACTGCCCACGGGGGCGCCAGGCATGTTGTGCAAGGCAAAAATGGCGTCGCAGGGGAAACGCTCGAACAGGCCGTCGTCGATCATCGCCTTGGCGCCGCACAGGCCTTCTTCGTCAGGTTGGAAGATCAGGTTCAGCGTGCCGTTGAAGGGGCAATTCGCCAGGCGATAGGCTGCCGCCAGCAAGATTGCCGTGTGGCCGTCGTGGCCGCAGGCGTGCATGCGCCCGGGAATCTGGCTGGCGTGGGCAAAGGTGTTTTTCTCTTGCATGGGCAGTGCGTCCATGTCGGCACGCAGGCCGATACGGCGCGTGCCCTGGCCCTTGCGCAGCACACCGACCAGCCCATGCCCACCGATCCCTCGATGCACCTGATAGCCCCATTGCTGCAATTTGGCAGCAACCAGCTCAGCAGTGTGCGGGGTATCGCCGCCCAGTTCCGGCGCCGCATGAATCTGGCGGCGCAGGGCCGCGAAGGCGTGTAATTCGGTTTCGCTCAAGGCAGTGCAGGTTTGTAGCGCATCCATGGTTCAGGCCCTTCCGATGTTTTCGGGGAACAGTTTCAGGCAGGCGAGGCTGATTGCCCCACCGGCCAGCAGATAGAAGGCGGGTGCCAACGGGTCGTTCAAGGTCGACGTCAGCCAAGTGGCGATCAGCGGTGAGAATCCACCAAACAAGGTGACACCGAAGCTGTAGCTGACGGAGGTCCCCAAGGCGCGCTGCGGCTTGGCGAAGCCCTCCATGATCAAGGCGAAGAACGCCCCCGTGCCGGCGCACCCAGGCAATACCAGCAGCGCCACGATCAGCATCGCGGCATACAGGTCGGTGGTGTGCGACAACAGCCAGAAGGCCGGCCATGCGCTGATGACCGGAAGGGCAACGGTCCACGCCAGCAGTTTCTTGCGCAGGCGATGGCGGTCGGCGTAGCGCCCGGCAATCGGGCTGATGATCGCCAGGCATGCGGCAGCGACACAGGCAATCGCCATGGCGCTGCGCTGCGGGTAGTGCAGCGTGGTGATGAGGTACGAGGGCATGTAGAAGATGAACAGGTACATGCCGATGGTCGCGCTGGCCATCAACCCGGTTGCCAGCACGGTGTGGCGCAGGTCGATCACGCTGCGCCAATCGGGTTTGGCGGGTACTGGGCCAGGCATGCAGGGCGCCTGCTGCTCGAGGGTTTCGGGCATGCAGCGACGAATGTACCAGCCGACCGGGCCGATCAGCAGGCCGACCAGGAAGGGAATGCGCCAGCCCCAGCTTTCGAGGTCCGGCGTGCTCATGACGCTGCTCAGCAGCAGGCCGATGCCGGCCCCTACCAGGGCTGCATAACCTTGGCTGGCGGCTTGCCAGCTGACGCTCGCGCAACGGTTGCGGGTGGTGGTGGACTCCATCAGCAGTACCGATGCCGTGCCCACTTCACCCCCTGCGGAAAACCCCTGGGTCAGGCGCCCGATCACAAGCATCACCGTGCCGAATACGCCCGCTTGCTGGTAGGTGGGGGCGAAGGCGATCAACGCGGTGCCCAGGCACATCAACCCGATGGTCAGGGTCAGGGCGGTCTTGCGGCCCTTTCGGTCGGCCAGCCGGCCGATGACCAAGGCCCCCACGGGGCGCATCAGGAAGCCCACACCGAATGCGGTCAGCGACATCAGCAACGATGCCACCGGTGACTGTGCCGGGAAGAAGTTCTTCGCAATGATCACGGCGAAAAAACTGTAGATGGTGAAATCGTACATCTCGAGGGCGTTGCCTAGTGCACACGCCACGGTGGTGCGTCTGGAGCCGACGCCAGGTTTTTCGACAGGTCGTGTGTCGGTCGCCAGGCGGGTATCCGGGTGCAGAGTAGTCATGGGCTCTCTCCGAGTCATTCGTGTTGTGGACGAACTATCGAGTAACCCGGGCGCTGAATCACTTGCGCTTTTTACAAGCACATTACCAACGGTTAATAAGGTCGCCGTTTGCAGGTCAAAAGCGCACCAATCGGATGCGCAGGCGGGATTTTCAGCCTGGCCTTGCACACATTGTTTGCCCGGCTGGTGAGTGGTAGTGGCCTGAAAACCTTCATTTGCCGTTTTCTGCCACCTCAATCGGGGCGAAACGCGACGGTGTTATCCCGCGTTGAACACAGCCAATTAACAACAAGGCATAGCCTTACCAAATTGGCGATTTCCGAGCATTTTTATTTTCGTGGAGGCTGCGAACCCGTACACACTTGCACGGAGAGTCTGCAATGGGGGCGTTCGCTACACGTACTCGGTCGCTGGCCATCATGTTCGTCGGGCTCGGCTTGCCACTGGCAAGCGAGGCGGAGGGTTTTCCCTCATTGGCGCGGGTGGCACCAGGCTTCGGTTATTACAACGTGGACAAGGGTTATGACGACAAGCTCAAGGTGTATGGCACGGTCGATGCGTTCGTGAACTACCAGGACTCCGGCCATTACTCAGGCTACAAAATCGCTGGCGGCGGTGCCTGGACCAACAAGCTGGGGCTGTACATGCGCAAGGCATTCGGGCCGGACACGGTGCTCGAACTGGACGTGGAGGAGGGCTTCAACGTCAACGGTCAGGCATTGTCACAGCACTGGAAGCAGATTGGCGGTTTGCGCCTGGCACTGGTCGCACTGCGTTCGCGCGATTATGGCAAGCTGGAATTCGGCAAGACCTACGGCATGGGAACACCCACCTACACCGACCCGTTCCTGGCCACCTACGGGTCACCCTACACCTACCTGACCAGCCCGCCGGCGGGCAACGGGGCCTTCTACCTCGACATGCGGCCCAAGCATACCCTGGCCTACACCACCCCAAAATTCGCGGGCATCAGCGTGGGCAGCGCGGTGACCTTCGGCTGGAACGACACCGCCAGTTCAGGCAAGACCCTGCGGGGCAAGGGCGTGAGCGTGCAGTACAGCGACGCGCAGTGGATTGTGCTGGGGTCTTACAACGATTACCTGAGCGACCCCTGGGGTGATGACAATCGGCAAACCCACAACTACTTCAAGAGTGCTTCGGTCTTTCGCGATTTCGGGCCGGTGGCTGGCAGCCTGACCTGGCAGCGCCAGGACGTGGACTATCACGGCACGCCCAGCATGCAGGCGTGGACCCTGGGCCTCAGTGCACCGGTAGGCAAAGCCGATGTCGCACGCCTGGCGCTGGTCAAGCGCGACATCGAATTTGGCGACAAGGACGCCTACGGGATGATGCTCGGCTATGACCACTTCCTGCGGCCCACGTGGGCAATCTACGGGCGTTTGGCAATGATCGCCAACCACCGCAACTCAGCTGTCAGCTATGCGGGCATACCGCTAGAGCAAAGCGGCGATGACCCGCAGAATGTGGCCATCGGCATGTATTACCACTTCTAGCGCTGCAGCCTGGCGCGCAGGCTATGGAACAGCTCCCGGGCCGGTGACGTCAGCGCGTGCCGATCGACGCTGACCAGGTAGATAGGGTATTCGGGGATGATTTCCTCCACGTCGACCCTGGTCAGTTTTGCGGTCGGCACCGGTGTCAGGGTACTGGCTGCGGCAAAATCACTGAGCGTCATGAACGCGTTTGCGTTCTCCACCAAGCCCAATGCCAGCAGCATGGAAGAGCACTCGATGACATTCTGCGGCGGGTTGACGTCGTTCACCTCGAACATCTGGTAAAACTGCGAGGAACGATCGTCAACCGCATCCAGGCTGATCCAGTTGGCGTACTGCAATTGACGCAGTGAGCGCGCATGGCGCAGCGGGTTGCTGGGGTGGCAGAACACATTGCCCTTGATGCGTTGCACGGCTTCCCAGTCCAGGTTAAGCCGTTGCGTGTTCTGTTGTGAGGTGAGGGCGAAGTCCAGTGAGCCGTCGCGCAGGCGCTGGACGATGTGGCTTGGGCGCTGCTCGGTGAGCTTGAGCCGCACACGCGGGTTTTTCGCCTGAAAATCACTGATGCATGGCCCAAATTCCGGCAACACCGCTGTCAGGGACGTTACCCCGACGGCCACTTCACCGACGGCGGCGTCATGAATGTTGTCAGCCTCGATCTGTAGCCGGCGCATGCTCTCCACCGCCATCTGCGCGTGGCGAAGGACGCGCCGGCCTTCTTCGGTCAGCGACATGCCCTTGTAGGTGCGCTGCATCAATGTCAGCCCCAGTTCGCGCTCAAGTTCCTTGATGGAGCGGCTCAATGCCGGTTGTGTCACATGCAGCCGTTGGGAGGCTTCATTGATGCTGCCACATTGGTCGACCGCGACCAGTGCTTTGATTTGGTGGAGTTTCACGCTACCCGACTCTTGTTGTTGATTGACGAGGGACTGCAAGACTTCAGCCAACATCCTGCAATTGCCACAACGCCAGGGTGAGTGATGTAGATCCGCATCGATTCTTCCATGAATACCAGTCGGTATCGGGGCAGGAACATACCTGAACAAGGCGATAGAAGGCTATGAGGCGTTGCACCCTGGACCACTTGGTGGATGTTTCACCGACCCTGCCGCTGGGGGCTCGGTACGTCGAGCGTCAATTCGGCGTACATTTTCCCCGAGCAGATCTCTGAGGTTGCCCGGCCTGGGAAGGCTGCACTCCAATACCCGCTAGAAATGCCTCGGCGTCCCGGTCGGATCGCAGGCAGACCACGCGGCAATCCGACGGGGCCGTCGCCACCACTTGCTTCATCTTCTTGCGTGCCGAGGTTTTCGTCCGCCACATGAACCTGAAAAATGCTGGCAGGTTGCTCAGCCGTTCGGGGCAGTCATGCGGTAAGTCAGGCCGAGAACGACCGTGGTTCATTAGCGTTCTGAGGAGTACGCGCCAGAATCGAAGCGGCACCGACCGGTCGATCCAGATCAACATATCCGCGCGGGCCAACCGGTTGTTCCATGTGGCTGAGTGCCCACCTTCGAAGATCCAGCGCTCACCGGCCTCGACCTCGTGGCAAAGCTGCGTCTTCTCGTCGTGGCTACGTTCGACCCAACCTGGCTGCCAATGAATGGTGTCGATGTGAACCACCGGCAAACCCGTGCGCTCGCCAAGAGCGCGGGCAAGGGTGCTCTTCCCGGAACCTGGCTGGCCAATAATCATCACCCGCTGCATCGTTGAAGCTCCTTCTCGCCGTGCCTGCAAACTTCGGGAGCGCCATTCTACGGCACAGGCTGGGTGGCCACGACCCAATCCTTTTTCTGGGGCGTTATCTAAAGCGCGTACTTCTTGGCCCCGGCAACACAGATGACAGCCCCGAGCGTCACCACCAGCATCATCCAGCTGACCTGTTCGTGCAGCAGCAACGCTGCCAGCCCAAGCCCCATGAACGGCTGAAAGAGTTGCAGCTGGCCCACTGCCGCAATGCCACCCTGGACCAGCCCTCGGTACCAGAACACAAAACCGATCAGCATGCTGAACAGTGAAACGTAGCCGAGGCTGAACCACGCAGGGGCGCTTACCTTGGCGAAGGCATCGGGCGTCGGAAGATTAGTGATGGTCAGCAGCAGCATCAGCGGCAATGCCACCAGCAATGCCCAACTGATCACCTGCCAACCCCCCAACGTCCGCGAAAGGCGCGCCCCTTCGGCATAACCCAACCCACAGACAATGACCGCGGCCATCATCAGCAGATCGCCTAGCGCCGATGCCTCCCCGCCATTCATCAGCGCATAACCAACGACGATTCCGGCACCCGTCAACGAGAACAGCCAGAACAGTGGCCGAGGTCGCTCACCGCCCCGCAGCACGGCAAACCCGGCAGTACACAGCGGCAGCAGCCCGACAAAGACAATGGAGTGCGCAGAGGTGACGTGCTGCAGGGCCAGTGCCGTCAACAGCGGAAAACCGATGACCACGCCCAATGCTGTTACCGCCAATGACCACAAGTCACCGCGTTCTGGCCGAGGCTGGCGCAGCACAAGCAAGAAAAGCGCACCCAGCAGGGCGGCAATCGTTGCCCTGGCACAGGTCAGGAAGGTCGGTTCGAAGGCCGTCACTGCCACACGGGTGGCCGGCAGCGAGCCGGCGAAGATGGCGACGCCGATGAAGCCATTGATCCACCCGCTTGTTGATTTTTCCATCACCCAGTCCTCGATAAGTCCGGGTTCAGTACATCACTGACGGGCTCATCAAGGCCATGTACAATCCAATACAGTTTGACCGAACTGTTATGCACATTAATCCAGCACAGTTGAGGGTGCGATGAAACGCAGTGGAACGCTGATTCGGACCGTCATGGGTGAGGTGCAGTCGAGGATAGCCTCCCGGACCTACACCCCAGGTGCGCGAATCCCTTCGGTCCGGGCAATGGCGCAGGCCATGCAGGTATCGGTTTCTACCGTCCTTGAGGCCTATGAACGGTTGATGGCAGAGGGTGTACTCAGCGCTCGCCCTGGCTCTGGCTACTACGTGGCAGGGCCCGTGGCGCCCTTGGCGCTGACCGAACTCGGCCCCAGGCTCGATCGTGAGGTCGACCCGCTGTGGATCTCGCGCCAGTCTCTTGAAACCTCCAGCGATGCGCTGAAACCAGGGTGCGGGTGGCTGCCTGCCGCCTGGATGTACGAAGCCGGCATGCGTAAAGCGCTGCGAGTCGCAGCCCGTTCCGACACGGTGAAACTGGCCGAGTACGCGTCGCCGCTTGGGCATCCGCCGCTCAGGCAGTTCCTGTCGCGACGGCTGGCTGGCATCGGCATCGAAGCCCCGCTGGAACAGATCATGCTCACCGAGTCGGGCACCCACGCCATCGACCTGATTTGTCGATTTCTGCTGGAGCCGGGGGACACTGTGCTGGTCGACGACCCCTGCTATTTCAATTTTCACGCACTGCTCAAAGCCCACAGGGTGAACATTGTCGGGGTACCCTACACGCAGACGGGCCCGGACATCGATGCGTTTGGCGCAGCCCTGCTCAGGCACGCTCCCAGGTTGTACATCACCAATTCCGGCATCCACAACCCAACTGGGGCCAGCCTGTCGCCAGTCACCGCGCACAGGCTGCTGAAGCTGGCCGACACCTCCAGCCTGGTGATCGTGGAGGACGACATCTTCGCGGATTTCGAGAATGCCCCCGCGCCTCGGCTGTCTGCCTTCGACGGCCTCTCGCGGGTGATCCAGATAGGCAGCTTTTCCAAGACCATCTCCGCTTCAGTCCGATGCGGCTACATCGCCGCCCGTGGTGAATGGATCGAGAGCCTGGTCGACCTGAAGATCGCGACCACCTTCGGAGGGGGACGCTTGGCCGCGGACCTCATCTATCAAGCGATTACGGATAGCGGGTACCGAAAACACATGGAAGGTGTGCGCCATCGGTTAGGCGAGGCAATGGACAGAACGGTGCCGAGGCTTCAGGCCATTGGTATCAAGCCGTGGATGATTCCCCAGGCAGGCATGTACCTCTGGTGCCAGCTCCCTGAAGGCAAGGATGCAGCAACGCTGGCCAGGGCCTGCCTGAATGAAGGTGTAGTGCTGGCGCCTGGTAATGCGTTCAGCCAGTCGATGACGGCGGGGGATTTCCTGCGCTTCAACGTTGCTCAGTCGGGTGACGGCAGACTCTACGAAGTGTTGAAACGGGCGCTGGGTGCGCAGTCGCCAGAGCACTCCACATTGCCGGTGTGATGACACCTGCGGCATCAATCAGCTTATCAATCCAGAACTGGAACGCCATGAATCCTTACCTACAAGAAGTCATCGACCTGCACGTACTGATCGAGGCGCTCTTCGCCAGAGGGGAGGGCCAGGTTGAGGCGATGATCGCGCGTTTCACCCAGGACTTCTCCATGATCACGCCTACCGGACTTCAGGTAAGCCTGCAGGAGGTAGCCAGCCTGTTCGCAAAGCGTGCAGGCGGCCAGCCAGGTTTGGTCATCGAGCTGACCGCGCTGGAAACCTTGGCGCAGTGGCCGCAGGGGGCAGTGATCCGCTATCAGGAGACACACCGGCTGCCCGGCCAGGACACGAAGACACGGATCTCCACCGCACTGTTCAGCCTTCAGGGCGAGCGCGTGCTATGGCGTCATCTTCACGAAACCTGGGCTGCATGATTTTCCGGGAGGGGGGCGACGGCAATCGGCCGATTGCTCAACGACCTGCAACCTGCAGTCAATCACGCCATCTCAGTAACCGCCGTTATGCGGCGGCGTCCCTGAGTTGGTAAATACATACACGAGCTCATCGGCGAGCAGCCGGGCTTCTTGTGTGAGAAGCTCCTGGTTCCGATAGACCAGGGAGATATTGAGCGCTGGCACCTGTTCCTCAATGTTCAGTATCTCCATGGCCTGACCATCTCGGTTGACGTAGTCGAGCATGCGAAGCGGCCAAAAACTGATCACGTCCGTGGTGCGGGCCAGTTCGCAAAAAATGATCCCAGCTGAACATTCAAGAATGTTTTCCGGGGGCGCCAGCTGGTACTGCTCAAACATCAAGCCGATCTGCGAGCTATCCAATGGCTCCTGCAGCAGCCAGCGCTGATCGCGTAGCTGTTCAAGGGAGCGTGTGTGGCGCAGTGGGTGGCCTCGGCGTACCACCAATGCGGTCGGCTGGTGGTAAAGCTCGGTCCATTGGAACCCGTCGCCATAGCGACTGGCCGGTTGGCACGACAATGCCAGGTCCACTTGCCCCTCACGCAGGCCCTCCATCAGCTTTGAAGGGCGCATCTCATGAATGCGCAGGCGCACCTTTGGGTAGCGTTCGCTGTATTGATTGATCGCCGCAATCACTTGTGCACGAGGCGTCGCCGGTGACAAGCCGATCGATACCCGGCCGTTGGTTTCCCCCTTCAGCGCTGCGATTTCTTCCCTGGCACGATTGGCCTCTTCCAGCATCAGGCGGGCCCTGCGTACCAGGCGTTCGCCGAATTCGGTGGTGGTGATGCCGCGGTTGGAACGGACCAACAGAGGCACCCCGAGCGATGTCTCAAGTTCCTTGATGGTCCTGGAGAGCGCAGGCTGGGAAAGGTGCAGCAAACGTGCAGTTTCCTGAAAGCTGCCGCTCTCACAGATGGTAACCAACACTTTAAGTTGATGGAGCTTCATAGGCGTTGTACATCGGCTACGTGGTGCAGCGTTGGCAGCCCTGCTGGCCGCCCGCTGCCCAGGGCTTTCAGGATTCGCGCGAGAGCGCTTGCGAACGTGAATGGGCGGCCTGCACCGCGGCGTCGACCAGCCGGCGCAAGCCGTCATCGTGTTCGAACGAGGTGATCGCCGCCGCCGTGGTGCCATTGGGCGAGGTGACTGCGGTGCGTAGCGCTACAAAGTCTGCGTCTGGCTGGGTCTGCAGCGTTGCGGCACCCAGGGCTGTCTGTGCTGCCAGGGTCTTTGCCAGTTCCGGGCTCAGGCCCAACCCGACACCTGCGGCAGCCAGGGCCTCGCTGAACAGGTGGTAGTACGCCGGGCCGCTGCCGGACAAAGCCGTCACAGCATCCAGCAGGTCCTCGTGCTCTACCCAACTGGCGCTGCCGACGGCTTCGAATAGCCGAGTTACCCGCTCGCGCAGGGCTGCATCCAGGTCAGGCGGAGCGAACAGGCCGGTGCAGCCCGCGTTGACCAGTACCGGCGTATTGGGCATCGCCCGTACCACCGGGCAGCCGTGGCCTAGTGCCAGGCTGAGCTTGTCATGGGGCACACCTGCGGCGACCGAAATGACTACGGCGTGTTCACGCACTGCGTGGGGTAGCGCAGCCAGCACTTCGCATGCGTAGTTTGGCTTGACCGCCACCACAATGATGTCAAACGGCAGTGTAGGCAGGGCTTCGACGCTGCTGTAGAGGGACACTTGGTTGGCTGTTTGCAGGTAGGGGTCAACGGCGCTGACATGGCTGACCAGGCCGGCCTTGAGCCAGGCTTGGCCAATGGCGCTGCCCATGCGACCGTAGCCCAGGAAAAGTGCGTTCATGGTGGTTCCTCGTTGTAGTGCGAAGGTGCGCAGCGCAAAGGGGCGCTGCGCGGGTTCGATCGTGGGGCCTAGCAGATGGTCATGAGGTTGGCGTTACCTCCGGCCGCTGCGGTATTGACGCTAAGGGCATGCTCGATCAGCAGGCGCTCCAGCGGAATGTCAGTGTCAGCTCGACCCAGGCCGTGCACGCCGACGATGGCGCCGTGGCGCCGTGCGCACAGCTGGCTGACATGGCGCAACTGATCACTATCGCCGTGGTACAGGATCGCGTCGAAACGGGCTTGCGGGTCGGTCCAGTCGCTGATGCTGTCGATGCGCGCTTGCACCGATGCCGGCAGTGCTGTGCGCAGGGCCTCATGGCTATCCAGCCATAGCGCGCGGCTGCCGACTGCCAGGCTGGCAGCGAGCTGGGCGAGCAGGTCCAGGCGGTTATCGGCCAGGTTCAGCACCACCTCCCGCGGCAGCAGGGTGTAGCTGTTGCGCTCACCGGTGGGGCCGGCGAGCAGGTGAGTGGTGTAGCTTTGCGACTGTTCCAGATACCGGGCGAAGAGCCTGGCGATACCCGGTTCTTTCTGCTCGGCCCAAGCGGCAAATGCCTTGCGTGCGTTCACCACATCTGTGGGAGCTGCAACCGGATGCCTGTCGCCGTCAGCCAGGGCCTGTGCCACGCCATCGAGTGGGCGGGTGGCGAGCAGGCGATACAGGTACAGTGGGCCACCCGCCTTCGGGCCGGTGCCGGATAGGCCTTCGCCACCGAACGGCTGCACGCCCACTACAGCGCCGACGATGTTGCGGTTGACGTAGAGGTTGCCGACGCGGGCGGTTTCAACCACCTGGGCGATGGTCTCGTCGATGCGGGTATGCACGCCAAGGGTCAGCCCGTAACCACTGGCGTTGATCTGCTCCAGCAGTTCGTTGAGCTGGCTGCGCTCGTAGCGCACCACATGCAGCACGGGGCCGAAGATCTCCCGCTCCAGTTCGTCGAGGCTGTCCAGTTCGATCAGGGTCGGCAGCACGAACGTGCCCCGTTGCAGTACCTGGCCGTCGGCCCGCGCAGCCTGGAAGACGGTGCGGCCTTTACGGCGCATGTGCTCGATGTGGTTGAGGATGTTGTCCCGGGCTTCGCGGTCGATCACCGGGCCGATGTCGGTATCCAGGCGCTCTGGCGAGCCAACGCGGTATTCGGCCATCGCGCCTCGCAGCATCTGGCAGACAGGGTCGGCCACGTCTGCCTGCACGCACAGTACCCGCAGCGCTGAACAGCGCTGGCCGGCGCTATCGAACGCAGAGCTGATGACATCCGCGACCACCTGTTCGGCCAGTGCCGAGGAGTCGACAATCATCGCGTTCATGCCGCCTGTTTCGGCGATCAGTGGCAAGGTCTGGCCCTGGCCGTCCAGGCGGCCGGCAAGGTTGCGGCTGAGGATGCCGGCGACCTCGGTGGAACCGGTGAACATTACCCCCCTGATTCTGCTGTCACCGACCAGGCTCGCCCCAACGGTCTCGCCCCGGCCTGGCAGCAGTTGCACGACACTGGTCGGCACCCCGGCTTCATGGAGGATGCGCACGGCCTGGGCGGCGATCAGCGGTGTCTGCTCGGCAGGCTTGGCCAGCACGGTGTTGCCGGCGGCCAAGGCAGCTGCAACTTGGCCACTGAATATTGCCAGCGGGAAGTTCCAGGGGCTGATGCATACCACAGGGCCCAAGGGGCGATGGCTGTCGTTGCTGAAGCTGCCAGCCTGGGCGCCGTAGTAACGCAGGAAGTCGACCGCTTCACGGACTTCGGCGATGGCGTTGCTGAAGGTCTTGCCAGACTCACGCACCAACAGGCCCATCAGTTGCTGCATCTCGCTTTCCATGAGGTCGGCGGCGCGCTCCAGAATGGCCGCTCGCTCGGTGGGCAGGGTCGACTGCCAGATCGGGCCGCTGGCCTGGGCGCGGAGGAGGGCGTTTTGCACATCGCTTTCGTTGGCTTCGTACACCTGGCCGATCAGGTCGCGATGATCCGCCGGGTTGCGTACGGCGGTGACGGTGCGCGGGTGGCCGGGCTCGTTGCTTGATGTGGGGCTGGCAGTGTAGTGCTGGTTGGCGCTGGCGAGCAGCGCCGAGGACAGTGAACCGAGCCGGTGCTCATTGGACAAGTCCAGGCCGCCGGAATTGAGGCGCGTGGCGCCATACAGGTTGCGTGGAAGCGCGATGCGTGGGTGCGCCAGGCCTAGTGCGCCTTCCTGCGCGGCCATTTTCTCCACCTGCACAACGGGGTCTTCGACCAGCTCATCCAGGGTAATGGAGCGATCCGCGATACGGTTGACGAACGAGGTGTTGGCGCCGTTTTCCAGCAGGCGGCGCACCAGGTAGGCCAGCAGGGTCTCGTGGCTGCCGACCGGCGCATAGATGCGGCACGGGCGGTTCAGTTTGCCGTCGGCGATCTTGCCTACGACCTGCTCGTACAGTGGTTCGCCCATGCCATGCAGGCACTGGAATTCGTATTGGCCCGGGTAGTAGTTCTGCCCGGCAATATGGTAGATGGCCGCCAGTGAGTGAGCATTATGGGTGGCGAACTGCGGGTAGATGGCCTCTGGGACCGACAGCAGCTTACGGGCGCAGGCGATGTAGGACAGGTCGGTGTAAACCTTGCGGGTGTAGACCGGGTAGCCCTCCAGGCCGTCGATCTGGGCGCGCTTGATTTCGCTGTCCCAGTAGGCGCCCTTTACCAGGCGGATCATCAGGCGGTGGCGGCTGCGCTTGGCCAGGTCGATGATGTAGTCGATCACGTACGGGCAACGCTTCTGGTAGGCCTGGATAACGAAACCGATCCCGTTCCAGCCCGCCAGGGCAGGCTCGAAGCACAGGCGCTCGAGCAGGTCGAGGGACAGCTCCAGGCGGTCGGCCTCTTCGGCGTCGATGTTCAGGCCGATGTCATATTGCTTGGCCAGCAGGGTCAGCGACAGCAGGCGCGGGTACAGCTCTTCCATCACGCGCTCGTACTGGGCGCGGCTGTAGCGCGGGTGCAGCGCCGACAGCTTGATCGAGATGCCCGGGCCTTCATAGATGCCGCGGCCATGGGAGGCTTTGCCGATCGAGTGGATGGCCTGCTCGTAGGACGCCAGGTACTTTTGCGCGTCATGCTCGGTCAGTGCGGCTTCGCCCAGCATGTCGTAGGAGTAGCGGAAACCTTTTGCTTCACGACGTGCCGCGTTGGCCAGGGCCTCGCCGATGGTTTCACCGGTGACGAACTGTTCGCCCATCAGGCGCATGGCCATGTCCACACCTTTGCGGATCAGCGGTTCGCCACTCCTGCTGATGATGCGGTTGAGTGAGGACGACAAGCCCGTTTCATTGTGGGTCGACACCAGTTTGCCGGTGATCAGCAGGCCCCATGAGGCAGCGTTGACAAACATCGACGGGCTCTGCCCCAGGTGCTGGCTCCAGTTGCCATTGGCGATCTTGTCGCGGATCAAGGCGTCACGGGTGCCCCTGTCAGGGATGCGCAGCAGGGCCTCGGCCAGGCACATCAACGCCACACCTTCCTGCGAAGACAGCGAGAACTCTTGCAACAGGCCTTGTACCAGCCCCTGCCGGCCGCCAGCGCTCTTCTGGTTACGCAGCTTCTGGGCAATGCTGTAAGCCAGCTGGTGAGTCGCTTTCGCCATCTCTGCCGGCTGGCGCGCCTGCTCCAGCAGCATCGGTACGGCGTCTGCTTCCGGGCGGCGATAGGCCGCGGTGATGGCAGCGCGCAGCACCGATTGCGGCAGGACGCTCTCGGCGAAGTCGAGAAATACCTGCAAGGCGCCCTCATCCAGGTGTTCTGCCTGCTCCTCGCCTGCAACAGCGGCCAGGGCAGAGTGCTGGGCTGGGTTCATGCCGCCTTCGATCTGCTCCAGGTAGTTGAAGATGGCCTGTTTGATCATCCAGTGCGGGGTTTGGGCGATCTGTTGTGCAGCCTGTTTGAGTCGCTCGCGGGTGGCGTCGTCAAGCTTCACGCCAAGTGTGGTGGTTGCCATGTTGTTATCACCGGGTAGGGAGTTGGCTAACGGAACGGTGCGCAGATTAAACTCGGAATCCATTAAGGTGCAACCGGGTGCAACCTGATACTCCCCATTAACTTTGTTGGATCTTTGTTCAATAAAAACAATTATGTGCCACGCAAAGGCAGCAAACGTTTGGCACTTGCCGATAGTGCACTGCAATGGTGCATTTACGCGTCAGTTATCCATTTTGTAATACCCATAGAAAAGTCTGTGGTTGCACCCTGTGCTCAATGAAATCTAGGATCGGTGCTACCCAGTGATACTTGGGTTATCGTGGCCCAACCAAAAAAATAAGGCACAAAAACATGAGCATTTCCCTCGCCGAGGAGCAATCGGCCAAGACCCGCCGCCGCGCGCTGGTCGCCAGCCTCACGGGCAGTTCGATTGAATGGTTCGATTACTTCCTTTACGGAACAGCCGCCGCGCTGGTTTTCAACAAACTGTTCTTTCCAAACTTTGATCCGGTCGTTGGGCTGCTGCTGGCTTACTTGTCGTTTTCCCTCACGTTCTTTATTCGCCCTATTGGCGGCGTGCTGTTTGCGCATATCGGCGATCGCATCGGGCGCAAGAAGACCCTGGTCATCACGTTGTCGCTGATGGGGGGCGCAACCGTGTTGATCGGCTGCCTGCCAACTTATGAACATATCGGCGTCTGGGCACCGATACTTTTGATCTTGCTGCGAGTGATACAGGGCCTTGGCATTGGTGGCGAGTGGGGTGGGGCGTTGTTGCTGGCCTATGAGTACGCACCGGCCAACCGCAAGGGGCTGTTCGGCAGCGTGCCGCAAGTGGGCGTGACGCTGGGCATGCTGCTCGCCACCATGGCAGTGAGCCTGATGGCGATGCTGCCCGAGGAAGACTTCCTCTCCTGGGGTTGGCGTGTGCCCTTCGTGCTAAGCGCAGGTCTGGTGTTTCTCGGCCTGTGGATCCGCCACGGCCTCGACGAAACCCCGGACTTCAAGAAAGCCAAGGCCAGCGGTAACGTCTCGAAAATGCCGGTCGTGGAGACACTGCGCAATCACTGGCGTGAAGTGCTGATCGCCGCGGGCCTGAAAGTGGTGGAGACGGCGCCGTTCTATATCTTTTCGACCTTCGTGGTCAGCTACGCGGTGAACAACCTCGGCTACCAGAAAGTCTCAGCATTGAACGCCGTCATGATCGGTGCCCTGACAGCCTCGCTGCTGATTCCGGTCATGGGCTGGCTGTCTGACCGCATCGGCCGCAAGCGTGTGTACATCGGCGGCATCCTGGCCATCGCGCTGTACATCGTGCCGTATTTCATGCTGCTCGATACCCGCACCCAGTGGGGCATCACTGTCGCCACCGTCATCGGCTTTGGCGTGCTCTGGTCGCCGGTCACCGCTGTGCTTGGCACCTTGTCTTCGGAAATATTCTCCACCCGTGTGCGCTACACCGGCATCACCCTGGGCTATCAGCTGGGCGCCGCACTGGCAGGCGGCACGGCACCGCTGATCGCAACCTGGCTGCTGTCCGAGTACAAAGGTGACTGGCAGCCGGTGGCCCTGTACATGCTGGCAACCGTAGCCATCTCGCTGGTCGCCATTCTGTCCGTTGGTAAACGTCGCAAAGACGACGCAATTCAAGGCGGCGCTCGCGCTGCCTGAATGCAATAACCGGAGCCTGGGTGCTCCGGGTTCAATCTGTCGCCACTCCGTATCCGTTCCCCGGGCCTGCCTTGCCATGGCAGTTCCGCGGGGGCGCGCGTCCTGAAAAAAAAGCAATAAACAAGGAGAGTCGCTTCACATGAAGAGAAAACTATTGAATCTGGCCATGCTTGCGGCCATGGGGAGTTTTGGCGGGCAGGCGCTTGCTGCAGGGTTCATCGAAGACAGCACGGCAAAGCTCGAGCTACGCAATTTCTATTTCAACCACGATTTCCGTGACACCGATACCCAGACCCAGGACGAGTGGGGCCAGGCCTTCCTGCTCAACGTGCAGTCCGGTTTTACCCAAGGGGTTGTCGGCTTCGGGGCCGATGCTACCTACACCCTGGGCGTGAAGCTCGATGCACCGGGTGCGCGTTCCATTTTCCCGGCCGACAGCGACGGCGAGGCCGTGGACAACTTTAGCCGCGGTGGCCTGACCGGCAAGGTGCGCCTGTCCAAGACCGAGGCCCGCTATGGCATCCTCACGCCGAAGCTGCCGATCCTCTGGTCGAACGACGGCCGCTTGCTGCCGCAACTGTTCGAAGGGGGGCAGATCACCAGCAACGAGATCGACAACCTGACCCTCACCGGCGGCCAGATCGAGCATGTAGTGGGGCGTATGTCGAGCAACTTCACCGGCATGTCTATCGCGGGTGGCACCCAGCAAAGCAACCACCTGCGTTTTGTCGGGGGCGACTACAAGGGCATCAAGGACCTGACCCTGCAGTATTACTTCGCCAACCTCGAAGATTATTACGACCAGCACTTCCTCGGTGCGCTGCACAGCCTGCCACTGGGCCCCGGCGTGCTCAAGACCGACCTGCGCTACTTCCGCACCACCTCCGATGGCAAAAATGCCGACCGTACCGCAGGTTACCTGGCATCGACCAACGGCAGCGGCAACGATGGCGAACTGGACAACTCGACCTGGAGCGCCAAGTTCACCTACGCCCTGAGCGGTCATGCCTTGACCCTGGGTTACCAGCAGGTGTCGGACGACAGCATCTTCACCCAGTTGAACCAGGGCGGCCTGGCCAACGAGGGCGCAGGTGGCACCAGCACCTATCTGATCACCGACAGCCTGGTGCAGAACTTCACCTATGCCGGTGAGCGCACCATCCTTGGCGGTTATGCCTACGACTTCGCCGCGCTTGGCGTACCAGGGCTGAACGCCAGCGTCACCTGGCTCAAGGGCGACCAGATCAAGACTGCCGTTGGTGCCGACCGTGAAGAGTGGGAGCGCGACATCGTACTGAGCTATGTGGTACAGGGCGGACCATTCAAAGGCGTGGGCGTTGCCTGGCGCAACGGTGTACTGCGCAGCGACGTGCTGGGCGATATCGATCACAACCGCCTGACCGTCAGTTACACCTTGCCGATCTGGTAAGGGCTTCGAAGCGATGCCATGAATTTTTCCTCCTCCCGCAACCCTCGGGAGGGCCGGAGCGGTGCGCCCGTGATTTGCCACAAGCGACTCAGGGAGCATCGGTGCTTGAGCTGTTCTACCCCGCTGGCGCAGGGGGGCTGCATGACGCAGTGAGCGACGGCGACGCCGTCACGATCATTTCAAGGAGACAGTTATGCCTTTCAAGTTCCGCTCCATGCTTATCTCGACTTCGATGTTCTTCACCCTGGCCATGGCCGCGCCGTTTGCGTCTGCCGCCGAGGCTGTGCAGATGGGCGCCGTGCTTTCCCTGACGGGCCCCAACGCCACCGTTGGCGAAGACGTACGCCGTGCCGTGAAGCTGGCTGAAGACAGGGTCAACGCCGATGGTGGTGTGCTTGGCAAGCCATTCCAGGTCATCGTCGAAGATTCCGGCGGCAACCCCACTACCGCCATCAACGCCGCGCGCAAGCTGGTCAGCGTTGACAAGGTGCCGGTGGTGATCGGCGAATACTCGTCGGGTATCAGCATTCCGATGGGCCAGTATCTGGTGAAAGAGGGCGTGGTGCATATCAACATCGCCAGCACCAGCGTGAAGATCCGCGACCTGGGCAGTAGCTCGTTCAACCTGATCGGCCTGGAAGACAAGGGCAACAAGTTTTCTTCCCAAGATGCCTGGGACCTGGGATTTCGTAACGTTGCCGTTCTGGCTCCGAACAATGCCTACGGCCAGGGGGTAGCACACGGTTTTCGCGCCGAGTTCGAAAAGCTCGGTGGCAAGATCGTCAACGAGACGCTGTACACCGCCGGCCAATCAACCTACCGCCGCGAGCTGCAACAGATCGCCCGCAGCAAACCGGACGCGTACATCTATACCGCCTACGGGCAGGAGTCTGCGGTCATCAACCGCGAGGCACTGGAGTTGGGGCTGCGTGAACAACCGTGGTACGCGATCCTGTTGTCCATGAGCCTGTCGGACACGCCGGCCAACATCGCCCAAGGCCAGTTGGGCATGGAGGTCGGATCATTCGTTGGCCAGACGGGCAAGGCTTACGCCGAAGCCTTTGCCGCCAAGTACAAGGAAGGCATGAAAACTTCCTATACCGGCTATGCCTATGACGCCGTGCTGATGGCAGCCAAGGCCATCGAAAAGGCCGGCAGCACCGAGCCGGCCGCAGTACAGGCTGCGCTCAAGGAGGTGGGCAAAGGCTATGACGGCGTGACTGGCACAGTCGCCTTCGACGATGGCCGCCAGCGCCTCGATCCGCCCTACGCCAAACTCAAGTATGACGGCGGCAAGGTCGTACCTCGATAAGTACGCGATACGCCCGCCCGGTTTGCCGGGCGGGTTTGTGCCTGCTCTTGCGGAGTGTTTTCCATGCTGCAGTTCCTCATTGATACCTTGCTGCGGGCAACCGACCTGGCGCTGATCGCCTTCGGCCTGAGCCTGGTGTATGGCCTGGTCAAGTTTCCCAATATCGCCCACGTACAGTACGCCATGCTGGGTGCGTACCTGACCTATGGCCTGGACGCCGCCGGCGTGCCCTTGCCACTGGCCTTGCTGTTTGCCGCACTGCTGGTCGGCGCCCTGACCCTGGTGCTGCAGCGCCTGGTGTTTCAGCGTCTGCTCAAAAGCGGCCCGGCCATCGCCATGATTGGCTCGCTGGCCATCGCCATGCTGCTGGTTGCCGCGCTCCAGGGCAGCGCGGGTACCTTCCCGCGGATGTTCGAGCTACCCCTGGCGGCGCCGATCCTGTTGGGCGATGCGCGTATCACCTGCACCCAGCTGTATTTCTTTGCCACCACCGTGGCACTGCTGGCAGCTTTCACCGTGGCACTGTTCCATAGCCGTCTGGGGCGAGCGATGCGCGCGCTGGCCGGCAACCCGGCACTGGCCAACGCCAGCGGCCTGCACGCTGCCCGGATCACCCTGATGGTGACCTTCGCCAGTGGTGCCATTGCCGGCCTGGGTGGTGGCCTGCTGGCATTGTCCACCGGTGCCCACATCAACCTGGGGCATGACCTGCTCTTGCCAGTGTTCGCTGCGGCCATCCTCGGAGGCCTTGGCAACCCCATGGGGGCAGTCGCTGGCGCCTTGTTGATCGCCTTCACCGAAACCCTGGTCACCAACCTGAACTTCGGTTGGCTGACGGGCCGGGAAATGGCCTTTCTGCCAGTGTCGTACATCAGTGGCGCTGCGTTCCTGATCCTGCTACTGGCATTGCTGTTCAAGCCCTATGGCCTGTTCGACCGGGAGGTGCGGCGTGTTTGATTTCCTGGTTTCCGCGCTTACCTTCGCCAGCCTCTATGGCCTGATGGCATTGGGGCTCAACCTGCAGGCCGGCTTCGGTGGCCTACTCAATTTCGGCCACATCGCCTTCGCCGGCCTCGGCGCCTACGCCACCGGCATCGCGGTCCAGGCGGGCCATTCGCCATGGCTGGGCATGGCCGGTGGCGTTCTTCTGGCCATGGGACTGGGCGGATGCGTGGCCCGCCTGGGGCGCAAGCTGGCTTCGGACTACTGGGGTATCGCAACCCTGGCCGTTGCCGAAATCCTGCGCGTGGTGGCGACCAACGAGGGCTGGCTTACCGGTGGTGCGCAAGGCATCGGCGCGATCCCTGCGCTTTTCGACGGTGTCGGCTTTCTGGTGCTGATGCTGGTGCTGCTGGGCCTTGCCACGCTGCTCTGCCAGCGCCTCGCCGATGGCCGCTTCGGGCGTGCCCTGCGGCTCATGCGTGAAGAGCCGCAATTGGCCGCCTGCATGGGTTACGACCTGACCTCACTGAAGTCACGGGCGATCATGGCCAGCGCTGCGCTAACCGCCGTCGCCGGTTCGCTGTACGCCCACTTCATGAGTTATGTCGGCCCCGACTACCTGCTCGCTTCCGAAACGTTCCTGCTCTGGACCATGTTGATGATCGGTGGCCTGGGCAACCTGCGCGGCGTGCTGCTGGGGGTGTTCCTGGTACAGGCCGCCTACAGCCTGGTGCCGTTCGCCAAGGATTACCTGGGCTTTGACTCCGACCTCGCCGGCGCCCTGCGCCTGGGCCTGATCGGTGCGATCCTGCTGGCCTGCCTGATGTGGCGCAGTGAAGGTCTGATCCCTGAAAAAGTAAGGAAGATCCCATGAGTGCTTCCCGCGAATACCTGCTCAGCGTGCAATCGGTGGCCAAGGCCTTTGGCGGCAACCAGGTGCTGCGCGACGTGAGTTTCAACGTGCAGCGCGGCGAAATCGTCGGCCTGCTTGGGCCCAACGGCTCCGGTAAAAGCACCTTGCTCAACTGCATCACGGGTTTTGAAGCGGTGGATGGCGGCGCTATTGCGCTTGAAACGCGGCGTATCGAGCGGTTGCAGGCCCACCATATCGTCCGCCATGGCATTGCCCGGACTTTCCAGCTGCCTTCCATGCCAACCAAGATGTCGGTCATCGAAGTGGCGATGGCCGCCTGCACTCGCCAGCACGGTGTGTTCGCCACGCTGCTCGGCCTTGCGGCGCTGCGCCGGGCCGAAGAACAAGCGCGGGCCAAGGCCGAGCGGCTGATCGATGAGTTGCTGCTCAGGCCGGTGCGCGATCTGCCTGCGTCGGCGCTGTCGGGGGGGCAGAAGAAACTGCTGGGCATAGTCTGTGCCTTGATGGGCGAGCCCAAGCTGGTGCTGCTCGACGAGCCTACCGCCGGGGTGCACCCCAACTTGCGCCGTGACCTGGTAGAGGCGCTCAAGCGCCTCAATGCCCAGGGCATGACGCTGGTGATCGTCGAGCATGACATGCACTTCATCCGCGATGTCTGCAGCCGCTGCGTGGTCCTGGACCGCGGCGAGATCGTCGCCAGTTGCAGGCCGGACAAACTGGCCTCCAACGCGCGGGTGATCCAGGCCTACCTGGGTGGCCGTCACAGCCCGCAAGCCCTCGAGGAGAACGCGCCATGATTGAAGTGAAGGACGTCGTCGCCGGCTACAACGCCGAGGTGGACATCCTGCGCGGCATGACCTTGCATGCCCAACAGAAGGAGATCGTTACCTTGCTGGGCCCCAATGGTTGTGGCAAGAGCACCTTGCTCAAGACCATTGCCGGTTACCTGCTACCGCGCAAGGGGCAGGTGCTGCTGCAGGGGCAGGACGTGTCACGGGTACCGGTGCACGAGAAGATCCGCCGCTGCCGGCTTGGCTTCGTGCCGCAGACCGACAACGTGTTCGCCAGCCTGAGTATCCGCGAAAACCTCCAGGTGGGCGGGCACTACCAGTGCCCCCAGGAAAACCTGCGACGTATCGATGAACTGTGTACGGCCTACCCGATCCTGGCAAAGAAGTTCAACGCACCTGCGGCGTCCATGTCCGGTGGTGAGCGGCAGATTCTCGCCTTGGCCAGGGCGCTGATGCCCAGGCCTGGCTTGCTGCTGCTCGACGAGCCCTCGGCGGGTCTGTCGCCCAAGGTGCTGCTGGAAGTGTTCGAAGCCATCCAGCAGGTCCGCGACCAGGAAGGTGTGACCATCCTGATGGTGGAGCAGAACGCGATGGAGGCGCTGCGCATCTCCGACCGCGCCTATGTGCTGTCGATGGGCAGTGTGGCGTTGACCGGCAATGCCCGGGAGCTGATGCACGACCCGCAAGTCAGCGAACTGTACCTGGGCGGCCGGGTCGCCTGAGACTCTGTCGGTATTCGCTTCCTCGCGCTCCTGGGGCCGCGAATGGCGTAGCGCGTGTTTGGTCGCGCAGCTTTTGCTGCGCGGCCCTTTTTAGGGCCTAGATGATGAAATTCAGCCACAAGATTCTGTTGGCCGCTGCACTGGTTGTGGTCAGTGCCTTCGCTTCGTTCACCCTGTACAACCACATCTGGCAAAAGCGCCTGCTGGCTCGAGAGCTGCAAAGCCAGCTGCGCGAGGTTGGCGCCCTGGCCGCCGACAGCGTTCACAACTGGCTTGGCGGGCGAGTACTGCTGGTGGAAAGCCTGGCACAACGATTGGCCGCAGATACCAGCGAGGCTTCCGTCGAGCAGGCTTTCGACCAAGATGTACTGAAGAACACCTTCAACATGGTCTACCTGGCGCGCGCCGATGGCAGTTTCAGCATTCGCCCGCAGCAGGATATGCCCGCCGGCTATGATGCCCGCCAGCGCGATTGGTACCTGCGTGTGCAGGGGCGCAACGACAGCGTTCTTACCGAGCCCTATGTCAATGCCGCCACCCAGGAAATGATCATGGCCGCCGCCGCCCCGGTGGTGCGTGCCGGCGAGTTGCTTGGCGCGGTGGGTGCGGGAATGCCTATCGATACCTTGGTGCAGATCATTGGCAGCGTCGATCTGCAAGGAAAGGGCTATGCCTATCTGGTCAATGGTGCCGGGAAGATCCTGGTGCATCCACAGACCGAGCTGATCAACCGTCGTCTCGACGAACTGGACCCGGCGCACCCCCTGAAAGTCAGTCGTGACCTGCAAGAGCACGAGGTCAATGGCCAGGTTCGCCTCGACACCTTCGTCCCGGTACCCGGGCTGCCGGCTGCCGATTGGTATATCGGGCTATCGGTCGATCGTGATCTGGCCTACCGGCAGTTGCGCGACTTCAGCGGCTCGGCCTTGATCGCCATGCTGGTGTCAGTGCTGCTGGTGATGCTCGCCCTCGGGGTGTTGCTGCGTATGCTGCTGAAGCCGCTGTCACGCATGATCGTCGCCATGCAGGACATTGCCGCCGGTGAAGGCGACCTCACCCAGCGCCTGCCGGCCACTGGCCGTGACGAACTGGCCCAGTTGGCCCAGGCCTTCAACCTTTTCGTCGAGCGCATGCAGCGCACCATCGGGCTGGTCGCCACGGGTTGCGTCGGTGTCGATGACGGTGCGCGCAGTGTGGTCCAGGCCAGCCAGGCTACCCTGCGCCAGTCAGGCGAGCTGGTGCAGCGTAGCGACACGGTTGCCGCGGCCATTGAGCAATTGGGCGCCGCCGCCGAGGAAATCGCCGGTAACGCCGCCAATGTTTCGCTGCAAAGTGCTGCGGCGCGCAAGCAGGCCGAGCAGGGCCAGCGTATTCTGCGCGATGGTTCCACGGCACTTGATGCGCTCGCGGCCCAAGTTGAAACCGCCCGTGCGAGCATGGAGCAATTGGGCGGTCAGACCGAAGCCATCGGGCGTATCCTTGAAGTGATCCACAGCATCGCCCAACAGACCAATTTGCTTGCGCTAAACGCAGCCATTGAAGCTGCGCGAGCAGGGGAGTCTGGCCGAGGTTTTGCGGTAGTGGCGGATGAGGTTCGTCAACTGGCGCATCGCAGCCAGGGGTCGGCCCAGGAGATCCATGACATGATCGAATCGCTTCAGCTCGGCGCCCAAGCGTCGATTGCCTCGATGGTTGCCAGCCATCGGCATGCCGAGCACAGCGTAAACGTCATTGCTCAGGCCTGCGGGGGGATTGAGGCGGTTATCGAGCGTTTGGCCGATATTGATGCAATGAACCAGTCCGTTGCCGCCGCCACGGGTCAGCAGCGCGCGGTGGTCGAGTCGATCAGTCGCGAAGTGGGCGAAATCGCGACGCTCAATCAGCATGTTCAAATGGGCCAACAGCAGACGCTGGACGTTTGCAAAACGATGGATGTCAGATCGGGTGAATTGCGCCAGATGGTGGCAGGCTTCTGCATCCAGCGTTAGTGCGTTCGATGGTTGTCGGTGGCCGCACTGTTCAGCCTGCAAGGCGAGCGCGTGCTATGGCGTCATCTTCACGAAACCTGGGCTGCGTGACGTTCCGAACGGACTGAGCTTCAGCCGAGTCGATGGCAGAGGTACGCCTGGGTCTGATAGGGGAACGCGATGGTTTCCCGGCCCCGCAGCGCCGGATGCGTCTGGATCAGTTCGCGCAGCTGCCGGGTAACCTCGGCCTTGTCCGCAGGTGGCAGGCTGGCGATGAAACTGACCGACAGGAAGCGGTCCATGATCACCGTTTCGGCGCTGCCGAGGTGAGCGTGCTCGAAGCAGGTCAGTTCCGGCGTCGCGAAGCCGGAGCCGTCGAACGCGGCGCGCCATTGGCCGGTATGAAAGCGCGGTGTATTGCCTTCGTAAGGGGTGATGATCCGGGTAATCGCCGCGACCCAATCGACCGACTCGTCCCGTACGTTCCACACCAGCCCCAGGCGCCCGCCGGGCTTGAGCACCCGATGGATCTCTGCCAGTGCCTGGGCGTCGGCGAACCAGTGGAACGCCTGGGCGCACAGCACCACGTCGGCGCTGGCCGCGGGCAAGGGTATTGCCTGGGCTGTGCCGGCCAGCACCTCGATGCCGGGCACGCTCTTGGCGAACTCCCGGCGCATCGCATCGACGGGCTCGACGGCCATCAACCGGTCAGTCAATGGCAGGAGCTGGCGGGTGAATTTGCCGGTGCCAGCGCCAAGGTCGATCACGCGGGTTTGCCTGTCGATCATCAGCCGCTGTTGCAGCCAGGTGGTCAAGGCTTGAGGGTATGTGGGCCGGCCTTGGGCGTAGGTATGGGCCTGGCTGGAGTATCCGCTCTGGGCTGCGTCATGAATGGAAGGCATGCGGGGTAGCTCCTGACAGGGCTGGGGATGAGCGGATTATAGAAACCCTGCGGTGGTGTGAAGGTGAAACGCTCCTTCGTGGGCTTGCACCCTAGGCAGGCCCACCAGTGGCTATCAATCGCCAGAGAAACTGCAACTGGCTGAGTTAGGTTGTCCAAGGGGGCTCATTCGGTGGACGGTACCGATACTTTGCTGCCTACGCGGATTAGCTCATTAGAGAAACACAGGCCAACGAGGATCAGTGCCGCACCCGCGTACAGGCTTTCTCGCGGTATTTCATTGAGCGCTATAAAGGCCAGCAGTGCGGCGAACAGTGGCTCTGTCAGCTCCAACGCTTGCACTTGGGATGGTTTGAGATACTCGATTGCCTTTGTGGTGCAGAAGAAGCCCAGAATTGTCGGCAGCGTGGCGAGCGCCAGCAGTGTGGCGATCGTCAGCGGCGATAGCTCGCCCGCTGCGAAACCATCGGTAGCCGCCGGCATCAGGAGGTAGAAGCTGCCAAAGAACAACAATTGCCGGGTGAAATGCAGCCCTCCCGATACACCCATGCGCTTCATGGCAACCGAAAAGGCCCCATAGCCGCCTCCGCCAATCGCAGCAAGTACCGCGCCTTGCAGCGTGAAGCCTTGTTCCAGGTCGGCGCCAAAAATCACCGTAATACCGGCAATCGTCAAGCCGGCGCCCATCATGGTGTTGGCTGTGATGGGATCGTGAAGGAAGATGCGCCCCAATAGAATCGAGGAAATGGAGGCGCTCGCCATCAGAATGATGACGACGCCGGCCGCTGCATAATGGCTGTAGGCGGCAGTTTCAAAGTGAAACAACACGAATATTCCGAGAAACGAACAAATGGCTGCAGGTAGCCACCTGCCAGGGGACGCGGGTCGTTTCAATAATGGCAGGAGAACTGACAACAGCAGGCAGCCGAGAGCGGTTTTGATCAAGGCGATGCTGCTCGAGCTGAAACCCACGCTGATCAAGAACTTGCTGAGTACACCGATGGTTGCATTCAAGGATGCGGCGCAGAGCGCAAACAGGATGCCTTTGCCTAGATGAGATCGCACGATGATGTTCCCTTTCATTGTCTTTAGCGTGGGCAGAGCGCATGTCGCTGAAAATGGCTACCCATCGGCGCAGGGTAATGTGTAGAGCCTGCTCTATAGTCAAGGATCTTGTTGCTGTGAGTATTGGCGAGCTGGAACGGCGGAGTGGAGTTGGCCTGAGCCTTTCGCCCCATGGCAGAAACTGATTTCTAGGCGCCGCGTTGAACCACCTGCAGGATACTGAGTCGCAACTCTTCTTTTGCCTCATGCTCAGCGATGTCGCCTGATACCGCAGCGTCCGACAGCGCATCTGCGGCCCCTAACATCGCCCAGAGGCTGGCGTTGGATACACCAACCGGCCCAGTGAAAGGCGCAAATATCTCGGCGCATTTCTTGAGCAGGGCCTTTTGGTAGTGGCGTTTGACGATGACCAGCTCTGGCGAGCCGCCAAGGGCCGCCAGGACGCCCTGGATCTCGCGCCCCTGTGTCATCACGCAATCGACATAGGCGTTGGCGAAAACCCTCGCCTTGTCCTGCACCGTAGGCTCAGCCGCTGCGACAGCATGATCGAAGAGGGCGGTTTGGCGAATGTCGAAGTCTTCATACAGTGCAGCCAATAACCCATTTCGGGTTCCGAAGTGATCGTAGACCACCGGCTTGGTGACGCCTGCCGCCTCAGCCAGACGACCGAGCGTGAGAGAATCGGTACCCTCGTCGTTGATCAACGCCCAGGAGACTTCCAGCAACTGGCGTGCACGGGCTTCCCGGGTCAGGCGCCGGCGCGAAGGTACGGGAGTTGGCGACGTCATGCGCAGGTTTGCCCCGCTGTGGCTGGTTCCTGGGGAGCGAAGATACTGGCACCGATCCTTTGCGCTGTGTGCAGATGAGCCTGTGCATAGTCACCATCCGAGGGAAGCAGTAGGCAGGAGCTGCGCACATTTGCGCCACAGTAGTCAAAAATCCCGTGGTCTATCTGGGCCTTCATGGCGGGTGTATAGCCGTGTCGCATGTAGGTGCCTTCATCGGCACCGCCGATGGCTACCAAGTGCACCTGCAAGTGCCCCAATTTCTTTACCAACTTGCCGTTGCTCATCTCCTCATAAGCCCAGCCCTGCGCAAAGACGCGGTCGATCCAGCCCTTGAGCACGGCAGGGAATGACCACCAGTAGATCGGGTAGACGATGACCAGGGCGTCCGCCCGATCAAGTCGTTCCTGTTCTGCGGCAACGTCAGCGGGCGGGGCAGACTGCTTGAGAAATAGTCCGTGATCCGCCAGGTTGAAGCGCGGATCGAAACCCTCGGCAATGAGGTCAGCAATTTCCGCGCTGTGTCGGGAGTCCGAAGCGGTGATGCTTTGCGCGATGCGCTGGGCAATGGCATGAGTCAATGAATGGGGATTGGGATGGGCGACGACGATCACGCTGTGCATGGTTAGCTCTCCGAGTGTCAGATGAGTAGCTCGCTTAACCCTCAAGAGCCACTCTCTATATACTGAAGGTAACTTACCAAAGGTAACTTGTCTACGCGTGAACTGTCTGTGCCTGACCCGTTGTTCCCCCCCTTTGCGAGCAAGGCGCGGGGGCGATCGGCGCCACCGCGGTCTCGGCCAGGATAGGGAGGCTTGCGAACTGGAAAGCGTCGTTGCTCAGCACGCAGGTCAACGGCATGCTGAGGAACGCTGTGATGACTGACGTGAAATGGCCAGCGGATTCAGGGATCACATGGATCAAGCTCGCCGAGATCGATTTGATCATTCCTGTGCCAGGCATGATCCCGACGAAGATGCCAGCGGCGTCAGATCAGTCCTTCAGCCTGCAGGGTCTTCTGCACGGCCGGTCGGCTGGCTACGCGCTTCTGGAACTGCGCCACAGTCGGCCAGGGCGTAAGGTCAATGCCCAGCATGGGCGCCCAGTTGACGATGGTGAACAGGTAGGCATCGGCCACGCTGAAGGTATTGCCGGTGAGGTAGTCCTTGCCTTGCAAGGCCTTCTCCACAAAGCCCAGGCGTTTGCCGAAGGTATCGAGGGTCCTGCTCTTGGCCTCTGCGCTGATGCTGGGGTTGAACAGGGCTCCGAGGGTCTTGTGCAGTTCGGTGCCGATGAAGTTCAGCCATTCCTGCACCCGCACGCGCGCCAGCGAGCCCGCCGCTGGCAGCAGGTTGGCCTGGGGTTTCTGCTCGGCAAGGTACTGGACGATGGCCGGGCCCTCAGTCAGGACTTCGCCGTTATCCAGTTGCAGGGCTGGCACGTAGCCCTTGGCATTGAGCGTGTAGAAATCCGCGCCGCTGGCGGTGGTGTGGGTCTTGAGGTCGACTTTCTCGACGGTGTAGGGCAGGTCCAGTTCGTTGAGTACGATGTGCGGCGAGAGTGAACAGGCACCTGGCGAATAAAAGAGCTTCATTGTCTTCTCCCATTGCGTGGGTCAGCCGCGGGGCGGCAGCGAGGTGAGGCACTGTGCAGCATTCAGGTTATGCCACCTGAGCGGGATCTCAAGCCAGCCAGTGACCAGCGGCAAGTGACTGCCAGCCGAATCACTGCTCACCCAGCATTTCCCGCGCCAGGGTCAAGCGGCGGGTGTGGAAGTCGTACGCATAGAGTTCGGCATAGCGCCCCCACTCGATGGCCACCTTGAGCACGCGCTCGGCTTCCTCGGCGTCCATGTATTCGGTCAGGCGGTCGAGCACGGTCTTTTCCAGCAGGCCGGCGGGTTCCAGGTGAAGGCTGTCGAGGATGTAGCCGATCAGCGATACACGGCCCTTGCACTGCCGCGCGAAGAGGTCCTGGCGCCGCGCCTGGCGGGCGGCGACGTAGTGGCGGCCCTGGCGCGTGAGGCGGATGTCGCCCTCGATCACCTGGGCGAAGCCGAGCAGGCCCAGGGCCTCGTAGATCGGGAACAGCACCTCGTCGGGCAGCTCTGTTTCCTCAGCCAGGTGCGGCAGGTCGGCCTCGCCGTTGAACGGCTCGCCGGCGATCAGTTCGAGCACGCTTTCCATTCGCGCGATGTCGGCGCCGGGCAGCCGGTAGCCCAGCTCCACCGCCGGCGGCGCCCCAGCGGCGGCGATGGCTTCGGGGCGCTGGGTCATCAGTGCGTAGACCTCGTCGACCAGCGCGCGGACCTCGGCAGAATCGGCATTGCGCGGGCGCGGCAGGTCGATGTGCAGCTCCGAGCGCACCCGGCCCGGGTCGCTGGAGAGGATCAGGATGCGGTCGGCCATCATCACCGTTTCCTCGATGTTGTGCGACACCACCAGGATGCTGCGGGTGGTGATGCGGTGCTCTTCCCAGAGTTCGAGCATGTCGTCGCGCAGGGTTTCGCCGGTGAGCACGTCGAGCGCCGAGAAGGCCTCGTCCATCAGCAGCACCTCGGGGTTCATCACCAGGGCGCGGGCAATGCCCACGCGCTGGCGCATGCCGCCGGACAGTTCGCGCGGCAGCGCACCGCCGAAACCGGCCAGGCCGATCAGCTCCAGCGCCGCGCCGGCCAGGCGCTCGCGCTCGGCCGGGGTCACGCCCTGGGCTTCCAGGCCGAGCTCGACGTTCTGCTGCACGGTCAGCCAGGGGAACAGCGCGAAGGTTTGGAAGACCATGGCCACGCCGCCCACCGGCCCATGGATCGGCCGGCCATGGTATTTGACGGTACCGCGGTCGGCGCCGACCAGGCCGGCGATGATCCGTAGCAGGGTCGACTTGCCCGAGCCGGAGCGGCCGAGCAGGGCGACGATCTCACGCTCGCGCAGGTGGAAGTCGACGCCTTCGAGGACGGTGCGCGGGGTGCCGTCGGAGGCCTGGAAGGCCTTGCTCACGCCCTTGAGTTCGATCAGCAGTGGTTTCATGGCAGGTCCTCAACGACGGCTTTCGGCGAGCAGGTACAGGCGGCGCCAGAAGAAGCGGTTCAGCAGCATCACGTAGATACACATCACGCCGATGCCCAAGGCTATACGGTGGAAGTCGCCGGCGTCGGTCATCTGCTTGATGTAGCTGCCCAGGCCGTCTGCCACCAGTGAGGTGTCGCCCCAGCTGACGTACTCGGCGACGATGCTGGCGTTCCACGAGCCGCCACTGGCGGTGATGGCGCCCGTGACGAAGCTGGGGAACACCGCCGGCAGGTACACGCGTTTCCATTTCAGCCAGCCGCGCAGGCCAAGGTTCTCGGCGGCCAGGCGCAGTTCGTAGGGGATGCTGGCCGCGCCTGCGACCACGTTGAACAGGATGTACCACTGCGTGCCGAAGACCATCAGCGGGCTCAGCCAGATGTTCGGGCTGAGCTCAAAGTGCACCAGCAGCAACACCACCAGCGGGAACAGCAGGTTGACCGGGAAGGCGGCAAGGAACTGCGCCAGCGCCTGGACCTTCTGCGAGTAGCGAGGGCGCAGGCCGATCCAGATCGACAGCGGCACCCACACCAGCGAAGCAAGGCCGATCAGCAGCATCACCCGGCACAGAGTGATCAGGCCCAGGCCGAGCACATGCAGGGCTTCGCCCCAACCGACGTCCTGGTGCACGAACAGCCCCAGGCGCAAGAAGGCGAAGGCGCAGGCCAGCACCAGGATGAGGTCCCAGGCCCGCGGCCACCAGGCGGGCAGGCGCAGCCACTGGCGCCGTGCCACGGTGCCGTCGCGGCCCCCGGCAAACCAGCCCATGGCGTTCTGCAAACCCATCGCCAGCCACCCACTGAAGGCGCTCAACCAACGGCTGCGACGGGCCACGTCAAGCACCCAGGAACGCTGTGCGGTGTCGCCCTGGGTGTCTTCGAAGCGGAAGCGGTCGGCCCAGGCCAGCAGGGGGCGGAAGAACAGCTGGTCGTAAAGCAGGATGCCGGTGAGCATCGCGCCGATGGCCCAGGCAATGGCAGCAAGGTTGCGCTGGTCGATGGCCACGGCGATGTACGAGCCGATGCCGGGCAGCTTGATGTCCTGCCCCGCCACCGAGATGGCCTCGGCGGCGACCAGGAAGAACCAGCCACCGGACATCGACATCATCATGTTCCACAGCAGGCCGGGCATGGCAAAAGGCAGCTCCAGGCGCCAGAAGCGTTGCCAGGCCGAGAGGCGGAAGATTCGCGCGGCCTCGTTCAGTTCGGGCGGCACGGTGCGGAACGACTGGTACAGGCTCAGCGCCATGTTCCATGCCTGCGAGGTGAAGATGGCGAAGATCGCCGCGCATTCCACGCCCAGCAGGTTGCCCGGAAACAGCGCAATGAAGGGCGCGATGGCGATGGCCTGGAAGCCCAGGATGGGCACCGACTGGAGTACGTCCAGCAGCGGGATCATGGCTTTCTCGGCGGCGCGATACTTGGCCGCCAGCGCGGCGAACACAAAGGCGAACAGCAGCGAGAAGCCCAGCGCGATGAACATCCGCAGGATGGTGCGCATCAGGTAATAGGGCAGGTTGACCGGATCGAGGGAAATCGGCAGCGCCTCGCCGACCACGAACGGCCGGCTCATCTGCATGGCGCCATAGGCGGCGAGCACCAGCAAGACCAGCACCAGCGGCAGGAGGATCCAGTCCCAGCGATTGGGCGCGGCGTCACGCAGGCCTGGCGACGGGTTGAACAGGCGGGCCATGAACAGGTCTCGATCGTCAGGATGTGGAATGGGCGGATGCCACAACGTGAGCCAGTATGGTTCACGTGGCTGGCAGGTCAATGTGTCGAAAGCGGACGGTCAGATGGAGGTAGCCACGCTGTTCGGATAAGGTTCGGTTGTCCGAAATGGAATGTCACGTGAAGGCACGAGGGTCATGGGTAACTTTTTTGATAAGTATGGAATGCACTTCAGATGACTGGTGAAACATTTGCCCCTTTCCAGGCCCTCGCCGCCGCGTTGCTGAAAAGCCTGCCGGCTGGCCTGCAAGACGGCTCCCATGATCTGTCCCATATCCATCGCGTGTGGGTCAACGCGCAGCGGATCCAGCGGGTGGAAGGCGGCGATCTGGAGGTGCTGCTCGCTGCGACGGTGCTGCATGACTGCGTCGCCGTGGAAAAGAACTCGCCACTGCGTGACCAGGCATCGACGCTGTCCGCGGACAAGGCTGCGTCGATCCTGGCTGGCGTGGGCTGGCCTGCGCAGCGCATCGAGCAGGTGGCACATGCCGTCAAGGCCCACAGCTACTCAGCCGGTTTCGAACCTGAGACGCTTGAGGCCAAAATCCTTCAGGACAGTGATCGGCTGGATGCCTTGGGTGCGTTGGGTATTGCCCGGTGTTTCTACACGGCTGGGCGAATGGGCTCGGCGTTATACGACTTCGAGAACCCCGGTGCGCAGGGCAGGGCGTATCGAGATACGGCCTATGCGATCGAGCACTTTCAAACCAAGCTGCTGAAACTTGCCTCAGGTTTCACCACCGGCGAAGGGGCTCGGCTGGCTGCCGAGCGCCATGGGCGGCTCGAGGCATTTCTTGCAGATTTCATGGAAGAGGTGGGCGCGAGCCAGGGCAACGCTGTGTGCGCTGACGGTTGCCGATAATCTCACCATTCAATCGCTCGCCCGTCCCACGCCCAGAACCCTCCGCTGTCCGTGGGCCCCAACCGTTCCACCTGCTCGATGACGCATTGCGCCGCGAACGCAGGGTCAAACAGCTTGCCCTCTGGCACATTTCCTTGAAACGGCCGCGATAGCTGCGTGTCGGTGGTTCCGGGATGCAGCGCCAGCACCGTGGCCGCCGGGTTCAGCCGCCTCAGCTCGATACTTGCCGTGTGCAGCAGCTGATTGAGCGCTGCCTTGCTGGCCCGATAGCTGTACCAACCCCCCAGGCGGTTATCGCCGATCGATCCAACTCTGGCTGACAGCGCGGCAAAGGTGGCGGGCTCCTTGCGCAGCAAGGGCAACAGGTGTTTGAGCAGCAGTATCGGTGCGAAGGCATTGGTCGCGAAACTCGCCTGCAGGCCGGCAAGATCCAGTTGTGCCAATGATTTTTCTGCCTTGGCGCCGTCCTGCTGGAGGATGCCCAAGGTGCTGATGACCAGGTGAAGGTGGTCGCAGGCATGCCCAAGCTCAGCTGCCAGTGCCGCGAGCGCTTGTTCGTCTCGCGCGTCGCAATCCACCAGCACCAGGCGCTCGCCGTGTTGGCTAGCGAGTTCTGCAAGCGCCTCATTGCCCGTGGCGTTGCGTGAGACGGCCCAGAGCCTGGCCACCTCATCATCGGCCAGCAATGCCGTACACAGCGCCAAGCCTATGCCTCGGCTTGCGCCGCCTATCAGGACATTGGCTTGGCCATTCAGGTTGGGTATCAGGCTCATGCAGTACCTCACGCGGCAGTGGGCAAAATCAGCTCGATCGTTTGTTGGATCAATGTCAGTCTGGCATTGAACTCGGCCTGTGACGCGCTACGCTTTGGGCAAGAATCCTTTCTTTGCCAAACCTCCGCCTTTCAATGGAGTGAGCAAATGATTCGCAAACCCCTGCTTGTGATTGTCATCGCTGTCCTGCTGGCGGGCTGTGGCGATGATTCTTCCCACTACGCGGTGTCCGATGAACACTGCCAGCCCGATCGTTTGAAGACCCTCCCCAACAATCCCAACCGGGATACGCTGGTCGAGAAGTGCATGCCTCGGCAATCCCCCTGAGGCTGCAGCCAGGGTTTTGCGGCCCATCGTCGGTCCGCTCTCATAGCACTGCACGCATTGAATTAGCAGGGACACTGTGAGAGCTACTGTCTTGCTCAATTTCTAAAAGCTGGCACGGTCCCTGTGGGAGCGGGCTTGCCCGCGAACACCGGCGCAGCCGGTGCCATGCACCGCGTTGGATTCTTCGCGGCTAAAGCCGCTCTCAAAGGTATGCGGACCGCTTGCGAACCCAGTTCTCTACGCGACAGCGCAGCCCCAATGGCCTCCCTGTTCAATGGCCTTTCAGTATCGATGCCGAGTCGCGACTGGCATTGAGTAAGCCTTCGAAAAACGCCATTTTCATTTCTGTGGATCCACAAAAATGGTTATCCAATGATTTGAATTGACTTTTAATCGTTTTATGCCTTTCAATGGATCCACAAAAACAAAATCCATGGAGAGCTTCATGTACCCGAAAAACGCCTGGTATGTCGCCTGCACACCTGACGAAATTGCCGAAAAGCCCTTGGGTCGGCAGATCTGTGGCGAAAAAATGGTGTTCTACCGTGGCCTTGAGAACCAGGTCCACGCGGTCGAGGATTTCTGCCCGCACCGTGGCGCGCCGCTATCTCTGGGCTATGTCGAAAATGGCCAGCTGGTTTGTGGCTACCACGGCCTGGTGATGGGGTGTGACGGCAAGACCGTGTCGATGCCCGGCCAGCGCGTTCGCGGTTTCCCGTGCAACAAGACCTACGCCGCCGTCGAGCGGCATGGCTTCATCTGGGTATGGCCGGGCGACCAGGACAAGGCCGATCCCGCCACCATCTGCCACCTGGAATGGGCCGAGAACGAGCAGTGGGCCTACGGCGGCGGCTTGTTCCACATCAAGTGCGATTATCGCCTGATGATCGACAACCTCATGGACTTGACCCACGAAACCTACGTTCACGCTTCCAGCATCGGCCAGAAAGAGATCGATGAAGCCCCGCCGGTGACCACGGTCAATGGCGATGAGGTGGTCACTGCCCGGCACATGGAGAACATCATGGCCCCGCCGTTCTGGCGCATGGCCTTGCGTGGCAACAACCTGCCTGACGATCAGCCGGTCGACCGCTGGCAGATCTGCCGTTTTACCCCGCCCAGCCACGTGCTGATCGAAGTGGGCGTGGCCCTGGCCGGCAAGGGCGGTTACGACGCAGCCCCCGAGCACAAGGCATCGAGCATCGTGGTCGACTTCATCACCCCGGAGACTGAAACCTCCATCCACTACTTCTGGGGCATGGCGCGCAGCTTCAACCCACAGGATAAGGCCTTGACGGCCAGCATCCGCGAAGGGCAGGGGAAGATCTTCAGCGAAGACCTCGACATGCTCGAACAGCAACAGGCGAACCTGCTGGCCAACCCGCAGCGCAATCTGCTCAAGCTCAACATCGACGCCGGTGGCGTGCAGTCGCGCAAGGTCCTGGAGCGGCTGCTCGTCGAGGAGCAGGCGCAGGTGACGCCGCAGTTGATCGCAACTGCCCAGTAACCCCCTGTCGATGTCGCGCACGGCCACCGCAGTGGCCGTCTACGGAAGGTGCACCATGATTGAAGTTGTCGTTAATTCCCGAAACCACGAAGCCGAAGGCATCTGCAGCTACGAATTGACCTGCGCCCAGGGCAACCCCTTGCCCGCGTTCAGCGCCGGCGCGCATATCGACGTGCACCTGCCCGGTGGGCTGGTGCGCCAGTACTCACTGTGCAACCACCCCCAGGAACGCCACCGCTACCTGATCGGCGTGCTCAATGACGCCGCTTCACGCGGTGGTTCGCGGTGCATGCACGAGCAGGTCCAGGCCGGGCAACGGCTGCGCATCAGTGCGCCGCGCAACCTCTTCGAGCTGGTGCCAGGTGCCACGCGCAGCCTGCTGTTCGCCGGAGGAATCGGCATTACGCCGATACTCTCTATGGCCGAGCAGCTGTGGCTGCAGGGCGACCTGTTCGAACTGCACTACTGCGCGCGCTCAAGCGAGCGGGCGGCGTTTCTCGAACGCTTGGCCGGCGCGCCATTCGCCAGCCAGGTGCACCTGCACTTCGATGAAAACCCCGAGTCACGTCTGGATGCGGCGCAGGTGCTGGCGCGGCCAGGGGCTGATGATCATCTGTATGTGTGCGGCCCGGCCGGGTTCATGCAGCATGTGCTGGACACTGCCCGCGACCAGGGTTGGCCCCAGGCGCAACTGCACCGGGAGTACTTCGCCGCCACACCGGTCGACACCGGCAACGATGGTGCGTTCTCGGTCAGGCTCGGCAGCACCGGGCAAGTGTTCGAAATCCCGGCGGACAAGACGGTGGTCCAGGTGCTGGAAAGCCACGGGGTGTCGATTGCCGTTTCCTGCGAGCAAGGGGTGTGCGGCACCTGCCTGACACGGGTGCTGGACGGGGTGCCGGAGCACCGCGACCTGTACCTGACCGAGGACGAGCAGGCGGCCAACGACCAGTTCACCCCATGCTGCTCCCGCGCCAAGTCCGCAGTGCTGGTGCTGGACCTGTAAGCCAGCAGACTAGTCGCTTCTGGAAATCACCTGTACCCCGCCCGCTGCGCTGGCTGCACCAAACACTTCGGCGTAGCGCAGCGTGGCGTTGGCGTGTTCACGCATGATGCCTTCGGCGCGCGCGCCCTGGCGGCTGCGCAGTGCATCCACCAGCGAGTGGTGCTGCATGTGGGCGAAGTTGAAGCGGCGATACTCGCGCGCCATGTCGTGGCGGTCGAAGGCCAGCGCCGACACGGAAGCGAAAGGGCGATGGTCATTGCGTGCCAGGGCCTCGGCAATGGCAGGGTTGCCGCTGCTTTCGACGATCACCTGGTGAAAGCGCAGGTTCAGGTCGTGGAAGCGCTCGAGGTCTTGCTCGGTGATGTAGCCCTTGTCGAACAGCGCGTCACCCTGATCCAGGCATTGCTGAAGCGTGGCCAGGGCCTCAGGTGCCAGGCCGCGCTCGGCGCACTGCCGCGCCGCCAGGCCCTCCAGCACACCGCGCACTTCCACGGCCCCGGTGATGTCCTCGACGCTCAAGGCCCTGACTTGAAAACCCTTGCCACCGTGGCGCACCAGCAGGCCTTCCTGCTCGAGAGTGCGAAACGCCATGCGCACCGGCATCCGTGAGACGCCGAAGCGCTCGGCAGTAGGGACCTCCATCAAGCGCTCGCCACCAGCCAGTTCGCCGGAAGCGATCATCTTGCGCAGGGCGACCAGGATGGTCTGGCCGTGTTTGCTCATTGCAGGCGACCTCGGAAAAGAGGCCGCCATGTTAGCGCAACGAATCAAGGCTGTGCAGGTAGGGCAGCGCGGGTTGCATGCCGCCCCAGGGCCGTCAGGTTCAGGCGTTGGACAGTGCGCTGGGTTGACGCGCCTCGGGCCGAGGGTTGAACAGCAGCAACGCCGCTGCGGCGATCACGAACACCACGGCGAACACGCCATACAGGTGCAAGGGTTGCCAGCCATCGTCAAGCAGCAGCCCGGCAATGCTGGGCGAGAGGATCGCACCGATGCGGCCGATGCCAATCCCCCAGCCCACGCCAGTGGCGCGCACCGACGGGCCGTAGAGCATCGGTGACAGCGCATACAGCCCTGCAACGCAGCCATTGGCGGCCAGGCCGATCAGCAAACCCAGCGCCAGGGCGAATGTCACCGAAGTGGCCGTGCAGGCAAACAGCACCAGCAGCCCGGCGGTGACCAGCATGAACAGCGAGAGTACCGTTGCCAATCGCCAGCGCGATGCCAGCAGGCCGATCAGTGCCGCGCCGACGATGCCGCCGACACTGAGCAGCACCCCGCCGCTGACGCCCTGTTGGGCGGACAGCCCGGCGGACGCCAGCAATTTCGGTGTCCAGCTCATGACGAAGTAGAAGCCGGACATCACCAGGAAGAACAAGCCCCATAGCAGCAGGGTGGTACCCCGTGCCTCGGCGCTGAGCAACTGCAGCAGGGCGCTGCGCTGGGCTGCCGGTGAGGCCGGTGCGGCAGGCGGAAAGGCGCCTGGGGCAGGCTGGCCGAGCTGGATGGCCAGGCGGTCGAGCTTTGCCACGCCCTTGGCCGGGCGTTTGGCCAGCAGAAAGTCCAGCGACTCGGGCAGGCACAGCATGACGACCGGCAGCGTCGCCAGGGTAGCCCAGCCGCCGACGGTGAACACCGAGCGCCAGCCGAAGTGGGTCAGCAGCCACACCGACAATAGCCCGCCGAAGGTTGCGCCCAGGGCATAGCCGGTTGACTGCAGGCTTACCGCCAGGCCGCGCCAGCGCTTGTTGGCGTATTCGCCGGCGATGACGTTGCTGCTGGCCAGAATGCCGCCGATCCCCAGCCCGGTCAGCCCGCGCAACAGCGCCAGCTGCAAGGGCGTCTGGGTGTGTGCGGACAGCAGCATGCCGATGCCGGAAAGGGCCAGGCAGCACAGGATCAGCGGTCGCCGACCGAAGCGGTCGGCCCAGGGCGCGATGAACAGCGAGCCTGCTGCCATGCCAAACAACCCGGCGCTCAGCAACAAGCCGACCTGCGCGCCATTGAGGTTCCATTCGCTGGCGACCGACGAAGCGGTAAATGCCATCACCAGGACATCGAAGCCATCGATCATGTTGAGCACGATGCACACACCGATGGCCAGGTACTGGAAGGGGCGCATGGGGTGTTCGTTGATCACCTCTCTCAGGCACTGATTCATGGCTGCACCTCGGTGGCAGGGGCAGCAGGGCAGAAAGGCGAAGGCAGCCACCCTGGGGCGGCTTGGGACGGTTCGTACATGGAAGCACCTTTGTTCTTGTGATCGGTATTGGCTCGAGTGCCAGCACGTCAGGTGCAAATCAAAGCTTTTTGTGGATCCCTACATCAATAGGTCGGCCAAGCGACTTTGCCGTTCTAGAGACTTGATTTCATTTTTATTATTAAAAATTCTTTTAAATCAATGAGTTACATTCGTTTTCCTGGCAATAATTCAGTTCGATTATCGAACAGAGAATGATTGCTGATTCATGGATCCATTTTGAGGGGGTCAACCCCTGTGGCAGGGGAAGAGTGGCGCTTCTGGGGGCCGTTATTCGCCACCCCGAATGGCACATGCACCATGGGTAGATCCCCCGCCGCCGAATACAGGTGACTGCGCTGGTCATCAAAGAACATATGCGGCTTGAGAATCTGCAGCACTCGCTCTTTTTCCATCCCTCCGAGGAAGAATGACTCGTCCGGCGAAACCCCCCAGTTCTTCAAGGTGGTCACCACTCGCTCATGGGCCGGCGCATTGCGCGCGGTGACGATGGCGATGCGCAGGATGCGCTTGTACGCGGGGTCCTGCGCCAGCTTGCGGTCTTCGAGCTGGCGGATCAGCGACAGCTTCTTGTAGAGGTCCGCCAAGGGGCCTGGTTGATGCGGAATCGCCTTGCGCTCACGTTCATGGGCCTGGAACTCATCCAGGTTCAGGCGCTGCTTGTAAACGCTTTCCGCCTCGTCATCGGCAATCACGCCATCGAAGTCGAAGGCCACCCGCAGCTCGGTGTCGATCTCGTCATCGTAGATCTTGCTCGGCAGCACCAGGCCCGCCGGGTAGTCGGCATCGATCGCTCGCTGCACGTCGCCTTCATGGGCGCTGAGGAACAGCGAGGCGTTGAACGCGGGGATGTATTCGTACGGCGAACGACCGGACATGAACGCCGCGCGGGTGATGTCCAGGTTGTAATGGTTGATCGAACGGAACACCCGCAGACCGGTTTCCGGCGAGTTGCGCGAGAGCAGCACCACCTCCACCGGCAGTTGCTCGGGAAAGGCCTTGTTGATGCTCAGGAAGCGGCGGATGAACGGGAAGGCCACGCCCTTGGGGAAAGGCACGTCGAGGTTTTCTTCCTGGTGCAGGCGATACGCTTCGACGCCCTCGGACTGGTAGATGCTGTCGGAGACGGTCAGGTCGAACAGGGCGCTGGAAGCGACGCCGACGACGAGTTTCTGTTCGATGGGGTAGGGCATGGGCTGTCCAGAGAAAGGCGGGTACCAGCCACCATGATAGGCCAACGCCATGCTAATCTGCGCCAGCGTTCCTCCAAGGCCAGATCCCGCATGCCCATCGTCGACAACCTGATCGCCTTTACCCTGGCAGCCACGCTGCTGACCCTGACCCCAGGCCTGGACACTGCCCTGATTCTCAGGACGGCCACGGTAGAGGGGCGCAAGCAGGGCATGCGCGCTGCCCTGGGCATCAATGCAGGCTGCCTGCTGTGGGGCGCAGCCGTTGCGTTCGGCCTGGGTGCATTGATTGCGGTATCAGAGCTTGCCTACAACATCCTCAAGTACTGCGGGGCTGCCTACCTGGCCTGGCTTGGCGTCAACATGCTCCTGCGCCCACGGCGATCGTTGGCACCCGCCGGGGAGGAAGGCCAGCGCACTGCCAACTGGTTCCTCAAGGGCATGCTGGGTAACTTGCTCAACCCCAAGGTCGGGATCTTCTACGTGTCGTTCCTGCCCCAGTTCATCCCGCAAGGCCAGCCCCTGGTGGCCTGGACCTTCGGCCTGGTCAGCATCCACGTGGTGCTCGGCCTGCTGTGGGCGATGGCGCTGATTGGTGCGACTCGGCCGTTGGCGGCGCTGTTGCGGCGGGGCAAGGTCATCCAGTGGATGGACCGTGCGACCGGCCTGGTATTCGTGCTGTTCGCGGCTCGGCTGGCGTTGGGCAAGCGATAGGCGCCCAGCGCAGAGACCTACATGACGTTGATCGAACCATCCAGATCGCATTCCCGGTGTTCACCACCCATGTCCTCTGGAAGAAACGCGGTCAGGTCATAAGGCAGCAGCACCGTGTCCAGCGCAAAAGAGAAGGGCACGTCGATCAGGCCAACCCAGCCACCAGCGCCATTCTGAGTAGCAAAGTTCCAGCCCAAGCGTGTGCCCGGATACACGCAGCGCTCGCCATCGAGGTGAATGAGCGTACTCCAGCAGCCACTCAACAACAGCGGCAGGGTGAGCACCAGGCATTTGGCAATCCTTTTCATAAGCTCCGTCACACCTTCCGTGTCGTTCATCAACGCGCTTCAACCAGGCGCAGTTCACCATCCCGGTACTGCACCTCGCGCCCCAGCCATTCACTGCTCACTTGCGGCAGCACCGCCGAGGGCTTGCGCAGTTCGCGCAGCAAGGTCGAACCGTGGGACAACCGCCCACCCATGCGCGCAATCACTGCCCGCGCAGCTTGATACTGAGCATGGCGGCCAGGGTCGAGGCTGTCTTCGAGGAGGATGTCCTGGCCCAGGATGCCTTGCACCTGGCCGGGATAGATCATGAAACCGCTGGCCTGTTCGCTGCCCTGGCTGCCGTCCTGCCAGAAGCTGCCATCGCGGCTGCGCACGTCTGGATGTGGGGCGAACCAATACGCACGCTCCGCTTCAGGCATGGCGTGGTGCACGCGGAAAAATATCCGCATCAGGTTGTCGCGGTACCACTCGCGCACTTGCAGGTAGTAACCACGCAAGCCGGGCAGGCCAACGCGGTGCGCAAGTGTCACGGCATGCGGCCAGGCCGGCATCGGCTGCAGGGGCAGTTCGGTCGGCGCCGGGCGCGGGGTGCCGGGGTCCGTCTCCCAGGGCAGGCGGTGGGGGCTGTGCTGCAGGTCGTCGTAAGCGGTCGGTGGCCGGCCCAGCCAGGCCCCACCGCTGCTGGCCAGGGCCGTGGCGATGCACAGGTTGCCTTGCACCACGAAGACGTAGAAGCGGCTGAACCAGTCCGCCAGTTGCTGGCCGTCGGCAGCGGCCGCCTGCAGCTGTGCCAGTTCCTCGTCGAAGCGTTGCAGGCCGGGGGCCAGGGCTTGCAGGTGGTTGCGCGCTGCGCGTTGCATATGCCACAGGCGCGGCAGCGAGCGCAGCAGGCGTGCCGGCCGCCAGGGCAGTGCCGGGGTAGCGCCGCCAACCTCGCCAGCGTAGCTGGCGGCAGAGATGCCCCAGTCGGCCAGGCGGGCGAGGAACAGGTCGTTGTTGATATAGGAGGCGCCACCGAACACGGCGGTGAAGGGCTCGTTGTCCTGCAGCACGCGGCTGTCCCAGCGCGCCATGATCGCCGGGATGCTGGCAGCGGCGCGGCGCTGGGCATATTCGACGAAGCGGCTGGGCTGGGGTGGCAGGATCTCGGCGATGTTCGCCGAGGTCAGGTGGCGGCGCCAGCCGTGCTCGCTGATCGGGCGGTACTGCAGCAGCCACAGTTGCTGGCCGTCCCAGGCCCATTCGATGTCGCCGGGCACGTAGTGGAACACCTTCAGCACGGTTTGCAGGAAGTCCCACAGCGCAGTGGCTGTCAGGCCGTGCAGGTCGGTGAACTTGCCGCTTTGCCAGGCGGGCCCCAGGCGCGACAGCGTCGCGCGCAGGGGTGTGGCCTGGCCGTCGGCCAGGGCTTCCAGGTGGCCTTCGAGCCACTCCAGTTCCACCGACAGGTGGCGCACGAAGGCGATACCAGACACCTTCGGCGCGATGAAGCGCTGTACCACCACTTCCTCGACGCCGGCTTCACGCAACTGGCTGACGCGGGCGGCGACGGCATTGCCGGGCACGCGCAGGTAGGTGGTGCTCAGGCCGGCGTTGGCGGCATCGGCCTGGTCCTCGCCGTAGCTGGACGAGCGCACTGCCCACAGGGCGTGCGGGGCCGAGGCGAGTAATGAGGCGAGGCGCGGGTCGTTGCCATTGTCGAGGCTCAGGGCTTCTGGCACGGCCTGGCCGGCAAGCGCCGCCAGCCGCAGGCGGCCGCCTTTGGTGTGGGCGACAAAGCCTTGGCTGCCCGATTCCAGCCAGGCGGCGAATGCTGCGGGTGCGTCGATCCAGGGGTAGTGGCCCCAGCCGGGTTGCAGGCTGATGCGCAGGTCGGCGCGGGCGAGGATCGCCGACCAGGCGGCCGCCTGCGCAATGCCCAGCATGCGGTCGTGGTCGCCCCATACCAGCTCGACCGGGTCGGTGATCCATTCCAGCAGCGGCAGCGCGGTGTCGGCACGCAGCTGTTCCCAGGACGGCACGAAGGCCCGGCAACGGGCGTAGCCGGCGCCCATGCGCTGGTACTGCGCCGGCGTCCAGCGCTGGCTGGAAAACTTGCCGGCGAACCAGTGCGGTTTATGGCTGAGCAGCCCGTGGATGGCCTTGCGCAGCGGCAGCGGCGACATCAGTGCCGGCAGGCGCCGCTGCCAGAGGAAGGCGCCGACCGGGGCCAGCAGCACGCTGCGGCTGAAGTGCCCCGGGCGACGCTGCAGCGCATGCAGCACGATCAGCGCGCTGACGCCAACGGCCATGATCGCGTGACCGCGTTCGGTCAGGCTGAGCAGCGCTTGCGCGTACGCGTCCAGGCTGGTGCAGGGCGGCGCGGGGTTGTCGCCGAAACCCGGCAGCTCCAGGGCCTGCACCCGGTAGTGCAGGAAGTGCGGCAGGGCATCGTCCCACCAGTCGGCGGCGCTGCCGTTGCCGGCCAGCAGGTACAGCAGGGGCTTGTTCATCGATGCTCCTCAGGCCAGATCACGCAGCGCGCTGTCCAGGGTCGGGTACTGAAAGCGGTAGCCGGCTTGCTCCAGGCGGCTCGGCAGCACGCGCTGGCCGTCGAAGAACAGCTCGGCCATTTCACCGGCCAGGGCACGCACTGGTGCTGCCGGGATATGCAGCCACACCGGGCGTTTGAGCAACCGGCCGACAGCCTGGGCGAAAGTGGCCTGGCTGACCGGCTCGGGCGCCACCAGGTTGTAGGTACCCTGCATGCTGCTGTCGGCCATGGCGCGCGCCATCACTGCCAGCACATCGTCACGGTGCACCCAGCTCATGACCTGCCGGCCATCGCCCATGCGCCCGCCCAGGCCCAGGCGAAACGGCATCAGCAGGGGCGTCAGCGCACCACCCGGGCCGAACACCACGCCCAGGCGCAGCACCACCTGGCGGGCGCCCAGGGTGCTGGCCGGGCTGGCCGAGGCTTCCCAGCGATCGCACAATTCGGCCATGAAGCCATCGCCTTTGCTGGCGCCTTCGTCCAGTGGCTGGCTAGCGTCGCGCACACCGTAATAACCGATGGCCGAGGCCTGGATCCACAGCGCCGGCTTGTGCCTGGCCTGGCGCATCCAGCGCAGCAAGGCCTCGGTAGTGCCGACCCGGCTGGCGAGCAACTGGGCCTGGCGGCGTGGCGTCCAGCGTGGCCCGGCGACGGGGGCGCCAGCCAGGTTGATGACCACATCGAAGCGTTCGTCATGGCCGAGTTTGTCGAGGCTGCGCAGGCAGCGGGCGCGGCCGTCGAACAGGTAGGCGGCGCGCAGTGGGTCGCGGGCCAGCACGCTGACGCTGTGCCCGGCATCGAGCAGCTGGTTGACCAGGGTTTCGCCGATGAATCCCGTGCCGCCGGTGACCAGTACCTGCTTGTAGGCACCTCCGGCAAACGGGTTGGCCGGCTGCCCCTGGCGTTGCATGCGCAAGGTTGCCAGCGCATCGCGAATGCCCGACGCGGTCACGCCGAGGGCGAACAGCGTCAGCAACCAGCCGCGCCAGCCGAGGTCGATGGCCACCAGGCCGCTGGGCAGGCTCGACCACTGCAGCAGCTGCAGGCCGTACAGGGCGAAGAAGGCGCCAGCGTTGATCGCCAGCACGGTGTGCATGATGCGCTCGATGGCAGGCAGCTTGCGGCTGCGGTCCTCGACCACGAAGTCCCACAGCGTCAGGCCGATTTCCAGGGTGAAGACCACCGCCACGATGACCGCCCAGGCACCCTGGAAGGCCACATGGGCGATGCCCAGGAACAGGATGCCGTAGCAGCACGAGCGCACCGCATGGATCGCCAGCTCCAGCCGCGCACTGTAGCGCTGGGGCAGGGCCACGGTCAGTTCATGGTGGTAAAGGGTGTCCAATGCGCCCAGCAGGCCTTGGATCAGCAGCAAGTTCAGGGCCCAGTTCAGGATCGGCAGTTCAGCCACGTTCAAGTCCTTTCAAAGTGGTGGTGGGGCGGTCGTGGCGATACAGTCACAGCAAGGGCGGCAGCAGGGCGAGCAGGGCCAGGCCATCGATGACCAGGTGCGACCACATTCCGGCCTGCAGCGACACCAGCATGTCCTGCGGTGCCCACAGCACGATGCCGCACGCCAGCCAGGCCCAGGCGCTGTGGCTGCGCAGACGGTCGCCCAGGTGGATCAGGCCGAGCATGTACAGTGAGTAGCTTTGCAAGGTGGCGCCGAACAGCGCCAGCCACCAGACTTGCTGCTCACGGGCAGGCGCTGGCGCTGCCTGGCCCCAGAAGGCCTGCTCGATGCTCAGTTGGTAGTTGCCCAGCAGCGGGCTATGGCCGGCCCAGGTCAGGCCCAGGCCAATCAGCAAGTGCATCAATGCTGCGGCTTGCAGCCAGCGCACCCAGGTGTGGCGCACTTGCGCTGTAGAAGAGAAGAGCATTCCTTGACCTTGCGGCTTCCATGTCGGCGGGCAGTGTACCTCGATTTGCTCGATGGTTTGCCTCAAGACCTTCAGCGCCTGTGAGATCGAGCGCCGCCCGCGCGGCGCTTCGCGGGGCAAGCCCGCTCCCACAGTCTGTTTCGGGCCAGTCTCTCCTGTGTGGTCTCCACTGTCCGCCTTGTTTGTCGCCATTGATATTTAGGTGGGCGCAACTGCTTTTCAGCTATATCCAGTCATGCACCAAGGCGGACACCGGTACTTGCACAGGAGAGACTGGCCCGAAACAGACTGTGGGAGCGGGCTTGCCCCGCGAAGCGCCGCGCGGGCGGCGCTGGATCTCACAGGCACTGAAAATCTTGAGGCGTACACCCCTGATCGGCCCCATCTATCAATCCATCCACCCTATCAATTTGACTGCGACATTCTGCCTCAGTAACGTGCGCGGCTCTTCGTTGCAGCCCCAGAGATCCCCTGTTTTGCCTTCCCCCTGACTGCCTCTGTCGCACCCCCGCAATCCGTAAATTCCCGACTTCCGACACGCCCCTGGGCGTGGTCCGGCGTCCCTGCGTTCGAGTTACTGAAATGTCTGTCAATGCCCCCTCCCGGATCACCGAGCTCGTCATCGAGGCCGGTACCAAGAAAGCCCGACTGCCCACCCGTGCGCTGCTCATCCTCGGTTTCCTCGCCGGCGGCTTCATCTCGATGGGCTTCATCCTGGCCATCCATGTCAGCGCGATGATTCCCGGGCAATGGGCTTCGCTGGGCAACCTGCTGGGCGCTGCGGTGTTTCCCATCGGCCTGATCCTGGTGATCCTGGCAGGCGGTGAGCTGCTCACCGGCAACATGATGAGCCTGCCACTGGCCATGTTCGCCGGGCGCATTCGCCTGGCGGCCGTGGCGCGCAACTGGCTGCTGGTGACCCTGGCCAACCTGCTGGGCGCGTTGTTTGTGGCGTACTTCTTCGGCCATCTGCTCGGCCTGACCGAGGGCGCCTACCTGGACAAGACCGTGGCCGCGGCCACCAGCAAGGCCAGCGCCGATTTCGTTCATGCTTTTGTCTCTGGCATCGGCTGCAACTGGCTGGTGTGCCTGGCGGTGTGGCTGGCCTATGCCAGCCGTGAGATGAGCGGCAAGATCCTCGGCATCTGGTTCCCGATCATGGCGTTCGTCGCCATCGGCTTCCAGCATGTGGTGGCCAACATGTTCCTGATCCCGGCAGCGATCTTTGCCGGCTACCTGAGCTGGGCGGCACTGGTGCATAACCTGGTCGCGGTGTTCCTGGGCAATGCGGTGGGCGGCGCGATCTTCGTCGGCCTGGCGTACTACGTGTCGTTTGGCGCTGCGGCCCAGGAGCCGGCAGCGGCGCAGTAACGGCCTTTACCTCGCCGGCAAGGCTGGGTAGCATGGCTGCTTCCCTCCTTTTCGGCTGTTCTGCCGTGCACCGCCCAGGCGTTGATTCGCGAAGCGGGCATACATGATGCCGACATGAGTACGGTCGCCTGGCCAAGGCGCACCGATAATCCGTCATCAGAAAATATCAGGATGATTCCATGATCATTCGCCACGCTATCGCTGCCGATCACCCTCGGCTGGTCGAGATCTGGCTGCGCGCCGTGCGCGCGACCCATCACTTTCTGCAGGCGTCCGACATCGACGCGCTGCTGCCACAGCTGCGCGATGTCTACCTGCATGCCGTCGAGCTGTGGGTAGCCGTCGACTCTGAAGACAAGCCGCTGGGCTTTATCGGGCTCGCTGAACATCATGTGGAGATGCTCTTCATCGACCCCGACCTGCATGGCCGGGGCATTGGCCGCGCGCTGCTGGATTTCTGCCGCAGCACGCGCAACACCTTGAGTGTCGACGTGAACGAGCAGAATCCGCAGGCGGTAGGGTTCTATCTGCACTATGGCTTCGTGCAGACCGGGCGTTCGCCGCTGGACGGCGAAGGGCGGCCGTTCCCGTTATTGCATATGGCCTTGCCTGACAAGGCCTGAGCCGTACCCTTGCCGGCAGCCCTGGCTCCTGCAGGGCCGTGCCAACCCTTAGAACGTACCTTGCAGGGTGACCATGAAGTTGCGCGGTTCGCCATAGAAGTTACCCCACGCGGGTGCACCGATGGTGGCGTAGTACTTCTTGTCGAACAGGTTGTTGCCGTTGAGCGCGACCGTCCAGTGCGGGTCGATGCGGTACTGCACGCGGCCGTTCCACACGGTGTAGCCCGGCTGGACCACCTGGGTACTGCCGGTCTTGCGGAAGTTCTCGCTCTGGCTGTTCAGCCCGGCGCCCAGCGTCCAGCGCGCCAGTGCACCGTCCAGCTGGTAATCCCCCCAGACCTTGAGCATGTGCCGCGGAATGAAACTGGAGGTGAAGGTCAGCTCGGTCGGGTCGGTGTCGTTGATGGTCTTCAGGTACTTGGTCTGGGTGTAGGTGTACCCGGCCAGCAGTTGCAGGCGTTCGACCGGCGCGCCACTGATCTCGGCCTCGAAGCCCTGGGCGCGCACCTTGCCGCTGTCGGTGTAGCAATAGCCGTCGCCCGAGCCCAGGCAGGTGTCGGCGTAGTCGGTTTCGGCGCGGTGGTCTTCGATGGTGCGGAACAGGTTGAACGACGTGTTCAGTGCGCCATCGAGCAGTTCACCCTTGATGCCGATCTCGTAGTTGGCGCCGGTCTTCGGCTGCAGGGCCTGGCCCTGGGCGTCTACCAGGTTGCTCTGCGGCTGGAAAATGTCGGCGTAGCTGGCGTAGGCGGTCCACTGCGGGTTGAGGTCGTAGAGTACGGCGGTGAACGGCGTGACCTGGCCGTTTTCCTCGCTGCGGTTGTGCACCCAGTAATCGTAGGCCTGGGTGTAGGAGTCGCTCTTGTTGCGGTACCAGCTCACTCGCGCACCGAGCACCAAGGTCAACGGCTCTGCCAGTTTCAGGCGCAGGTTGGCGTAGGTGCCGTACTGGGTGGTGGTGGAATCGGTCGGCTCGCTGCCACCGCGGAGCGGGTTGACCAGATAATCTGCCGAGGACGGGTGGGGGAAGTCCGCCGACGGATCGAAGGGGTTCTGGCTGCCGCCCAGGGACATCAGGGCGAAATAGTCGTGGGTCTTCTGGCGGCTGGCGTTGGCGCCGATGATCACTTCGTGCTGCAGGCCGAACGCCTCGAACTTGCCATCGACATAGCTATCGAAGCCGTAATCGGTCTGGTCGTAGTCAAAGTTGCCGGCGTAGCGTTTCATGCTGGCGCTGGCGGCACCGACCGCAACCGTACCTTCGGAATAGCCGTACTCGATGTCCTGGTCGTTATGGGTGTAGACCGAGGCGAAGTTCAGCGACCAGTCATCGTTGAAATAATGCTTGAGGTCGGCGAAGCCGGTGACGCGCTGGCTTTGCAGGCTATTCCAGCTGGCGCCCAGGCAGGTGGAACGCGACAGCTTGAGGTCGCTGCCGTCGGCATGGCGCGGCAGGCCGTGGTAGCAGGGCGAGGCATCGACATCCTCGTAGGCCAGGCCGACGCCCAGGGTGGTGTCGGGCGTCATGTCCCAGTCGAGCGCGCCGTAGTACACCTGGTCCTGGCGGTCGGCATGGTCGTAGAAGTACTGGCGATCCTGCACGGCGGCCACGGCACGACCGCGCACGCTGCCCGTGGCGTTCAGCGGGCCGCCGACGTCCACCTGGCTGCGGTAGTTGTCCCAGCTGCCGGCCGACAGGGTCAGTTGGGTGGTAGCCTTGTCCTGGCCACGCTTGCGCACGAAATTGACGCCGCCGGCGGAGGAGCCGGAGCCTTTCATCATGCCGGCAGCCCCCTTGAGCACTTCGACCCGGTCATACAGTGCCATGTCGCTGGAGAAGCTGTTCGCCTGGACGTAGTTGCCACCCACGTCCAGCGGCACGCCGTCGTACTGGTACTGCCCGTCGAGGTTGAAGCCACGCGAATAGAAGTACTTGCCACCCATGGGTGAGTCGTACACGGTGATGCCCGGCGTCTTGTCCAGCACCTGATCGAGGGTGTTGAGGTTCTGGTCGTCGAGCATCTTGCGGGTCATCACCGTGACCGCCTGTGGCGTTTCCTTCAGCGTGTGCACGCCTTTGCCGATGGTCACCGCCTGGGCGGTGTAGGACTGGGTGCCTTCGCTGGTTGCATCGAGCCGGTTGGCATCGATGTTCAAGGGCCCCAGTTCCATTGCCGCGTCAGTGCTGGCCGATACCAGCACATAGCCGCCGTTGCCCAGGCGCCGGGCCTGCAGGCCGCTGTTGCCGAGCAGGCGGGCAAGGCCTTCGTCGATGCTGTAGCTGCCCTCCAGGCCATTGCTGGTCAGGTGGCGGGCCTGTTCGGTAGCGAACGAAACAGTAACGCCGGCCTGCACACCGAACTGGGTGATGGCATTGGCCAGTGGCCCGGCGGCCACATGGTAAGTGGTCTGGCTCTGGGCCGTGGCGTTGCCGGGCATCAGCAGCAAACCGGCGGTGCTGGCGAGGGACAGGCCGAGCAGCACCCGGCGCACGGCCTGGCTCAGTTTGCGGGCTGGGGTGGGGTGTACATGGGGCATTGCGTGATCCTTCCGTGTCATGGCAGAAAGTCGCTGTCGTCGCGGCTTGTGTCAGGGACGGACGAGAATCGAAATCAGCAAGTTTCGCAGTGAAGTTTTTTCCACGGGCGGTTCAGGCAGGTTCCACACTCACCCAAAAGCGGCTCAGGTAACGCACCCGCACGGGCAGGGTCTGGTCGAGGTTGGCCAGGGCAATGTCGGTATCGTCGATGCGGAACGCGCCGGAAATGCTCAGCGCGCGAATCGACGGGGCACAGCGCAGCACACCGGGCCGGTAACGCCCCAGTTCTTCGATGAAGTCGCCCAGGCGCCAGTCATTGACGCTGAGCATGCCGTGCTGCCAGGCCGTCGAGTCCGCAGGCACTGCCTGGACAGTGTCGATGTAATCGCTATCGAAGCTGACCTGTTGCCCTGGCTGCAGTTGCAGCGGGCGCTCGAGGTGGTGCTCCGAGCGCACTTCGACGCCAGCCTGCAGCACGCCGACGCGGGTTTGCTCCGGCAGTTTGCGCACGCTGAATTCAGCTTCCCGGGCAACGATGCTGCCGTCTTGCGTATGCACGATGAAAGGCCGCTGCTGCAGGTCCCGGGATGCGCTGATCAGCACTTCGCCGCCATACAGCTGGATCGTGCGCAGTTTCGTGTCAAAGCGCACGTCCAGCGCGGTATTGACGTTCAAGGCCAACCTGGACCCGTCCTCCAGCTGTAGCGAACGCCGTTCGCCCGTGCCCGTGCGTTGCTGGGCGAGCAAGGCGCGATAAGGCACCTGCTCGGCCACCAGCCAGCTGCCGCCGCTCATGGCCAGCAGCAGGCCGAGCACCTTGAGCACGTCTCGGCGTTGTGCCTGGGCGGCCCCCAGGCCTTTGAGTGCCGCCTGTGCAGGTACCAGGGCCCATTGCTGCTGCAGTTTCTCGACCCGCGCCCAGGCCGCGGCGTGCTCTGGGCTGGCTTCCAGCCACTGGCGCCAGGCGCGGGCACGGGCGAGGTCGGCGGCGCCATCGTTGAGCTGCACGTACCAGGTGGCGGCGGCTTCGAGGGTTTCGAGCCTCAAGGGTTCATGCCTCGACCAGCAGCAGGCAGCGGGTCATGGCGCGGATAAGGTGGTTCTTCACTGTTGTCACCGACACGCCGAAACGGTCCGCCGCCGCCGCATAGGTCAGCCCTTCCAGTTGCACGGCAAGGAAGATGTCGCGGGTGCGTGCACCCAGTTCATCGAGCACGCTGTCGATGGCGACCAGCATTTCGATGATGGACAGGCGGACTTCCGGCGACACTTCGACCGTTTCCGGGCGCAGTGCCAGCGCTTGCAGGTAGGCCTGCTCGATGGCGCGGCGTCGTACCTTGTCGATCAGCAGCGAGCGGGCGATAGCGCTCAGGTAGCTGCGCGGCTCACGGATGGGCAGTTGGCTGCGTGCCGTCATCACCCGCAGGAAGGTGTCGTGGGCCAGGTCGGCCGCATCGGCGGCATTGCCCAGGCGCATGCGAAGCCAGTGCTTCAGCCAGCCGCTGTTTTCGCTGTACAGCCGGTGAATAGCCGCGTCATCGAGCGCCGACATAGAGATCAATCCATAACCTAACTGGGAATTGTTCGCATTGTTGCGGCGCGGGTGTGTAATTGCAAGTGCTGTCAGCGAGGCACTTGCAAGGCGTTCGGATTGGCCACGTTCTTCGGCGCGCCCTGGAAAAATGCCAGCACATTGTCGAAGGCATCGCCGAAGTACAGCTCGTAGCCGTTCTTCTCCACGTAGCCCAGGTGCGGTGTGCTCAGTACCCGCGGGTGGGTGAGCAGGGGGTGGTTCGGCTCGAGTATCGGCTCCTGCTCAAAGACATCCACTGCGGCGAAGCCCGGCCTGCCGGCGTCGAGCGCCTGCAGCAGGGCCCCAGGCGCAATCAGTTCGGCGCGGCTGACGTTCACCAGCAGAGCATCGGTTTTCATCCGCGACAGGTCATCGATGGTCACCCCATGGCGCGTTGTATCTGACAGCCGCAGGTTGAGGCTGAGGATATCGGCTTCGGCAAAGAATGCCGCGCGCGATGTCGCCGCCCGGTGCCCATCGGCCTCGGCCGCTGCCCGGCTGGCCTCGCTGCCCCACACCATCACCGGCATGTCGAACGCCTGGGCATAGCGCGCCAGGCGCTGGCCGATCTTGCCGTAGCCCCAGATCCCCAGCACCTGGCCGGCGATTGCCTGGCCCAGGTTGACCTGCCACTGGCCTTGCCTGAACGCTTCGATCGCCGGCACCAGCTGGCGCCGGGCGTTGAGGATAAGCGTCCAGGCCAATTCGGCCGGCGCCACCGGCGAGCCGCGGCCTTCGGTGACGATGATGCCGCGAGCCGTGCAGGCCTCAAGGTCCAGATGGCCAGCGACCTTGCCGGTCTGGCTGATCAGCTTGAGCTTCGGCAGCCGGTCGAGCAGGGCGGCATCGATGCGCGTGCGTTCGCGGGTGAGGACCAGGGCGTCAGCGTCGGCGAAGCGTGCGGCCAGCGCGTCCACTGAGGCAGGCTGCTTGTCGTGAAACACACTGACGTCATGCCCCGCCAGGCGCTTGAAGCAGTCGAGTGAGCGGATTACGTCCTGGTAGTCATCGGGAATGGCAATGCGCATGTCGGTCAGCCCTGAGGTTGGTTGTGGCGAGTCTACAGATGGATGGCACGGGCTGCGCCCGTGATCGCCGGCAATCCGGCTCCCACAGGATAGTGCTAGCTTTCGAGCCTTGAGTAAGCCCGTTGCTTCCTGAGCGACCAGGCATTCACGCCGAACCTGAAGACTGCGCTGTACCTGTGGGAGATCACCCAGCCCTTTGGGCTGCGCTGTCGCTTAAAGAACTGAGTTCGCAAGCGGTCCGCATACCCTGTGGGAGCAACTGTCTTGCTCAATTTCTAAAGTCTGGCGCGATCCCTGTGGGAGCGGCGGTTCGGCGCCCCGACTTGCCCGCGAACACGGGCGTAGCCCGTGCCATCCATCAGGTTGTTGTCAGGCTGGCCTGGCCCGTCGCAGCCTTACCCCGGCCGTACACTTGAGCACAACCCCCAGCACCACCGCCACCCCGGCAATGACAAAGATCGCCTCGTGCCCGGCGCTCTGCTGCTGCAAGGCCACGAACGCCGGGGCCAGCGCCGCCGCCGCCACTTGCAGGATGCTCACCCAGGGCGTCAGGGTGCCACGCGGGTCGTTGGTGGCGATGGCGCCCATGTAGTAGGTCAGCGCCAGCACCCAGCCAAAGTTCATCAGGAACAGCGCCACGCACAACTGCCCGGCATCCGCTGCATGGCGCGCCAGCAATACGATCGACAGCAGCACCAGCAGTGAGCCGAAGCCGATCATCGGCCCACGCCTCACCCGTGCCCCCAGCACGCTGGGCAAGGCCCCGCCAGGCAAGCCGCCGAGGATCCCCAGGCCGAATTCCCAGCCCACATCCAGCGGGCTGATGCCGCGTTCGCGGGCCAGTTGGTCGACAAAGCCCCAGATGCAATAGATCGCCAGTTGCAGGCACAGCATCCCCAGCAGGGCATAGCGCCCGAGGGTGGCGCAGCCAACGCCACGCTGGGTTACCGGCGCCGCTGCCTCGCGGTGCAACCGCTGCGGAATGGCCAGCGCGACCAGGGCGATCAGCACGAACCAGAAGCCGATGCTGGCCACGGCGCCTCGATTGCCGAACACCTCCGCCAGCTGCGGCATGCAGGTGGCGTACAGGGCGAACACGGCGGTCTGAATCAACAGCGACAATCCATACGAACGATCCTGCCCTGGCAGGCGCCCCAGCCCGCTGATCGCGCCGGCATACAGCACGCCGGTGGCAACGCCGCACGCCAGCCGGCACAACACCAGCGCTGCCAGTGAGCCCAGCATCGCACTGAGCAGGTTGAGCGCCAGCGCGGCGCAGGCACCCGCCAGGTACAGGCCGCGGCCCCCGAAGCGCCGGCCCAGCCACGGCAGCAACAGGCTGCCGAGCAGAGTGCCGGTCATTTCGCTGGACAGGACCCAGCCTTGCTGGCTCAGGTCCAGGTTCAGCCGTTCGGCCACCAGGCCGATGAAGATCGGCTGCACGCCAATGATGATCAGTGCCGTGGCGGCAATGTAGATCAGGGCGGCACGCAGCAGCAGGTTGTTGTTCTTGTTGTGCATTGGAATTTCCCGGGTGGGGCATCAGGTTCAGGCGTGGGGGAGGGAGCCTGCGTCGTGGGTGATGCGGCCGTTCATCAGGGTCAGCGCCACATCGGTCTTGCCGATCTCATAGCGGTCGAGCTCGAACAGGTCCTGCTCGAGGATGATGATGTCGGCGCGCTTGCCGGTGGTGATCGAGCCAATCTCCTTTTCCAGCCCCAGCTGATAGGCGCCATTGAGGGTGTAGGCGGCGATCAGTTGCGGAATGCTCAGGCGCTCGTCGGCATCGGGCATCACCGGCGCATTCGGCTCGCCACTGAGCTGGCGGGTGTGGCCCGACTCGATGTGCTCCACTGGCTTGTGCTGGCAACGGCACTGGCAGACCAGGCCGTCCATGCCGATCGACACGGTCACGCCCTGGTCGATGAAGGTGCGGAACTTGTACATCGAGGCCCAGCGCTTGAAGCCATAGGACTGCTGGATCGCTTCGGCGTAGGCATCCACCACGCCCCATTGCAGCTGGGTGTTGGCCATGACCCCGATGCGGCGAAAGCGCGGGATGTCATCAGGGTGGGTGAGGAAGGCGTGGGTGATCACATGGCGGCGGTCGCGCGGCGGGTTGCTGGCGAAAGTCCGTTCGAACACGTCCAGCGCCATGCGCACGGCCGCATCGCCCACGGCGTGCACCATCACATCGATACCGGCGGCATCGGCCTGGCGTACGTGCTGTTCGAATACCGCTTCGGGCATGGTCGTCGAGCCGCAGTGCGGCTTGTCGCAGTAGGGTTCGAGCAGGAACGCGGTGTGGTTCAGCTCGGTGCCGTCGAGCATCAGTTTCAGGGTCTGCGCCTTCACCAGCGGCGAGTCATAGCGGCTGCGCATGCCTTGCAGGATGGTCACCGGGTCATCCTCGGTACCCATGTTGATGTAGCTGCCGACCACGCGCAGTTTCAGGCGCTCTTCGCGCTCCAGTTGCTGCAGGGTTTCGTACAGCAAGGTCTGGTCGCCGGCCGGGTCGAGAAAGCCGGCGTCGAACACGGTGGTGATGCCGGCAGCGACCAGTTTCTCTTGCCAGAACGGGATCGAGCGCAGGTACAGGTCGATGCCGGTTGGCAAGTAGCCGGCTTCGCTCAGCCGTTGCATCAGCAACGAATAGGCCGCGCAGTCGATGATCACGCCAGTGGGCTCGCCGCTCACCGGGTCTTTTTCGAACCAGCTGGCGCCTTCTTCCACGGCCGGGGTGTCGCGGTCGATGCCGGCGGCCTTGAGCGCGTAGGTGTTGACCCACATGGTGTGGTAGTCGGTGGACAGCAGGCACACCGGCTTGTCCGGGCAGATATCGTCGAGCACTTCGCGGCGCAGCAGGGCGGCCGGCATCAGTGGCTGGATCCAGCCCATGCCGGTGATGGCTTTCTCGCCGGGGTTGTCCGCCACGTAGCGCTTGAGCAGGGCCAGCACCTCATGCGGGTCTTCATGGTTGACCAGGGCCTGGAATGCGAAGGCGGTGCTGGAGAAGTGCCAATGCGATTCGACGAAGCCTGGCAGCACCAGCTTGCCTGCGGCGTCCAGCAAGCGCGTGGTGGGGCCGGCGTGGGCCATGACGCTGGCATGGTCGCCAACGCAGAGGATGCGCTCGCCCTGCACGGCCACGGCGCTGGCCCATGGCAAATGCGGGTCGACGGTATAGATGCGGGCGTTGTGGATGATGAGATCGGCGGCGGTGGTCATGGCGGCTCCCTGGGGCAAAATGCCGCGCTAGTTTTGTGTCGGTTAAAAGTTTTAGTCAATAAAATATTTTTGCGGGTTGGCTTTGCTGTATGCTGGCCACCGGTTTTGACAAAGGGTTGCCAAGTGAGCGGATTGCGCGAGCAGCAGAAGGCGCTGCGCCGGGAGACGATCAGCCGTACGGCGCTGGGCCTGTTCGAGCGCCAGGGCTTCCACACCACCACCATGGAGCAGATCGCCCGCTTGGCGGCAGTGTCTGTGCCCACGGTATTCGCCTATTTCGGCAGCAAGCAGGAGATCCTGCTGGAAAAACTGCGCGAGGCTGACCACCGCGCGGTGGCCGAGGCGCGCAGGCGCCTGGCGGAATTCGACCAGGCGCTGGATGCGTTGTGCTGCTACGAAACGCACCTGACCGACTACGCCTTCGAGGTACTGCCGGCAGCGCTTTGGCGGGAGATTCTGCCGCCCTTGCTGCCGTTGCTGGGCAGCCATCAGCGCGATGTGCCCGAGGCTTACAAGCGGGTCAACGACGCGCTGGTCGAGGAGCTAAAGCACCTGCTCCAGGACCTGTGCGACAGCGGCAAGCTGCGCGCCGACCTCGACGTGGGCTATGCGGCGTTTCTGATCAACGACTATGGGCATCTGCAGCTGCTGCGGCTGTGCAACTGCGAGCCGCTGGACCTGGTGGCGCACCGCGAGGATGTACGCCGGTTCATGGGGTTCTTGCTGGCTGGCATGCAAGGTTAAGCCTGTGGGAGCCGCGCTTGCCGGCGATGGGCCGCGAAGCGGCCCCGGTATTTATGCAACAACCTTGAGATCGTGGGGCCGCTTTGCGGCCCATCGCCGGCAAGCGCGGCTCCCACAAGGGAACAGTGTCAGGGCTGGTTGAGCGGCCAGCCCTGGTGATGCTCCACCAGGAAGTCGACAAACACCCGCACCCGCGCCGGCATCGCCGGCCCGCCGACGAACACCGCATGCAGGGGCTCCCGGTCGCCTGGGTTGTAGTCCTCCAACAGCGCCACCAGCTGGCCCTTTTTCAGTTCATCGGCTACGGTAAACGTCCCGATCCGGGCAATGCCCGCCCCCAGCCTGGCCAGTTGCGCCAGCGCCTCGCCACTGCTGCACTCGATGTTCCCTGTCACCTTCAGTGAAAAATCTTCCCCCGCCCGACGAAACGGCCAATCCGGCGCTGCTCGCCGGAAGTTGAAGCGCAGGCAGTTGTGCTGCGCCAGCTCCTCCGGCACCTGCGGCGTGCCACAGCGTGCAAGGTATTCGGGCGACGCCACGACCACCTGGCCGGTATGGCCGATGCAGCGCGCGCTCAGCGAGCTGTCCGGCAGCACGCCAAAGCGCAGCGCCACATCGGCCTGACCGCCATGGATGTCGGCGATTTCGTCGCTTAGCGTCAGGTCGACCAGTACCTGCGGATACCGCGCGCTGAACGCCGTCAGTAACGGCACCACGGTCTGCCGCCCATGCCCCAGCGCCGCGCTGACCCGCAACCGCCCGCGTGGCACGCCCTGGTCGGTGATCGCCTCTTCGACTTCGAGCAGGTCCGCCAGGATGCGCCGCGCCCCGCGCAGGTACGCCTCGCCCTCGGTGGTAAGGGTGATCGCCCGGGTGGTGCGCAGCAGCAGGCGCGTGCCCAGGCGCTGCTCGGCACGGGCGATGATGCGGCTTACCGCCGAGGGGGTGAGGCCCAGCTCGCGCGCAGCGGCAGACAGGCTGCCGGCATCCACCACCTTGGCGAACACCTCCATCTCCCCGGATCGCCCGTTGTAGTCCATCTGTGCCTCCAGCGCAAAGGTGGTTGCCGGAAAACCGGTCTAGTGCATTTAAAAGCTGGATCGTAGCATTCCTGTCATAGATAAGGAGCTTTGTATGCGTATCAATCCCCCTCTTGTAGCACTCGCCATCGGTGCCTTCGGCATCGGTGTCACCGAGTTCGCCCCCATGGGCATGCTGCCTGGTATCGCCACCGACCTCGGCGTGTCGATTCCGGCTGCAGGCCTGCTGGTCAGTGCTTACGCGCTGGGCGTGCTGATCGGTGCCCCGTTGATGACCCTGGCCACCGGCAAGGTCCCGCGGCGTTACCTGCTGATCGGCCTGATGGCCATCTTCACCCTGGGCAACCTGCTGTCGGCCCTGGCCACCGATTACCAGAGCCTGCTGATCGCGCGGGTGGTGACCTCGCTCAACCACGGTGCGTTCTTCGGTGTCGGCTCGGTGGTGGCGGCCAGCGTGGTACCGCCCGAGAAAAGGGCAGGGGCGGTGGCCGCCATGTTCATGGGCCTCACCCTGGCCACCATCGGCGGTGTGCCGCTGGCCACCTGGTTCGGTGAACTGCTTGGCTGGCGCACGGCGTTCTGGGGCATTGCTGGCCTGGGCCTGGTGGCGATGGCTTCGCTGTGGTTCGCGCTGCCCAATGTGCCGCTGCCGAAAAGCGCCGGGGTGATGGCCGAAATTCGTGTGCTGGGGCGTGGCCCGGTGCTGGCGGCGTTGACCCTGACCGTGGTCGGTTCCAGCGCGATGTTCACCGTGTTCACCTACATTGCGCCGATCCTGCACAGCCAGGCCCAGGCATCTACAACGTTCATCACCGCCATGCTGGTGCTGTTCGGTGTCGGCCTGACCTTGGGCAATGTGTGGGGCGGCAAGGCGGCGGATCGCTCGGTCGACCGTACCTTGATCGTGTCGCTGCTGGTGCTGATTGCAGTGCTGCTGGTGTTCCCGGCGATGCTTGGCTGGTCGCTGCCGACGGCGCTGGCGATTCTGGTCTGGGGCATTGCCAGTTTTGCCCTGGTGCCACCGCTGCAGATGCGGGTGATGGATGCCGCCAAGGATGCGCCCAACCTGGCCTCGGCGGTGAACATCGGGGCGTTCAACCTGGGCAATGCGATTGGTGCGGCATTGGGTGGTGCGGTGATCAATGCCGGGTTGGGGTATTCGGCGGTGTCGTTTGCGGGTGCCTTGATGGCCGTGCTCGGACTGTTGCTGACCCTTGCCTGGCGTGCCCGGCCGGCGGTGCCGGTGTCGCGGGCTGTGGCCTGACCTCGCCGCGCCGGCCTGCTCAAGGCAGGCCGTTGCGACCGTGGGCAAGGTAACCCGGGCGCTGGCTGAGGCGCTCATAATAGGCGCTCACCGCAGGCAGATTGGGGTGGTCCAAGGGCGTGGCGAACCAGCGCTGCACCGACAGGCCGATGGGGATGTCGGCCAGGGTGAAGCGTTCACCAGCGACGAATGCGCCGGTCGCGGCCAGTTGCCGGTCGAGGATGCCCATGTAATGGGCCCACTGCGCGCAACCGGCTGCCAACGCCTGGGCATCCTGATGCGCGGGTGATTGGCGCACCAGCGCCATGAACGGGTAGCTCCACGCCCGGTTCAGATCCGACGCCTGCCAGTCGATCCACTGGTCGATGCGCGCCCGTGCCTGTGCTTCGCTCGGGTAGCAGGCCGCATCGCCGTAACGGTTGGCCAGGTAGCGGATGATGCTGTTGGACTCCCACAGCGTGAAGTCACCGTCCTGGATCACCGGGACCATGGCGTTGGGGTTGAGCGCAAGGAACTCGGGCGCATCGGTGGGCTGGAAGCCGCTGCCCCAGTCTTCGCGCTCGAAGGGGATGTTGAGTTCGGCGCAGGCCCACAGCACCTTGCGCACGTTGATCGAAGAGGCCCTGCCCAGTATGCGTAACATGCTGTCTTCCTTGATTGGCTGAGCGCCGATCGTCGACGACGGCACGGCGCCAGTCAAGCTCGACCTGGGGCAGACATTCGCGCCCGTCTCTGGCAAGGTGGAACGCCGTTCTAGTCAGTCTCACGTCAGCCCATGGATGCCTTCTACCTCATCGCCCTCGGCGCCATCGTCGCCGGTTTCGTCCAGGGCCTTTCCGGCTTTGCCTTCGGCATGGTCGCCATGTCGTTCTGGGCCTGGGGCCTGGAGCCGCGGCTGGCGGCGTCGCTGACCGTGTTCGGCAGCCTCAGCGGCCAGCTCATCGCCGTGTTCAGCGTTCGCCGCGGCTTCAGTTGGGCCTTGCTGTGGCCGTTCGTGCTCGGCGGCCTGGCAGGTATCCCGCTGGGGGTGTGGGTGCTGCCTTACCTGGACATGCTCTGGTTCAAGGCCGTGTTCGGCACCCTGCTGGTGCTATGGTGCCCGCTGATGCTGGTGGCGCCGCGCCTGCCACGGCTGCCGGGCAATCGCCTGGCCGATGGCGCGGTGGGCCTGGTGGGCGGGGCGTTGGGCGGGATCGGTGGCTTTACCGGCACAGTGCCTACACTGTGGTGTACCTTGCGCGGCTTCGAGCGCGACACCCAGCGCGCGGTGATCCAGAACTTCAACCTGTCGATGCTGCTGGTGACCATGCTCACCTACCTCGGCACCGGGGTAGTGACCCGCGACATGCTGCCCTCGTTCGGCGTGGTGCTGCTGGCCATGGCGTTGCCGGCGCTGCTGGGTACACGGGTGTACCTGGGGATCAGCGAGCTGGCCTTTCGCCGGGTGGTACTGGGTTTGCTGACGGCCTCCGGGGTGGCCATGCTGATGGCGTCGTTACCGGCATTGTTGAGCCGTTGAGCGCTTGCCTGGCGACGCTGAACTTGGCACCCTTTGCGCCGCATCGATCTTGCGCGCCGAAACAGAAGGAACCGCACCGTTGAGTTGGGACAAAGTCGGCAAACGCCTGGTAGCCATGCTGCTTGGCCTGATGGTCTTGCTGGTGGCCTACGTGCTGCTCAAGGACTCGCCTCGGCTCGAGGCGACCCTGACCTACGCTTACCTCACTTATCCCAGCCAGTTCAGCGAACGTATCAGCAAGGCCAACGAGCAGCTCAAGTACGAGCAGTTGCAGCCTCGCATCAACACCATCAGCGGCGGTGCGTTGAGCCAATATCAGGTCGACAAGCTGGTCGAACTGGCCCAGGCACCTTATGCCCAGCTGTTCGCCAAACCCTTCGAAGCCGGGTTGGTGGATCACCGCACGGGCTTGCTCATCGACCTGCACAACCGTGGTGACAGTGATGTGCGTGAGGTGGTGGTCCGCCTGCCGTCCAAGGGTCTGGTGCAGGTGCGTGATGCGGCAGGCAACGACACGCTTTACGAGACGGCGACGGCGCAGGTGGAGATACCGGTCATCGAGCAGGGCGGGGCGTGCAGGGTCTGGGTCTACTTCGATGCCGACTATTCGCAGATTCGCCAGGGCGGCATCGGTGTCAGTTTTGCCGGTGGCGAGGCGGATGTGCGGGTTTCTCGCCAGTTCACCGGGTTCCCGGCGCTGGTGGCGCGGTATAGCCATGAGCTGGTTGGGGTGCTGGGGATACTGCTGTTCGGCCTGCTGGGGATGGGGTATGCCTGTCTCGGTCGGCGACGGACCGTGGTTTGATCGGGGTGTTCGTCTTTGCTTTTGCAGCGCTTGTGAGACCGAGCGCCGCCCGCGCGGCGCATCGCGGATAAATCCGCTCCTACATTTGTTGCAACGTGCCGAACCTGACAGGCCATAGTTGCCTGCCTTGGTGCATGCCTCAAGTCATGTTAGGCGTCATCAATGCCCACCTGAAAACCGCGTCCTACCAACAAGGCTGACAACCATGGCCTCACAGGCATGGCCACGTTGCAACAAATGTAGGAGCGGATTTATCCGCGATGCGCCGCGCGGGCGGCGCTCGGTCTCACAGGCGCTGCAAATCTCCAGCCCGACCCATTCGCTCAATCAGGCCGGAACCATGGCAAACCCCACACCAAACCGGTTCCAGGCATTGATGGTGGCAATGGCCAAGGTCAGGTTGGCCACTTCGGCCGGCTCGAAGTGCTGCTGCAGCGCTTCGTATTCCGCTTGTGGGGCGCCACGCTCGGGCAGCCGGGTCAGGCATTCCACCCAGGCCAGGGCGGCACGTTCGCGCGGCGTGAAGTAGTTCGTTTCCTGCCAGACGCTCAGAGTCTGCAAGCGCGCCTCGGTTTCGCCGGCCTTGCGCGCATCATTGGCATGCATGTTCACGCAATAGGCGCAGCCGTTGATCTGCGAAGCCCGCAGGCGCACCAGTTCCAGCAGTGAGTTTTCCAGGCCGCTCTTGGCCAGGGCCTGCTCCAGGCCGATCATGGCCTTGTAGGCTTCCGGCGAGTGTTTGGCCCATTCGATACGGTTGTTCATGCTGTGCTCCAGGGAATGTGTGGTGGACATGGCACTACCTTAGCGCCCGCCGACCATTGCCCCGATAGCCAATCGCGCGCTTTGCCGGGAGGCCAATCGGGCCATTAAGGTGGCCACTGACCTGCATCCAATCTCTTCATTTCTACCCTGACTGCCTGGACAGGATAATGACCGGGTCTTGCTTGGGAGTATCGATTCGTGATGAGAGCGGCGTTGAACCTGTTGCTGGTGATCTTGCTGGCAGTGAACCTTAGACCGATCCTGACCAGCATCGGCCCGTTGCTCGAGCCGATGCGCGCCAGCACCGGGCTGGGCTACCAGCAGGCGGCGCTGCTGACGGCGTTGCCGGTGCTGTGCATGGGCTTGGTGCCGCTGTTGCAGCCCTGGCTGCGACGCTGGATCAGCGAACACGGCGGCATGCTCGGTGGCCTTGGTGCCATTGCCTTGGCCTGCCTGTGGCGGCTGCAACTGGACAGCGCCTGGGCGCTGATCGCCAGCGCGGTACTGGCCGGGCTGGGCGTGGCGGTGGTGCAGGGCATGATGCCGGGCCTGGTCAATCGCTGGTTCCCCCGTCGCCTGGCCGGGGCCATGGGCCTGTACTCGGCGGCGTTGATGAGTGGCGGAGGCCTGGCAGCCGTACTCGGCCCGCATATCAGCGGGCACTTTGGCCACTGGCAGGCCGGGCTTGGCCTGTGGGCGATCCCGGCCGTGCTGGCCGTGCTGGGCTGGGCTGCGCTGCGTCCTCGGCAAAGCGCACCCCAGCTGGCCGGCGCCACCGGTGGGCACTGGTTCGGCACGCGCCGGGCCTGGTTGCTGGCGCTGTATTTCGGCCTGATCAATGGCGGCTATACCAGCATGGTGGCATGGCTGCCGGCCTACCACCTGGAACATGGGGGTACGGCGCAGGGCGGTGGCGACCTGGTGGGCCTGATGACGATCTTCCAGGTCTGCGGTGCCCTGGGCCTGCCGCTGTTGCTGCGCGGTGTTGCCGACCGTCGTCCGGGCTTGTGGCTGGCGCTGTCGATCCAGCTGGCGGGCTTCCTCGGCTTGTTGCTGGCGCCGAACCTGGCCATGGGCTTGTGGGTAGCGATGATCGGCTTTGGCCTGGGCGCCTGTTTCAGCCTGAGCCTGACCTTGACCCTGGAGCACCTCAAGACGCCCGCTGAAGCCGGCAGCCTGGCGGCATTCGTGCAGGGCATCGGCTTCATCATCACCGGCATCATCCCGTACATCACCGGTTGGCTGCGCGATGTCAGCGGCGACTTCCAGGCCTCGTGGACGTTGCTCACCGTCACCGTGCTGGCGATGCTGCTGGTGACCGCCTGTTTCGCCCCGCGCGGCTATGCAGCCGCCATCGCCCGGCCAAGGCAGGGGAGCCAGGCAGCACTGGTCAACTGAGGCGTTGCAGGGTATCGCGGACCCGGTCCAGCGCCGGGTCGATATCCAGCAGCTCGATGGCGCCGAAGCCCATCAGCAATCCGGGGCGTACGGGTGCTTCGCTGAAGAACGGCGCCAGTGAATACAGGCCGACCTCCACCTTGCGCGCGAGGTTGGCCAGCAGCTCGACATCCACCCCCGGCCGCGCCAGGGCGCTCAGGTGGAACCCGGCGCTGGCGGGCACGGCGCTGAACCAGGGCGCAAGGTCGCCGTCCAGCCGCGCGAGGATGCGCGTGCGGCGGGCGCTGTAGATGTCGTGGCAGCGGCGGATATGCTTGTTCAGGTGGCCCTCGCCAATGAACCGCGCCAGCGCCCACTGCAGCAAGGTCGGGCTATGCCAGTCACTCAGGTGCTTGGCCACGCAGGCGGCGCTGAGCACCGCCGGTGGCAGCACCGCGTAACCCAGGCGCAGTTCCGGCAGCAAGGTCTTGGAAAAGGTCCCGACATACGCCACCAGCCCTTGCCGGTCGAGGCGCTGCAGGGCGTCGGCGACCGGGCCCTGGTAGCGGAACTCGCAGTCGTAGTCGTCCTCGATGATCAACGCGCCAAGCTCGGCGGCCCGTGCCAGCAAAGCATGGCGGCGTTGCTCGCTCATTGGCATGCCGAGGGGAAACTGGTGCGAAGGGGTCACGTAGATCAGCCGGGTACCCTCGGCGATGTGCGACACGCACATCCCCTCATCGTCCACCGGCACAGACTGAAGCTTTGCCCCCAGGGCCAGGAACAACTGGCGTGCCGGCGGGTAGCCGGGGTCTTCCATGGCCACCTGGCAGCCGGGCTCGACCAGCACCCGGGCAATCAGGTCCAAAGCCTGCTGGGCGCCGTTGCACACCAGCACGTCCGCCGCTGTGCACTGCACGCCGCGCGCGTAGGCGATATGGTGGGCGATGGCCTCGCGCAGATCGGCCAGGCCCTGGGCGGCAAACTGCCGCTCGGGATGCCGCTGGCTGCGGCGCAGGGCGTAGTTCAGGCAGCTGCGCCACTGGTCGAAGGGGAACTGCGCCTTGCTCGAAGCGCCGCCGACAAAGTCATAACGCGAAGGGGCTTCCTGGGCGCGCCTGGCGAGCACGGTGGCGCGCTGCTGCCAGCGCTGCAGTGAGGCGGCAGCGGCCAGCGGCACGGCTTGCGTTTCACGGCTGTGCAGCGCTTGGCGCGGGGTGATGAACGTGCCCCGGCCGACCACGCCGCTGAGCAAGTTGTCGTAGGTCAGCCGTGAATAGGCTTCGGCCACGGTCTTGCGCGACACGCCCAGTTGCTCGGCCAGCAGCCGGGTCGGCGGCAGTTGCGTGCCGGCGGCCAGGTGGCCGCTGTCGATGCCGGCGCGTAGCTGCTGATAGAGCTGGTCGGCCAGGCCTTTGCGGCCGTCCAGGCGGATATGCAGTTCCATGATCACAGTCCGAAACACAGGAGTGCTGAGGATAGCGGATCAGAGCCGTGCGGTGCTTACCGTGATGTAGCCCTTGTCGTGCAGGTCAATGCGTATCACCGTTTCATCCGCAGGGGCCTTGCGCTTCTGCTTTATGCATACCCCTTTGACGCGGATGGCGCGCATCTGGTGGCTGATGGCGCGCCCGCATGGGTTGAAGAAGATTTCGCTGGCCAGTAGCTCGATGCGTTCGACCAGTTGCCGGGTGCGCTCGTCGGTGGCGCAGAAGAACAGCACCCCTGACAAGTGCGGGTCGTCGTCCGGGTTGCTGACGTCGTGGGCCAGCAGTTCGCGCAGGGCACTGCGCAGTTCGGCGGTGGTGCGGGTATCTGGGTGCATGCGCAGGCTCCTCTGGGTCGCAGTCCCGATCTTGTTTTCACCGGCCCACGGCGACAAGTAAGACGCTTTAGAAAAGGCTGTAGGAATTTTCCGAAGTCAAAAGGAGGGTGCCTGTGCTGTATGGATGCGGCACAATTCGTGGCCTGATTTCTGCGCCCAGCGAGGACACCGATGAACCGCCACTTCCAAGCCGTCGACCTGCAAAAGGCCTACCGCCTGCTCAACCATGGGCCGACCGTGCTGGTGTCGGCCAGCCATGCCGGCGTGGACAACGTCATGGCCGCCGCCTGGGCCTGTGCGCTGGACTTCGACCCGCCCAAGGTCACGGTGGTGCTGGACAAGATCGCCCGCACCCGGCAGTTGGTCGAAGGCAGTGGCTGGTTCGTGATCCAGGTGCCGACCGCCGCCCAGGCGCAGCTGACCCACCAGGTGGGTACCCGCAGCCTGTTCGACCAGCCGGACAAGCTGGCCAGCATCGGCGTCGAGCTGGCACGGGTGGAGGGGTATGCGGCGCCGCTGGTCCAGGGGTGTTCAGCCTGGCTCATGTGCCGGGTGATCAACGAGCCCCATAACCAGAGCACCTATGACCTGTTCATTGGTGAAGTGGTGGCGGCCTGGGCGGATGACCGGGTGTTCCGTGATGGGCACTGGGCTTATGAGAATGCCGACCCGCAGTGGCGTAGCCTGCACTACGTGGCGGGTGGGCATTTCTATGCGATTGGCGAGCCGGTGGTGGTGGAACAGAAGGATTGACAGTACCTGTGCCGCCCCATTCCGGGGAGTCACTGTCTTGCTCAAATGTTAAAGGCTGGCGCGACCACTGTGGGAGCCGCGCTTGCCGGCGATGGGCCGCAGAGCGGCCCCGGCAATTTATGCAACAACCTTGAAATCGTGGGGCCGCTTCGCGGCCCATCGACGCGGTTCGTCGCCACGACAAGCGCGGCTCCCACCAGTACAGCTCACGCCTGGATGCTGGTGTGAATCCCATAGGAGCGGGCGTGCCCGCGAATGGGCCTTACTGTCGAACCTCCTGCTTGAATTTCAACCGCCAGCCATGCAGCAACGGCTCGGTGTACCCGCTGGGTTGCTCACGGCCCTTGAACACCAGCTCCCGCGCCGCACGGAACGCATAGGAACCTGCGTAGTTCTCAGCCATCGGCCGGTACGCCGGATCGCCGGCATTCTGCTGGTCCACCACCTTGGCCATGCGCTGCAAGGTCGCTTCGACCTGGTCACTGCCAACCACCCCGTGGTGCAGCCAGTTGGCGATGTGCTGGGCCGAGATCCGCAAGGTGGCGCGGTCTTCCATCAGCCCGACGTCGTGGATGTCCGGCACCTTCGAGCAACCCACCCCTTGCTCGACCCAGCGCACCACATAGCCCAGGATGCCCTGGCAGTTGTTGTCCAGCTCGGCCTGGATTTCGTCCTTGCTCCAGGGCCGGTCCGGGCTCACCGGGATGCTCAGCAGGTCGTGCAGCAACGGTTCGCGCTCGGCGCCCAGATCGACCTTTTCCAGTTGTGCCTGCACAGCAGGCACGTCCACCTGGTGATAGTGCAAGGCGTGCAAGGTCGCGGCAGTGGGCGAGGGCACCCAGGCGGTGTTGGCGCCGGCGCGGGGCTGGGCGATCTTCTGTTCGAGCATGGCCGCCATCAGGTCGGGCATGGCCCACATGCCCTTGCCGATCTGCGCCTTGCCGCGCAGGCCGCAGGCCAGGCCGACCAGCACGTTGCTGCGCTCGTAGGCCTGGATCCAGGCGCTGCCTTTCATGTCGCCCTTGCGCAGCATGGCGCCGGCCTCCATGGCGCTGTGCATCTCGTCGCCAGTGCGGTCGAGGAAACCGGTGTTGATGAACACTACCCGCGCTGCCGCGCTGGCGATGCAGGCCGCCAGGTTGACGCTGGTGCGCCGTTCTTCATCCATGATGCCCATCTTCAGGGTGTGCCGCGGCAGGCCCAGCAGGTCCTCGACGCGGCCGAACAGCTGGTCGGTGAAGGCGACTTCGGCCGGGCCGTGCATCTTTGGCTTGACGATGTACAGGCTGCCTTCGCGCGAGTTGCCGCGGCGCTTGAGGTCATGCAGGCCGATCAGGCTGGTGACCACGGCGTCGAGGATGCCTTCGGGGATCTCCCGGCCATCGCGGTCGTGGATCGCCGGGTTGGTCATCAGGTGGCCGACGTTGCGGATGAACAGCAGCGAACGCCCTGGCAGGGTCAATTGCCCGCCATCGGCACCGTGGTACTCGCGGTCCTTGGCGAGCGCGCGGGTGAAGGTCTTGCCACCCTTGTTCACCTGCTCGCTGAGGTCGCCCTTCATCAGGCCCAGCCAGTTGCGATAGACATTCACCTTGTCTTCGGCGTCCACCGCAGCCACCGAGTCTTCGCAGTCGATGATGGTGGTCAGCGCGGCTTCGACGAGGATGTCCTTGACCCCGGCGCGGTCGGCCTTGCCGATGGTGCTGGCCGGGTCGATCTGGATTTCGAAGTGCAGGCGATGGTGTTGCAGCACAATGGCCGTTGGCTGGCCGGGTTCGCCTTGATAGCCGCGCAATTGCGCAGTGTCTTCGAGGCCAACCTGGCGGCCATCGCTCAAGCGTACCTGCAGTGTGCCCTGGTTGATCACGTAGGCCTGGGCGTCAGCGTGGGAAGCGCCCGCAAGCGGTGCCAAACGGTCGAGAAAGTCCCGGCCGAACGCGATCACCTTGGCGCCGCGCACTGGGTTGTAGCCTTGGCCGCGCTGGGCGCCGTCGCTGTCGGCAATGGCGTCGGTACCGTACAGCGCGTCGTACAGCGAGCCCCAGCGGGCATTGGCGGCGTTCAGCGCGTAGCGGGCATTGCTCAGCGGGACCACCAACTGGGGGCCGGCCTGTTCGGCGATTTCGCGGTCGACCTGGGTGGTGCTGATGCGCACCTGCTGCGGGCTTTCAACGAGGTAGCCGATGCTGCGCAGGAAAGCCTGGTAGGTGGGCATGTCGCTGATCGGGCCTGGGTTCGCGCTGTGCCAGCGGTCCAGTTCGGTTTGCAGGCGGTCGCGTTCGGCGAGCAGTTCACGGTTACGCGGGGCGAGGTCGTGGACCAGGGTACTGAAGCCTTGCCAGAAGCTGGCGGCGTCGATGGCGGTGCCGGGCAGCACTTCATCCTCGATGAAGCGTTGCAGGGTCGGGTCGACCTTGAGTGGGTGGGGCATTGTTTTCTCGCTCGCTGTTGAGGTTTAGAAGATGTGCCACTTGTGCGGGCCTCTTCGTGGCTGAAGCCGCTCCTATAGGTACTGCGCATCTTTCAAACCGGTGCGGTCCCTGTGGGAGCGGGCTTGCCCGCGAAGAGGCCAGCGCCGGTTCAAAGGGCTGCCACACCCGCCTTGGCCACCTGGGCATCCTGTTCGGGCTTGACCCCGGACACGCCGATGGCACCCACCACCTGGCCATCGACCCGCACCGGCACGCCACCTTCCAGGCTGGTCAGCAGTGGCGCGGTAACGAAGGCGGTGCGCCCGCCATTGACCATCTGTTCGAAGTCACGGGTCTCCTTGCGCCCCAGTGCAGCGCTGCGGGCCTTTTCCATGGCGATGTAGGCGCTGGACGGTGCGCAGCCGTCCATGCGCTCCAGGGCCAGCGGGTGGCCGCCGTCGTCGACCACGGCGATGGTCACGTTCCACTGTTGCGCCTGGGCTTCCTGGCGGGCGGCAGCGAGCAGGCGGCTCACTTCTGCCTGGCCGATCACGGACTTGCTATGCATGGCTGTTCTCCTGGTTCAAGGCTGCTTCGACGATTTCGATCCAGTGCCGCACTGGCGTGCGCCCGGCCCCGTCGAGGTGGGTCTGGCACCCAATGTTGGCAGTGGCGATGATTTGCGGGTTGCCGCTTTCCAGTGCGTTCAGGCGGTTGTCGCGCAGTTGCCGCGACAACGTGGGCTGGGTCAGTGAATAGGTGCCGGCCGAGCCACAGCACAAGTGGCCGTCCGGCACCGGGGTGAGGGTGAAGCCCAGACGCGTCAGCAGGCTTTCCACCTGGCCGCCGAGCTTGAGCGCATGCTGCAGGGTGCACGGGCAATGGAAGGCCAGGCGCTGTTCGGCGCACACGCCGAGCTGCTCGACCGGCTCGTCGCGCAGCACTTCGACCAGGTCCCGCGACAGTGCACTGACCCGTGCAGCCTTGGCGGCGTAGTGCGGGTCTTTTTCCAGCAGGTGGCCGTAGTCGCGCACAAATGCACCGCAACCACTGGCGGTCTGCACTATGGCCTCTGCACCCGCCTCGATGGCAGGCCACCAGGCATCGATATTGCGCCGCGCGCGTTGCAGGCCCTGTTCCTGGGCATTGAGGTGGTAATCCACCGCGCCACAGCAGCCGGCCTCGTAGGCCGGTTCCACGCTGATCCCCAGGCGGTCGAGCAGGCGCGCAGTGGCGGCATTGGTGTTGGGCGACAAGGCGGCCTGCACGCAGCCCTCGAGCAGCAGGATGCGCCGGGCATGGCGGGGCGCGGGCCGTTCGCCGGCCGGCGCCACCTGGGCCGGCAGCTTGTTCTTGAGGCTGGCCGGCAGCACCGGCCGCAGGGCCTGGCCGGTGCGGGTCAGGGCCTTGAACAGCGCCGGGCGCGGCACCACCGCACGCAGACCCTGGCGCAGCAGGCGCTGGCCGAGTGGGCGGGGTACCTGTTGCTCGACCACGGCGCGGCCGATGTCCAGCAGATCGTGGTACTTCACCCCTGAAGGGCAAGTGGTTTCGCAGTTGCGGCAGGTCAGGCAGCGGTCAAGGTGCAGCTGCGTGCTGGCGGTGACCGGTGCCCCTTCGAGTACCTGCTTGATCAGGTAGATGCGCCCACGAGGCCCGTCCAGTTCGTCGCCGAGCAACTGGTAGGTCGGGCAGGTGGCCGTGCAGAAACCGCAGTGCACGCACGAACGCAGGATGCTTTCGGCTTCTTCGCCGCGGGCCAGGCGCTTGGCGCTTTCGCTCAGGTTGGTTTGCATGGGCGTGGCCTCACAGGTCAGGGTACAGGCGGCCAGGGTTGAACACGCCCTGGGGATCGAGTTGCTGCTTGAGGGCGTGGTGATAGCGCATCAGTGCGGCGGGCAGCGGGGCGGTGCTGTCATCCCCCGGCGTGTAGCCCGTGGCGTGGCCGCCGACCTTGGCAACCTGCTCGCGAATCTCCTGCGCCGGTGCCGTCGACTTGAGCCAGCGTTGCGCGCCGCCCCAGTCGATCAGCTGTTGCCCCGGCAGGTCGAGTTCACCACTGGCCGTCGGCAGCGACAGCCGCCACAGCGGAGCCGGGTCATTGAAGAAGCCCAGGCGCTGCTCGCGCAGGTCGCTCCAGAAGCTGCTGTCGAGCACCTCGCCGCCCAGGCGCTGGCGGGCCGATTGCACCGAGCCTGCACCGCCTTCCAGGCGCAGGTACAACGTTGCCCCATCGTGGCAGGCCGCGCTGATCGGCAAGGGTTGCTGGCCCCATTCGGCCAGTTCGGCCAGGGCCTGGTGGCGGTCCATCGGCAGGCGCAGGCTGAGGCACTCGCGTGGGCGTGGCAGGACCTTCAGCGACACCTCGGTCAGCAGCCCCAGGCAGCCAAAGCTGCCGGCCATCAGCCGCGAGAAGTCATAGCCGGCGACGTTCTTCATCACCTCGCCGCCAAAACGCAGCAGCTTGCCGTGCCCGGTGATCACCCGCGTGCCGAGCACGTAGTCACGAACCGAACCGGCCCACGGCCGGCGCGGCCCGGACAACCCGGCCGCGACCATGCCACCCAGGGTCGCTTCGGCGCCCAGGTGCGGGGGTTCGCAGGGCAGCATCTGCCCGGCCTCGTGCAGCGCTGCCTCGATCTCCAGCAACGGCGTGCCGGCGCGGGCGGTGAGCACCAGTTCGGTCGGGTCGTAGCTGACGATGCCACGGTGGTTGCGGGTATCGAGGATTTCGCCGGCTACCGGGCGGCCGAGCATGGCCTTGCTGTTGCCGCCCTGGATGCGCAGCGCTGTGCCCAGGTTCAGGGCCTGGTTGACCTGTTCGAGCAGGTCCTGGCTCATGTCGCGGTCCATGCTCATCAGAAACGCTCCAGCTCAGGGAAGGGCAGTTGCCCGTGATGCACGTGCAGGGCGCCGAATTCGGCGCAGCGGTGCAGGGTGGGGATGTTCTTGCCCGGGTTGAGCAGCCCTTGCGGGTCGAACGCCGCTTTCACCGCATGGAACAGGGTGATTTCGTCGCTGTTGAACTGCGCGCACATCTGGTTGATCTTCTCGCGCCCCACGCCGTGCTCGCCGGTGATGCTGCCGCCCACTGCCACGCACAGTTCGAGGATGCGCCCACCGATGGCCTCGGCGCGTTCCAGTTCGCCAGGCAGGTTGGCATCGAACAGGATCAGCGGGTGCATGTTGCCGTCGCCGGCGTGGAACACATTGGCCACGCGCAGGCCGTATTCCTCGCTCAGTTCACTGATGCCCTTGAGCACCCGGGGCAGTTCGCGGCGCGGGATGGTGCCGTCCATGCAGTAGTAGTCCGGGGAAATCCGCCCCACCGCCGGGAAGGCATTCTTGCGCCCGGCCCAGAAGCGCACGCGCTCGGCTTCGTCACAGGCCAGGCGCACATCGCGGGCGCCGGCTTGCTTGAGCACGTCGGCGACCTGCTCGCAGTCTTCCTGGACATCGGCTTCGACGCCATCCAGCTCGCACAGCAGGATGGCAGCCGCGTCCACCGGGTAACCGGCGTGGATGAAGTCCTCGGCGGCGCGGATCGCCAGGTTGTCCATCATCTCAAGGCCACCGGGGATGATGCCGGCGGCGATGATCTCGGCCACGGCGCGGCCGGCGTCCTCGACGCTGTCGAAACTGGCCAGCAGGACCCGTGCCACCTGGGGTTTGGGCAGCAGCTTGACGGTCACTTCGGTGACGATGCCGAGCATGCCTTCGGAGCCGGTGAACAGCGCCAGCAGGTCGAAGCCTGGGCTGTCGAGTGCGTCACTGCCCAGGGTCAGGCGCTCGCCCTCGACGGTAAGGATCTCGACCTTGAGCAGGTTGTGTACGGTCAGGCCGTATTTCAGGCAGTGCACGCCACCGGCGTTTTCCGCGACATTGCCGCCGATCGAGCAGGCAATCTGCGAAGACGGGTCGGGGGCGTAGTACAGGCCATGGGGCGCAGCGGCCTGGGAGATGGCCAGGTTGCGCACACCGGGCTGTACCCGGGCGAAGCGGCCTTGCGGGTTGACTTCGAGAATACGGTTGAAGCGCGCCATCACCAGCAGGATGCCTTTGGCCAGCGGCAGCGCGCCGCCCGACAGGCCGGTGCCGGCACCGCGTGCCACCACCGGCACGCCACGCTGGTGGCAGAGCTTGAGCAAGGTCTGCACCTGTTCCAGGCGTTCAGGCAGCACTACCAGCAGCGGCACGGTGCGGTAGGCCGAAAGGCCGTCGCATTCATAAGGCTTGAGATCTTCTGCGCGGTGCAGGATCTCCAGGTCGGGGATGGCATCACGCAACGCCTGCAGCAGTGCGGGCAGGTCCACGGCAGGCAGCACGCCGTCGACACGTTCGTCGTAGAGGATGTTCATCAGGCTCACTCAGCAGCAGTTTTTTGTAGTTGTAGGCAAACCGATCACCCTTGCAGCCTGCGCGCTTGGACGGGGGTGGTCGAGGGTGCTGGTAACTGGTCCTACCAGTTTTTCCGCAAAGTACTGGTTATCCATGGCTTTGAACGGCTAGATTGGAACCGTCGACAGCAGTGGTCCTACCAGTTGGAGTCTGCACATGGGTATTGAAGGCAAGGCCAAGGTCGCCGACCAGGTGGCCGAGCGGGTCGAGCGGCTGATCGTCGAGGGCGTGCTCAAGGTCGGCCAGGCCTTGCCCTCGGAACGGCGCCTGGTCGAAAAGCTCGGCTGCTCGCGTTCGGCGCTGCGTGAAGGCCTGCGCATCCTGCGCGGGCGCGGCATCATCGACACCGAGCAGGGGCGCGGTTCGTTCGTCACCGACCTCAACGGGCAGGCCAGCGCCACGCCGTTGATGCACCTGTTCAGCTCACAGCCGCGCACGCTGTTCGACCTGCTGGAGGTGCGTGCCTTGCTGGAGGCCGAGTCGGCACGCCTGGCGGCCTTGCGCGCCACCGATATCGACCGCCTGCTGATCCGCCGGCGCTACGAAGAAATGCTCGACGCCCATGCCGCTGCCGAAGCGCTCGATGCTCGTGAACACGCGCGGCGTGACCATGCGTTTCACCGGGCGATCAGCGAGGCGTCGCACAACCCGGTGTTGGTGCATACCTTGCAGTCGCTAAGCGACCTGACCTTGAGCACGGTGTTCGCCTCGGTCAACAACCTCTACTGCCGCCCGGCGCAGAAGCGCCAGATCGACCGCCAGCATGCACGGTTGTATCACGCGGTGATGGAGCAGTTGCCCGAGCAGGCGCAACGTGCGGCGCGCGAGCATATCAACGGGATTTGCGACAGCTTGCGTGAGATCGAGCAAGAGGAGCAGCGCTTGGTCAGGGCGACCATGCGCATGGATGGGTGGGGCTGAGCTTTACCTGTACCGGCCCTTTCGCGGCTGAAGCCGCTCCTACAGGTAACGCGTAGCCCCTGCAGAAGCGGCGTTAGCCGCGAGAGGCCGGTACAGGCAATTGTTTACTGTGCCAGGTGCTTGATCATCGCCACGGTCAGGTACAGCCGAGGCGCGATGCTGCCCAGTTCGATGTATTCATCGTCACCATGCAACCCGGCCCCGACCACCCCCAGTGTTTCCAGAACCGCCGGCTTGTGGCTGTCCGGTACATAGGCATACCCGGCATCGGTGCCGAAGCGCATGGCAATCGGTTCGAGCTTGTACCCCGCCTCCCCGTACAATTGCTGTGCCGTCTCGGCCAACGTGCTCGAAGCCAGGTTACGTGCCAGCGGCGGTCGACCTTTCTCGACGACGACACTGACCTGGGTGTCGGCGATCAGTTGTTTCTTCACGATGCGCTGGGCGTCGGCCTGCACCCGGTCAGTCTCGCCCAGGTCCGAATAGCGCATGTCCGCTTCGGCGGTGGCCAGTGCCGGAATGATATTGGCCTTTTCACCCGCCTTGGCCAACGTCCAGTTCACCGTGGTGCCTTTGCTGGCATCGCCGAGATCCTTGAGCTGGAGCAGCTGGTGCGCGAGTTCGGTCAGTGCGTTGCGGCCCTGTTCTGGCGCGGAACCGGCGTGGGATGCTCGGCCTGTGACTTCAAGCTTGAGGCGGTTGATGCCATTGGTGGCGACAGTGACTGCATCTTTGTCCGGCGGCTCGTAGGAGAACACGTAGTCATGCTTGCGGGCCAGTTCGGCGATGATCTGCCTCGACCCGGCAGAGCCCATTTCTTCGTCCGGGTTGAACAGCACGGTGAGCGTGCGGTAGCCATTGAACTGCTGATCGTTCAGCAACTTCAGCGCGTGCAGGATCAACGCCACACCCCCCTTGGCATCGGCGACGCCCGGGCCATAGGCGCGTGGACCATCGACCCGGAATGGGCGTTTGGCGACGGTGCCGGGGACGAATACGGTGTCGTAATGCACCATGAGCAGGAAGTCCTTGCTGCCGGTGCCTTTGAATGTCCCGACGATATTGTCGCCGACAGAAGGTTTGGCGGGACGCGTCTGCACGTCGGCGCCCAAGGCCTTGAGACGTTTGACCAGCTCCGCACTGACGTGCGTCAGGCCCGCTTCGGTACCGGTGCCGGTGTCTACCGAAACGAGGCTCCTGAGGGTTTGCAGGTACGCTGGCTGTTCGTTTTCGGCCTGCTTGAGCAGGTCCTTGGGGGCGGGCTCAGCGGCAGGTGCCTGGGTACAGGCGATCAGCAGCGCCAGTGCGATGGCGTGGGGAGGGCGAGGCGATGGCATGGGGTCTTCCTTGTTGTGGTGAACCTTCTAGGGTAGTTCCTGAAATCGGCACCGCGACCAATTGGGCAGGATACGGTTGCCCGAGCAGGCGCAGCGGGCGGCGCGCGAGCATATCAACGGGATTTGCGACAGCTTGCGTGAGATCGAGCAAGAGGAGCAGCGCTTGGTCAGGGCGACCATGCGCATGGATGGTTGGGGCTGAGCCTTACCTGTACCGGCCCTTTCGCGGCTAAAGCCGCTCCCACAGGTGCTGCACTATGTTTGAAACTGTGCAGTACCTGTGGGAGCGGCTTTAGCCGCGAAGAGGCCGCTACAGGCGCCACATCAATGCTGGGCGATCGGGTCATCCTGGGAGAGGATTGCCCTAGCCAGCTCTTCGTCACTGGCCTGCAGGCCGGGATGCTCCTTGCGAGCCTGTTCCAGCGCCGACTCCACGTAGGCGCCGCGTATGGCACCGCCACTGGCAACGAATGCAGACAGCTCGTCACGGGCGGGGATGATCCGTTTGTCGTCTTTGAAGGTCGAATACAGCGAAGCGGAAACACCGGCCGAGGTGGCGACGTCGCCCGCATCGACGCGGGCCAGGGCAGCACCGGCAGGCAGCAGGAGCAGCAGCGCAGGGGCGAGGAGTAGGTGGCGCATGTCGTGTTCTCCAGTAACGTGAAGCACAGGGAAATAAACCACTCACTGTTTAAGAGGACAGGCGATTGGCAAGAGTTCCCTGGTTTCTGCCGAAGCGCCGTGGCGCCTTACACCTTGCTGCCCAGCAAGCGCTGCAGCGAAGCGTCGAAATCGCGCAGGGCATCGGCCTTGGCGGCCTGTTCATCTTCCAGCATCCGCGCCACATTGCTGACATCCTTGCGCGCACGGCCTTCGGCACGGCCGATGTAGCTCAGCTGGCTGTCGAAGAAGCGCGCCACCACCCGGCTCTCGACGTCCGCCGTGGCCAGGCGGCTTTCGCTGTCCAGCAGCACGATCACGTCCGGATGGTCGGCGAGCAGGCTGTCCAGGTCTTCATAGAAGGTCACCTCGGCGAACTGCTGGGCCAGCGAACGCGCCAGCCAGTCGTAGGCCTGGCTGCCACCGCGCAGGGTCGCCACCGGAATGCTGCGCGGCGTGGTTTTCGCCGCCGCTGCGCCGCGGTGCTGCTGCAGGTAGCTGAGGGTGCTGTCGGCATTGCGCCCGAGCAGCACGGCCACGTGTTGCCCTGGGGCCAGCGCGACGCTGGAAATGGCGGTGGCCGAGTAGAAGTGCCCGTAGGGCTGGGCAGCCTGCTGGCCAGCCGGCGCGGCACAACCGCCAAGGGCAGCGAACAGGGCGAGCAGGGCAGCGAGCATGCCGGTTTTCATGGGTAGAAGCCTCATCGATCAGTGAATGCCGCCATCTTCCGCCCGCAGCGGTTGCGGCGGAACTTGATGGCATTCATGGTGGCTATCGATGAGGTCGATGAATCAGCTCGGGCGGGCCATGTACTGCAGGATGCGCTCGCGCAGCCAGCGTTCGGCCGGGTCGTTGTCGTGGGCGCCGCTCCAGACCATCGACAGCTCGGCCTCGGTGATCTCGAACGGCGCCGGGTCGGCGCGCAGGCTGCCATCGTCGGCCAGGGCACAGGCGGCGTAGTCCGGCACGGTGGCGATCAGTTCGGTGTTGCGCAGCAGGGCACGCAGGCTGCCGAACTGCGGTACGGCCAGCACCACCTTGCGGCAGCGGCCGATGCGGGCGAGGTCCAGGTCGATGTTGCCGCTCATGTCGCCGGAGAACGACACCATCACATGGGGCCGGGCGCAATACTCGTCGAGGGTCAGCGGGCCCGGGCGGTCGTCGGCGCGCAGCACACGCACGCCGATATCGCGCAACTTTCGGCGTTTGGCGGTGGCCGGCAGGTCAGTGGTGTAGCTCACGCCCACGGATATCTCGCCACTGGCCAGCAGGCCCGGCATCAGCAGGAAGTTGGCGCGGCGCACCACCACGCTGATGTCGGGCGCTTCTTCGCGCAAGGCCTGCAGCAGGGCGGGGAACAGGCCGAACTCGGCATCGTCCGACAGGCCCAGGCGGAACTGGTTGCAACTGTTGGCCGGGTCGAAGTCGCGGGCGCGGCTGATGGCCGACGAAATCACATCCATGGCCGGGCCCAGCTCGGCGAAGATCTGCATGGCCCGCGGAGTCGGCTCCATGGCCCGGCCGCTGCGGATCAGCAGCGGGTCGTCGAACAGTTCGCGCAGGCGGGCGAGGGCGGCGCTGACGGTGGACTGGGTGATGAACAGCTTTTCGCCGACGCGGGTCAGGTTGCGTTCGATCATCAGGGCTTCGAACAGCACCAGCAGGTTCATGTCGACACGGCGCAGGTCGTTGCGGTTCATGGGGCTTGGCTCACCGGGGCTAGAGGGGTTGGCGGTGTATTGAAGCACGGCGGCGGCCGTTGCGCCTTGTATGGATGTGCCGGGGCTATCGGCCTGCAAGAGCCACTCTATTAGACCTCTGCCCAAGCTCGACTAGTCTTTCCCCTGGCCCTGCGAAATCCGCGTGCGGGCGGCGTCTCAGCACTTGGATGCAAGACCGCGCTGCACAAGGCGTGAGAGCTTCGCAAGCCCCGTGTCGGCACGTGACCGACCAGACCTGATGAGGGGTAGGCATGAGCCCATGTGCTCGGCTGAAAGAACACCTGGCATAGACCGGAAATCTGGATAACCGACCCAAAGGTAACAGCAGATGTCGAACGAATCGAAATGCCCGTTCCATCAAACCGCAGGTGGCGGCACCACCAACCGAGACTGGTGGCCTGACCAGCTCAACCTCAGGATCCTCCATCAACACTCGTCCAAGTCCAGCCCTGACCCGGACTTCGACTATGCCAAGGCGTTCAAGAGCCTCGACTTCCAGGCCCTGAAAAAAGACCTGACCGCCTTGATGACCGACTCCCAGGACTGGTGGCCAGCCGACTTCGGCCACTATGGCCCGCTGTTCATCCGCATGGCCTGGCACAGCGCCGGCACCTACCGCATTGGTGATGGCCGTGGCGGTGCCGGCTCTGGCCAGCAGCGTTTCGCGCCGCTCAACAGCTGGCCGGACAACGTCAGCCTGGACAAGGCCCGGCGCCTGCTGTGGCCGATCAAGCAGAAGTATGGCAACAAGATCTCCTGGGCTGACCTGATCGTGCTTACCGGCAACGTTGCCCTGGAGTCCATGGGCTTCAAGACCTTCGGTTTCTCCGGCGGCCGCGCCGATGTATGGGAACCGGACGAAGACGTCTACTGGGGCTCGGAAAAGGTCTGGCTGGGTGGTGATACCCGCTACGGCAAGGACCAGGTCAAGGCCCAGCCGCCCGGCCAAGGAGACCTGGTGGCGGAACCTGCCAAGCATGGTGAAGAGCAGAACCGTAACCTGTCGGCCGAACGCAACCTGGAAAACCCCCTGGCTGCCGTGCAGATGGGCCTGATCTACGTCAACCCGGAAGGCCCGGAAGGCAACCCGGACCCCGTGGCATCGGGCCGGGATATTCGCGAAACCTTCGGCCGCATGGCCATGAACGATGAAGAAACCGTGGCGCTGATCGCCGGCGGCCACGCCTTCGGCAAGACCCACGGCGCCGGCCCGGCCGACAATGTCGGCCCTGAGCCTGAAGCGGCAGGCCTGGAGCTGCAGGGCCTGGGCTGGGCCAACAAGTTCGGCAGCGGCAAGGGTGGCGACACCATCACCAGCGGCCTGGAAGTGATCTGGACCTCGACCCCGACGAAATGGAGCAACGAGTACCTCAACAACCTGTTCAACTTCGAGTGGGAGCTGACCAAGAGCCCCGCCGGTGCCCATCAATGGCGGCCGAAGGACGGCAAGGGCGCGGGCACCGTGCCGGATGCACACGATCCGGCCAAGAAGCATGCCCCGTCGATGCTGACTTCCGACCTGGCCCTGCGTTTCGACCCGATCTACGAACCGATCGCCCGGCGCTTCAAGGACAACCCGGACCAACTGGCCGACGCTTTCGCCCGCGCCTGGTACAAGCTGATCCATCGTGACATGGGCCCGCTGGCACGCTACCTGGGCCCGGAAATGCCCAACGAAGAGCTGCTGTGGCAAGACCCGCTGCCGAAAGTCGACCACCCGCTGGTGGGCGAGCAGGACATCGCCGGGCTCAAGGCCAAGATTCTCGCAAGCGGGCTGAGCGTCGCCGAACTGGTGGCCACCGCCTGGGCAGCTGCCTCGACCTTCCGTGGCTCGGACAAGCGCGGTGGGGCCAACGGTGGCCGCCTGCGCCTGGCGCCGCAGAAGGACTGGGCGGCGAACCAGGGCACCGGCAAGGTGCTGGCAGCCTTGGAGAAGATTCAGGGCGAGTTCAACGCCGGTGGCAAGAAGGTCTCCCTGGCCGACCTGATCGTCCTCGCAGGCTCCGCGGCAGTGGAAAAGGCCGCCAAGGATGCCGGGCACAACGTCAGCGTGGGCTTCCGCCCGGGCCGCGTCGATGCTTCCCAGGCGCAGACTGACGTCGAGTCGTTCGCCGTGCTCGAGCCGCTGGCCGACGGCTTCCGCAACTTCAGCAAGGCCCGTTACAGCGTCAAGGCCGAGAAGCTGTTGCTGGACAAGGCGCAACTGCTGACCCTCACCGCGCCGGAGCTGACCGTGCTGATCGGCGGCCTGCGTGTGCTCGGCGCCAACCATGGCGGCAGCAAGCAGGGCGTGTTCACCGACAAGCCTGGCACCCTGAGCAACGACTTCTTCCGCAACCTGCTGGACATGGGCGTGGAGTGGAAGCCGACTTCGGCGGACAACGAAAGCTTCGAGGGCCGCGACCGCAAGACCGGGCAAGTGAAGTGGACCGGCAGCCGGGTCGACCTGGTGTTCGGCTCGCATGCGCAGCTGCGGGCGCTGAGCGAGGTGTATGGCAGCAGCGATGGCAATGACAAGTTCGTCAAGGACTTCGTGGCGGCCTGGGAAAAAGTGATGGAGCTCGATCGCTTCGACCTGAAGTAAGGCGGGGGCGCTCTGCGCCCCTTTCCGACCGGTCCGGCGCCCCGGCAAGGCCACTCCTACAGGAGACCGCGATTTCCTGTAGGAGCGGCCTTGTGCCGCGTATGGGCTGCAAGGCAGCCCCCATTGGTAATCCCGCCAATTCCAGGTCGGATAGATACAAAAGCGTCCTCGTCGGTTCTGTTGCAATGCTTTCCAGGCGGCCGGCCTGAACAGCGTGCTCACAACGACAAGGAACACCGACCATGCAAATGCCCCAGACCCTGAAAATCCGCAATGGCGACAAGGTCAAGCCGACCTTCTCCGCACAGGAGTACGCCGCCCGTCATGCCCGCCTGCGGGCCTACATGGCCGAGCAGGATATCGAAGCGGCCATCTTCACCTCGTACCACAACGTCAACTACTACAGCGACTTCCTCTACTGCTCGTTCGGTCGTCCCTACGCGCTGGTGGTCACCCACGACAAGGTGGTGTCGATCAGCGCCAATATCGACGGCGGCCAGCCCTGGCGGCGCACGGTGGGTACCGACAACATCGTCTACACCGACTGGCAGCGCGACAACTACTTCGTCGCCATCCAGCAGGCCCTGCCGCTGGCCTCGCGCATCGGCGTCGAATACGACCACCTCAACCTGCAGAACCATGCCAAGCTCGCTGCCTGCTACCCCAAGGCCGAGCTGCTGGACATCGGTGCACCGTGCATGCGCATGCGCATGATCAAGTCGGCCGAGGAGCAGGCGCTGATTCGCCATGGGGCACGGGTTGCCGATATCGGCGGGGCGGCGGTGGTCGAGGCGCTGCGCGACCAGGTGCCGGAATATGAAGTGGCGCTGCATGCCACCCAGGCGATGGTCCGTGAGATTGCCAGAAGCTTCCCCGACAGCGAGCTGATGGACACCTGGACCTGGTTCCAGTCCGGGCTCAACACCGACGGCGCGCATAACCCGGTCACCAGCCGCAAGGTCAACAAGGGCGACATCCTCAGCCTCAACTGCTTCCCGATGATCGCCGGCTACTACACCGCGCTGGAGCGCACCTTGTTCCTCGACCATTGCCCGGACGATCACCTGCGCCTGTGGCAGGCCAACGTCGAAGTGCATGAAGCGGGTCTCAAGCTGGTGCGCCCGGGCATGCGATGCTGCGACATCGCCCACGAACTGAACGAGATCTTCCTGCGTCACGATTTGCTGCAGTACCGCACGTTTGGTTATGGCCACTCGTTCGGCACGCTGAGCCACTACTACGGCCGGGAAGCAGGGCTGGAGCTGCGCGAAGACATCGACACGGTCCTGGAGCCGGGCATGGTGGTGTCGATCGAGCCGATGATCATGCTGCCCGAGGGGCGGCCTGGGGCGGGAGGCTACCGCGAACATGACATCCTGATCGTCAATGAGCACGGTGCCGAGAACATCACCCGATTCCCGTACGGCCCGGAGCACAACATCATTCGCAAATAAGCACCGGCGTCGCCTGCTTCGCGGCTGAAGCCGCTCCCACAGAGGTACCTCTGCCCTGAAGGCCAGTGAAACACCTGTGGGAGCGGCTTTAGCGGCGAAGAGGCCGATCCGGGCAACACAAAAACAACTGTATGACCATCAGACCCTGCCGCCAATTAGAAGAATCAGAGGGTACCCGTCATGTCCAGCACCACCTTCAACGCTCCCTCCCTCGACGGCACCGCGCCAGACGCCGAACGCCAGGCCCTACGCAAGGCCGCGCGTGCCAGTTTCATGGGCAATTTCGTCGAATGGTTCGACTACGCCGCCTACGGCTACCTCGCCACCATCATTGCAGCTACCTTCTTCCCACAGGCAGACAAGACCAGCGGCCTGCTGGCGACCTTTGCTGTATTTGCCCTGTCATTTCTGGTCCGCCCGCTGGGTGGTGTGGTCTGGGGCCACTTCGGTGACCGCCACGGGCGGCGCAACGCCCTGTCGTGGTCGATCCTGATCATGTCGTTGTCGACATTTTGCATCGGGCTGCTTCCGGGTTATGCGCAGATCGGCTTGTGGGCGCCCGGCCTGCTGCTGCTGATCCGCCTGGTGCAGGGCTTTTCGGCCTCGGGGGAATACGCCGGTGCCGCAGCATTTCTTGCCGAGTACGCCCCGCCAGGCCGGCGCGGGCTGTACACCAGCATCGTGCCGGCCAGCACCGCTGCGGGGCTGCTGTTCGGTGCGGCATTCGTCGCGGTGCTGCATGAACTGTTGAGCAGCGAAGATCTGCACAGCTGGGGCTGGCGCCTGCCATTTCTGCTGGCGGCACCGTTCGGCCTGGTGGGCCGGTACATCCGCATGAGCCTGCAGGACACGCCGAAGTTCCTGGAAATGGAGCAGCGCCTGGAACGCAAGGCCTGCATGACCCCTGCACCGATCCGTGAGCTGCTGGCCCACCACCGCCGCAGCCTGGCCATCGGCCTCGGGGTCACCTGCCTCAATGCGGTGGCGTTCTACCTGTTGCTTAGTTACATGCCGACCTACCTGTCCAGCGAGATGGGCATGAGCGAGCGTGATTCGTTCATCGCCTCGACGGCGTCACTGGCCACTTACATCGGCCTGATCTTCCTGATGGGGCGGCTGTCCGACCAGTTCGGTCGCAAGGCCATGCTGGTGGTGGCGTCGTTACTCTTTCTCGGCCTGACCGTGCCGCTGTTCAAGCTGCTCGATGGCCAGCCACTGCTGGTGATCCTGGCGATCCAGATCTTCTTCGGCGCGATGCTGGCCATGAACGACGGCACCTTGCCGTGCCTGCTCGCCGAAATCTTCCCGACCTCGGTGCGCTTCAGTGGCTTTGCGCTGAGCTTCAACCTGGCCAATGCGCTGTTTGGCGGTACAGCCCCCTTCATCGCCACGTGGCTGATCCAGGCCACGGGCAGCAAGCTGGCGCCGGCCGGTTACCTGCTGGCGGCGGCGCTGGTGGCCTTGCTGGCGATGTTGATGTGCCGGGAGACCGCGCATTCAGCCCTGCAGGATTGAGGCGAGCAAGCGCTCAATGCAATGAAGCCTGGCGCCGCTCGCCCAGCGGCGACAGGCCAAAGAAGCGGCTGTAGCTCTTGGAAAAGTGTGCTGGTGAGCTGAAGCCGCAAGCCAGTGCCACCTCGCGTACCTGCACATCGCTGCGCAGCAGCAGGTCCCGGGCCCGTGACAGGCGCAACTCCAGGTAATACTGGCTGGGGGTGCGCTGCAGGTATTTATGGAACAAGCGCTCCAGCTGGCGCACGGTCACTTCATTGAGGCTGGCCAGCTCCTCCAACCCCAGCGGCTCCTCCAGGTTTGCCTCCATGATCGCCACCACCTGGCTCAGCTTGGGCTGGGCACTGCCAAGCAAGGTGCGCAATGGCACACGCTGGCGCTCGCGCTCACCGCGCATACGGTCACACAGCAACAGTTCGGCGGCCTTGGCGGCGATGTCCTGGCCGCCGGCCTGGCGGGCGACCAGTTGCAGCATCATGTCCATGGCCGCCACGCCACCGGAACAGGTGAAACGGTCGCGGTCCAGCTCGAACAGCTGGCTGGAGATTACAATGTCGGGGAAGTGTTCCTGCAGGGTCTGCAGGTCTTCCCAGTGAATGGTGCAGCGGTAGCCGTCAAGCAGCTCGGCCTTGGCCAGCAGGTAGCTGCCGGTGCAGATCCCGCCCAGTGGCAGGCGCTGGCGGGCCAGTTGGCGCAGCCAGTCGATCAGGGGGCGGGTGCCGCCACGGCTGCGGTCGATCGGGTTGGCGCCGACCACGAACAGGGCGTCCAGCGCCGGGGCGTCTTCGATACTGTGGTCGGGCAGCACGCGCATGCCATTGCTGGCCACCACCGGCTCCGGGCTGGCGGCAATCAGCACGGTACGGTACAAGGGTTGGCGCGCTGCCAGGTTGGCCATGCGCAGGGTTTCCACCGCCGATGCCAGGCCAATGGTGGTGAAATTGGGCAGCACCAGAAAACCGAAGGTTTTGGTTGGGTAAGGCGTTACGCTGATGGAAGCGGGGTGGACCATTGCGATCTTCCTGTGCAAGCTGAGGCTTAGTTCGTCAGGGGCAGTGGGAAAACAGGCCTCGCGTGTTTCTTGTTGTTATGGGTCGTTGCCGGGTTGATCTTACACCCCGGGCGCAACGGCCAGGAATGGACCTGATTGCAGAGAGAAGGTGATCGTACGTGAACCCCGAATCCATGCTGGCGGCACTGCCAGGTTTCGCCATCGCGCCTGAGGCGATCCAGGTGTTGCCCGATGCCGCGGCCTACCGCACCTGCCTGCTCGAGCGCATCGCCACGGCGACCCGGCGTATCGTCATCGTTGCCTTGTACCTGCAGGAAGACGAGGCCGGCCAGGAGGTGCTCGATGCGCTGTACCAGGCCAAGGCCGAGCGGCCGGGCCTGGAGATCGTCATCGTGGTCGACTGGTTCCGTGCCCGCCGTGGCCTGCTGGGGGCCGGGCGCCAGCCGGGCAATGCGGCCTGGTACCAGGCCCAGCGCCAGCTACGCGGGCTCGACGTGGTGATCCATGGCGTGCCGGTGCAGACCCGCGAGCTGTTCGGCGTGCTGCACCTGAAGGGCAGCGTGATCGACGATTGCGTGATCTATACCGGTGCCAGCCTGAACAACGTCTACCTGCACCGGTTCGACCGATACCGGCTGGACCGTTACCACCTGTTCCAGTCGCCGGCATTGGCCGACGCCATGGTCGACCTGGTCCGGCGCCTGTTGCACCACACCGCCACGCCGCGCCTGGACCTGCCGGCGCCACCCGCTACCCGCACGCTGCGCGGCGATATCCGGCGCCTGCGCGCGCGCCTGCGGCGCATGGCTTATGACGCACCGGCCGCCATGGCGGGGCAGGGGCTGCGCGTGATCCCGCTGCTGGGTGTCGGCCGTGGCAACCCGCTCAACCGCACGTTGTGCGCGCTGCTGGCGGCGGCACACACGCAGATCATCATCAGCACGCCGTATTTCAACCCGCCACGGGTGGTGATGCGCGAGATCGACCATGCCCTGGACCGGGGAGTGCGCATCGAGCTGATCGTTGGCCACCGCACCGCCAACGATTTCTACATCGCTCCGGGCGAGCCGTTCAGCGCCAGCGGTGCCTTGCCGTACCTGTACGAAGACAACCTGCGCGCCTTTGCCCGGCGCCGCCAGGCAGCCATTGCCAGTGGCCAGTTGCAGATACGGATCTGGAACGATCCGGGCCATACCTTCCACGCCAAGGGAGTGTGGGTCGACCAGCGCTATTCGCTGCTGACCGGCAACAACCTCAACCCGCGCGGGTTCAACCTGGACCTGGAAAACGGCCTGCTGATCGACGACCCACACGGGCAGTGGCTGGTGCCGCGAGCGGTGGAGCTGGAGGCCATTCGCCGGCACGCGCCGCAGATCGGTACGGCGAGCGAGCTGGGCGAGAAGGCCGAGCACCCCAAGGAGGTACGCAGGTTCCTGCGGCGCCTGCGCTATAGCCGGCTGGAGCCTTTGATCAAGCGGGTGCTTTGAGCTCGACTGCACGGGGCTCTTCGTGGATCCACTTCCATACCCGTGCACTCGGCACAACTAACGGGCCTGTTGCGCTGGCTGCAGGCGCCGCACCTTGCAGTGATGCGGCGTTGACTGCGCGCGTACGGGCTATCATCAAGCTGGGCAACGTCAGCGGTAGGAGAGTGGTGGGAAGACTATGGACCGTGTCGCGCCTGGCACGGTTACATTCATTTGAATGCAGCGTGACGGTTCGCCCCTCTGAAAAGTTATCTCAAGCGCATACAATCTGCCCTTTTCCACGTTAACCAGATAGGCCAATCCGTATATGGCGCTTGATCCACCCACGATGCTGACGATCACCATCGCCCTGGCCGCTGCGGCTGCACTGTACCTGGCGATCGAGTGGCGCAGTGTCCGCGAACCTTCGCTGCTGTTCTGGAGCGCCGGTTTCGCCACCATCACGGTCGGTTCGACCCTGGCCCTGCTGCGCGGGATCGGCCTGCTGCTGATCGGCATCTGGTTCGCCAACGGCTTGCTGGTGGTCGCCCATGCGTTCTTTCTGCTGGGTGTAGTGCGTTTTACCCAGGCCCGATTGTCGCGGGCGTGGCTGCTGATTGTGCTGGTGTGGTTCGGCTTGTTGCTGCTGCCGGTGGGGCCGCAGTGGTCGAAAGTGATGCTGATGGTCAACTCGCTGCTGGTGGCGTTACTCACGCTCAAGGCCAGCTTCCTGCTGCGCCCGCATGGCAAGTCGCTGAGCGTGGGGGCGGTGCAGCTGCGTTACGTGCTGCTCATCCATGGGCTGTTCTATGTGGCCAAGGCGATCGTGGCGGTGACACCGGGCACGCTGATCGACCTGGCGACCTTTGGTGGCCTGATCATCCAGATTTCCCTGGTCGAAGGGGCGATGGCGATCATGCTGATCGCGCTGTCGATGACCGGTACCGTGCGTTATCGCCGTGAAGAGCGCATCGCCCGGCTGGCCGCCCGCGACCCGCTGACGGCACTGTACAACCGGCGGGCCCTGGAAGTCCGCGCCACGCATTTGTTCAAGGCAGTCAGCCCGGCGCAGCCTGGGGCGTTGCTGTTGATCGATATCGACAACTTCAAGCTGGTCAACGACCTGCACGGCCATGCGGCGGGTGACCGCCTGCTGGTTGCCTTGAGCGAGATGATTCGTGCGGTGCTGCCGGAGCGCTCGTTGGCCGCGCGGCTGGGCGGCGATGAGTTCGTGATCCTGCTCAGCGATGCCAGCAGCGAGAAGGTGGTGGAGCTGGGCAGCCAGCTGCGCGACCAGTTCCAGCGGTTTGCCAGGGAGGCGATGCCGACCCCGCAGGCGGTGACCTTGAGTATCGGTGCCAACCTGTTCGACCAGCCGCCGGCCAGCCTGGCGGCGTTGATCGAGCAAGGGGATGTGGCGTTGTACCAGTCCAAGCGTGGCGGGCGTGACAGCATTCGCCTGGTGGACCGCACTGTGGCGAGTCCCGTCAGATAGATGGCTGCGGCCCATTCGCGGGCAAGCCCGCTCCCACAGGGTTATCACCGGTTTTCAGGCCTGTGATAACCCTGTGGGAGCGGGCTTGCCCGCGAATGGGCCGCAGAGCGGCCCCGGCGATCTCAGGTCACAACTTGGTAGCAAGGCACATACGCCGCGCCACCCGGCAATTTCATCCGGTGCTGGTCGACAAACGCCTGCAACAGGCGCCCCAATGGCTCCAGCACCGCGGCATCACCGCGAATCTGATACGGTCCGTGTTCCTCGATCAGCCGTATTCCCTTGTCCTTCACGTTGCCCGCCACGATCCCGGAAAACGCCCGGCGCAGGTTGGCCGCCAGTTCATGGGCCGGCAAATCGCGGCGCAGGGCCAGTTCGGCCATGTTGGCGTGGGTTGGGTCGAACGGGTGCTGGAAGCCCTCGTCGATCTTCAGCAGCCAGTTGAAGTGGAAGGCGTCGTTGCGCTCGCGGCGGAACTGCTTGACCTCCTTGAGCCCCTCGACCATGTGCCGGGCCACTTCGGCCGGGTCGTCGATGATGATCTGGTAGTGGCGCTGGGCAGCTTCGCCCAGGGTGGCGCCGACGAAGGCATGCAGCTGTTGCAGGAACGGTTCGGCGCTGCGTGGCCCGGTGAGCACCACCGGGAACGGCAAGCTCTGGTTGTCCGGGTGCATGAGGATGCCGAGCAGGTAGAGGAACTCCTCGGCGGTGCCGGCGCCGCCGGGGAAGATGATGATGCCGTGGCCAACACGGACGAAGGCCTCCAGGCGCTTCTCGATGTCCGGCAGGATCACCAGCTCGTTGACGATCGGGTTCGGCGCCTCGGCGGCGATGATGCCCGGTTCGGTCAGGCCGAGGTAGCGGCTGCCGTGCATGCGCTGCTTGGCATGGGCGATGGTCGCGCCCTTCATCGGGCCTTTCATCACCCCCGGGCCGCAGCCGGTGCAGATGTCCAGCTTGCGCAGGCCCAGCTCATGGCCGACCTTCTTGGTGTACTGGTACTCCTCGCTGCTGATCGAGTGGCCGCCCCAGCACACCACCATCTTCGGCTCCACGCCGGGGCGCAGGGTGCGGGCGTTGCGCAGCAAGTGGAAGACGTAGTCGGTGATGCCCTGGGAGCTCTCCAGGTCGATGCGCTGGCTGGCCAGCTCGCTTTCGGTGTAGACGATGTCGCGCAGGGCGCAGAACAGCATTTCGCGGGTGCTGGCGATCATTTCACCATCGACGAAGGCGTCGGCTGGAGCGTTCAGCAGCTCCAGGCGCACGCCGCGGTCTTGCTGGTGGATGCGGACTTCGAAGTCCCTGTACGCCTCGAGAATGGTCTTGGCGTTGTCGACATGGGCGCCGGTGTTGAGGATGGCCAGGGCGCACTGGCGGAATAAGGTGTAGAGGGTGCCGGTACCGACTTCACTCAGTTGTTGGACTTCACGTTGCGACAGCGTCTCCAGGCTGCCTTTGGGGCTGACGGATGCGTTGATGACATGGCGTTGAGGCATCTAAGTCGTTCCTGTGCAGGTAAAAACATCCTTGCAAGACAACACCATACCGATCAATGCACGTCAACCTAAAAGGCGTTGCACCCCCAGGGTGATCGCCAGGCCGCCACCCACCAGCCACAGGTTGAGGATCGCCCCGGTGATCAGCGCCCGCGGCCCGGCCTGACGGATCTGGCTCCAGCGGGTTTCCATGCCCAGCGCGGTCATGGCCATGGTCAGGGCGAAGGTGTCCAGGCTGTTGACCGCCTGGGTCACGCTACCGGGCAGTACCTGCAGCGAATTCACCAGCACCAGGGCGAGGAAGCCGAAGGCGAACCAGGGCATGGCGATGCGGCCATTGCCTTGGGCCTGGCCGGGTTGGCGCGAGCGGCTGATCCACAGGCCGACCACCAGCAGCACCGGTACCAGCAGCATCACCCGGGTCATCTTGACGATGGTGGCGATGTGCGTGGCTTCGGGGCTGACGTTGCTGGCCGCGCCCACTACCTGGGCCACTTCGTGAATCGTCCCGCCGAGGAACAGGCCGGCACCCAGGGTGTCCAGGGGCAGCCAGCCGGCGTTGATCGCCAGCGGGTAGAGGAACATCGACAGGGTGCCGAATAGCACTACGCTGCCCACCGCCATGGCACTCTTGTGCGGTGCGCTGCGCAGCGCCGATTCGAATGCCAGCACGGCGGCGGCGCCACAGATCGCGCTGCCGGCCGCCGTGAGCAGGGCGGTGTCACGGTCCAGCTTGAACAGCCGGGTGCCGCACCACAGGCCGATCAGCAGGGTGCTGGTCACGACCAGCAGCGACACGCTCAAGCCGGACCAGCCGACTTCGGCGATCTCTTGCAGGCTGACGCGCAGGCCGAAGAAGGCCACGGCGATGCGCAATAGCCCGCGGGCCGAGAAGTTGATACCGGCTGCCCAGCTGGCTGGTACGCCGTCGCGCAGGGCGTTGCCGTACAGGGCGCCGGCGACGATGCCGACGATCAGCGGGCTGATGCCCAGGCTGGCGATGGCGGGCAGCGCCGCCAGTTGGGTGACGGCGAGCGCGAACAGCGCGACGAACAGGATGCCGTTGAGCCGCCCTCGGGTAGAGAGGGTGGGCGCCAACGCAGGGTTGGAAGTTGCCGTGGCCATGTGAGTCCTCCGGAAGTGTTTCGACATAGCCTACGTTAATCTGGTTATAAGCTTATATAAAATCGTAATTTAGGATGGCAAATATCCGTCTAGCTGATATTTTAAGTGGATGACCCCAGAGCAACTGATAACCTTCGCCACGGTAGCCGAGCACGGCAACATCAGCCATGCGGCCCAGGCCCTGCATCTGTCGCAGCCGGCGGTGTCCGGCCAGCTGAAATTGCTGCAAGAGGACTTTGGCGAGCCCCTCTACCAGCGCGCTGGCCGTGGCGTGCGCCTGACCGCTGCCGGCGAGCAGTTGCTGGCCCATGCCCAGCGCCTGCGGGACACCTTTCGCCAGGCCCAGGCATTGTGCGAGGCCATGCGCGGGCTCGAGCGCGGCACCTTGCGCATCGGCGCCAGTACCACCCCGGCCAGCTACCTGCTGCCGTACCTGATTGCCGACTTCCATGGGCGCTACCCAGAGGTGCTGGTGACCACGTCCCACGGCAACACGGCGGAGATCATCGCGGCGCTGGACAGCGTCGATATCGCCCTGATCGAAGGCCCACCCGGGCAGGAGCTGCCACTGGGCACCGGGGTGACAGCCTGGCGCGAGGACGAGATCGTGGCCATCGTGCCGCGCGACCATCCTCTGGCAGGCGCTGAACAGCAAGGCTTGCAGGCGTTGGGGGCTTACCCGTTGGTGCTGCGTGAGAGTGGTTCGGGGGTGCGCCAGATCGTCGAGCGGGCCTTTGCCCGGCACGGCGTGGCCATGCGCGTGGCGCTGGAGATCGCTGGCGTGGAAGGGGTGAAGGAGGCGGTACGGGCCGGGATGGGGATTGGCTTCGTGTCGGCCATGTCGATCCGCCATGAAGACGGCGTGTTGCGGCAGCTGCGGGTTGCACCTGAGCCTTTGGTGCGGCGCTTCTCCATCCTCTTGCCCCATGCCGCAACGCCGTCGCGGGCGGCTGCACGGTTCATGGAGCTGTGTGTCGGGCAGGCAGAAGAGGGGTGACTGAGCCGGCCTGGACTCTCAAGGCAAGTGCAAACCCGCTACAGAATCATCACCAGCTTCCAGGCATGCGCTGTACTTGTGGGAGCCGCGCCAGTTTCAAGAAATTGAGCAAGACAGCCAGTCCAGGCGACATCAAATCACCTTGAACACATGCTTCATGTAAGCCACGAAGTTCTCGTCCCGGCACTGGGTCTTGCCCGGGCTGTCGGAGATCTTCGCCACCGGCGCGCCATTGCAGTCGGTCATCTTGATCACCATGTTCATCGGCTCCACCCCCGGGATATCGCAGGTCAGCCGGGTACCAATGCCGAAGCTCACGTTGATCCGCGCGTGCAGTGCCCGGTACAGGCCCAGCGCCTTGGCGAAATCCAGCCCGTCGGAGAAGATCAGTGTCTTGCCCTTCGGGTCGATCCCCAGCCGCTCATAGTGGGCGATGGCTTTCTCCGCCCAGACCAGCGGGTCCCCGGAGTCGTGCCGCAGCCCATCGAACAGCTTGGCGAAGTACAGGTCGAAATCACCCAGGAAGGCGTCCATGGTGATGCAGTCGGTCAAGGCGATGCCCAGCAAGCCACGGTACTCGCGGACCCAGGCTTCCAGCGCGGCGGCCTGGCTGTCGACCAGCCGCGGGCCGAGTTGCTGGTGCGCCATGAACCATTCGTGGGCCATGGTGCCGAGCGGCTTGAGCTCAAGCTCGCGGGCCAGGTGCACGTTGCTGGTGCCGACGAAGCGGCCGGGGAAGTCGTGCTTGAGCAGGTACACCACTTCTTCCTGCACCCGGTAGGAGAAGCGCCGTCGTGTACCGAAGTCAGCCAGTTGGAAGCCTGCCAGCTCCTCGGCACTGGCCTCGGCCTTGAGCCAGTCGAATTTCTGGTACAGGCGCTCGCCCACCTGTTCGATCGTCACGTCGTGATAGCGGTAGCGGTTGCGCACCTCGCTGATGATCGCCAGCAACGGGATCTCGTAGAGGATCACGTGCAGCCACGGCCCGCGCACGCGGATCGCCAGCTGCCCGGCCGCGTCCAGGCCGACCTGCACATAGCGCAGGTTGAAGCGGAACAGGCTGAGGAAGCGGATGAAGTCCGGCTTCAGGAACGGGATCTTTTCCAGGTAGGCCAGTTGGTCGTGGGTGACGGTGACTTCGCTCAGTTGCTCTATCTGGTTGCGGATCTCTGCCAGGTAAGGGGAGAGGTCTTCGCCGTTGCGGCAGCGGAACTCCCACTCCACCTCGGCATTGGGGTAGTTGTGCAGCACCGCCTGCATCATGGTGATCTTGTAGAAGTCGGTGTCCAGCAGGTTCTGGATGATCCGTGGGCCGAAAACGCTTTCGCTCATGGGCGGTCTTCCTTGATCAGAGAGAGCTGGTAGTCGAGCGCGGCCTCATCGCCGCACAGGATCACGCCCTCGGCAGCCAGTGCGCCGCAGGCGCTGATGGCGCCTTCCTGGGTCAGGGCGCGGCAGGCCGGCAGGTACAGCAGCACCTGGAAGCCGGCCTGGCGCAATTGCCGGGCAGTGGTCTTGACGCAGTAGTCCAGGGCCAGGCCGCCGACGATCACCGCGCCCACCTGTTGCACCTTGAGAAACTCGATGACCCCGGTGGAGCGGCGCTCGGCGAGGTCGTGGTAGCAGGCGCCGTAGGGGTGCAGGTCGGGCTCGACGCCTTTCCAGACGAAGTAGTCGTAATCGATCGGGGCGGGCAGGCCGGGCAGCAGCTCGAAGCCGGCGGTACCGGGGACGCAGTGGCTGACCCAGGTCAGGTCGGCGTTGGCCAGGGGCAGCGGTTGCAGCATCTGGCCAGGGTCGGCCACCACCCACACGGCGTTGGCCGGGTGGGCGTCCTTGCTGCCCAGGCGCAGGTCGGCGCGCAGCGCCATGGCGTTGAGGTCCTGGGCGATCTCGTTGCCCTCTGGTACCGGCAGCTCCTGAGGGGCGTTGGCGGTGAAGCCGTTTTGCGCGTCGACATCGAAACTGGCGATCTTCATGGCGGGTCTCCTCGCTGGAATGGCTATATAATTCACCTGGTGTAATAAGTGTGTCAAGTGACAATTTCCATAGGCTTGCGGGTTGCCATACTTAGAAGCTCTGGTGGATTATTGTGCCGATGAACAAGGAGCCCCCGGTGAGTACAGTTGAAGTCCTGGCCAGTGTCGATATTGTCGCCCTGCGCCTGGCCCCTGATGCCCAGCATCTGCAAGTGTTGTTGCACCGTCGTGAGCGCGAGCCCCACGCCGGCCAGTGGGCCTTGCCTGGCGTGATCGTCAATGGCCGCACCCCGGACACCAGCCTGGAGGGCGCTGCCGAACGCGCCTTGCGCGAGAAAGCCCTGGTGGTGCCGCGCCACCTCGAACAGGTGGGAACCGAAGGCAATGCCTTCCGCGACCCGCGTGGCTGGTCGTTGAGTACCTATTACCTGGCGTTGCTTGACCCGCAGCAGCAGGTGGAAGGTGAGCAGCTGGCGTTTTTTGACCTGGACAGCGTGATTGACCGCAAGGTGCTGCTGCCGTTCGACCATAACCTGCTGGTCGAGCGAGCCAGGGAACGGTTGGCGGCGAAGACGGTGTACAGCAGCTTGCCGCTGTACCTGCTGGCGCAGAAGTTCACCGTGCTCGATGCGCTGGGGGCGGTGCAGGCGTGCCTGGGGCAGGCGGTGAACAACACCTCGCTGCGCAAGCGCCTGGATCGCCTGCGCGAGCTGGGTTGGGTGCGCGATACCGGGGAGAAGAACCAGCCCAGGCTGGGCCGGCCGCAGCAGTTGTATCAGTACACGCCGCAGGGCGAGCGGGTGTTCATGTTCGACCGCAGCCTGTTGCCTGAAGGCAGTTAGGTGCACGCCGCCAGGGTTTTGTGACGGTGAGTTCGAACGCCGCGCGTGCGGCGCTCGAGCTCATTGCCCAGGCCAAACCCAAGGTCGCGAAATTGCCTTGCAGCCGCGCGTCACTCGTCGCCGTAGTTCATGATCGACAGCAAGCGAATAGGCACCTGCACCAGTTGCTCGGGGCCATGCGGGGTTTCGCCATCGAACGTCAGGCTGTCGCCGGCCTGCATGCGATAGAGCTGGTTGCCGTGGCGATAGACCAGTTCACCCTCCAGCAGATGGAGGAATTCGGTACCCGGGTGGGCGAAGGTCGGGAATTCCTCGCTGGCGTCGTCCATGGTCACCATGTACGCCTCGAAGTTCTTCTTCGGCCCCCGGGCGTGATTGAGCAAATGGTAGGTATGGCCCTTCTCGGTGCCGCGGCGTACCACCTCCAGCCCTTCGCCGGCCTTGACCAGCAAGGCATTGCCGTCGGGCTGGTCATACTGGCTGAACAGCTTGGCCATCGGCATGCCCAGCACATCGCACAGGCGGCTGAGGGTATCGAGGCTGGTGGACACCTGGGCGTTTTCGATCTTGCTCAGCATGCCCTGGCTGATGCCGGCGATGCGGGCTACATCGGCGAGCTTGAGTGACTGGGCCTGACGCTGGCGCTTGATCTGCAGGCCCAGGTACTGCTCCAGACGGAGACGCGGTTCGGTTTCGGTTAGCATCGAATGTCCTGCACGTTTTCAGTTCAAGAATAAAGATTTCGCACTGGGAAAGTGCGAAAGGCGGCAGCCTGGGCTGCTTCTTTCCTCGGATGAAAACAAGTTTCCCATAAATAGAGCATAAAAACCTGCATGGGTTTTCTGCCGCCCGTACGGGCCAGTTCGCGGCTAAAGCCGCTCCTGCAGGGCTTTGCGCGGTCCCTGTAGGAGCGGCTTTAGCCGCGAAGAGGCCTGTACACGTCACGTAAGACCATCACCCTGGACACAGTTGGCAAGCACATTGCATTCCTGTGAGGAAAGTAAGTTTCCCATGCGGAATTAGTGCCCCTCACCCAGGAGTGATCAACCCATGTTGCCAGCAGAAACCCAGCGCACCCTCGACCAGTACGGCATCAAGTATGTGTTGGCGCAGTTCGTCGATATCCACGGTTCGGCGAAGACCAAGTCGGTGCCGGTATCGGGCCTCAAGATGGTGGCTGAAGAGGGCGCCGGCTTTGCCGGGTTCGCCATCTGCGGCATGGGCATGGAGCCCCACGGCCCGGACTTCATGGCCCGTGGCGACCTGTCCACGCTGATCCCGGTGCCGTGGCAGCCGGGCTATGGCAGGGTGGTGTGCGTGGGCCATGTCAACGGCCAGCCCTGGCCCTACGACAGCCGCCATGTATTGCAGCAGCAGGTGCAGCGCCTGGCCGACAAGGGCTGGACCTTGAACACTGGCCTTGAGCCCGAGTTCAGCCTGTTCCGCCGTGACGAAGGCGGCAAGCTGCAGTTGGTGGATGCCTCCGACAACCTCGACAAACCCTGCTACGACTACAAGGGCCTGTCGCGCTCACGGCTGTTCCTCGAGCGCCTCACCGAGGCCCTGCAGCCGGTCGGCTTCGACATCTATCAGATCGACCACGAAGACGCCAACGGCCAGTTCGAGATCAACTACACCTACAGCGACGCCCTGGAGTCGGCCGACCGTTTCACCTTCTTCCGCATGGCCGCCGGCGAAATCGCCAACGACTTAGGGATGATCTGCTCGTTCATGCCCAAGCCCGATCCCAAGCGCGCCGGCAATGGCATGCACTTCCACCTGTCGCTGGCCAGCAGCAACAACAAGAACCTGTTCCACGACCCTTCCGACAGCAGCGGCATGGGCCTGTCGAAACTGGCCTACCACTTTGCCGCCGGGCTGTTGGCCCACGGCCCCGCGCTGTGTGCCTTCGCCGCCCCCACGGTCAACTCGTACAAGCGCCTGGTGGTCGGCCGCTCGCTGTCCGGCGCCACCTGGGCGCCGGCCTTCGTCGCCTATGGCGCCAACAACCGTTCGGCGATGGTGCGCATCCCCTATGGCCGCCTGGAGTTTCGCCTGCCAGACGCTGGCTGCAACCCGTACCTGGTCACCGCCGCCATCATCGCCGCCGGCCTCGACGGCATCGATCGCCAGCTGGAACCGGGCGAGATGTGCAACGAGAACCTCTACAACCTGAGCCTGGAAGAGATTGCCGCACGCGGCATCAAGACCTTGCCGCAATCGCTCAAGGAAGCGGCTGACGCGCTGGAGGCCGACCCGCTGTTCCGCGAGGTACTCGGTGCCGAGATCGTCGACGAGTTCATCAAGCTCAAGCGCATGGAGTGGGTGGAGTACAGCCGCCACGTCTCGGACTGGGAAATCCAGCGTTACACCGAATTCTTCTGACCGCCAACCCTATCCCTGGGTAGCGGCAAACGCAGCGGCTACCCACTGCCTAGAAGGAGTATCACCATGTGTGGAATCGTAGGTCTGTACCTGAAAAAGCCGGCGCTGGAAGCCCAGCTCGGCAAGCTCTTCGAACCCATGCTCCAAGCCATGACCGACCGTGGCCCGGACAGCGCCGGTTTCGCCATATACGGTGACGAAGTGGCCGATGGCTGGGTCAAGCTGACCCTGCAGGCGACGGACATCAACTACCCCTGGGCGGCCCTGATGGGCCAGTTGGAGGGGCGCCTGGGTTGCTCGCTGGACTGGTTCCAGAACGCCAGCGCCGCCGTGCTCAAGGTGCACACCAGCGAGGCAGCGGCCCGCCAGGCCCTGAGCGAACTGGCCCCAGACGTGCGCATCATGAGCGCCGGGCAGAGCATCGAAATCCTCAAGGGCATGGGCCTGCCGGCGGAAATCTCCAGCCGCTTCGGCCTGGCCGGCATGAAGGGCAGCCACATCATCGGCCATACCCGCATGGCCACCGAAAGCGCCGTGACCATGGAAGGCAGCCACCCGTTCTCCACCGGCGCCGACCTGTGCCTGGTGCACAACGGCTCGCTGTCCAACCACTTCCGCCTGCGCCAGGCACTCAAGCGCGAAGGCATCAGCTTCGAGACCGATAACGACACCGAAGTGGCGGCCGGCTACCTGACCTGGCGCCTGCAACAGGGTGACACCCTGGCCCAGGCCCTGGATGGCGCGCTGGAAGACCTGGACGGCTTCTTCACCTTCGCCATTGGCACCCGCAACGGCTTTGCCGTGATCCGTGACCCGATTGCCTGCAAACCGGCCGTGCTGGCCGAGACCGACGACTACGTGGCCATGGCCTCCGAGTACCAGGCCCTGGCCAGCCTGCCGGGCATCGACAAGGCCAAGGTCTGGGAGCCGGCGCCGGCCACCTTGTACGTCTGGGAACGCGAAAGCGCCTGACCCCACCGAATCACTGGAGACATTCATGAAGACGATCGACCTTTCCAGCGCCTCGGTGCGCGTACTCAACCAGTCCCTGCATGGCGATGTGCAGGACCGCGAATGGCGGGTGACCCACCCCGACGGCAAGCACAACCTGGCGGTGGGCATCAACGCCGCCGTGTCGGTGGATATCGAGGGCCACGCCGGCTACTACTGCGCGGGCATGAACCAGCAGGCCAGCGTCACCGTGCACGGCAACGTCGGCGTGGGCGTGGCGGAGAACATGATGTCTGGCTCGGTGCGGGTCAAGGGCAGCGCCTCCCAGGCCGCCGGCGCCACCGCCCATGGTGGATTGCTGGTGATCGAGGGCGATGCCGGCGCGCGCTGCGGCATCTCGATGAAGGGCGTGGACATCGTGGTCGGCGGCAGCATCGGCCACATGAGCTGCTTCATGGGCCAGGCCGGGCGCCTGGTGGTGTGTGGCGATGCCGGCGATGCGCTGGGCGATTCACTGTACGAGGTGCGCATCTACGTCAAGGGTTCGGTGCAGTCGCTAGGCTCGGATTGCATCGAGAAAGAGATGCGCGCCGAGCACCTGCAAGAGCTGCAGGAACTGCTGAACAAGGCCGGCCTTGCGCACAAGGCTGCTGATTTCAAACGTTACGGCTCGGCCCGCCAGCTGTACAACTTCAAAGTCGATAACGCCAGCGCGTACTGATCCAGGAGCATTCCCATGAGCGAGCAATTCCCCCCGGTACTGCGTGAGTCGGCCACCTTCGATCGCCTGACCATCCAGGAAATCCAGCGTGCCGCCGAAACCGGCATCTACGACATCCGCGGCGGCGGCACCAAGCGCCGTGTGCCGCACTTCGACGACCTGCTGCTGCTGGGCGCCAGCGTGTCGCGCTACCCGCTGGAAGGCTACCGCGAAAAGTGCGGTACCGACGTGGTGCTGGGTAACCGCTTCGCCAAGAAGCCGATCCACCTCAAGATCCCGGTGACCATCGCCGGCATGAGCTTCGGCGCGCTGTCGGCCAACGCCAAGGAAGCCCTGGGCCGTGGCGCGACCATTGCCGGCACCAGCACCACCACCGGCGACGGCGGCATGACCCCGGAAGAGCGCGGCCAGTCGCAGCACCTGGTGTACCAGTACCTGCCATCGCGCTACGGCATGAACCCCGACGACCTGCGCAAGGCCGACGCCATCGAGATCGTCCTCGGCCAGGGCGCCAAGCCGGGCGGTGGTGGCATGCTGCTGGGCATGAAGGTGACCGAGCGGGTAGCCGGCATGCGCACTTTGCCGATTGGCGTCGACCAGCGCAGCGCCTGCCGCCACCCGGACTGGACCGGCCCGGACGACCTGGCGATCAAGATTGCCGAGATCCGCGAAATCACCGATTGGGAAAAACCGATCTACGTGAAGATCGGCGCCAGTCGCCCGTACTACGACGTCAAGCTGGCAGTGAAGGCCGGTGCCGACGTGATCGTGCTCGACGGCATGCAGGGCGGCACCGCGGCCACCCAGGAAGTGTTCATCGAACACGTCGGCATCCCGATCCTGCCGGCCATTCCGCAGGCGGTAAAGGCGCTGCAGGAGATGGGCATGCACCGCAAGGTGCAGCTGATCGTATCCGGCGGCATCCGCAACGGCGCCGACGTGGCCAAGGCCATGGCCTTGGGCGCCGACGCGGTAGCCATCGGCACGGCGGCGCTGATTGCCCTGGGCGACAACCACCCGCGGCTGGACAGCGAGCTGAAGAAGATCGGCTCGGCCGCCGGCTTCTACGACGACTGGCAGAACGGCCGCGACCCTGCCGGTATCACCACCCAGGACCCGGAACTGGCCAAGCGCCTGAACCCGGAAGAGGCTGGCCGGCGCTTGGCCAACTACCTGCGGGTGCTGGTGCTGGAAGCGCAGACCATGGCCCGTGCCTGTGGCAAGTCGCACCTGCACAACCTCGACCCCGAAGACCTGGTGGCGCTGACCGTCGAGGCCGCCGCCATGGCCCGGGTGCCGCTGGCTGGCACCGCCTGGGTGCCGGGGCAGGCCCAGTACTGATTCATCTCACAGGCTATTGGGGCCGCGTTGCGGCCCTTCGCGGGAGCCCGCTCCCACAGGAAGCTCACAGTCCTTGAGAACTGTGGTGGCCCTGTGGGAGCGGGCTTGCCCGCAAATGGGCCGCAACGCGGCCCAAGGGCATCTCTTCATTCACACAGGAGTGACTCCATGAAGCACCTCACCCTCGCTGTAATGTTGTTAGCCTTGGCCAACCAGGCCCATGCCGCCGAACCCACCCTGGATACCGGCAACACCGCCTGGATGATCTGCGCGGCGATGTTCGTGCTGATGATGTGCATCCCAGGCCTGGCGCTGTTCTACGGCGGCATGGTGCGGGCCAAGAACTTCCTCTCGGTGTTCACCCAGCTGTTCGCCGTGGCCGGGGTGATCGGCATCCTCTGGGTGCTGTTCGGCTACAGCCTGGTGGTCGATACCAGCGGCATGGTCGAAGGGCAGTTGACCTTGAACAGCTTCATCGGCGGCCTGGACAAGGCGCTGATGCTGAACATCGGCCACGACAGCCTGGTGGGCACCATCCCGGAAGGGGTGTTCGCGGTGTTTCAGCTGACCTTTGCCATCATCACCCCGGCCCTGATCGCCGGCGGTTTTGCCGAGCGCATGAAATTCAGTGCCTCGCTGCTGTTCATGGCGGCCTGGTTCGTCCTGGTGTACGCGCCGATCGCCCATATGGTGTGGGGTGGGCCGGGGGCGCTGATGGTCAATTGGGGTGTGCTGGACTTTGCCGGCGGCACTGCCGTGCACATCAACTCCGGTGTGGCTGCGCTGGCGGCGGCGTTGATGCTGGGCAGGCGCAAAGGCTACCCGCAGGTGGCGATGCCGCCACACAACCTCGGTTTCACCCTGGTGGGCGCGGGGCTGCTGTGGGTCGGCTGGTTCGGCTTCAACGTAGGTTCCGGGCTTGCGGCCAACGAAGGGGCAGGGGTGGTGATGCTGGCGACCATGGTGGCGGCGTGCGCCGGCATTGTTGGCTGGTTGCTGACCGAGAAAGTCATGCATGGCCGGCCTACTGCGCTGGGGGCGGCATCGGGGGCCTTGGCTGGGCTGGTAGGTATCACGCCGGCCTGTGCGTTTGTCGGGCCGTTGGGTGCGGTGGTCATCGGCTTGCTGACCGGGGCGATCTGCTTCTTCGCCGTAACCCGGTTGAAGCAGGCGCTGGGCTATGACGACAGCCTCGATGTATTCGGGCTGCATGGGGTTGGCGGTATGGTCGGGGCGGTGTTGACCGGGGTGTTTGCCGCGCCGTCGCTGGGGGGCTACGTGGAAGGGGCTTCGCCGATCGGGCAGGCTTTGGTGCAGCTCAAGGGCGTGGCGTTCACCTTCGTCTATTGCTTTGTGGTGAGCTGGGCGATTCTTGGGGCCATCAAGCTGACCGTGGGGCTGCGGGCCAGCCGGGAAGAGGAAGAGCAGGGGCTGGACCTGGCCGAGCACAATGAGCGGGCTTACAACCTCTGACAAATGTGTCGACTGTGCTGGCCTCTCGCGGATGAATCCGCTCCTACAAGGGATTGCATACCCCGGTAGGAGCGGATCTATCCGCGAGAGGCCAGCACAGTTTTAATCAATGCCCCATGGCCAACTTGGCACTGTTCTGGCGACGGCGGTAGGCGCTGTCACGCGAAGCCAGCCACCAGTACAGCGGCGAAGTGATTGCCAGGCCCACCAGCCAAGACAGGTCAGCGCCGTTGATGTGCTCGGAGATCGGCCCGACGTACAGCGGGGTGTTCATGAACGGAATCTGCACCACGATGCCCACCGCATAGGCAATCAGCGCCTGCGGGTTGTATCGGCCGTAGATCCCGCCATCGACCTTGAAGATCGACTGGATGTCGTAGTCGCCCTTGTGAATGGCATAGAAGTCGATCAGGTTGATCGCCGTCCACGGCACCAGCACCACCAGCAGCACCAGCACCATGTCGACGAAGTGGCCGATGAAGTCGGCCGAGGCGAACACCGCCACCACGCAGCAGGCGGCCAGCACGATCAGCGACAGCACCGCACGGCTTTTGGCAGTGGGGATCCAGCGGTAGGCGAAGGTCTGCACCAGGGTGATGATCGACAGCACCGCACCATACAGGTTGAGGGCGTTGTGGCTGATCACGCTGAGCAGGAACAGCACCAGCATCACCGGGCCCAGGGTGCCGGTCGCGAGCTTGACCGCGTCCATGGTGTCCACGCCAGCCGGGATCGCCAGCACTGCCACGGCACCGAAGATGAACGACAGGCTCGAACCCAGGGCCGAACCCAGGTAGGTGGTCCAGAAGGTCGAGCTGACTTTCACGTCAGCCGGCAGGTAGCGCGAGTAGTCCGACACGTACGGGGCGAAGGCGATCTGCCACAGCGCTGCCAGCGACACGGTGGCCAGCCAGCCGGCCAGGTTGAAGCCGCCACGGGTGAGGAAGTCGTCACTTTGCACATGGCTGAAGATGTAGCCAAAGCCGACCACGATGCCGATGCCCAGCACCCAGGTGCCGATGCGGTTGAGCACGTGGATGAAACGGTAGCCGATGATGCCGATGATGCCCGACCCCAGCGCACCGATGACGATACCCACCGGCACCGGTACGGCTTCGACCACGCCATGCAGCGACTTGCCGGCCAGGACGATGTTGGAGGCGAAGAAGCCGATGTACATCACCCCGGCGATCACCACCACCAGCAAGGCGCCAAGGGTGCCGAACTGGGCGCGGCTCTGGATCATCTGCGGGATGCCCATCTGCGGGCCCTGGGCCGAGTGCAGCGCCATCAGCACGCCGCCGACCAGGTGGCCGACCAGGATGGCGACGATGCCCCACACCAGGTTCAGGTGAAACAGCTGCACGCCCAGCGCGCCGGTGACGATGGGCAGCGGTGCGATATTGCCGCCGAACCACAGTGTGAACAGATCCCTTACCTTTCCATGGCGGTCTTCCGGCGGTACGTAGCCGATCGTGTGTTTTTCTATGAGGGGTGCCGAATTGGCTGCACTGGTCATGACTGACTCCAAGGCAAGGTGGGGCATCGGGTGCTGCCCGGATGCGTGCCGGCGAAGGGCGACGCGTTCTTGTTGGAGCGATGATGCGGGGCGCGGAGATAACGAGAAATTAGTAAATATGTGCCCATAAACCTTAAAAAACCTAAGGCTGACAAAAGGTTAAGCGGTGGACGGTAGCAAGGAGGGTGCCAGCTGGCTGGAGGCCTTGGGCTAGAGGGGGCTGCGCTGTTCGTCGGCGCAAGGGGTGGGCAGTCGTGGTGCACAGTGCGCATTGACAGGGCAGGTGTAAAGGCTGCCTGTGCCGGCTTCTTCGCGGGTACATCGAAAACCTGCGGGTCAGCGTTCACCTTGTGGGAGCGGGTTTACCCGCGAAGAGGCCGGCACAGGAGAAAAATGCTACATCGGCAACAGCCGGTCCTGAATCACCTCTTTCATGACCAAGGTCGAACTCAGCCGCTTCACATTGGGAATGCTGGTCAACTGCTCGTCATACAGCTTCTGGAACGCCGGCAAGTCCTTGGCCATCACATGCAGCAGGTAATCGGGGTCGCCAAACAACCGCTGCGCCTCGACGATCTGCGGTATCTCCACCAGCGCCGCCTCGAAATCCGCCACGGGCTGGCGGGTCACCTCGCGCAGGGTCACGAATACCAACGCGGCAAAGTTCAGCCCCAAGGCGCTGGGCGCCAGCCGTGCGTGGTAGCCCAGGATGGCGCCGGACTCTTCCAGCGCCTTCAGCCGGCGATGGCAGGGCGACAGGCTGAGGCCGACGCGATCGGCCAGTTCGGTCACCGAGAGACGACCGTCTTTTTGCAGCTCGGCAAGGATCTTTCGGTCTGTTCGGTCCATTGAGAAGAATCTTCCAGCATCAGGGGTATGAGGGGAAATATACGAAAGAAAATCCCTCGGTGGAATCCGTAGGCTTTCTTCACCCCCAAACTGTGTGAAAGGAAGACTCAAGTGGCGATCAGTGTGCTGACGGCGTTCTGGGCCGTGTCGTTGTTGTTCGTGATCACCCCCGGCGCAGACTGGGCCTATGCCATTTCGGCAGGCATGCGCGGGCGCTGGGTGATGCCTGCAGTGATGGGCATGCTGTCGGGGCATTTTCTCGCGACCCTGGTAGTGGCGGCGGGGGTGGGCAGCCTGCTGGCCGGGCATCCGTTGGCCTTGACCCTGTTGACCGTCGCCGGCTGCGTGTACTTGCTGTGGCTGGGTGGCAACCTGCTGCTGAGCCCGGCGGTGCCGGAGGCGGGGCAGGTCGGTGTGCAGGAGTCTGGCCCGCGCTGGGCGTTCAAGGGCTTTTGCGTGAGCGGGCTGAACCCCAAGGTGTTCCTGCTGTTCCTGGCTTTGCTGCCGCAATTCACCGACCCGACCTCGAACTGGCCGATGCCGGCGCAGATCCTGCTGCTTGGTGCGGTGCACCTGTGCAGCTCGCTGGTGATCTACACCTTGGTCGGCTATGGCGCCAAAGCCGTGCTGAGCACCCGCCCGCAGGCGGCGAGGCTGGTCGGGCGGGTGTCGGGGGTGGCGATGATCTCGGTGGCGCTCGGCTTGATCTACGGGCAGTTGAACTGAACCCTGTCAGTCACCCAGCACCTTGCCGAGCATCTGGCATACCTGTTCCGCCGAATAGGGCTTGGCCAGGAACGCAAACCCTTGATGGCCACCTTCGGCGATCGCCTTGCTGTAGCCTGATGTCAGGATCACCGGCAACTGCGGCCGCTGGCGGCGCAGTTGCCTGGCCAGCGCCAAGCCGCCCATCCCCGGCATGACCACATCGGAAAACACCGCATCGAAATGCCCGGTTGGGTCGTTCAGCTGGGCCAGCGCTTCCTCGGCCGAGCTGGCCCAGCTGATGCGGTAGCCGTGGTCCTGGAGAATCTGCGCGGTGAAGCTGCCGACATCAGGGTTGTCTTCGACCACCAGGATACGCCGCCGCACGCCAACGGGCTGGGCGTGCGTGTTGTCATCGGTGTGGCTCGCTGGCGCTGCGGCTGGCGCGGTCTCCTGCGGCAGGTACAGGGTAAAACGAGTGCCCTGGCCCTGTACGCTGTTGACCTTGACGTCGCCACCCGACTGCTTGGCGAAACCGAATACCTGGGACAAGCCCAGGCCGGTCCCCTCGCCAGGTGCCTTGGTGGTGAAGAAGGGGTCGAAGATGCGCTCCAGCAACTCGGGGGCGATGCCGACACCGCTGTCGGTCACCGAGATGGCGGCAAATACGCCGGGCTGCCCGGGCATGTGCTGGTCGGCCTGCAGGCGCAGGCGCAGGGTGCCTTCGCCGGCCATGGCATCGCGGCCGTTGAGCATCAGGTTGATCACCGCCGTTTCCAGCTGGCTGAGGTCGGCGCGGATATGGCAGGGCGCTTGAGGCAGTTCAAGCTCCACCTGGACCCTCGCCCCCGTGGCGGTATCGAGCATGTCGGCCATGGCTTCCAACCGTGGGCCGGCTTCGAACACCTGCGGGCTGAGGGCCTGGCGCCGGGCGAAGGCGAGCAGCTGGCCGGTCAGCTTGGCGCCGCGGTCGACCGAGTCGGCCATGGTCTTGAGGTAACGTGCGCGCCGCTTGTCATCGAGGTCGGGGCGCTGCAGGAAATGCAGCGACGAACGGATGATGGTCAGCAGGTTGTTGAAGTCGTGGGCAACGCCGCCGGTCAACTGGCCGATGGCTTCGAGTTTCTGGGTCTGGCGCAGCACGGCTTCGGTGTGCAACAGCTGGGTAGTGCGCTCTTCGACCCTGTGTTCCAGGTGAGCGTTGAGTGCTTCCAGTGCTGCCATTGCCTCGCGCACTTCGGCATTGGCTTGAACCCGCTGGATATGCGCCCAGCTACGTTCGGTCACCTCGCTGATCAGCGCTTGTTCTTCGTCGGTCCATACCCGTGGCACACGGTCATGGATGGCCATCAGCGCGGTCAGTTTGCCACTTTTGATCAGCGGCATGCAGACCGTGGCCGTTATACCGATGGCCTGAAACGTCGCCGCCTCATCAGCGGCCAGTTCGCGCAGGTTGTCATTTATCACCAGGGCCTGGCCGCTGCGCAGCCGGCTGACCGCCAGGCGGCCGAAGTCCTGCAAGTGATACTGGCCGAGCAGGCGCGGCGAACCGGGTGCCACCGCATCACCACAAATGGTGAAAGTGTCTTCGTCAGGCGCCATGACTGCGTAGGCGCAGCTCGACAGGTGCAGGTGGTCGACCAGCTTGCGGGTGGTGATGGCGAGGATCTGGTCCGGGTCGGTGGCGTCGCTCACGGCACGGCCCAGGTCGTCGAGGAATTTCAGGCGCTGGTTGGCAACCACACTGGCGGTGGTTTCGGTGACCGTGTCGAGCATGCCCAGCACGCTGCCGTCATGGTCGCGGATCGGGCTATAGCAGAAGGTGAAGTAGGCGCGCTCCGGGCTGCCGTTGCGTTCGATGGTCAGCGGGAAGTCCTGGATGTACACGGCTTCGCCGGCCAGGGCGCGATCGGCCATCATGCTGATGTCGGCCCAGGCTTCCTGCCACACTTCGCTGAAGGGTTTGCCCAATGCCAGGGGCTTCTGCCCGAGGATCGGGGTGAACGCGTCGTTGTGCAGGGTAATCAACGCTGGGCCCCAGAGTACGGCCTGCGGGAAACGTGAGGCCAGGCACAGGGCCAGGGTGGTTTTCAGGGCGTCGGGCCAATCTTCGAGCGGGCCGAGAGGGGTGGCTGCCCAGTCGTGGTTGCGGATGCGTTCGGCCATCAGCCCGCCGCCGTCTAGCCATTTTGCCATGTGCGCTGCCGGTCCTCTTGTACAAGGCCTTTAGGATGCACCGAGAATAGATGGTTGGCGAGGGGTTGTGTTCGCCTGGACTGGCCCTTTTGCGGGCAAGACCGTTCGCACAGGATTAGCACTGTCTTCGAGGCAATGGCTAGCCCGCGAAGCGGCCGTGACAGGCCTAGCGCATGAAGTGCACCTTGCCCGTGTCATCGTTACCCATATAGATGCCATACACCCCGGCCTGGCGCTCAAGGATGTAGCGCTCGAGAATCTGCCGGATCGCCGGGTAGTAGATCTCATCCCAGGGAATTTCGTCGGGTTCGAAGAACTTGTACGCCTGTGTCTCCGGCCCGTACTGCCCGGTCTCTTCGGTGGCGATGGCGCGGAAGATGATGTACACCTCGCTTATCTTCGGCACGCTGAAGATGGAGTAGGGCGAGACAATATCGGCGCGCACGCCACTTTCTTCCCACACCTCGCGCAAGGCCGCCTGCTCGGTGGTCTCGCCGGCTTCCATGAACCCGGCCGGCAAGGTCCAGGTGCCAGGGCGCGGCGGGATCGCGCGCTGGCACAGCAGGTACTTGCCGTCACGCTCGATGATGCAGCCGGCGATGATCTTCGGGTTGATGTAATGGATGTAGCCGCAGCCGGTGCAGTGCAGGCGTTCGTGGGTATCGCCTGTGGGAACGCCCCGGGCCAGTTCCGTGGTGCAGTGCGGGCAGTAGCGCGGGGCGTTGGGCATGTCAGCGGCCTATTCGAGGTTCCTTCAGGGCCAAGGGCTCGACGATGTCGCGCACCTTGATGTTGTCGTCCTGCTTCTGGCGCAGGTACTCCAGGGCTACCTTGGCAGCGGCGCGCACGTGATCGACCGAAGCCTGATGAGCCACCAGCGGGTCGCCACTCTTGATGGCCTCGACGATCTTCTCCATCTCGCGGTTGCTGGCGCCACGGCGGTTTTCCTGCGACACCGAGGTGGCGCGCAGGTAGCTGATGCGGGCCTGCAGCTGGCGCAGTTGCTGGGCCGCGACCTGGTTGCCGGAGCCTTCCAGGAGCACGTCGTAGAAGCCTTGCACCGAGTCCAGCACCTGTTGCAGTTCGCCTTCTTCGAGGGCTTCGCGGTTGACCTCCAGCGCGCGTTCCAGGGCGCGGATGTCCTTGGCCTTGGCGTTGAGGGTGAACAGCTGCACGATCAGGCCTTCGAGCACGCAGCGCAGCTCGTAGATGTCGCGGGCGTCTTCCAGGGTGATGATGGCCACGCGCGGGCCCTTGGCGTCGGCGAATTCCACCAGGCCTTCGGATTCCAGGTGGCGCAGGGCCTCACGCACCGAGGTGCGGCTGACGCCGAGGCGGTCACAGAGGTCGCGTTCGACCAGGCGGTCACCCGGCAGCAGGTGGAAGTTCATGATCGCGCCGCGCAACTTGTCGAGCACGATTTCGCGCAGGGTAACGGGGTTGCGGTTGACCTTGAAGCTGTCGTCGAGGGGCTGGCGTTTCATCAAGTGCGCTCTGAATGAGGCTGCCCGGCCGCAACCGCAATAGCACCACGAACCTCGGGTGCTCCTTGCGTGGGTTCGAACAGCCCGCTGTTAACGGGTTGACTCCGCATCGGCTTCAGCGAACGCTTCGCGGGCCAGGCGGAAGCTGTCCACCGCCGCGGGCACGCCGCAATAAATGCCGACCTGGAGCAGGATCTCGCGAATCTGTTCACGGCTCAGGCCATTACGCAATGCGCCGCGAATATGCAGCTTGAGCTCGTGGGGCCGGTTGAGCGCGGAAATCATGGCCAAGTTTATCATGCTGCGCTCTTTCAGCGAGAGGCCTTCGCGGCCCCAGACGTGGCCCCAGCAATACTCGGTGACCAGCTCCTGCAGCGGCTGGGTGAACGCGTCGGCGTTCTGGATCGAGCGGTTGACGTATTCCTCGCCCAGCACCTGGGTGCGGATCTGCAGGCCTTTCTCGTACTTTTCGTTGCTCATGCGCAGTACTCCGGAATAAAACAGGGACCGCAACCGAGGGTGAGACGATTAGCGCGGCCCCTGAAAAAGGGGTGAAACGGGGGCCGCTGTGCGGCCCATCGCCGGCAAGCGCGGCTCCCACAGGTACAGCACAGGGCCATAAGTCTGTGGAATTCCCGCAGGAGCCACAGGTACAGCACAGGACCAGCAGTCTGCGGAATTCCTGTGGGAGCCGCGCTTGCCGGCGAAAGGGCTGCAAAGCAGCCCCGGCGGTCTCAAGTCAGCCCAGCGGCGGCAGGGCGCCCAGTTTGCCTTTGTGGTAGACCATCGGCGTCACCGGCTCGGCCGGCAGCACCAGGTTCTTCACCGCACCGACGATGATCGCGTGGTCACCGCCGTCGTATTCGCGCCACAGTTCGCACTCGATGATCGCCGTGGCCTTGGCCAGCAGCGGGTTGCCCAGCTCGCTCAGGTGCCACTCGACGCCTTTGGCCTTGTCCTTGCCCTTGCCAGCGAAGGCATAGGCCTCGGCGGTCTGGTCGGCGGACAGCAGGTGAATGGCGAATTGCTTGCTGTCACGCAGGATCGGGTAGGTGTCCGACGCATAGTTGGGGCAGAACAGCACCAGCGCCGGGTCGATCGACAGCGCGCTGAACGCGCTGGCGGTGATGCCGACGATGCCGCCGTCGGCGTCCAGGGTGGTGACCACGGTGACGCCGGACGGGAACGAGCCCATCACGTCTTTGTAGATGCCTGGTTCGATCATCTCGTGCTACCTCTTAGCGCATCACAAACGGGTCGGGCATCGGCGCGGTGGACAGGTTGATCCACACGGTCTTCAGCTCGGTATAGGCCAGCACCGAATCGATGCCGCTCTCGCGGCCGTAGCCGCTGTTCTTGAAGCCGCCGATCGGCGCCATGGCCGACACGGCGCGGTAGGTGTTGACCCAGATGATCCCCGAACGCACGTCGCGGGCCAGGCGGTGGGCACGGCCCAGGTCGCGGGTCCAGATGCCGGCGGCGAGGCCGAACTGCGAGTCGTTGGCGATGGCCAGGGCCTCCTCCTCGGTCTTGAAGCGGATCACCGCAGCGACCGGGCCGAACACCTCTTCCTGCATGATGGTCATCGAGTTGCTGTCGCACTCGAACAGGGTCGGCTCGTAGAACCAGCCTTCACCTTCGACTTCGGCACGCTTGCCGCCCATGTGCAGCTTGGCGCCTTCAGCCTTGGCCGCAGCGACCAGGCCTTCGACCACGGCCAGTTGCTGGGCGGTGGCCATCGGGCCCATTTCGCTGGCATCGTCCTGCGGGTTGCCGATGCGGATGCGCTTGGCACGGGCGATCAGGCGCTCGACGAATTCGTCGAAGATCTCGTCCTGTACCAGCAGGCGCGAGCCGGCCACGCAGCTCTGCCCGGAGGCGGCATAGATGCCGGCCACGGCGCCGTTGATGGCACTGTCCAGGTCGGCATCGGCGAAGATGATGTTGGGCGACTTGCCGCCCAGTTCCAGCGACAGCTTGGCGAAGTTCTCGGCGCTGCTGCGCACCACGTGGCGGGCAGTGGCGGCGCCGCCGGTGAAGGCGATCTTGCGCACCAGCGGGTGGCGGGTCAGCGCTGCGCCGGTGCTCGGGCCGTAGCCGGTGACCACGTTGACCACGCCTGGCGGGAAGCCGGCTTCGAGGGCCAGGCGGGCCAGTTCGAGGATGGTCGCCGAGGCGTGCTCGGACGGCTTGAGCACGATGGTGTTGCCGGCGGCCAGGGCCGGGGCCAGCTTGATCGCGGTCAGGTACAGCGGGCTGTTCCAGGGGATGATCCCGGCCACCACACCGATCGGCTCGTGCACGGTGTAGGCGAACAGGTCCGGCTTGTCCAGCGGCAGGGTGCCGCCTTCGAGCTTGTCTGCCAGGCCCGCGGTGTAGTGGAAGAACTCTGGCAGGTAACCGACCTGGCCGCGGGTTTCGCGGATCAGCTTGCCGTTGTCACGGCTTTCCAGTTGGGCCAGGTGTTCCTTGTTCTCGGCGATCAGGTCACCCAGGCGACGCAGCAGCTTGCCGCGCGCGGTGGCGGTGATGCTGCGCCACTGCTTGCTGTCGAAGGCACGCTGGGCGGCCTGAACGGCCAGCTCGACATCGGCTTCGTCGGCGTCGGGCAGTTGCGCCCAGGCCTGGGCCGTGGCCGGGTTGAGGCTGTCGAAGGTCTTGCCGCTCTGGGCATCGAGCCATTGGCCGTCGATGCACATCTGGAAACGAACGAGGGTCATGCAACAATCCCCTTGGCGGATTCGGTGAGGGTGCGGGCTTGGGCGAGGAAGTCCAGGAGCATCTTGTTGACTTCACGCGGTGCTTCCACTGGCATCATATGCCGTTGTTCGGCGAGGACCACGCTTTGCGCGCCAGGAATGCTGGCAGCGAGCTGGCGGGTCATGGCCGGGGTGGAGCCCGAGTCGAGTTCGCCGGTGGCGATCAGCGTCGGCACCTGGATGCTGCCCAGGTCGCCTGCGCGGTACATGTCCTGGGTGGCGAACAGCGAATAAGTGGTGTGGTAACCCTGCGGGTCATTGCTTGCCAGTACCTGGCGAATGGCGGCGACCTGCGCCGGGTTGGCCGCCTTGTATTCGCGGCTGAACCAGCGGTCGAGCGCGGCGTCGACGTTGGCGTCGGGGCCAAGCTGTGCTGCCTGGGCGGCGCGGGCGATGACGCCGGCACTCTGCTCGGGGGTGCGGTTGAACACGCTGTTGAGCACGACCAGTGCAGCCAGGCGCTGCGGGTAGTTGAGGGCAAATGCCCGGGCGACCAGGCCGCCCATGGAGAAGCCGATCACGGTGGCTTGTTGAATCTGCAGGTGGTCGAGCAATTCGGCGAGTTGGTCGGCGTAGCCTTCCAGGCCGATGTCGGCGGCCGGCAGCGCGCTCTGGCCGTGGCCGAGCATGTCGTAGGTGATGACGCGGTAGTCGTTGGCCAGGCCCACGATCTGACCACCCCACATTTCCTTGTTCAGGCCCACGCCGTGGATCAGTACCACGGGTTGACCCTGGCCGACGGACAGGTAGCTGGTGCCGGCAGGTGTACGTTCAGCGACAGGCTGAATCATGGAGGGCGCTCCTTGAAGGTCGGGCGCGGCGGGTAAGCACGCCACGCCCCGGCCCGTCTTGGTTGTTGTTATTGAGCGTTGGCTTTTTCGGCAGCCAGTTCTTCCAGGTCGATGTAGCGGTTGCCGATGCGCGGGTGCAGGCGGCCGCCGTCGGCTGCGCCCAGAACCACGACGATTTCATCGGCGCGCGGGGCGTCTTCGATCTGCATTTCCAGGGTGATGTAGTGCGAACGCAGGCCTTCGTCGTCCTTCTGCATCATCGGGATCTGGATCGAGGTGCCTGGGCCGCCGCGCTTGTTGGTGAAGCTCAGGTAGCTCTTGGCCTTTACCGCTTCGCGGTAGTGGTTGCCGAAGCGCAGGGTGTGGATCACCGCCGAGGCGTGTTCGATCTCGCCGTCGGCGCCGACCACGGCGGCCTTGCCGTAGGCTTCGATCTTGTCGGCACCGCCGATGGCAGCGGTCAGGCGCTCGACCATCAGCGCACCCAGCTCCGAGCAGTTGGCGCGGATTTCCGGCTTCAGATCTTCAACGAAACCGCGACCGGCCCATGGGTTCTTGATCACCACGGCCAGGCCGACCATGGTCACCGGCTTGTCGGTGGCCTTGCCGCCTTCGATGCGGGTCTCTTCGGAGTAGGTGACGATCTTGCGGATTTCGAAACTCATGGGTGGCTCCTGGTGAGGGTTATCAGCTCTTGTTGTCTGATGGTATACCATAATATTTGTTGTGCAAGAGGTGGCTGGAAATTTCTCTTGCGAGGGGACGAAAGGTGGCCTGATGCCTTGATTTATGGGGGCTCTGTACTGGCCTCTTCGCGGGCAAGCACGCTCCCGCAAGTAATGCGAAGCCTTCGGGCCCGCGCTGTACCTGTGGGAGCGGGCTTGCCCGCGAAGAGGCCAGCACAGGCTTAAAAAAAGCCCGCTCACGCGGGCCACTGGGGCCGACGGGAGCGGGCGCGTCCCGCAATGACTCAGGCAATGGGAATTCAGGCGAACGCTGGCACCACTTCCTTGATGAACAGCTCGAGCGACTTCTTCTTCTCGGCATGGGGCAGGCTGTTGTCGCACCAGAAGCTGAACTCGTCGACACCGAGCTCCTGGTAGTACTTGATGCGGGCGATGATCTCTTCCGGCGTGCCGATCATGGTGTTCTTGCGGATGTTCTCCAGCTGGAACGCCGGCACTTCGGCGAACTTCGACTCCGGGCTCGGCTCGAGGAAGCCGTTGACCGGGGTGGTCTTGTTGCCGAACCAGGCATCGAAGGTGCGGTAGAAGCGCGAGATGGCCTGGGCACCGATCTTCCAGCCTTCAGGCTCCGACGGGCTGTGCACGTGGGTGTGGCGCAGCACCATCAGTTGCGGGCGCGGCACGTCCGGGTTGTTGTCGAGGGCAGCCTGGAACTTGTTCTTCAGGTCCAGCACTTCCTCGTCGCCCTTCATCAGCGGGGTGACCATGACGTTGCAGCCGTTGGCCACGGCGAAGTTGTGCGAATCCGGGTCGCGGGCGGCGATCCACATCGGCGGGGTGGCGTTGAACGGCTTCGGCACGCTGGTGGAGGTCGGGAACTTGTAGACTTCGCCGTCATGGGCGTAGTCGCCTTGCCACAGCTTGCGCACCACCGGGACCATTTCACGCAGGGCCTTGCCGCCGTCGGTAGCCGCCATGCCACCGGCCATGCGGTCGAACTCGAACTGGTAGGCGCCACGGGCCAGGCCCACTTCCATGCGGCCATTGCTGATCACGTCGAGCAGGGCGCATTCGCCGGCGACGCGGATCGGGTTCCAGAATGGCGCGATGATGGTGCCGGCACCCAGGCGGATCTTCTCGGTGCGCGCGGCCAGGTAGGCCAGCAGCGGCATCGGGCTTGGCGAAATGGTGTATTCCATGGCGTGGTGTTCGCCGATCCACACGGTGCTGAAACCGCCGTGCTCGGCCATCAGGGTCAGTTCGGTCAGGTCTTCGAACAGCTGGCGGTGGCTGACCTGTTCATCCCAACGTTCCATGTGCACGAACAACGAAAATTTCATGGGGCTTTCCTCAACGCTTGAAAGTGTCTGTCGCCAGGCTGCGCAGGCGCCAGGTGTCTCGATTCACAATAGGCTTCAGGCAAAGGCCGGCAGGCTGGCCATCTTGCCGCGGCAGTAGACCATCGGTCGTGGTGCTTCTTCAGGGACGATCAGGTTGTGTACCTTGCCGACCATGATGGCGTGGTCGCCACCTTCATACTCGCGCCACAGTTCGCACTCGATGACGGCGGTGGCACCGGCCAGGATCGGGTTGCCCAGCGCGCTCAGGCTCCACTCGATGCCGGTGGCCTTGTCCTTGCCCTTCTTGGCGAATGCGTAGGCTTCGGTCTGCTGTTCACCGGAGAGCAGGTGAATGGCGAAGCGCTTCTGCTTGATCAGCACAGGGTAGGAGTCGGAGGTGTAGTTGGGGCAGAACAGCACCAGCGGCGGGTCCATCGACAGGGAGGAGAAGGCGCTGGCGGTCAGGCCGACGACCGAGCCGTCGTCGTCCAGGGTGGTGATGACGGTCACGCCGGACGGGAAGGAGCCCAGGACGTTCTTGTAGACGGTTGCGTCGATCATCTCATGTACCTCTAAAGGGCTGCGGTGGTCCGCGGTTTTTATCGTTGATGTGTCTGATGGTATACCGTAATACCTATTTTGCAAGCGGAATTTTCAGCCCTGGGTTTTCACGATGAATGGCTCAAGGCCACGAAAACCGTGGGCTTGAGTGGTGAGGCGGTTTGTCGCAGGGGTTGCGCGAGCAGATCAGTGGGCGTTTTTTACTACGGATCAGTGTTGTCAAAAGTTTGGAATACCATAATATGGTCCGCAGCTGAGAGGCCGCCTAGATGCGGTTTCCTTACAAAGATAAAAACGACCTTTCGAGCTGAATCCTATGTCCCAACCGTCGTCGCAACACCAGTTTGTCGAGAATCACACGGTCGATTACGTTCCACCTGCCGAGCGCCACGGGAAGGCGCGCGACCTGTTCACCCTCTGGTTCAGTACCAACATCGCGCCACTGCCTATCGTCACCGGCGCCATGGTGGTCCAGGTGTTCCACCTGAACCTGCTGTGGGGGCTGATCGCAATCGTGCTGGGTCATCTCATCGGGGGCGTGTTCATCGCCCTGGCCTCCGCGCAGGGACCGCAGCTGGGCATTCCGCAGATGGTCCAGAGCCGGGGCCAGTTCGGCCGCTATGGCGCCTTGCTGATCGTGTTCTTCACCGCGCTGATCTATGTCGGCTTCTTCATTTCCAACATCGTCCTGGCGGGCAAGACCATCCACGGCATCGCCCCGAGCGTGCCGATGCCAGGCGCGATCGTGATCGGTGCCCTGAGTGCGACGGCCATTGGCGTGATCGGCTACCGCTTCATTCATATTCTCAACCGCATCGGCACCTGGGTCATGGGGTCGGCGCTGCTGGCCGGTTTCATCATGATGTTCGTCCAGGAACTGCCTGCCGACTTCTTCAGTCGCGGTGCGTTCAACCTGTCCGGTTTCATCGCCACCGTGTCGCTGGGCGTCATCTGGCAGATCAGCTTCTCGCCGTACACCTCCGACTACTCGCGCTACCTGCCGCGTGAAGTGGGCATCGCCAAGCCGTTCTGGGCCACCTATTTCGGCGCTACCCTGGGCACTATCCTGTGCTTCAGCTTTGGTACGATCGCGGTGCTGTGCGTGCCGGAAGGCACCGACGCGATGGATGCGGTCAAGCAGGCCACCGGCTGGCTGGGCCCGATCCTGATGGTGCTGTTCCTGCTCAACATCATCAGCCATAACGCGCTCAACCTGTATGGTGCGGTGCTGTCGATCGTGACGGCGATCCAGACCTTCATCGCCCAGTGGACACCGAGCATCAAGGTGCGGGTGATCCTGGCGTCGGTGATCCTGGTGGGTTGCGCGATGGTGGCGTTGAACGCCTCGGCGGGCTTCATCGGCCAGTTCATCGGCCTGATCCTGGCGCTGCTGCTGGTGCTGGTGCCGTGGGCTTCGATCAACCTGATCGACTTCTATCTGATCAAGAAGGGCCAGTACGACATCGCTTCGATCTTCCGTGCCGACGGCGGCATCTATGGCCGCTTCAACCACCACGCGATCATTGCCTATGCCTGTGGGATCCTGGTGCAGCTGCCGTTTGCCAACACGTCGCTGTATGTGGGGCCGTACTCGAACATTGTCGAGGGGGCTGACCTGTCGTGGTTGTTCGGTTTGATCGTGACCGTGCCGCTGTATTACTGCCTGGCGACGCGCGGCCAGGCTGCCGAGAAGGCAGGGCGGGTGGTTAGCGTCAACGACTGACAGATTGTTGTTGCTGTAGCAGGGGCTGCTTTGCAGCCCTTCGCGGGCAAGCCCGCTCCCACAGGTGATGAGTTGTCCACGAGGGCTGCGCAATTTCTGTGGGAGCGGGCTTGCCCGCGAAGGGCCGCAACGCGGCCCCAGCTGTTCTGGATCAGACCTTGAACTGCGCGACCATGCCATTCAAGTCCACTGCCAGGCGCGACAGGTCCTGGGCCGCAGCACTGGTCTGATTCGCCCCCGCCGATGTCTGCATCGCCAGATCGCGAATGTTCACCAGGTTGCGATCCACCTCCCGCGCCACCTGCGCCTGCTCCTCGGAAGCACTGGCGATCACCAGGTTGCGCTGGTTGATCGACGCGATCGCCTCGGCAATCACCTCCAGCGCCTCACCGGCGCCTTGCGCCACTTCCAGCGTGCCGTTGGCCCGGCCTCGGCTGCTGTGCATTGCCGACACCGCCCGTTCGGTGCCGTTCTGGATCCCGGCGATCATCTGCTCGATCTCGGCCGTCGACTGCTGGGTACGGTGGGCGAGGGCGCGTACCTCATCGGCCACCACGGCAAAGCCGCGACCGGCTTCACCGGCACGGGCGGCTTCGATCGCCGCGTTCAGTGCCAGCAGGTTGGTCTGCCCGGCAATCGCGCCGATCACATCGAGCACGCGGCTGATCTCGTTGGCGTTGCTGGCCAGCTGTTCGATCTCGGAGGAGGTGCCCGTCACGTCATTGACCAGATGCTGGAGCGAGGCCAACGCCTGGTTGACCTGGTCACGGCCATCGCGGGTGGTCTGGTCGGCACCTTTCGAGGCGTCGGCCGTGCTCACGGCGTTGTTCGCCACTTCTTCCACGGCGGCGGTCATCTGGTTGACGGCAGTCGCGGCCTGGTCGATTTCCGCGCTCTGCTGGTGCAGGCCGCGGCTGGTGTCTTCAGTGACGGTGTGCAGTTCTTCCGAGGCCGAGGCCAGCTGGTCGGAAGAGGCGGCGATCTTGCGGATAGTCTCGCGCAGGCTGCCCTGCATGCGGCCCAGGGCACGCAACAGCAGGGCCGGTTCGTCGCGGCCGGCGACACGGATATCCCGGGTCAGGTCGCCGGTGGCCACGCGCTCGGCCACGGCGACCGCATCGGCCAGGGGCACCACGATGCTGCGGGTGAGCACCACGGCGATGGCGGCCAAGGCAAGCATGATGATCACCAGCGAACCGATGATCACGGTGAAGGCTTCGTCGGCCACGTCGCTGCTGCGCTGCGAGGCGTCCTCGGCGCCCTTGCCGTTGTAGGCGATCAGCGCGGTCATGGCTTTCATCATGGTGTCGGCGTACTGGGTGAGGGGGCCGCTGATCTGTTGCTTGGCCTCGTCCATGCGGCCAGCGGCGATGGCCTGCAGCACGCGGGTCTGCAGGTCGAGGTATTGCTGGTGGGCTGTATTGAAGGCGTTGAACAGGGCGCGGCCATCGGCGGCGATGAGGGTGTCCTCATAATCCTTGAGGCGGCCTTTGAGCTGGTCGTTGATGCTCTTGGCCAGATCGATGTTGCGGGCGCGTTCAGCGGGGCTGTCATCCAGCGCCGCGCGCAGGGTAATGGCACGGGCGCGACCGAGGTCGGTGCTGATGTCGCCGAGGGAGACCACGGCGGGCATCCAGGTGACACGAATTTCATCGGTGGCGGCGTCCATCCGCCGGGTTTCATAGAGTGTGATAAGGCCCATGGCCAGGACCAATACGCCCAACAGGGCGAACACGCTGGTAGCGCGGGTGCCGATCTTCATATTCCGTAACTGCATGGAATGCTCCTTGACGTTGGCGTGCAGGCGTCAAGAGCATGGACGTGTGACCGGGTCACCGGGGAGGGCGCCAGGCATCTCGATGCGCTGCGGATTTAAGTGTGTGTCTCACCCTCTCGAATCTGTTTTTTATTTAAATGATGCCATATGGCCATTATTACTGACCAGTCATTCAATGTAACGACAAATTCCGACAAATCCGTCGTTTTCTGACGGATTTGTCAGGATTTCGCACTTACGCGATAGGGATCATGGGGTCGGCCGCGGCCAGCGCCACGGTCCGATCGGCCGCTGGCGGGTAGATCCACACCGAGTTGATCTGGCGCTTGAGCGCTTTACCTTCATCGCCCTGCAGCTTCAGTTCGCGCTCCCAGCCTTCGCTGTAAGCTGCCCCCCATTCGCCAAGGTCCAGGCAGGTGACGTACTTGGGCTGGCGGTATACCAGCGGCGCCACACCGAGCAGGTCGGCCATGGCATTGTTACCCGAGTGGCGGCCCATGGGGATGGCATGCTGGCAGGTCATCAGGGCGTGATTGCCCACCTCGTCGACGGCAGCCCAGGCGGTGTCCCCGGTGGCGTAGATGTGGTCCTGGCCGATTACCTTGAGGTGGTCGTCGACCTTGAGTCGGCCGAAGTTGTCGCGCTCGCCGGCTACCTGGGCAGTCAGCGGGCTGGCCTTGACCCCGGCGGTCCAGATCACGGTCTTGCTGGCGATGTATTCGCCGTTGCTCAGTGTCACGCCACCGGCATCCACTGCCACCACCGAGGTGCCGGTCAGCCACTCGACACCGGCCTGTTCGCAGGCGGCAACGATCGATGGGGTGATGCCCGCACCCAGGGCCGCGCCGACCTGAGGGCCACGATCGATGACCAACACCCGTATCGCAGCGTCGCTGCCGAGGATGGCACCCAGGCGGACCGGGATTTCAGTGGCGGTTTCGATACCGGTGAAGCCACCCCCACAGACCACCACGGTGTTGCGTGCCGGCGAGGCTGGCTGGGCAGCCAGGCCGACCAGGTGCTGCTCGAGCTTCACGGCCGATTCCATCTGGTCGACATCGAAGGCATGTTCAGCCAGCCCCGGCACTGCCGGGCGCGCCACCTGGCTGCCAGCCGCGAGGATCAGCCGGTCGTAGCCGATTTGCTGGGTTTCACCGTTGGCATCGGTGTAGCTGACGCTGCGCCGCTCGGCATCGATCGCTTGGGCATTACCGGCAATGAAGCGCACCCCGACCGCTTCGAACAGTTCACCTACCGGTGCCTTCAGGCTGTGCGCGTCGGCTTCGTAGAAGCGCGGGCGAATGCGCAGCTCCGGTTGCGGGGCGAGCACGCTGATGCTCAGGTCATCGCGCTGGGCCTGGTCGAGCAAACGGGCGGCGCTCAGGGCGCTCCACACTCCGGCAAAGCCGGCACCGATGATCAGGATGTTCGATTTCATGGAAGTGCTCCACAAGGTTGAAGAGGATTTCGAGGGTTGGTTGTGTGCCTCTAACAACTACGACTCTATTGATCGTAGTTCTGATCGGCAAGTTTTTTTTGCGATGGCGCACCTCGCAATGCCCGCACGAAACCCAGTAAATGCCTGTGTTAATGGGCTTTCACGGGCGAAATTTGAGCGAAAGATAGCGACGGGCGGTGCCAGGCCGCTTGGCTCAGCCTCACCGATAGGCGTAATATTTGCGACTACGTTGGTCGGAGATGTGTATGTCGCTTTACAGCGCTGGCGTCGAATACGGCATTCATTGCCTGCTGTACCTCGTTGATGAGCGAGGTGATACCCGGGAGGCCAGTGTGCGCGACCTGGCGGAGTTGCAGGGCGTGCCCCAGGAGTACCTGGCCAAGGTCTTCACCAAGCTCGCCCGGGCCAGGCTGGTGGTGGCCACCGAAGGCGTGCGCGGCGGTTTTCGCCTGGCGCGGCCGTCGGACGAAATCACCGTGCTGGATATCGTCAACGCCATCGACGGGCCGAAGAAGATCTTCGATTGCCGCGAGATCCGCGAGCGTTGCACCTTGTTCGAAGGTTCCGCGCCGGGCTGGGCGACCGAGGGCACCTGCGCGATTCACGCGGTGATGCTGGGGGCGCAGAAGCGCATGGAAGAGGCCTTGGCGCAGCAGACCATCCTTGACCTGGCGCGGCGCTTCGGGCGCAAGGCGCCGGCCGAATTCGGGCAACAGGTCAATGACTGGATGTGCGAGCGGCGTGAGGGCAAGGGTGGTGGGGATATCCCCGTCAGCCAGGTCTGAATCTATCGCCTGACCGGCCCTTTCGCGGGCAAGCCCGCTCCCACAGAGACCGAGGAGAGCTTGTGGGAGCGGGCTTGCCCGCGAAGAGGCCGGAGCAGGTCAGCGCCCCTCGTGCTGCCGCCGATAAGCCCCCGGCTGTACCCCCATGGTCTTGGCAAACGCCCGGGTAAACGCCGCCACCGACTGGTACCCCGCCTGCGCGCCCACCTGTTCCACGGTATTGCCCGCCTGCAGCAACCGGCAGGCATGGCGCATGCGCAGCGCCAGCAGTACCTGCCCCGGCGACTGCCCGGCCAGTTCATTGAAGCGCTTGAAGAACGCCGAGCGCGACAAGCCGGTGCAGGCCGCCATGCTCTCCAGCGTCCAGGCCTGCCCAGGCTGCTCGATCAGCTGCTCCAGCAGCCCGGCAAACGCCGGCTGGCGGGCGAGCGCGACCAAGCCGCCAAGCGACTGCCCGGCGTGCACCTGCTGGCGCAGCACATACAGGAACAACAGGTGGGTCAGGCGCTCCAGCAGCGTTTGCGAGGGCGAGCCCTGGCATTCCTCCAGAATCAGCCCGAACAACGCCCGTGCCGCATGCCCTTGCGGTTCATCGGCGCGCAGCACGATCCAGTCGGCCAGCCCCTCGACGATCAGCGCTGACAACCCTGCGCGGAAGTCGAAGAACCCGCATACCAGGCCCACCCCATCGCCCGCCGTCGCATCCAGCGCCTGCATCTGCTGGCGTGGTTGGGCGCAGGCGGCAATCGGGTCCTGATCGCTGGACAGCCGGTACCCCAAATCGCGCAGCAGGAACACGGCATCGCCGGCCGCCAGCCGCACGGCCTCGGTCTGGCCATCTATGTGCAACCAGCAATGCCCCTGCACCACCAGATGAAAACTGGCGCGGCCCATGCCTTGGGTGCTGGCGTGCCAGCCCCCGCAATAGCGGCCGATATGAAACAGGCTGGCGTCGAGCTCGAGGCTTTCTAATAACCAATCGACAAGAGGGCTGGATGAAATCATCTAATGCAAAGACTCAGGAGCAAGGAAAGGCGACTGATGAATATGGAGGGTAATTCTTATAACCAACAGACTGTAGGCACACACAGCAAAAGGAGACCACTCCATGACCTCGCGCATTACTCTACACACTCTGCAGAGCGCCCCGGAAGCGGCCCGCCCATTCCTCGAAAACGCCCAGAAGAATTCAGGCTTCATTCCCAACCTGCTCGGCGTGCTGGCCAATGCCCCGGCGGCGCTGGAAACCTACGTCACCGTCTCGGCCCTGAACGGCAAGGCCGAGCTGACCCTGGCCGAGCGTGAAGTGGTGCAACTGATCGCCGCGACCAATCACGGTTGCGACTTCTGCGTTGCCGGCCATACCGCCGTGGCCCTGAACAAGGCCAAGCTGCCCGCCGAAGTGGTCGAAGCCCTGCGTGCCCGTGGTGAACTGCCGGATGCACGCTACGAGACCCTGGCCGAATTCGCCCGCGAAGTCATTGCAACCCGCGGCAATGTCAGCGACACCACCTACCAGGCCTTCCGTGCAGCCGGTTTCACCGAGGGCAACGCCCTGGAAGTGATTCTCGGCGTGAGCCTCGCAACCCTGTGCAACTTTGCTAATGTGTTCGCCCAGACGCCGCTCAACGACGAGCTGAGCAAGTACCGCTGGCAGCCAACCGCGTAATTTTACGCTCGGCGCTGGTGGCGCCTGCTATTTCAAAAGGAGTAGGGACATGCTTGATGCAGCATTTCGTCAATGGCTGGATGCCAATGCCGAGGCAATCGACCAGGGCCAGTGCGACCCACAATCCGTGCTGGCACACATCGCCGAATCGCAGCTGTTGCGCATCGGCGTCGACCCGGTGCTGGGCGGCAACGGTGGCGCGGTCACCCATGCGGTCGAGGCAATCGCCGCCATCGCCAGCCGCTCACTGGCCGCCGCCTTTGTCTGCTGGGGCCAGCGCGCGTTCATCGAATACCTGCTGCAAAGCCCCAACCAGGCCCTGCGCGAGCGCTTGCTGCCGAGCTTGTTGACCGGCGAACTGGCCGGTGCCACAGGTTTGTCCAATGCCATGAAGTTCCTTTCCGGGATCGAGGCGCTGCAGGTGCGTGCCCGCCCCGGGGCGGCGGGCTGGACCCTGGAAGGCCGCCTGCACTGGGTGACCAACCTGCGCAAGAGCGGCTTCGTCGTGGCGGCGGCCATCGAGGACGACGCCGGTGGCTCGCCCTTCGTACTGGCCATTCCTTCCGGCAGCCAGGGCCTGGAACGCTCCGATGACCTCGAGCTGATGGGCCTGCAGTCGAGCAATACCGCGGCACTGGCGTTCCACCAGGTCGAGCTGAGCCGCGACTGGCTGCTGCACGAGAACGCCCGCGAGTTCCTGCCCCAGGTGCGCCCGGCGTTTCTTGCCTTGCAGTGCGGCATGGCCATCGGCCTGGCACGGCGTTCGCTGCAGGAAGTGCATGAGCACCTGCACGGGCGCCTGTCGTTCCTCGAGGAGCACCGCCAGGTACTCAAGGAGCGCCTGGAGAACACGGTGGCCGAGCTCAAGCAGGGCCTGCTCGAAGGGCGTTTCCTGGGCCAGCCGGCGGCGCTGTTCAAACTGCGCATCACCCTCGCCGAGTGCGCTGCCGACGCGGTGCAGCTAGAGCTGCAAGCCAGCGGCGGCAAGGCGTACCTGGATGCGTTCGGGGCCGGTTTCGCCCGCCGCTGGCGGGAGTCGGCGTTCGTGCCGATCGTCACCCCAAGCCTGGTGCAACTGCGCGCCGAGCTGCATCGCCAGGCCGCCAGCGCATGAGCCAGGCGTTACTCGAAGCCCGCGAGATCAGCCTGGGCTACCCGCGCGAGGGTGGCTGGCAGGAAGTGCTGGCGCGCTTTGACCTGCAACTGGCGCCAGGGGAGGTCGTGACCATCCTTGGCCCCAGTGGTGTAGGCAAGTCCAGCCTGTTGCGGGTGCTGGCCGGCCTGCAGCAGCCGCGCGGCGGCAGCGTGACGCTGCACGGCGAACCGCTGCAGGGCCCGCACCCACGGCTGGCGGTGGCCTTCCAGGACCCGAGCCTGCTGCCCTGGCTGAGCCTGGAAAAGAACGTCGCCTTCGGCCTGGATTTCGCCCGCCAGCCCAAGCTGGCCGCCGCCGAGCGCCGTGCGCGCATCGACCATGCCATCAACGCGGTGGGCCTGGCCCATGCGCGCAACCAGTATCCGGCGCAGTTGTCGGGCGGCATGGCCCAGCGCACTGCGCTGGCCCGCTGCCTGGCGCGCCAGCCTGAAGTGCTGCTGCTCGACGAGCCGTTCGGTGCGCTCGACGAAGTGACCCGTGCCGACATGCAGCAACTGCTGCTGCAGCTGATCGCCACCCACAACACCGCAGCCGTGCTGATTACCCACGATATCGACGAAGCCTTGTTGTTGTCCGACCGGGTGCTGCTACTGGGCGACCACCCGGCGCACATCCTCGGCCAATGGCACATCGGCCTGCCGCAACCGCGCGCGCAGCGGGTCGAAGAGCTGGGCGCGCTGCGTATCGACATCCTCAAGACCCTTCGGCGGGCCAGCCGCACCGCTGCACCTTCCCCTACCTCGTTGCCTTCGGAGCCTGCACATGTGCATGGATGACTGCTGTTCCTCCACCTCGCGTCGTGATTTCCTCAAGCTCAGCGCCATGCTCACCGCCGCCGGGGCCGTGCCGTTGCTGTCCAGCCTGCAGGCCCGCGCCGCCGCCGAGCCCGACGCGCCGGTACGTATCGGCTACCTGCCGATCACCGACGCCACGCCACTGCTGGTGGCGCACAACAACGGCCTGTTCGAGGCCGAAGGCATCAAGGCCGAGCGCCCGGTGCTGCTGCGCAGCTGGGCGCAGGTGATCGAGGCGTTCATCTCCGGCCAGGTCAATGTCATTCACCTGCTGTCGCCTATGACCGTGTGGGCGCGGTATGGCAGCAAGGTGCCGGCCAAGGTGGTGGCCTGGAACCATGTGGGCGGCTCGGGCCTGACCGTGGCGCCGGACATCACCGAGATGAAGCAGCTGGGTGGCAAGACCGTGGCCATCCCGTTCTGGTACTCGATCCACAACGTGGTGCTGCAGCGGATGCTCAACGACAACGGCCTGACCCCGGTGTCGAAACCCGCCAATGCCCAGCTGGCGGCCAACGAAGTCAACCTGCTGGTGCTGCCGCCGTCGGACATGCCGCCAGCCCTGGCCAGCAAGCGCATCGCCGGCTACATCGTCGCCGAGCCGTTCAATGCCCTGGCCGAGAACCTCAAGGTCGGCCGCGTGCAGCGCTTCACCGGTGATGTCTGGCGCAACCACGCCTGCTGCGTGGTGTTCATGCACGAACACGACCTGAACAACCGCCCGGAATGGTCGCAGAAGGTGGTCAACGCCATCGTCAAGGCCCAGCAATGGACCCGCGACCACCGTGCCGAAGCGGCGGCGCTGCTGTCCAAGGCAGGCCCCAACAAGTACACCCCGCATGACCCGGCGGTGCTGACCAAGGTGCTGGCACCGGCCGCCGAAGACCGTGCCGGTTACATTGCCAGTGGCGCGATTCAGCATCAGCAGTGGGACGAAAAGCGCATCGACTTCCAGCCATACCCGTACCCCAGCTACACCGAGGAACTGGTCAAGCGCTTGCAGCACACGCTGATCGAAGGCGAGAGCAACTTCCTCGCTGGCCTGGACCCGGCGCAGACCGCCCGCGACCTGGTCGACGACCGCTTCGTGCGCAACGCCATTGCCGCGGTCGGCGGCCCGTCGGTGTTCGGCATCGCCGAGAACTTCCAGCGCAGCGAGGAGTTCGCGGTCTGATGCGCAAGCACGTCGTACATGCCGGCCTGGGGTTGGTCGGCCTGCTGGGGTTGCTGTTGCTGTGGTGGGCGGGGGTGCGGCTGTTCGGCGAGGCCGATGGCCTGTCGGCGCGCTTCTCGCCCCAGGCGACCCTGGTCAGCCTGGTCGAGCTGCTCGGCCAGGGTGAGGTCTACGGGCATGTCTGGGTCAGCCTCAAGCGTATTCTGGTCGGCTTGTTGCTGGCGCTGCTGATCGGCGTGCCGCTGGGGCTGCTGGTCGGTAGCTACCGGCATCTGGAGGCGGCGACCACGCCGGCGTTCCAGTTCCTGCGGATGATCTCGCCCCTGTCGTGGATGCCAGTGGTGGTGATGTTGATGGGCGTGGGTGACCAGCCGATCTACTTCCTGCTGGCCTTCGCCGCCTTGTGGCCGATCCTGCTGAACACCGCTGCAGGCGTGCGCCAGCTTGACCCGCGCTGGCTGCAGCTGAGCCGCAGCCTCAGTGCCACGCGCTGGGAAACCTTGTGCAAGGTGATCATCCCCGGGGTGATCGGCCATGTGCTGACCGGGGTGCGCCTGGCCATTGGCATCCTGTGGATCGTGCTGGTGCCGTGCGAGATGCTTGGGGTGAGTGCGGGACTGGGCTATTTCATTCTCGATACCCGCGACCGCCTGGCTTATTCGGAACTGATGGCGATGGTGCTGCTGATCGGCGTGCTGGGCTTCATGCTTGATGCTCTGGCCCGTGGGCTGCATCGGCGCTGGGTACATGCCTGACCGGCCAGTCTGGCCTCTTCGCGGGCATGTCGGGGCGCCGAACCGCCGCTCCCACAGGTATTGCACAGGCCTGGAAATTTGTGCGATCCCTGTGGGAGCGGGCTTGCCCGCGAAGAGGCCCTCGAATCAGTGCACTGACTTGCGCTCCCGCACACAGGCCTTCGCCTGGGCGGTCAATTCATCCAGCCACTCATCGCGCTGCTGCTCGGCATCGAGCATGGCATCTTCACCCTGCTGATTGAGCAGGTAGGTGTGAATCTGCAGCACCTCGGCAGTCTGGTAGATCGGCGCAATGTCCAGCCGGCCGATCAGCGCGCCACTGGCCTGGCCGGTACTGCTCATCAGCACCTGCGGCCCGCTGGCGGCGACCACCTGCATGCCCATGTTTTCGAACCATGGCACCTGGTTGGCAAAGGCATTGAGCTCGACACTGGCAAAGCGCGCCTGCACGTCACCCAGCAGGGCGCGGGCAATGCCCTGGCGGCGGTGGCTGGGCACCACGGCAAGAAACGCCAGGGCGCACGCCTGGGGGTTGTCCTGGGCCGGCAAGGTCAGGGCGAAACCGAGCAGCTGGTCCGGTGCGTCGGCATCCAGGGCGAGGGTCAGCTGCACGGCCAGGCCGCGGGTGCCGTCCATGGCTTGCAGGTACTGGTGCACCTCCATGCCGACGCCGTACTGGTACAGCGGGTACAGCGGATTTTCCGCACGAATGGCGACACTGCTCAGTGCGCCGACGTTGTGGATCACCAGCTCGCGGATCTGGTTCTGGAAGGACTCGGGCGGCACGCTGTCGAGGCGGCTCAGGATGAACATCGGTGGACGGGCTCCGGCTGCGGTTGGCTCACCCCGCGCCGGGTTGGCGCGGGGTGCACAGTCTAAACCCTTTTTAGCCGCGCATCGCGGCGAGCATCAGGTCGAGGTTCTGCACCGCCGCGCCCGAGGCACCCTTGCCAAGGTTGTCGAACACTGCCGTCAGCACCACCTGGCCGTGCTCGGGGTTGGCGTAAAGCGCCAGGCGCAGGTCGTTGCTGTCATTCAGCGCCTCAGGGTCGAGTGGGGTGGCCGGGCCCTGCTGGTGCAGGGGCATCACCTGCACATGGCGGGCGCCCTGGTAATGCTGTTGCAGGCAAGCCTGCAACTGTTCGGCGCTGGCCTGGCCGGGCAGCAGGCGCAGTTGCAGCGGGATGCTCAGGACAATGCCCTGGCGATAGGCCGCATAACCTGGCAGGAACATCGGCCGAGCCGACAGGCCGGCGTGCTGCTGGATTTCCGGCACGTGCTTGTGCGCCAGTTCCAGGCCATACAGCTGCAAGGTCGGGGCATGTTCAGCGCCAGGCGCCTCGTGCCGCTCGACGGCTGCGCGACCGCCGCCGGAATAGCCGGAGATGGCATGGATGCTCAGCGGGTAGTCGGCCGGCAGCAGGCCGGCCTTGACCAGCGGGCGCAGCAGGGCGATGGCGCCGGTGGGGTAGCAGCCAGGGTTGCTGACCCGCTTGGCCTGGGCGATACGTTCGGCCTGCTGCCCGTCCAGTTCCGGCAGGCCGTAGACCCAGCCTGGCGTGGTGCGGTGCGCAGAGCTGGCGTCGATCACCCGCACGGCCGGGTTTTCGATGGCCGCCACGGCTTCGCGGGCAGCGTCGTCGGGCAGGCACAGCAGGGCGATGTCGGCACTGTTGATGGCGTCGCGGCGCCGCTGCGGGTTTTTGCGCTCGGCCTCGGGCAGGGTCAGCAGGCGCAGGTCGTTGCGGCCGTGCAGGCGGGCGTGGATCTGCAGGCCGGTGGTGCCTTGGTCGCCGTCGATGAAAACAACTGGGGTGTGCATGGTCGGGGTCCGATCAGGGGAGGGGATGGCCTATGCTCGCCTGTGGCGCTGATAAAGAAAATTTGAATATCATGATGCTGACATTCAGTTTTGATGAATCAAGGATCGCCACCCATGCGCGAAATCAGCCTCGATCGCCTGCGCACCCTGGTGGTGATCGCCGACCTGGGTTCCTTTGCCGAAGCCGCCCGCCAGCTCAACCTGGCGCCGCCCACCATCAGCCTGCACGTGGCCGAGCTGGAGGCGCGGGTCGGCGCGCCGCTGCTGACCCGCAACCGCAACCAGGTGCGCCCCACGGCCGTCGGCGAGACCTTGCTGGCCCGCGCTCGGCGCCTGCTGGCCGACGCCGACCTGGCCCTGGACGAAGTGCGCCGTCAGGTCGAGGGCCTGACCGGGCGTGTGCGCCTGGGCGCCTCCACCGGTGCCATTGCCCATCTGCTGCCCAAGGCCCTGGAGCACCTGCGGGTGGCGCACCCGGGTATCGACGTGCAGGTTCAGGTGCTGACCTCCCAGGCTTCACTTGCGCGTTTGCGTGAAGGCACGCTGGATATCGGCCTGGTGGCGCTGCCCCAGGTGGCCGGCAAGGGCGTCAGGCTCACGCCCTGGCGGCGTGACCCGATCCTGGCGTATGTGCCGGCCGAGTGGCAGCCGCCGGCCAAGGTCACCCCGGCCTGGCTGGGGCAGCGCGCGTTGATCCTCAATGACAGCAGTACCCAGCTGTCGCGGGTGACGGGTGAGTGGTTTGCGGCGGCAGGCCTGTATCCCGAACCGCGGATCGAGCTGAACTACAACGATGCGATCAAGAGCCTGGTAGGCGCCGGCTATGGCGCGACCTTGTTGCCGCAGGAAGGCGAAGCCGCCGAGCTGGACCGGCGGATTGCGCGGCGGCCGCTGCGGCCGGGGTTGTGGCGCCAGCTGGGGATTGCCTGTCGGGAGGGCGAGGTGGAGCGGGCTACGGGGTTTGTGCTGGAGGCTCTGGAGCGGTTGCGGCAGTAGGGGCGCCGGGTGTTTGTTGCAGCATCATCGGTGGGGCTGGCAGGTGTTTTTCGCAGTACCTTCGGTGGGGCTGACAAGTGCTTGCCACAACATTTTCAGCGCTTGTGAGATCGAGCGCCGCCCGCGCGGCGCTTCGCGGGGCAAGCCCGCTCCCACAGTCTGTTTCGGACCAGTTACTCCTGTGAGGTCTCCACTATCCGCCTTGTTTGTACCTTTCGATAGTGAGTTGGGCGCACCCGCTTCCCTTTGATCTCCAGTCATGCACTAAGGCGGGCACCGGTACTTGCACAGGAGTAACTGGCCCGAAACAGACTGTGGGAGCGGGCTTGCCCCGCGAAGCGCCGCGCGGGCGGCGCTCGATCTCACAGGCGCTGAAAGTGGTGTGGCAAGCACCTGTCAGCCCTCATGCCTTCTCCAGCCGAGCAACTCCCTCATCCCCCCGACCGCTAAGCTGAACCGACACAGCCCTTTCCATCGCCGTCTATGCTTCTCCCTGCGTCGAGCCAAATGTCTCTCGATGATCATTCCGATTTCCCAGGAGAACGCTCCATGAAACCCATGAAATTCGTGCCTCTGCTGGTGATTGCCTCTGTGTTGAGCTTTACCGCCCATGCCGACCCCAAAAGCGAATGCGCGGCGAAGGTCAAGGATCTGGAATACATCAATAAAACCGACGGCCAGGCGCTGCATGGCGGCATGGCGCATGACTACCATGATCTGCTGAAACAGGCCAAGGCCTCGCAGGCAAAGCAGGACTGGACCCAGTGCCAGGCTTCGGCTGACCGGGCCAAGACCATTTACAACAAGGCCCGAGGCAAGTAAGCCGATCGCTGTGCGGCTTCTTCGCGGCCCTGCCCACGAAGAAGCCGGCACAGGCCAGCTCGTGTAAGCTGCGCGCTTTAGGCTTCCACGAGATCCCCGCCATGCCCCTGGCCAGCGCCACCCTCGACCACCTGCTCACCGGCCTCGCCCAACCCTTCACCCGCCCGGGCTCACGCAGCGCTATCGACAAGCATCCCCAGGCCGGCACCCGCCAGGTGACCCTGCTGGGCATCGAAGGCGACGAGCAAGGCGACCTGCGCGTGCATGGCGGCATCGACAAAGCCATCCACCATTACCCACGCGAACACTATCAGGCCTGGGCCGAAGAGCTGGGCGAGCATCCGCTGCTGGGCAAACCAGGCGCCTTTGGCGAAAACATCAGCAGCGTCGGCTGGCGTGAACAGGACATCTGCCTGGGTGACCGCATTCGCGTCGGCACGGCGCTGCTGGAAGTGTCCCAAGGGCGGATGCCCTGCTGGAAGCTCAACGACCGTTTCGGCGTGGCGCAGATGGCCCTGCGCGTGCAGCAAAGCGGTCGCACCGGCTGGTATTACCGGGTAGTGGAAGAGGGCCGCGCGCAGGCCGGTGATACCCTGCAGCTGGTCGAGCGGCAACATCCGGCATGGTCGGTGGCACGCCTGTCAGCGGTGCTGTTCGACAAACGCCTGGAGCTGGAGTTGTTGCGCGAGTGCCTGGCGCTGCCGCTGGTGCCGTCCTGGCGCAAGACCCTGGAGCGGCGCCTGGAGCAGCGCCAGGTCGAGGACTGGAGCGGGCGCCTGCAGGGCCAGCAGGCGGACTGAGGGTCAGAACCAGCGGTCGTTCTTCTTGCGGCCGCGGGTCAGCGCCGGCAGGATCAGCCCCGCCAGCAGGCCAGCACCGGCGATGCTGCCGCCATAAACCATGTAACGCATCATCACCTGCTTGTTCTCGTCGCCCAGGCGTGCCTGGGTGTCGCGCAGGCTCGACTGGCTCTGGTCGAGCTGTTCGTTGAGCGCCTGGTTGCGCGCCTGCAGTTCATCGATGAGCTTCTTGCGCGCGTCGAGGGTTTCCTGCATGCCCTGCACGCGGTTCTTCCAGCTGTCATCGATGGTCTTGAGCTGCCCGGACAGCTCCGCCACCTGTGCGTCGAGTTGCGGCAGGCGTTCGTTCTGGCCCGGCACCGACTGCAGGTCGCTGGTGAGGATCCACACCAGGTCGCCGTTCTGGCCACGCACCTGGCTGTAGTTGCCCTGGCTGCCGATCAGGGTGAGTTTCTGCCCGGACTTGAGCGTGCCGACGATGCGGTGGCCATCGGTCGGGCCACTGCGCACGTAGGTGCTCAGGCTGTCGCTGACCCAGCGCGCATCGCTGGCCGGCTCTTCGGCATGCGCGGGGACGGCTAGTGCCACCAGGGCGGCGAGCAGGCTGCCGCGCAGGGCAGGGAGGGCAAGGGAGGCTGGGCGGGATTCAGGCATGTTGGGTCTTCGCTGCAACAGGAAAAATAGGCCCGGTAACTGTAGATCAGCAACGGGGCCGGCGAACCGGTCGGTGAATTGACCGTGAGGGACAGACCGCATTTTTGTAAGCAGGTTCACTGCTTGGCGTAGGAATTGCCCACAGAATGTTGCAAAAGCCGAGCTAGAGCCGCTGCGCGCGCATGACACGATTGTAATTCGCCGATCACCTTGGCGTTATCCGCCGGGCCTCACTCTCCGACTCCGCCGACACAACAACAATCGTCACCCAAGGAGCCTCGGATGACCCGAACCGCCCCCCTGTCCCTGGCGGCATGCCTGGCGCTGTCTGGCGTCAGCGCACTGGCCAACGCCGCCGAACAAACCCCTGAAGGTTTTGTCGAGGGCAGCACGCTCAACGTGCTCAACCGCAACTTCTACTTCAACCGTGACAACCGCGACGGGCCTGCCCCGGTGCAGAGCAGTACCCAACCTGCAAGCAATGGCTACTCCGAGGCCTGGGCGCACGCCATCATCACCCGCTTCGAGTCTGGCTTCACCCAAGGTACGGTGGGTTTCGGCCTGGACGCCTTCGCCATGCTCGGCGTCAAGCTGGACACCGGCGGTGGGCGCAACGGCGGGCGCAGTTCGTTCGACGTGTTGCCAGTCGACCACGACGGCCAGGCGCGTGACGAATACACCAAGCTGGGCGGTGCCGCCAAGGTGCGACTGTTCGATACCGTGCTCAAGCTGGGCGATGTGTTCCCGGCCAACCCGGTCGTGGCTGCGGGCGATTCGCGCCTGTTGCCGGAGAGCTTTCGCGGTGTGACCGTGGAGAACACCAGCCTCAAGGATTTGACCCTGCAGGCCGGCCGCCTGCATGCCATGAGCCAGCCGGTCTCCAGCGACATGCGCGAGAATTTCGTGACCTTCTATGGCGGCCCGGTGGACTCGCCGTGGATCGCCTATGGCGGCGGCGACTACAACCTCAACGAGCATGTGAGTGTCAGCCTGTTCAGTAGCCGGCTCAAGGATGTGTGGAACCAGTACTACGCCGGTACCAGTGCCGTCTGGCCGCTGAACGGCGACCTCGCCCTGATCGGCGGCCTCAACTACTACAAGGCCGTCGATGAGGGCCAACAGCGCCTGGGTGCGTTCGACAACGACATCTGGAGTGCGAAAGTCGGGGTGCGCTATGGCGCTCACACTGTGGCGCTGAGCCACCAGCGCAATAACGGTGACGACGATTTCGACTACCTGCGCCAGTCCGACTCGATCTTCCTCGACAACTCCATCCAGTACAGCGACTTCAACTCGCCCAAGGAGCGCTCGTGGATGCTGCGCTATGACCTGGACATGGCGACCTACGGGGTGCCGGGGCTGTCGTTCATGACCCGTTACGGCAAAGGCAGCGACGCTGACTACACCCACGCCAACGCCTTCTACATGCGCCGCGACGCAGACGGCAACCCGTTGACTGACCAGAAGCGCTGGGAGCGGGATATCGAGGTCAAGTATGTGGTGCAGAGTGGCGCGGCCAAGGACCTGTCATTGCGCGTGCGCCAGGCAACCACGCGGGCCACGGCGTTCGAGTCGGACCTGGACGAGGTGCGGCTGATCGTCGAGTACCCGCTGTCGGTGCTGTGAATTCACCTTTGCAAGCGTTCAAGCTCCTTTGGTAAGCGGTGAATGATTTGGCGCCCCGGTCGGGGCGCTTTTTTTAGCTAATTGCCCCATGCCCAGTTAACTAACCTCGCCGGCACTGACGCTAGCGAGCCGATAGGCTGGTCAAAACCGGCTGGCGGTGTCGGTCAGGTCGACACCAAGGTCCTGGCCAGGCAGTCCTTGCAATTGACGATGGTTTCCCGAGGCCCAGCCTGCACATGTACCAGGTTCGACCCGCACTTGGCGCAGAACAGCGTGCAACCGTTGCTATCCGCATTCCCCGGCAGTTCTGCGATGTAGTCGCTGACCTTGCGGCACAGGCCGTGATCATGCTGTTGCAACAGCACGTCGAACAGCGCCTGGCTGAAGCCTGAGCGCGGGGTATGGAGGTCGTAGCTCGATAAAGTGAACTGCCAGCGTTCCCGGATGGCGCGTTCGCTCAGCGACAGCATGCTCCCGGGAATGGTGTTGGCGGCATGGAGTTTGTTGACCTGGGCGCGAGCGATGAATGACAGCGCCCCACGGACGGCGGTGTTGGCCAGTGACCAGATGTGCCGCACGGGGTGCGCCTCGAGCAACTGCGCAGCGACTTCGGCGGCTTTCTTCCTGGCCTCGAAGGGCAGGCCGTGTTCCGCGCTACGGGTGGCGATGTAGGCACAGACTTCTTCGTTGCACAGTTGCTTGATGGCCGCGACGAGTTCGTCATGCCATTGCGGCTGCGGGCCATTGGACAGCGCCTTGTGCAGTGCGCGGTAAAGGGGGACAACGCTGGCCCGCTGCGGGCAATCCAGGCTGACATTGGCAATCCAGCGGACTTTGTTCTGCCACGCCTTCGGCGTAGGGTCGTCGCTGAAGGCATCCAGCGGTGAATCGGGGTCAACCAGCAGGATCTGATCTTCGTGCAGTGCCAGCAGGATGGCCGAATCCATGCTCGACGAGGGGCTGATGCGCGCGTCTGAGAGGTTTTTTTCCGCCGCCTGGATGCAATCCCTTTGTGCATCCATGCGTATCTCGAGCATGGCCAGCAGCTGCAACTGGCGGGTGATCGGCAGCGTGTGCAACGGCACGGGCAGGCGCTTGGCCAATGACCAGTGTTCGTGGATACGTTTGCGCTGTTCGATGGCCTTTGCCTGCCTGGCCCGTTCACGTGCCGCCTGGCACGGCACGCAGGTGCATTCGCGTTGCCATTTGTTACGCCCTGGGAAGTAATGGCGATGGGCGCAGTTCGGGCAGTAGGCCAGGTTGTCGTTCCAGCTGTTGGCCGAGCGGCTTTTGCGCCGCTCATACAGGCTGACTTCGCAGTAAGGGCACTTGAGTTCGGCACAAGGCACCGGGGGGAAGGCCTTGATCAGGCTGCTGGGGGCGATATCGATGGCGTAGCGTTCGAGCAGCAGCGCAATTCGCTCGCCGCCGATGTATTCGTTGTACAACGCCTCGATCTGTTCGGCGCTGAGGTGCTGCAATTTTGACTTGAAATCCGACAAACCTGTATCTCCCTGCGAAAAGTCGCTTGTGAGGTTTGTCAGGAATGATGCAGTGCCTGGGAATCGGTGGGTTGTAGGATGTTTCTCCTGTGCAGGTAGGGTATTTCTGACCGTTATCCTGGTAACGGCGAGGTTTCACGCGCATGGTCAGCGCTTGTGCTGCTGTGCAAAACTTGCCTTTTTATCAGGTAGGCCCGCCCCGTGAAACGATCCGGTTTATCGAGCACCCTGGTCCTGCTGTGTTGCAGTCAGGTCTGGGCCATGGATGGCAAAGGCAGCGTGACCGACCATTTCACCATCGGCAGCAGCCTGGGCACGGCGGCGCTCAGTGAGTCCACCAGCCACCCGCGCAGCAGCAGTGAAGCCGCCCGGGACGATGCCCTGGCCTACGTCGCGACCAACGGTCGCCTGTGCGGCCCGCGCCTGCAGCAGGCGCTGCGCGACTACCGCCAGGCCCATCCGCAATCGACGGTGAGCGACGCTGCGCTGGCCGCAGCCATCGCCAGCCAGGGCTGAAGGGCTAGACTCAAGGCTTTCTGTACTCAACTGGAGTCTTGCCATGACTGCCAAGAACACGATCTGCCTGTGGTTCGACAAGGATGCCGAAGAAGCGGCGAATTTCTATGCCCGGACCTTTCCCGACAGCCACGTGGTGGCAGTACACCCGGCCCCTGGCGACTACCCCTCGGGCAAGGCCGGGGACGTTATCACCGTCGAGTTCACGGTCATGGGCATACCCTGCGTGGGGCTCAATGGCGGCACCACGTTCAAACATAGCGAGGCGTTTTCGTTCCAGGTCTGCACCGAGGACCAGGCCGAAACCGACCGCCTGTGGCAGGCCATCGTGGGTAACGGCGGGGTCGAAAGTGTCTGCGGCTGGTGCAAGGACAAATGGGGCATCTCGTGGCAGATCACCCCGCGTGTTCTCCTCGACGCCATCGCCAGCCCCGACAAGGCCGCGGCCAAGCGGGCGTTCGAAGCCATGATGAACATGGGCAAGATCGATGTGGCAAAGATCGAGGCTGCATTGCAAGGGTAGGGTTGATCACGCCTGCCTGACTTGGGGATTGTGGCGCCGCAACCCTCTACCCCCGAGTCAGGCGAATGATCTGCCGCGCACAGAAGGCCCCCGTCAGAATCACCCCGAACAACCGCAACGTCTGCATCGCCAGCACCAACCCGACATCGGCATGGGTTTCCACCGCGATGATCGCCATGGCATCCAGCCCACCTGGGCTGGTGGCCAGGTACATCGACAGGAAGTCCGTGCCCATCGCCAGGGCCAGCAGGTAGGCGCAAGCGGCGCACAGCACGATCAACGCCAGCGCCCCGGCAATCATGGTCGGCAGGCGCTTCCACACATAACGCACGGTCTGCCGGTCGAAGCGCAGGCCGATGTAGCAACCGATGGCGCCGTAGGCAACGGCCAGCAGAGGCTCGGGCAAGCGGATGGTCAGCAGCCCACTGAGTTGCAGGGCGCCGCCGAGCAGCAGCGGTGTCAGCAAGGCACCGGCAGGCAGGCGGTTACCGAGGGTGATGCCCACCAGCACCACGCCCAGGCTGAGGAGGCTGTCGAGCAGGTGCGGGCCTTCCAGCACCACCGGCGCATGGGCCACCGCGCCTGCGCCCGGCGTGGCGCCGAGCTGGTGGCTGACCAGCGAGCCGATCATCACCACGCACACCACCCGCACATATTGCATGGTCGCCACCACGCGACCGTCGGCGCCATTATCCTCGGCCATCGACACCATCGCCGAAGCCGCTCCCGGTGCCGTACCCCAGGCGGCGGTGCTGCCGGGGATGCCACCGAAGCGTACGGTGCCGAGGCCGACCAGGGCGCTTAGCAACACCGTGATGAAGGTGGCGAGCAGCATCAGGTGCCAGGACTGGGCCATCGACACCAGCACCGCCCAGGTCACCGAGTGGGCCACCAGCAGGCCGACGCAGCCCTGCCCGAAGCGGAACACCTGGCGGTGCAGGTGCAGGCGCGCGCCTGAGACGCCGAAGACGATGGCCACCAGCATGGGGCCGAGGAACAACCCGGCCGGTACGGCCAGGGCATGCAGCAACTGGCCGAACGCACCGGCGCAGATCAACAGGGCGAGCCATTGGGAGAGGGTTTTGCAAGCGGGGGGTAGGGCGGTGTGCAACGTGGATACTCCTTGCGCAGCGGTAACGCGGGGGCTGGCAGCGCCAGCGGAGAAAATTATCGACGGCGCAATCGATCAAGTCTATTTTCTACTTTTGATGAATCCATAACTGAAATTCATGAATCATGGACCTGCGTGACCTCACCTATTTTGAAACCATCGCCGAGCTGGGCCACCTGGGCCGGGCAGCGGAAAAGCTCAACCGCAGCCAGCCGGCGCTGAGCAAGAGCATCCAGCGCCTGGAAGAATCACTGGGTACCCGTTTGTTCCAGCGCGACGGCCGGCGGATCAAGCTCACCGATGTCGGCAAGCTGCTGCTGGCGCGGGGCAAGCAACTGCAGCTGAACATCGCCGAGACCGAGCGCGAGGTGCGCGACTTCGCCAGCGGGCTGGTCGGCAACATCCGCCTGGGCTGCGCGGCGAGCATGGCCGATCACCTGTTGCCGCACCTGACCGCAGCGTTGCTGGAGCGGGCACCGGACGTGACCTTGAAGCTGTCCATCGCCCAGGACGATGTGCTCAAGGAATCCCTGCGCGGCGGCCGGCTGGATGTGATCATTTCACCGCAGATCGCCATGGATCCCGAGTTCACCACGTATCCCATCCTTGAAGACGAAGCGATCGTGGTGGCCAGCGCCGAGCACCCGATCTTCGCCGGCCCCATTTCCCTGCAGAGCCTCTGCCAGTACCGCTGGGTGCTGGCGGGGCCGACGGTGACCGCCCGGCGCTGGATCGACAATGTGTTCATCGCCCACCAGTTGCCGGCGCCGCAAGTGCAGATCGAGACCAATGCCATCTCGTTGCTGCCCCGTCTGATCGCGCGCACTCAGCTGCTCAGCTTCGCCGCCCGGGAAACCCTCGAGCATGGACTGGGCATGTCCTGGCTGCGCGAAGTGCCGCTCAAGCAGACCACCATGCGCCGCACGGTAGCCGTGTCGGTGCGCACGGACGGCTACCTGTCGCCAGCGGCAGGGGCGCTGGTGACGCTGCTCAAGGAAAAGGGCAGCAGCTTCTTCGAGCGTGGCTAAAGCAGGGGCGCACTCTCGGCCTGCTGGGCGATCAGTGCCAGGCAACGCTGCACGATCGGGCTGCTGTCGCCTTTGCGACGGCTGAGAATGATCGGGCTGACTGCGCTGCGGTCGAGCAGGCTGGCGTACTCGATATCGGTTCGGTGCTGCTGTTGCACCGACTCCGGCACCAGGGTCACGCCCAGCCCCACGGCGACCAGGCCGATGGCGGTCTGCAGCTCGTTGGCCCACTGGCTGACCTTGAGGCTCATGCCGTGGTGGGCGAACAGCGCGAGGATGTGGTCGGCGTAGCTCGGCCTGGGGTTGGCGGGGTAGAGGATGAACGCTTCCCTGGCCAGCTGTTCGAGGGTCAGCGGGGCACCGGCCAAGGCGTGGCCCTTGGGCAGTACGGCCACCAGCGGGTCTTCGCGCAGCACCTGTTGCTGGATTGCCGGGTCGTCGATGCGGATGCGGCCGAAGGCGATATCAATGCGCCCGCTTTTCAGTGCATCGACCTGCTGCAGGGTGGTCATTTCGCTCAGGCCCAGTTCCAGTTCGCTGTCCTTGCGCAGCTCACGGATCAGCTCCGGCAGTACCGTGTACAAGGTCGAAGGGGCGAAGCCGATGCCCAGCCACTGGCGCTGGCCCTGGCCGATGCGCCGGGTGTTGTCGCTGATGTTCTCCAGTTGCTCCAGCAGGGTGCAGGTCTGCTCGTAGAAGAAGCGCCCGGCCTCGGTCAGGCGTAGCGGGCGTTCGCGCAGCACCAGCACGGTCCCGAGCTGTTCTTCCAGCTGGCTGATCTGCCGGCTCAGCGGCGGCTGGGCGATGTGCAGCAGTTCGGCGGCGCGGGTGAAGTTCAGGGTTTCGGCCAGGACCTTGAAGTAGCGAAGGTGGCGCAGCTCCATCAGACCTCCAGGGTATGGTGGGAGATTCATTTGATATTGGACGGCCCTCAGGGTCTCGCGCAATGCTTGAATAATCAAGTAACTGTAGTGGCGGGTTTGCAGCCCGCGGCCTGATCTGACGAGACTTTCGAACCATGACAAACGCCCTGATCGAGCGTATCGACGCAATTATTGTGGACCTGCCGACCATTCGCCCGCACAAGCTGGCGATGCACACCATGCAGCAGCAAACCCTGGTGGTCCTGCGCCTGCGCTGCAGCGACGGCGTCGAAGGCATCGGCGAGGCCACCACCATCGGCGGCCTTGCCTACGGCTACGAAAGCCCCGAGGGCATCAA